>JBFFEB010000046.1:0-27922 GCA_041559075.1 Woeseiaceae bacterium | reverse complement strand
GCGATCGTGGGCCTGCTTGCCACGGGGGGCTCGACGAACCACACGATCCACCTCGTAGCGATCGCAAAGGCGGCCGGCATCGTGATCGACTGGGAGGACTTCTCGGAGCTGTCGCGCGCCGTGCCATTGCTCGCTCGCGTGTACCCGAACGGGATGGCGGACGTGAACCATTTCCACGCGGCCGGCGGTCTCGGTTTCGTCATCGGCCAGTTGCTGGATGCCGGCCTGCTGCACGAAGACGTGCAGACGATCCTCGGTCCCGGCCTCCGGAAATTCTGCCGCGAGCCGTTCCTCGACAAGGGCAACCTCGAATGGCGTGCTGCGCCTTTGCAGAGCCTCGATGCGGAGATCGTGCGCCCGGTGAGCGAACCGTTCGATGCGGAAGGCGGGCTGCGCCTCGTAGCCGGCAACGTCGGTCGGGCGGTCGTGAAGGTTTCGGCCGTCGCACCGGAGCATCGTTCGATCAAGGCACCGGCGCGCGTGTTCACGTCGCAGGCGGCGTTCACGCGCGCGTTCAACGACGGCGAGCTGGAAACGGACTTCGTCGCCGTGCTACCCGGCCAGGGGCCACGCGCCAACGGCATGCCGGAACTGCACAAGCTCACGCCGTATCTCGGCGTGCTGCAGAATCGCGGTTTCAAGGTGGCGTTGGTCACCGACGGCCGGATGTCGGGCGCATCGGGGAAGGTGCTGGCGGCAATCCAGGTGACGCCGGAGTCGTCCGCCGGCGGTCTCATCGGCAAAATCCGCGACGGCGATGTCGTCACGATCGATTCGAGCGGTGGCGACTTGCAGGTCGAAGCACCGGAGATCGATTCACGACCCGGGCTGGAAGCCGACGTCGTGAACCGGCAGGTCGGCATGGGCAGGGAACTGTTCGCCGTCTTCCGCGAGCACAGCCAGGGCGCCGAGCAGGGCGCCGGCATCTTCACGGTGGCGGACGCATGAACGCCGCCGATTTGCTCGCCGCGCAGCGCGTCGTGCCGGTCGTGGTGATCGACAGTGCAGAAGTCGCGGTGCCGCTCGCGAAGACCTTGCTCGAGAACGGTCTCGCCGCGATCGAGGTGACGTTGCGAACGGACGCGGGGCTTGACGCGATCGAACGCATTGCGAGCGAAGTACCCGGCATGCTGGTCGGCGCCGGCAGCGTGCGCCAGGCATCGCACGTCTCGGCAGTGAAATCGGCTGGCGCGTCGTTCGCGGTCAGTCCCGGTTGCAGCGATGCCCTGCTAGAGGCCGTCGCCGATGCGGAAATACCCTTCTTACCGGGAGCGGTGACCGCGTCGGAGATACTCGGGCTGCTGGATCTCGGCTACACGCTGCAGAAGTTCTTTCCGGCAGAACTGTCCGGCGGCGCGGCGTTCATCAATGCCATCGGCGCGCCGATCCCGGAAGTGAGTTTCATGCCGACGGGCGGTATCGGACCGGATAATGCAGCAGACTACCTGGCGTTGCCGAACGTTGCCTGCATCGGCGGTTCGTGGATCGCGCCACCGGGACTACTGCGCGACGGGAATTTCGCGGCGATCGCGGATCTCGCGGCAGCGGCCGCGAGTCTCACAACCACTTGCGGAAGCGAAAATAGATGAGCATCGCAGCGCTCGTCACCACCATCACGACGAGCGCGACCAGGAATCCCCGCGGTGACTCGACGCCAGGCAAGCCTCCGACGTTCATGCCGAGCAGCCCTGTGACGAAGGTGAGCGGCAGGAAGATGGCGGCGACGACCGACAATACGTACATCCGCGTGTTCTGCAATTGCGCCAGTTCATTCAGCAGCTCTTCCTGCAACACGACCGCGCGTTCGCGCGCGAGGTCGAGATCCTCGAGGTAGCGCGTGACGCGGTCGGCCTCCTCGCGCAGACTGTTGGCCTCGGCGTCCGAGAGCAGCGTGCCGGGGTTCCGGTACAGCCGGTCGAGCGCATCCCGCTGCGGCGCGACGAAACGCCGCACCGAGGCGATCTGGCGGCGCAGCACGGCGAGCGCATGCCGCCGTGTCTGGACGGCTTCGGCGGACCCGGTTTCTTCGATGGATGACAGGCTTTCCTCGATCGTATCGAAGAAGCTGCCGATGCGGTCGGCCAGGCGGCCGATGAGGCTGGCAAGGAACTCGCCGGCGGACTTCGGACCCGTGCCTTGTTGCAGCTGCTCCCTGAGGTCCTGAACCGACAACAGCTTCCTGCGCCGCGTGCTGACGATGCGGTTGCGCTCGATCCACAGGCGGATGGACACCATGTCTTCCGGGTCTTCCCCGGGGTTCATGTTCACACCGCGCAACACGGCGAGCAGGCCTTCGCCGATGTTAAGCGTTCGGGGCCGGGTCTCGTCCGCGCTGAGCGCTTCGACCACCACACGGTCCAGCCCGAGGGTAGCGCGCATCCACCTGACAGGCAGCTTCTCGGCGACATCGAGGTGCAGCCAGAGCAAACCATCTTCGGGCCGCCATTTTTCGATATCGGCCGGTTCGACGGACCTGGCTCCGCCGTTACCGTCGAGCAGCAGTGCGTGTAACAGGCCGTCCGGTGATTTCGTGGCCATCGGTGCGCCTCGCTAGCCAGTCAAACGATTACCTGTATAGTAGGTCGCGGACAAAACGGGGTCGAGAAGCATTCGATGAATTCCACCCGGCGCAGTAAGAATAAGGACAATGACTGCCTGCTGATCGGCGACATCGGCGGTACGAACGCGCGTTTCGCGCTCGCCGATGCCGAGAGGCCCGCGTTCTCGCAGGTCCGCACAGTGCAATGCGACGATTACGAGTCGGCCGACGTTGCCATCAAGCACTACCTGGAATCCGTCGGCGCGGAATCTCCCCGCGTGATCTGCCTGGCCGCAGCCGGCCCGATCATCGACAAGCGCGTGCGCTTCACCAACAACCACTGGGAGATTGCGGCCGACGAGCTTGGTGCGGAGTTCTCGATCGAGGGCGTACGTCTATTGAACGACTTCGAGGCGATTGCCTATTCCGTGCCGTTCCTGGCGACCGATGACTGCATGCCGATCGGCCTGCCGGAACCCGGGGCACTCGATTCCGAACACTACATGGTCGGTGTTATCGGGCCGGGCACGGGGCTGGGCGCGGTCGGGCTGCGCAAGTACGGTGACATCCTGTTTCCGATCGCGGGCGAGGCCGGTCACGGCGGCTTCGCGCCCGAGACTCAGGTGCAGATCGACATCCTCAGGGCGCTGCGCGAACGCTTCGACCGGGTATCGAGCGAGCGCCTGGTATCCGGGCCGGGACTCGAGAACATCTACTGGGCGCTGATGCGCATCCACGGCGAAAAGTGGGCGCACCTGGCGCCCGCCGAGATCTTCAAGGCGGCGATCGACAATACCGACTCGCTCGCGGCGGAGGCCGTGCAGATGTTCTTCGAGGTATTCGGCCAGGTCGCGGGCGATCTCGCGCTGACGCTTGGCGCGGAAGACGGCATCTTCATCGCGGGCGGTATATCGAAACGCTACCCGGACCTCCTCAAGAACAGCCGGTTCCGCTCGGGTTTCGAAAACAAGGGCCGGCATCGCTCGCTGATGGAGCGCGTGCCGACGCAGCTCATCCTGCGCGAGCAGCCCGGGCTGCTCGGCGCAGCCTACTGCGCACTGCAACTCTACGGCGCCTGAGCGTGCGGACGATCAGATAACGGGATCGTGTTCCATCGCGGCACTCGAGTTCGGGCGCGGCGTCGCCGTGATGCCCTCGTGGTGTCGAGGAAACGCGCTGGCGTTGATCGTTTCCTCGTAGCCGTGCCAGGTCGCGTAGCCGATAACGGGGATGATCACGATCAGGCCCACGAAAGCGGTGACGACGCCGAGCACCAGCCCGAAGATGATGATCGCGAGCCACACGATCATCGCGCCCTTGTTCCTGAGCACCGCGTTGACGGAGGTGACTACCGCCGTGACGCTGTCCACGTCGCGATGCATGACCATCGGCAGCGAGAATGCACTGGCCGAGAACGTGACCGCGGCGAAGATCGCGCCGACGCCACTGCCGAACGCGAGGAAACTGACCAGCTCCGCCGTTGTCGGGTTTCCGTCCGTCGGGTACATGACCGCCGTGACGATGACGGCCGCCCTGGACCACAGCAGGAAGATAACCAGCAGCACGAGCGCGAACACGGCCTCGTTGCCGATGTGGCGCCTGAATGCGGCGCGCAGGCTGCGTGCAAGGACCGGCTCCTGGCCGCGTTCGAGCTGGGCGCTGATGGCATAGAGGCCGACGCAAACGAGTGGCGCCAGGAACACAAAGCCGCCGAGCATACCGAACATAATCCACTGGCTGCCGCGGAACCACGCGACGAGAGACACCGCGCCGATCAGCACGGCGACGGCCAGGCCATAGATCATGCTTTGTTGTGGCGCCTGGACCAGGTCGGCTACGCCGAGTCGGATCCAGCGAAACGGGGCAAAAAGCGAGAGTTTTCGGCACGGTGCGACGAACGGGAGCGCGTCCCCGCCGCCGGCGGCGTTGCGGTGCTGGCTCATGGCGGTATCCCCTGGGGGCCTGTTCTGATCATCGGCTATTTGCCGTTGGCAGACAATGACACCGGTATAGGCGTTTTCCGATGTTTTCTGGTATTGTGCAGCGCACAATAATGCTGCCGCAGCGCACAATACGGTTGCTGTGGTGCCGCTCGGATCAATTGCACAGGAGAACTCGATGGATCTCGCAGGGAAGACAATCGTGATTACGGGAGGCGCCCGCGGGCTCGGTGCAGCCATGGCGAAACGGCTGGCCTCTGCCGGCTGCCGACTGGCGATCGTCGACCTGGATGAGGCGGCGCTCAAGGCGACGGCGGAAGAGTGCCGGACGGCCGGATCGCCGAAAGCACGGGGCTATATTGCCAACGTGGCGAAAGAGCCCGAAGTCGAAGCGCTGTTCGACACGATCGCCGAAGACTTTGGCGCGATCCACGGCCTCGTCAACAATGCGGGCATCATCCGCGATGCGCTGACGCTCAAGTACAGGGACGGCCAGCGGGTCTCGAAGATGACGCTCGATCAGTGGCAGGCGGTGATCGATGTCAACTTGACCGCCGTGTTCCTGTGCGGTCGCGAGGCGGCGGCGAAGATGATCGAGTCGGGGCAGAAGGGTTGCATTATCAACATCTCGTCGATATCGCGCTCGGGCAACATGGGCCAGGCGAACTACTCGGCCGCCAAGGCCGGCGTGCAGGCGATGTCGGTAGTCTGGGCCAAGGAATTCGCGCGTTTCGGCATCCGTTCGGCATCCATCGCGCCCGGGTTCATCAGCACGGATCTCGTAATGTCGATGAAGCCCGATGCGCTCGAGAAAATGACCAAGCCGATCCCCGCGAAACGTCTCGGCGAACCCGACGAGATCGCGCACACCGTGCAGTTCATCCTCGAGAACGACTACGTTAACGGCCGCTGCATCGAGGTCGACGGTGCGCTGCGACTGTAGGAGCGGTTCTCGAACCGCGACCCATCGCGGGCCCAGGCCGGCTCCTACAACGACATCGATTGCGGTTACCATGGGCGATCGACACACTCAGGGAGCGATCGACCCGCCATGCAATACAAAGCCGTCAGACTCGTCAAACGTCCGCACTTGACCATCACGCCCGATGTCTTCGAGGTAGTCACGCTCGAGACACCGGAACTGGGCTCCGGTCAGTTACTCCTGAAGCAGACGCACATGTCGCTCGACCCGGCGATGCGCGGCTGGATGAGCGAGGACCGCGGCAGTTACATCCCGCCGGTCGAACTCGGCGAGATCATGCGTTCGAGCGGCGTCGCTGAGGTCGCCGAGTCGAAGCACGACGGCTTCGCGGTCGGCGATCGTGTGGTCGGCATGATCGGCTGGACCGAGTACGCCGTCAGTAACGGCCTGGGGCTGAACAAGGTGCCGGCCGGTATCTCCGCAGAGGCCGTGCTTTGCGTGCTGTCGCTGCCGGGACTCACCGCCTGGCAGGGACTGATGGAGATCGGTAAGCCAAGGGCCGGCGAGACGATGGTCGTGTCGGGAGCCGCGGGCTCGGTCGGTTCGATAGTCGGCCAACTCGGTAAGGCCGAGGGTCTTACCGTCGTCGGTACGGCGGGCAGCGACGAGAAGTGTCGCTGGCTCGAGCAAGAGCTCGGCCTGGACGCGGCGATCAATTACAAGTCCGATGACCTCGATAGGCACCTGAAAGACGCGACACCGAATGGTGTCGACCTCTATTTCGAGAATACCGGTGGGCCGGTGCAACATATCGTGTTCCACCGTATGAACGCGCACGGCCGCATCGTCGTCTGCGGCATGATCGCCGACTACAACGTGGCAACGCCGTCGCCGGGGCCGAACTGGCTCAACATCATCCGCAAGCGCCTTACGATCACGGGCTTCACGATGCCGGATCACTGGGACCAGGTGCCGGCGATGATGCAGAAGCTTGCGGAGTACCTTGCCGTCGGCAAGCTCAAGTATCGGGCGCACAAGCTCCGGGGCCTCGAGAGCGCGATCGAGGGCATCAACCTGCTGTTTACGGGTGGCAACAACGGGAAGCTCATGGTCGAATTGTAGGGGCGGTTCTCGAACCGCGAACCGGTCAATCGGGATCGGGGACGAGCTCCTCGTAAAGGGCGATCGTCTTCCGTACCGTGTCCTCGTTGCGGAACTGCGTGCGGATACGCTCCCGCGCAGCCTCGCCCATGCGTCGCCGCAGCTCCGGGTCGCGGTAGAGCCTCTCGAAAGCACTCGCCAGCGCGCGCGCATTCCTGATCGGCACGACGAAACCGCACTCGCCGTCGACGACCAGTTCCGGGCTGCCACCGCAATCGGTGACGACCGGCGGCACGCGGTAGGCCATTGCCTCGATGATCGCCCGGGCCAGTCCCTCTCGTTTTGTCGACGGTAGCGAGAAGACGTCGCAGGCCGCCGTCACCGCGGGCGCGTCGCTGCGGTGGCCGATGCGGTGGATCCGTTCCGCGACACCGCTCGCGTTGATCTTCTTCGTGAGCCTGCGGTCGTCCATGCGACCGATCAAGAGGAGATGCGCGGGGATGTCCGGGGGCAGTCTGCCGATCGCATCGACGAGGTACTCGATGCCCTTGCGGGGCCGGTAGGCCGCGGTGCAGCCGATGACGAAGGCATCTTCCGCGATACCGAACTGCCCGAGGTCCGCAGGCTCTGCCGAGTACCATTCCAGCTTGTGGCCTTTGTAGATAGTCACTGGGCGTTCCGCGGGCATGCGCAGGAATGTCGGCCGCATATGCAGGAACCACTGCCGGATGGCCTCGCACACGCAGACGATGCGGTCGATGCGAGGATTGAGGTAGCGCATCCAGGACATCGGGTCGAGGAAACTCAGGTTGCCGACGATACCGCGATAGCACACGACCTTCACCGGCAGCCCTCTGCACGCGCGCAGGCCGTTCGTTACCGCCTTACTGTTGAACGTGTGCAGGATATGGTACCGGCCACGGACGAGTTCCTCGCGCAGCGCCGCGATATCGGCCTTGGTGAAATTGTGCCTCAGCTGCAGCGGTATCGTCGGCACGCCCGCATCCGAGAGCAGCTGGCGATTCGGATGGTCGGGCGGGCAGGTCACCGTGATCTTGATGCCGGCCCGATGCAAGCCGATGAAACTCTCGATCGTCGGCCGGTCGCCGCCCTCGGTGATACAAAGTGAACGAATCGCCACTGCAGCTCAGGTCCCGTGCGTCGCTGGCGCCGAGCATAGCACGCTGCCATTACGCCGCGAATCCGGCTCACGTAGAATCGGGCGCTAACGCAGCAGGAGAGACATCGTGAGCAATCTGCCGAGAGACGCTGGCCCACAAACGCTGGCCGTGCACGCCGGGGAAGAACCGGACGAGGTTACCGGCGCGTCATCGCCCAATATCGTCATGTCGACGACCTTCAAGACCCGGGACGCCGAAGCCTTCTCGATCAAGGATTTCGACGAGCACGACATGCCCTATATCTACACACGCTGGGGCAATCCGACGGTCAATCAGCTGCAGGAAAAGCTGCGCGTTCTCGAGGGCGCCGAGTCCTGCCTCGCGTTCGCCTCCGGGATGGCGGCCACGTCCGCATTGCTGCTCGGTTACCTGTCGCCGGGCGATCACCTGATCGTCAGCGACGTGCAGTACGCGGGCAGCGCCGAGCTCGTCCGCCACACGTTGCCGCGCTTCGGCATCGAGGTCACGCCGATCGACACCAGCGACGTCAGCCGCGTCGAAGCCGCGATACACAACAACACGAAGCTCATCTTCATCGAGACGCCCATCAACCCGATCATCCGCCTCGCGGATATCGAGGCGATCGCGGCAGTCTGCCGGGCCCATGGCGTCCGCCTTGCGGTCGATTCGACCTTTGCGTCACCGACCGTGACGCGGCCCGTCGAACTCGGCGCGGATTTCGTCGTTCACTCGCTGACGAAATACATCGGCGGCCACGGCGATGCGCTCGGCGGTGCCCTGCTGGGTCCCGGCGACGTGATGATGCGGCTGAACGAGGAGGCGCTGGTGCACTATGGTGGCGTGATCAGTCCATTCAATGCCTGGCTGATCATGCGCGGCATTGCGACCCTGCCCATCCGCATGCAGTCGCACTCGGCAAATGCCATGCGGGTGGCCGAGTTCCTGGAGGCGCACCCGGCCGTCAAGCGGGTCAATTACCCCGGGCTGAAATCGCACCCGCAACACGACATCGCGCTCCGGCAGATGTCCGGCTTCTCAGGGATGCTGTCGTTCCAGGTCGAGGATGGCCCGGCGATCGCGAGGAAGATGATCGACGAACTGCGCGTTATCCATTATGCCGTGAGTCTCGGCCACCATCGCAGCCTCGTCTACTGGATCGGCACCGACCAGATCATGGAGTCGAGTTACAGGCTGGAAGGGGAGCAGCTCGAGGGCTTCCGGGAGTTTGCCGGCGACGGCGTCATGCGGCTTTCGGTCGGGCTGGAGGACGCGAGCGATCTCTGCCGGGACCTCGATGCTGTTCTGACGTAAGAGCGGTTCTCGAACCGCGACCGATCGCGCCCCCAGGCCCGCTCCTGCTGGCTGTGCCCGGTGCGCACGTACGTATAAAGCCCGCTTGTCCACCGAAAAAGGAGGTGCCATGCTCATCGCTCAACCACAAGGAGAAGGTCGATGAGAGTCATCCTGGTACCGGTTGCCGACCGCCCCGAGTGTGCACGAGCCCTGAACACGGCGTTCGAACTCGGGAAGAGACTGAATGCGAGCGTCAGTGGTTGCCATATACGGCCGCACCAGGAATCCGACCTGACCGTGTCATCCGAGTTTGCTGCCGCCGCCTGGCGCAAGAAGAGCACCCCCGAGGCGCCGGCCGCCGCCGAAACGCTCTACAAGAAGATAGCCGAAGAACACGGCTACGAGATCATGCGCCATGCCCGCGCCGCGCCGGGCGCCATGTGGGTGGAGCGCGTGGGATCGCCCGACAAGGTCATGGGTATCGTCGGGCCCATTGCCGACCTCATCGTGGTATCGCGGCCAAGGCGCCCGAACGGTGTGGCACGCGTGTTCGTCGACACGGCCTTGATGCGCGGTTCCTGTCCGGTTCTGCTGCTGCCGCAAACCGGCCGCATCAGGCTCGGTGAACGGGTATGTATCGCATGGGATCAGGGGCCGCGCGTGGCACGAACGGTCAAGGCCTCGATACCGATGTTGCAGCTTGCCAAGCAGATCACGATCGTGACCTGCGGGCCCGAGGACCGGCCCGGGCCGAAGGCTGCGCAGCTCAAAGCGTATCTCAAGCATTGGGGAATCAAGGCGCAGCACGTGAGGACGCGCGGCCGTCACATCGAGACCGAACTCATGGACGCCTGCGCGAATGCGAAGGCCGACCTGATTGTTTCCGGAGCATACAGCCGGCAGCGCTGGTACGAGAAGGTGCTGGGCGGAACGACCGAGTTCCTGATTCATGAAGCGCGCCTTCCCGTGCTCATGCAGCACGTCTGATGCCGGCAGGAACACGCCCGGATTCCTGATTCGCCAATAGTCGTCGGATGGGTCGTTGCGGGTAATCGAGAAAGGGGCATGTCGCGCAAAGTGCGTGGTCGTGGCATTGCAGATGCTCGTCACTTCCTGTGCCTGCGCCGATACGCCTGTCGAGATCGCAGCCTATCTCGAGGGCTACGGGCGGTCGCCAGATGACTACGTCATCTCGAAGGCAGCATCGCACAAGATTACGCTTCTTGGTGAAGCGCATTGGCTGAAGCAGGATGCTTCTTTCGTGGCGGCGCTGGTGCCTGCTCTTGTCGAGGCCAACATTGACCTTGCTGTAGAGGTGTTTCCCGCGTCGCAGCAAGCCGCAATCGACGGGCTGATCACGGCGCCAGAGTGGAGCACCGCTCGGGCAAACGCGGTCCTGCGCGCGGCGAATTGGCCGTACAAGGAGTACCGTGATGTTTTACGCAATGCCTGGTTGGCGAACCGCGATTCAGGTCAGCGTATCAGTATTGTCGCATTGGGACCGCCTTCGGATTGGCGCAGCTCTTTACTGCCAAGGGGCGAAACCTATGACTCCTTCATGGCTGATCGGGTCGTTCGGCACCTAGCGCAAGGAGATCGATCCGTCGTTGTTTACACAGGGATGCACCATGCCTTTACTCGTTACTACCAGGCCGAACTTAGCCTGACGGGTGCGGTCATGGCGTATATGGACAGGATGGGCAATATCCTTACGCGTAGACTGGGTGAACAGGTGTTTCTCATCGCACTGCATAAACCAATCTGGTGTGGCAGCCCGGCTGAACCTTCTTACTGCTTGCCATTTGCCGGCCGAATCGATTGCGCGGCATCCCGAATCGGAAGACCCGTCGGGTTCGACGTCCTGGAATCCCCACTCGCCGAGATGCGGTTCGCGTCTACAGACTACTATGCATACGGCCATGCCGAGCTTCGCTTTGTCGATTATACCGATGGATATGTTTGGCTCGGTTCCATCGGCTCCTTTCGCCCGGTGACGATAATCGAGCTGGACGAATTCGCACCGGATCCCGACTCTCTTCGCGCACTGATGAAGAGTAACCCTTTTACTGGTGAGCAGAACGTCACCGAAGACCGATTACGGGAAATATGGGCAGAACAGGTCCGGGCGAATCGGGATATCCTGGGCAGTCGAGGATGGATGCATCTGAGCGGCGATGGATGCCCCGACCTGGAAGACAGCGAACTGCCTTGAAGCGGAAGTGAGGAATGCCTGTCTGTTGCAGCGATTCGGTATTCGCCTATAGCCGCGGCTGAAATCGATCAAGTATCGTTTTGATGTTCGCCAACCGAGAGGAGCAGATGCGGTGAGTCAGGTGGTAGAACGCTGGTGGCTCCAGGCTCCCGGGTGGCTCCTTCTGGCGTACCTTGTCTATGCGCAGGCAATTCCCGCTTTCGACTATGAGTTGGGTGTTCGTATGGGCACCCAGGAATCCGCCCGCCAAATTACCGAGGTTGGCGCAGCGTTTTGGTACGGCTTCGCGTTTGCCGACCTCGTCATTTACATACCGTTGCTCGCTGCCGGGCTGATCGGCCATTGGCTTGGGCGCCCATGGTGGAGAGCTGCCTTTGGCGCTGCACTTGGAATTACCGTTTACTGGCCCATTGTTGTTCTTGCAGCTGCGGTGGATGCGCGTGATGCGCCGGGGTGGGATATAGATGACACGTCTTACTGGATTGTACTGCCAATAATCGCTATCTGGGCACTGGTGGGTCTGATGCTGGTTGCCCGTTCTGCCGCAGAAACGGCCCAGCGGTAGTGTACAAATCGCGAGTAAACTATTGTCCGTCCGGATGCGCGAATCGGAAGGCGGCTTTCATGCTTGCCGGTACCAGTGGACGCCGTGAGCGTCCGATTCCATGACCGCGTCGCCGGTGGCCAGCAGGTAATTCAGATGGGCGATCGCTTCACCGGTTGCCATCATGCGGTGTCCGTCGGGTACACGGCGACCGAACAATACGCTGAACGCGTCCACCGGGCGGCAAGGTTCGGCCAGGTAGTCGACGAGCATTTCGAGCCGACGCCGGTGTTCTGCGACGATGGCATCGATGCGCTCGTGCGCGCCGCGGAACGGCTTGCCGTGAGCCGGCAGCACCAGGACATCCGCCGGAATCTGCCTGCGTAGCGCTGTAAGCGATTCGAGCCATTGCTTTAAAGGATTTGCCGCTGGTTCGGTCGGCCAGACGCTTACGTTGGGCGAGATCGTCGGCAACACCTGGTCGCCCGCGATCAGCAGGTTCCGGTCCTCGCAATACAGGCAGGCATGCTCGGGCGAATGGCCGCGGCCGATAAGTACCTGCCAAAGGTGATCGCCAAGAGCCAGACAGTCTTTTTCGTGCAGGCGGACATAGGACTCGGGCAGTCGCGATACCAGGCGGCCGAAGAAGCCGAAGCGTTCGCGATATTCCTGCAGGGCCGCCTCGGAGAATCCGGCGGCCGCGTAAAAGCGAACGCCTTCCTCGGGCGCCGGCTTGCCCGTGTCGGCGACGAGCACACGCCCCAGCATGTACTCTTCGCGAGTCATCCACAGGTCGACGTCGAACTGTCGAGTAAGCCAGCCGGCGCAGCCGATGTGATCGGGATGCAGGTGCGTTGCGATAATGTGGGTGGCCGGGAGTCCGCGCATGGTGCCGGCGAAGGTACTGCGCCAGATATCCTTGCTGGTGCTGCTGGCGATGCCCGTGTCGACGATCGCCCAGCCGCCACCGTCCTCGAGTAACCAGAGGTTGATGTGATCGAGGTCGAAAGGCAGGGGCATGCGCAGCCAGTGGATTCCGTCCGCGACCGGCATCGTGGCGCCCATGTCCGGGCGCGCGTCGAACTCGTACCGAGGTTTCACGCGGCCCGCTGATCCATCGTTGCGAGCATATTGATCTTGTTGGCGACGCGAGTGCGGACGTCCTCGACGGCCTGCTCCTTGACCGGTCCGAAGCCCCGGATGTCCATGTACAGGCTCACGATCTCCGTCGCCAGATCCAGGTTGGCCTTGCCCAGCGCGCCCAGCAGCTGCTCCACCCGGTTTTCGAACTCGATGATCAGTGAGCGTTCCATGCGGCGTTCGGCCGTCATGCCGAATGGGTCGAAACGTGTGCCGCGCAGGCCGCGCAGCGATGCGAGTAGCCGCAGCACGGGGATCATCCACGCGCCGAACTCGCGCTTGCGTGGCCGCCCGCGCGCGTCGGTTGCGGCATTCAGGATCGGCGGCGCGAGGTGAAAGCGCACGCGCGCCTTGTCGCCGAAGTCGCGCTTCACCGACTCGAGGAAGCCCGTTTGCGTATGCAGCCGAGCGACTTCGTATTCGTCCTTGTAGCTCAACAATTTGAAATAGCTTCTCGCCACGGCCTTCGCGAAACGGCCGTCGCCACCCACGCCGGCTTCGGCGTCGCTCGCCTTGTGCACGAGGCTCGTATAGCGGTGGGACAGAGCTTCATCCTGGTAATCGACGAGGAACGCGGCGCGCGGCTGAACGATACGCTCGAGCGTCTCGGGCGCTGCCAGTTCCTGTGTTACCGCGAGGTCCTCGACGTGCTCCGGATTGTCGGCGGCAACCCGGCCCCAGGTGAAGGCCTGCTTGTTCTTCTCGACCTCGATGCCATTCAGTTCGATCGCCCGCATCATCGCAGCGAGCGAGACCGGGACGAGTCCCTGCTGCCAGGCCGCACCGAGCATCAGCACGTTGGCGTAGATCGTGTCGCCCAGCAGGCGCTGCGTCATCTTGTTCGCGTCCAGAAGGGCGAGGTTCGAATTGCCGACGACGTTACGAATTGCGTCGACGCGGTCCGTGGCACGCAGGCTGGCATCGCGATGCCGCACGAAGTCACCTGTAGAAATCTCGGCCGTATTCAGTATCGCGCGCGTGTGCCCCGGCCGGTAGGTCTTCGAAGCCCTGGGTGACGAACTGACGACCAGGTCGCAGCCGATGAGCGCGTCGGCCCGCGCCTGCTCGATACGTACCTGGTTGATATCCGACGGCTGCCTCGCAATGCGGATGTAGCTGAGGACCGGCCCGAACTTCTGAGCAAAACCCATGAAGTCGAGCACGCTTGCACCTTTGCCCTCGAGATGCGCGGCCATCGTGATCAACTGGCCGACGGTGACGACGCCAGTGCCGCCGACGCCTGTCACCAGCAGGTCAAAGCAGTGGTTGATGTCTGCTATGTCGGGGTCCGGCAGGCCGGTCGCTGCCGTCTCCAGCCGCGCAACCCCCGACAGCGTCGCGGGTCGCTGCCGTTCGCCACCGTCCACGGTGACGAAACTCGGACAGAAGCCGTTGATGCAGGAGTAGTCCTTGTTGCAGCTGTTCTGATCGATCTGCCGCTTGCGTCCGAAGGGTGTCTCCTTCGGCACCACCGACAGGCAATTGGATTCGACGGAGCAGTCGCCGCAGCCCTCGCAGACGAGGTCGTTGATCGCGACGAACCTGTGCGGGTCCGGCATCTGGCCGCGCTTGCGCCGGCGGCGCTTTTCCGTGGCGCAGGTCTGCGCGTAGATCAGCACAGTGACGCCAGGAATGTCGCGCAGCTCACGCTGGATCGCGTCGAGGTCGCGGCGATGGGAAAACGTCGTGCCCCGCGGAAAATCGCTCGCCACGAATTGCTCCGGTTCGTCCGAGACCACCGCGATGCGCTCGATGCCTTCGGCGCGAACCGAGTTCGCGATGCCTGCGACGCTGAGCGGGCCGTCGACGGGCTGACCGCCGGTCATCGCGACCGCATCGTTGTAGAGGATCTTGAAGGTAATGTTCGTGCCGGCCGCGACCGCCTGCCGAATCGCGAGCGAGCCGGAGTGGTAGAACGTGCCATCGCCGAGATTCTGGAAGATGTGCCGGTTGCCGTTGAACTTCGAGCGCGTGATCCAGTTGACACCTTCGCCACCCATCTGGATCAGGCCTTCGGTGTCCCGGTCCATCCAGCTCGCCATGAAATGGCAGCCGATGCCGGCGAGCGCCCGCGAGCCTTCGGGCAGCTTGGTCGACGTGTTGTGCGGACAGCCGGAGCAGAAGTAGGGCATGCGTGTTGCGCCCTCGACACGGATCGTGGGCGCCCGCTCGTCCAGGAGCTTGTCGGCACGTTCGGTCAGGTTGAGTCCGCGGAAGGCCTTGTCCAGCCGCCGTGCGACGATGCCGGCAATCTCCACCGGCGACAATTCACCGACCCAAGGCACGAGCGACTGCTCGTTCTCGTCGTACTTGCCGACCATGAGTTCCGGTTTGCGGCCGGGCCAATCGTAAAAGTATTCCTTGAACTGGCTCTCGATGATGCCGCGCTTCTCTTCGATGACGAGCACTTCGCGCTTGTTCTTCACGAACTCGAGGGCGCCGTCGTGTTCGAGCGGCCAGACCATACCGACCTTGTAAACGTTGATACCGATGCCGCGCGCCTCTGCGCCACCGATGCCCAGCAGCCGCAGCGCCTCCATCAGGTCGAGGTGTGCCTTGCCCGTGGTCACGATGCCGAAGCGTGCGTCAGGGACTTCGAAGATCCTGCGGTCGATCGGGTTTGCCGCCGCGAAAGCGAGCGTTGCGGCTTTCTTCGCCTCCAGCCTTTCCTCGATCTGCGGGCCCGGCAGGTCCGGCCAGCGGTAGTGCAGTCCGCCGGGCGGCATCTCGAAGTCCGGTGCCACGAACTGAGGGTAGGACGGCAGTTGCACCGACATCGCCGACTCGACCGTCTCGGAGATCGCCTTGAAGCCGACCCACATCCCGGAAAAGCGCGACAGCGCGATGCCCCAGACTCCGAATTCGAGGTATTCGGCGACATTCGCCGGGTTCACGTGCGGCATCATGAAAGTAAGGAAGGCGACATCCGACTGGTGCGGCATGGACGAAGACACGCAGCCGTGATCATCGCCGGCAACGACCAGCACGCCGCCGCGCGGCGAACTGCCGTAGGCGTTGCCGTGTTTCAGCGCGTCACCCGCGCGGTCGACCCCCGGGCCTTTGCCGTACCAGAGCCCGAACACGCCATCCACCTCTCGATGCGGGTCGGTCTCCACCTGCTGCGAGCCGAGCATGGCGGTTGCGGCAAGGTCCTCGTTCACGGCCGGCAGGAACTCGATGTTGTTCTCATCGAGAAACGGTTTCGCACGCCAGAGTTCCTGGTCGAGCGCGCCGAGCGGCGAGCCCCGGTAGCCGCTCACGAAGCCTGCGGTATTGAGGCCCGCGGCACGATCCATCGTCCGCTGCATCAGCGGGATCCGCACCAGCGCCTGGGTGCCCGTCAGGAATACGCGGCCGGACTCACGACGGTAGCGGTCGAGCAGCTCGTAGTTGTCGAGCGGGAAAGAAGGGTTCACGTCTCTGGGGATCGCACTCATGGGAAAGAAGCAATTAGTTTCATTGGTAACATTATCGCAGAAACCGGCTCCGACCTATAGGCACAATACTCAAAAAAACGGCATGGCAGCACTCAATTTTATGTCCGGCGACGCAGTCGGGCGATGTACCCGGTGCGTGCGGCGCTCGTTCGGCATCTCGTCGCCACCCGGTTCGCTGTTACAGGGCCGAAATAGGGTCAATACCCCATATTGTCCGTCGGGCGTCGATGCGACAGTTAAGCTCGCCAGGGCGACACGGCCGTCATCGGCCATGGAAGGGGATGAGGGCAAACCATGAACATGCCAGCAAGCAACACGACACGCCTTTCACGCGCGCGGCTCGCAGCCACCGGACTCCTCGGAGTATTGGTGGGTGCTGCAGCGAACGCCGACGTACAGCATGAGTTCCTGTTCTTTCCCGCCGTCGACGGGTTCGACACGTTCTCGGAGTCGGATCTGTCGGCAAAGGACTCGTTCACGCGCGCCGCGCTCGACATGCTCTACAGCTTTTCGGGGGACAGGTTCCGCTTCCTCGGTGAATTCCTGTGGTCGTCCGATGAGGCGGAATTCGAAAGGCTTCAGGCGGGCCTGCGTGTCGGCGGCGAGACTTTCTTATGGGCAGGACGTTTTCATGCGCCCGCGAAGTTCTGGAACAGCGAATACCACCACGGCCAGTTCCTGCAGACCTCCATTACCCGCCCGGCGCTCGAGGAATGGGAGGACGACGGCGGTTCGCAACCGGCGCACGTCACCGGGCTGCTGCTGGAATCGGAGCATCAGCGCGACGATGAATCGGCACTGGCCTATGCGGTTTCTGTCGGCTTTGCGCCCGTCTTCGAAGACGGCGGACTGGCTGCACACGAGATTCTCGAGACAGCCTCGGATCATGGTCTGTCCCTGAACCTCAGGGTCGGCTACCGGCCGCAGTCCCTGTCGTCCACGCAGTTCGGCATCCTGGCCGCATGGAACGAGATCAACGTGCAGCCGGGATCGATCCCGGCGCCGGGCCAGCCGGGCGGCATCGACCAGGCCAGCCTCGGGGTTTTCGGCAACTGGCACTGGAACGAACTCCGCCTGCTGGCGAGCCTGGTCTACTTCGACAACGACCTCGAATTCACCACAGGCAATCTGGATGACACCTACCTGCTCGCCTACGCGCAGCTCGAATACGAAGCGAATGACGTCGTCACCGTATTCGGTCGAGTCGAAGGGGGCGCGGACCAGGACGACTCCATTTACCTCGAGTTAATCGACACCTTCGTCACCGAGCGCTACATGCTCGGCGCGCGCTGGGATGTCGCCGAATACCACAGCCTGACATTCGAAATCGCGGATACGACCTACGGAGCCGGTCCGGACGGTTCTCGGGACTTCAATGAGTATCGTCTGCAGTGGAGCGCCGTATTTCCGTGACCCGTCGCATTGGACACCGGCTCATCGCCTGTATCGCTTGCCTCGTTGCCGCGGCAGCGGAATCCGGCGAGTCGGTCGTGCTGGTGACAGCAGAGACGTGCCCGGTCGAGAGCATCACCACGCTGGACCTGCGCAAGGCGTACCTCGGCGTGGCGGTCGGGGTGGACGGCCACCGGATCAGGCCGATACTCATGCGCGGCGACGAGAAACTCGAGCAGGTCTTCTACCAGTCCGTCGTCGCGATGTCGAAAAAGTCCTATGAGCGCCGCCGTCTTTCGCTGGCACTGAAATACGGAACGCCGCGGCTCGCAGAGTTAGACGACGTCACGGCCGTGTCGGAGGCGCTGCGAAGCGAGGAGTGTGCGATCACGTACCTGTGGGGACGTGACGCCGAGACGATCCCGGGTATCAAGACGGTCAAACTGTTATGGCAAGACTCCTGAATACCATTCCGGGGCGGCTCGTACTGATGCTGCTGCTGATTCACGCGCTGCTGATGCCGCCCCTGTTCTATGTCATCAGCACCACCGTGGAGCGCACTATGAAGGACATCTTCATCGACAACGTGCGCAATATCGCCCAGATTTTCGCGGATCGGATCCAGAGACTCGAGGCGGTCGGGTCTGAGCAGAATATCGTCGAGTTCCTGGATAGCGCGATATTGAGTGGGCAGGGGAGTTATGCGGCGATCGACATCGACGGCCGGACTGTTTCCAGTTCCCTGATGAATGAGGAGGAAGCGGGGCTGTTCCGAGAGGATTTCGCGTTCGGTGAGCACGGCGACGACGTCTACTACCTGTCGCTGCCCGTCACTGCGCTCAACGAGGCCGCGGTTCTCAAGCTCGGCTACGACGAGTCATCGATACACGAGGAGGTCGCTGCCGTGCGGCTGACGCTTATTTACGTGCTTGCCGCATATCTGCTGCTTACGCTCATGGTTGCAGGGTTTGTGAGCGTCACCGTCGTCAGTCCCTTGCGTTGGCTGCAGAAGGCCAGCCGGGCGATCAGCTCAGGGGATGTGGACCGTGAGCTCAAACCGGACAGCGGGCTGGCCGAGATCGCGGCATTGTCGGACGACCTGGAGACGATGCGCCGCAACCTGGTCGGCATCAACGAGCGCCTGATGAGCGAAATTGCCGAGCGCGAGCAGGCCGAAGCCGAGCGTCGCCACCTCGAGGACCAGGTGCATCACCATCAGCGGCTGCGGTCGCTGGGCACGCTGGCGGGCGGTGTCGCACACGAATTCAACAACGTTCTCCAGCCGATGGTGCTATACCTGGAGCTCGCGCTCGAGGACATACCGGCGGATTCGCCCACCGCCGAAAACCTGAAACGGGTGCAGGAGCTCGCGAGCCGCGCAAAGGGGCTGAGCCAGCAGATCCTGACGTTCAGTCGCCATGATTCGGATCCCCGTTTCGTCAAGCAGAACCTGGCGCCGATCGCGGAGGAAGCGGTGACGATGATTCGGGCGCTGCTGCCGGCAACCGTGGATCTTCGGGCTGACATCGATCCCGGGAGCAGCCCCGTCAATTGCGCTCCCGAGCAGATACAGCAGGTCCTCGTCAATCTCTGCAACAACGCGTACCAGGCATTGTCGGAGCGCGGAGGCCATGTCTCGGTCTCGCTGCGCGAGGCCGAGGTATCCGAAGAGATGGCGAACAGGTATCCGCACCTCGACGCGGCACGGTATGTCGTGCTCGAGGTTCGCGACACAGGCAGGGGCATGGATCCTGCGACGCAGGAAAGAATATTCGAGCCGTTCTTCACGACCCACGAAGTCGGGAAGGGCACTGGACTGGGGCTGTCGGTTGTCCACGGGATCGTGGAGCGGCACGGCGGCGAGATCGTAGTCGATAGCGAGCCGGGCAAGGGCACGCGATTCAGCGTCTACCTGCCGTCGTCGACCGGGCACGACGAACCATATCGACAGAGAGAAGAGGTTATGTGATGGCAAGAATCCTGATTGTCGATGACGAGGAACACGTACGGGCTGCATTGAAACAAGTGCTCGAACGCGCTGGATACGAGGTGGCCGTCGCTGCGACGGGCAACGAGGGCCTCGAGCTGATGAAGCGGGAACGCGCCGACCTCGTGATAACGGACGTGATCATGCCGGGAATCGATGGCATCACGACCGCGCGCAAGATACGGGAGAAATTCCGCAATACGCGGATCATCGTCATGTCGGGGGGCGGCAAGGCCGCGCCCGAGCCGTACGAACCGGATGCAATCTCGACGCGATCCTACCTGGCGTCCGCAAGCAGCGCGGGCGCGGATCGCACACTGACGAAACCCTTCGATCGACAGGAAATCCTGCGCGTCGTCCGGAGTCTGCTCGACGAGGACTGAGTCGTGCCGGCTCTCGGGATGCGTGCGCGCCGTTACTCGTTGACGAGGCCGCTCTGGATCGCGTAGAGGGTGACGGCCGATACGCTGTGCAGGTCCAGCTTGTTCATCATGTTGGTTCGATGTTTCTCGACGGTCTTTGGGCTCAGTGATAACTGCTCAGCGATCTCGCGGGTCTTGAGACCTTCGGCGATCATCCGGATGACCTGGCGTTCACGCCGCGTCAGCGCGTGCCACGAGGGCTCGAGTTGCTTCTTCTTGACGCCGGAAAGGTAGCCTTCGATCACGCGGCCGCAGATAGCCGGGCTCAGGTAGTTCTTGCCGTTCTTCACACTTGCGATGGCGACCACGAGTTCATCGCGGCTGTCGTCTTTCAAGACGTACCCGTCCGCGCCGGCCTGCAGCGCCGCGTGGACATAACCGTCTTCCTTGTGGAAGGTAAGCGCAAGTATCCGGACGTCCGGGTGTGCTTCCCTGATGAGGCGAATTGCATCGACGTTGCCGGTTTCCGGCATGGCGAGGTCCGTCAGCACCACGTCCGGGTTCAGGGTGGCTATCTTCTCTATCCCCGATTCCGCATTCTCCGCAGTGCCCACGACGCGTATGCCGGGTTCGGCGGAAAGCAGCGATTGCAGTCCCTCTCGCAGCAACGCGTGATCGTCGACAATCAGGATCTTTGTGTCTGTGTCGCCCAAATCCAGTCCCAGGCCGATGTTGCGGCAACGATTCCAATGCGATGACAACCCGGAAGCCGGCACGGGCTGTCCGATCGGTGATGCTCCGACCCGTACTTTCGACCGGTATTCACGCCGGGCCATTGCCACTGTAATCGCCAACAGTATACGGTGAAGCTGTACCGCTGACATCGGCGGTCGGACACTATTATGCGGCCTAGAACTCGAAAATGGCGCTCTCTAGTAACGGTCCTGCTGGCTGCGGCGATTCTGCGCGCCTTCGTGCCAGCGGGCTACATGCCCGCTTTGCCGGGCAAGAGCCTGCTGTTCGAGTTGTGCCACGACGGTCTGCCGGCTGGTTTCATGGAGGCGCTCGGCGGCCAAGGTCACCATGCAGACCACGGCAGCCACGGCGGCCACGACGAGCATGCGTCCGGCGGCGATTGCAGTATCGCTCATATCCTGTCGATGGCGTTCATCGACGAGGCTCAGACCACAGAGCCGGCCACACAGTCGCCGCTCGGCGTGTTCGTCGCGGCGCCGCTGGTGCAGCTGCTCCGGGGTCATGCCACTGCCTATTCCGCGCGCGCCCCGCCCGGTCCGTAATACGCACTGTAACCGACGAATAACTTCAAACGGATGCGACCGGCCTTGCCTCGCGCGCGGCCGGTGTTACGGAGTCAGAACAATGAATTCAAAAGAGACGGCAGCCATTACGCTGCTGGGCGCGCTGCTTTCCATGCCGGTGGCAGGTGCGGCCGAAGACACCCAGGGTCAGGACGAAGACGCACGGCAGTCCATCGACGAGATCGTGGTTTCCGGCAGGCAACTGACATCGCGCGACGCGAGCATCGTCGTCGAGCAGGAGTTCGTGGTCGACGTTGCGGAGGCGCTGAGCCGCCTCCCGGGGGCGAATCGCAACCAGAACGGCAGGCTGAGCGGCATCGCCCAGTACCGGGGCATGTTCGGCGACCGCGTATCGGTCAGCATCGACGGCTTCGGCGTCATTGGCGGTGGTCCCAATTCCATGGACCCGCCGCTGTCGTACGTTTCGCCGATGATCACCGGGCAACTGACGCTCGAGCGCGGAATCCCCGGCGTCGCGACCGCACCCGAGTCGATCGGCGGGCATGTCGATGCGGTGATCAACCGTGGTGACTTCTCGAGCGGCGGCCGATTCGATGTTAGCGGTATGGCCGGTGCGCGCTACGCTAACAATGGCGACACGGCTTCGCTCGCGGGACGCCTGACCGCGGCGAATCGTGCGCATCGCTTCTCGCTGGTCGGGCAGGCGGATCGCGCCGATGACCTGGCTACGCCCGAGGCACGAATCGTGCCCTCGAAACTATCCCGGGACCGGCTCGACATGAGTTATGCCTATCGCGACGATCGCAACGACTTCCAGGTTTTCGCGGGTTCCCTGAATACGGATGACACCGGCACGCCGGCACTGGCCATGGATATCCGCTACATCGATTCGAGGCTGTACGGGGCGACCTTCGGGCGCCAGGTTTTGCCGGACCTGAATCTCCGCGCCAAGATCGGCTACAACGACGTCGATCACGTCATGGACAATTTCTCGCTCAGGCCGTCTCCCGACTCGCCGATGCAGTACCGCCAGAACCGGGCGGTCGGTGACGGCTTCGTATTTGCACTCGAGTCCGGTTACGCGATGGGTGACTTCTCGCTCACCGCCGGTGTCGATGGGCGCTTCGCGTCGCACGATTCGCTCATCACGAATCCCAACAGCGGAATGTTTTTCATCAACAATTTCAACGACGTCGAACGCGACGTCGTCAGCGCCTTCGCGGCGATCGCGCGCGAATCCGCTGATTCGGGCTGGGAGTTCGGCCTGCGCTACGTCGACGTGGCGGCGGATGCCGGAGACGTCGCCGTCGGTGGGCTGATGGACATGATGGGGGTGAGTGCCGGGCAACTCGCGCAGGCGTTCAATGCGGCCGACAGGAATCTCTCCTTCGGGAATCTCGAGGCGGTGTTCAAGTACTCTCGCCGAGTTTCCCGTGATGTCACGGTTAACGTGGATGTCGGTACGAAAACTCGCGCGCCGTCCTACCAGGAACTGTATCTCTGGCTGCCGCTACAGGCGACGGGCGGCCTCGCGGACGGCCGCAATTACATCGGCAACCTGGACCTCGCCGCGGAGCGTTCCAACGAGATAGCCCTCGGCATCGACTGGAGCGGCGATCGCTTCTCGATAAGTCCGCAGGCTTACTTCCGTGACGTGCGCGACTACATCCAGGGCGTACCCGCGACCGTCATGCCGGCGAACATGCTGGCGACGATGATGTCGGGCAGTCGCGCCCTGCAGTTCGACAACGTGGAAGCGGAGATCTACGGGCTGGATATCGGCTGGCGCTATTCGCTGACAGAGCGCCTCGGCGTCGAGGGCAGTGCGAGCTACACGCGCGGGCGCCGCACCGATGTCACGGACAACCTCTACCGGTTGCCGCCGCCGAATGCCAGTATTGCCCTGAACCTCGTCGATGGCGCCTGGTCGTTGCGCGGGGAGGCCATCGCCTACGATCGACAGGATCGCGTGTCCGCCTACAACGGCGAGCAGGCCACCGCCGGTTACGGCGTCGTGAACGCGGCGTTCTCGTGGAATGCGAGCCGCCGCGTGCGATTCGACGTCGAAGCCAGCAACTTGTTCAACCGGGGCTACCAGGACCATCTCGCAGGCGTGAATCGCGTAATGGATGTCGACATTCCGCCGGGCGAGCGTCTGTGGGGCGCCGAGCGTACGGTCACGCTGGGTGCGGTCGTCACATTCTGAAGCGGCTTCTTGCGGGGCAGCGGCGCCCTATGGCCTGTGGAGTGCCGTTGCCCCGTAAAGGCTGTGGTCAAGGAACTGGCGCAGTGAGGCGTGCGCCGAGCCCTGCCTGTCCCACATCAGGTATACCCTGGCAGGGGAGGTTCCGGTATGCAGCTCGATTTCCCTCGCATTCGCAATCAGGCGAATCTGATCGATCGTCACGCGGTAGTAGGCGTCGGCCGCTGACGCTACGGGCTTGACGTAGACGGGCTCGGAGACACCGATGGACTCGAGCGTCCAACCGACAAGTTCGAGCTGCAGCGGTTCGCCGTCGGCATACAGCGTTATCGATTCGAAGCCGTCGCGTTGGTAGGAACGTGCCGCATCGCTGATCGTGCTCCAGATGCCCAGCCATAGATAATAGGAGTATTCGCCCATGCGGTTGATCTCGACGGGGCCCAGGTACACATAGTCACGCGCGTGAGCGGCGTAAGCCGAATTGTCGCGGTAAAGCATGATCGGTGCGGTGGCATGCGTGACGGTTACGCCAGTTCCCAGGTCGAGCTTCTCCTCCACGAGTGTGGTCGTGGACACACACCCGGTGTTCAGAAGCATGGCGAGAAATGCAGTCGGCAGGAATATGCGCGCGGTCATCATGGCGTCCCTCAAAAGAAGAGCTGGTAGCCGGCATTGACGAACCAGGACTCGCGATCCTGGTCCGACCTGGCCATCTCGCGCGTCGAGAACTGCTTGCCGGTCTGTAGTTCGAAGCGCAAGCGCCTGCCCATGCGGTACTGAATTCGAAGACCCGGTGTGTAGATCCACTGCGTGCTCTGGTCGGTCTTGATCTCCCGGTAGTCGACGCGCAAACGCGGGCTGATTCGCCATGCCCGGCCTACCGGGAAGCGCGTGTCGAACGTGGTCGAGTACACATCCGTTGTCTCCGAAACGGCGTACCGGAGACCGAAAATCCCGACATCGCCCTCGGTGAACAGGCTGCTTGCCACGATGTCGGCGGAGTAATAGCTGTATTCGCTGTCAGGCGTCGCCGCCACCCCGCCGGACTCGGGTGTGGCATCGATCGACGATATGCTCGCGTTGAAGTTCGCGCTCAGTTTCGGTGTGAAGGGATGCGACAGGCCGAGCGTGTATGTCGTTGTGGACGCCGAGCGGTCGAGTGCGAACCGGCGGATCTCCTCCTCGGTGAAAAAAATACGCAGCTGTTCGAACGATTCGAGCTGCTGGCCGACGAGGGCGTTACCCAGGCTCAGGAAAGGGCTGCGCCTGCTATCCACGACTCCGGTGACCGTGAAATTGGCGGGCAGTCGCCAGCTACCCTGCACGAAGACACTGCCGAGTTCCTCGAACTCGATGTCGTAATCGATAATGCTCCACAGTGACTGGTTGTCGCCGAAGTACCGCATCTCGGCGCCAACGGCCTGCCGGTCGGTGAGCCCGTCGATCTCCTGTTCGATGTAGAAGAGGCCGACGTCGAGGTTGTTGTCGAACGGTGCGAAGGTCGTGCTGATTCCCTGGAACGTCCTTGCGTCCGCCGGGTCCCTGGTGGTCGAGTAAACGGGACGGCCGCCGACCGCTTCGAATCGCAAACGGTCCGTGAGAGCGTAGGTCAGGTTGACGCCATCGAAGCGTCCGAGCACACCACCGGTATTGCGGGTCTGGCGACCGATCCTGCCGCGCAAACCGGTCCTCGCGTCGGCGAGATCCGCATACGCATACGAAAGCCGCAGATCGTTGCCGCTGCTCGGCCGCTCGTCTTCCATGAGATTACTGCGGTAACCGGCCGTCAGTCGTGCGGAAAAATCAAACCGCTCGCCGCGGCGCCGGGCGTCGAGGCTGACATCCGAGTAGACGGATGACTGGCTGACGACCTCGTCCTCTTCGTTTACCTGGTTGACGTCTCGGCGGTAATACTGCGACAGGAAGGTGCGGATGTTCCAGCCATCGAATACCGAAGCACCCCCGCCTGCCCGTCCACCGGCCGCAGGTGCAGTCCGCGCAGGCCGCGACCCGGCCGTCGCCAGCAACGCGGCGAGCCGCTGCTCGACGCGTTCGGCGCCTTCTTCGTCCGGATACACATCGAGGTAGCGCTGGTATTCGGCTTTTGCGTGCGCGATCTGCCCATTGCGTTCGCGGGCCAGCGCGAGAAACTCCTGAGCGTCGGGCTGGTGAGCGTTCGACGGCATCTGCAGCACCTTGGTATAGATCTGCACGGCGCGCGAGAGCTCGCCGATCGTCATTGCACGCCGCGCCTCGTCCATGAGTTTTGCAGCCTCGTCTACTGTTGTGTCGTCGGCTGCCGCGGGCGCTGTCGCTGTATCGGCGGGTGACGCCGGCGTCACCGCTGCCTGCGATTCGCCGCCATTGCCGTCGCGGTCGATCCAGGCACCGGGGTACTGCGCGCGCAGCCCGGCGAGCGCGCGCGCAGCCTCTTCGGCGGATGCGTAGTAACCGACGCGGACGCGATACCAGGTTGTGCCGTCGATCTCGGTCTCGGAGACGAAGACGCGCTTGCCGGCGGCCAGGGCGATCTTCGGCATGTCCGCCGTCGCCGGCGGCCGTTGCCACGATTCCAGGTTGATCACGTAGTCGGGCTCGGGCACGACGTGCTGGCGCTGCAGGCGTGTTGGCGCGGCGTCGCTCGCCGGCTCAGCGCTATCGCTTGTCGCCTGCGCGAAGATGCGCACGTATATCGCGTTCCTTTCCGCACCGGTGCGCACATCGAAGCGGACTCGCTCGCTGAAATTCACTCGCAGGATGCGGTTGCCCGGCGATTCCCCGTCGTACTCGATGCTTTCTATGCTGGCGCTATCTGCGGACAACGGACGGTGCTGCTCCTTGATGTCCGCGATGCTGGGCGCCGCGCCGGAACATACGGGCGTCGACTCCAGCCGGATCCGCAGAACGTCGCCGGCCGCCGACGGATCGTGTCCGAGGTATTGCACGTCGCAGCGAAATCGGACCGCGAGTTCGGCATAGACGCTGCCGCGCTCAACCCGGCTTTCGGCGATGAAGCCGGGACCGGCCAGTGCTTCCGCAGTGAACAGGAGAAACGACAGCGCAACGGCCGTGGCCCCGATACGTGTTGATGTCGATATGGAAATCACCGCCTGTCTCAATTAAACGAGCTATCGCTGATCCTGTGACAACCACTGCCACCGCAGTTCCGATTCTGCGAGACTGTGCCGCTCGAGCCTCCGATGTGGTCACTCTCGCTAGCAAAGTCATTCGCGTGACACGCGGCACAATCGGGCGCAAATGCCGAATAGGGCCAGGTCACGGTTTCGGTGTTGTTACTGTGGCAGGCCGTACAGAGCAGGTTGGCACGGTGATCCAGCGGTTCGTAACTGAGGCCGAGGTGCTGGAACGTGTGCGGCAGCCAGGCCACGGTGTCGTGGCACTCGCCGCATTC
Organism: Woeseiaceae bacterium; assembly: GCA_041559075.1. Lineage (GTDB taxonomy): Bacteria > Pseudomonadota > Gammaproteobacteria > Steroidobacterales > Woeseiaceae > UBA1847. The sequence goes on along the minus strand of JBFFEB010000046.1, from coordinate 1,016 downwards.
CCTGGCCGTGATGAAGTGCCCGGAGAACTTGCCGGTCGCCGTCGTGCCGTCGTGGCAGGACGAACACGAGCCGCGCACCTGGCTGTGGTCAACACTGCTCGCCGGACTCCACGCGGTTGTGCTGTGGCAGCCCTCGCAGACATTGGTCGAATCGACGTGACCTGCGTGCTTGCCGGTCGCCGTCGTGCCGTTGTGGCAGCTGAAGCAATCGCCCGTGATGTTTGCATGGTCGAAATTCGCCGGCACCCAGGCGACCGTGGTATGACAGTCATCGCAGTTCTCGCCGCTCGAGATATGGGTTGGGTGCTTGCCGGTCGCGACGGTGCCGTTGTGGCAGGAACTGCAGATCCCGACGACCTGGGTGTGATCGACGGTATCGGCCGGCGACCACTGCACGGCGTTATGGCAGTCCTCACAGACGTTGGTGGTGTTGATGTGGGTGGCACTCTTGCCGGTCGCATCGACGCCGTTGTGACAGCTCGCGCAGTTGCCCGTGATGGTCGAGTGATCGAAGGTGGCGGGCACCCACGCGGTGGTGGTGTGGCAGTCGTCACAGGTGTCGCCGGACGTTATATGCCCGGGATGCTTGCCCGTGGCGGTCGTGCCGTTGTGGCAGGAGCCGCAGGTGCCGACGACCTGGGTGTGATCGACGGTATCGGCCGGCGACCACTGCACGGCGTTATGGCAGTCCTCGCAGACGCTGGTCGTGTTGATGTGTGTCGCCGATTTGCCCGTGGCGTCGACGCCGTTGTGGCAGCTCGCGCAGTTCCCGGTGATGGTCGAGTGATCGAAGGTGGCCGGGATCCAGCCGTTGGTGGTGTGGCAGTCATCGCAGGTGTCGCCGCTCGCGAGATGTCCCGGGTGCTTGCCGGTGGCCACGGTGCCGTTGTGGCAGGACGAGCAGGTACCGAGTACCTGGGTGTGTTCGACCTGGTTCACCGGCGACCACTGCACGGCGTTATGACAGTCCTCGCAGATGTCGCTCGTCGTCATGTGCGCCGGTCCCTTGCCGGTCG
>JBFFEB010000045.1:0-29215 GCA_041559075.1 Woeseiaceae bacterium | reverse complement strand
GGCAGGACGGCCATCGCATACTGGCCGTCGATCTTGACGATCACGGTTTTTGCGAGCTCCTTACCCGGTATTCGCGTCAGCTCTGCGATCCGCTGCGCGGTGTAGGCTGGCGAGTGGCTGATGGTGACATACCGGACGTCGTGTTCGTCGAGATAGTCTTTCAGCTTCTGGACAGGCATCTTCATTCCCCTTGATGGGTCTGTAACCCCTGTTTGATTCTAAGTATAGACGAAATACAAAGGATCAAGACCCGGCCAGGCCCGTAGTCAATCGCGGCGGAGCCACCCTCACCGGTCGGTGTTGACGACCAGCTGCGGCGCTGCCACGCCGATACGGTGCTTCTGCATCAACTGGCAGACGGCCGCACGCGATGTCTCGAGTCTCGCCGCCGCGATCGCAAGATCACCGCTGGAAACGGCAAGCGCCGTCAGCAACGCACTCAGCTCCGCCGCGTCACGAGCTTCCTCCAACGTCATGGCGATTCGGCCCCGCTTGCGATTGTCGAGATCGAGATCACTGCTGTAGAGCGGCCCGCGTTCGCACATGATGATCGCCTTCTTGATGCGGTTGAGCAGTTCCCGCACGTTTCCCGGCCATCGCCACTGCTGCATCGCGAGCCGCGCCTCTGCCGAGAATCCCACGATCCGCCGGCGAGAGCCCGGGGTGGTGAACTTGTCCAGGAAATAGTCCGCGAGCAGTTGCACGTCCCTGCCTCGTTCGCGCAGCGGAGGTGCAATGATGCTTACGACTCTCAGCTGGTCATAGAGAGCGTCGCGAAAGCGCCCCTGGTCCACGGCTGACTCCAGGTCGGAACTGGCTGTGGAAATGATCCGAATGTCGGGACGCTCCCGGCCACTGCCGGTGACATCGGCCTCCTCGCTGCGCAATGCGCCGAGCAACCGAGCCTGCAAGTCGATCGACAGGCCGTCGACGCCATTCAGTATCACGGTGCCGCCTGCGGCCTCCTGCAGCGCCTCGAGCACTCCCACTTCCGCCTGCCGTCCCGCTCCGGCCACGCAGTCCACGGTTACACAGGGTCCGCCGGCACGATCAGAGAGCGCGTGCACGGCCCGAGCGATGAGATTCTTCCCCGTGCCCTGCTCGCCGCCGACGAGCAACGGCGAAGACGAGGATGCAATTCGCGGCATGGCGGCGAACAAAGCCCGCATGGGCGCACTCGTGCCGATCATTCCGTGGTTTTCGGCGCCATAGAGACTGAACTGCGGGCTGCAGGCCGACTCGGTCAGCGACCTCCGATCATCGCTCATGGTATTGATGCCAGGTGCTGCTGAAATCAATACCCAATACACGCTCGCGGCCCAAAAAGTTGGTCTCGAACGGTGAAACGGGGATCTGGACCCGGGGCCGAGTTACCGCGCTGGATCCGGGTTCAGCGCAAAATGCACCTCGTCCTCGCCCTGAACGAGTACCGCGTAATTCGCACCGACATCCTTGACGGACCAGCCGTCGAGACTGCCGTCGCTCTGCAGGCGCACCGTCGCCTCCTTGTAGCGGTCGCTCAGCACCAGTACGCGCTCGCCATTCGCGCCGACGACGCCCATCAGCTGCCAACGATCCCGCAGGGCGTCGGCAGCCGAGTCCTGCGGGGGTTCCTCCGCGACGCGCCGTTCGATCGGCTCGACGGGCGTGGACTGGAAAGCGACCCGCGGTGACACGGGCTCGGGCGGCAGCTCGACAGCATCCTGGCGGGTCGCGGCGAGGAACCAAATCGCGATGGCCAGCCCACCGACCACCGCCGCTGCGGCCGGCAGTAGGAACGCCGGCCGACGACGGCGCTTCGGCTTTTCGGGCACCTTCGGCCGGAGCCAGTCGCGTGCCGTCAGGGGCTTCGCCAGTCTTGATTCCAGCCATTCGGTGATCGCCGTCCACTGCTCCGTGTCCTTGCGGACCTGTGAAGGGGCCATGTCGTGGATGCAACAGCCGCCGGCCGCGGCGTACGTGTAATTCTGGCTATCACGCAAGGTGCCGACGAGATTGATCGACAGGCGGTCGAGGAATCGAAGCAGCTGCTTGTAGGCAACCGTGCGCTCCTTCACGCGATTCGCCACGATCCCCAGGCGGCCGTTGCGCCGGCTTACCTGAGCTTTCAGCAGGAGTTGCGAAATGAGTCGTGACGCCGCGTGGATGTCCAGGTCGGATGGCAGTACCGGTACCAGGATCGCATGCGCTCCCCACGTGTAGTCGATGAGTTGCTCGCCTGAAAGGCCGGCAGGCGCGTCAATGACAACGTGATCGACGTCCGCGGGAACGGCAACCGTGCCGGAATCGCCCTCCGGCACCGGCACCGCGTGAATCGTCGGCAGGCCGTCCGGTCGATTCTGGAGCCAGTGCGTGCTGGAGCCCTGGCGGTCCATGTCCAGGAGCCCGACCTTCCGGCCCGTGGAAGCGAGGTAGCCCGCAAGACTGAAGGCGAGGGTCGTCTTCCCCGATCCGCCTTTCGGATTGAGGACGACGACCTTATACATGTTTTTATTACCCGCCAGTTCGAGCAACTTCCAACCCCGTTAACCCCAAAATCCCTGGAGACAACGGAAGTAAGGTTAACAGTGCGGCTGCAGCACTGACACTGGTCGATCGGTCAGTTCTACTGCACTCGCCTCTTGTACTCGCGCACCAGGTGGCGCGCCTCGCGCAGCCAGTGACAGGTTTCGCAGGCGCAGCGGCGCGGATTGTGATTGTCGCGAGTGACGTAGGCATCGACGTAGTCGATGCTGAACGTGAATGCCTCGAACAGGGCTTCGACGGGCTTGCGGGCCAGCACGCTGAACTCGTCGTGGTTGTTCAGCCACAGGCATTCGGTGCCCTTGTTGCAGACCAGGCAGGCGTCGAGCGTCTTGTCAAAATAGCCGTGCATCGGGCAGTTGTCGATGTCGATGGTCGAGGTCATCAACATACGCGGGTATGTCAGCGCTTCGATAAATCGCTGTCTCATGTCCGAACCGGGATTTTCCCCTCCCCCTTTTCGATCGCTGCACATCGTCGTCTCGCCTGGCGCTGGATTTCGAGGCATTTCCGGCCGAGCAAGCCCCCAACCTACTCTGTTTCTTACAAAATGGCCGTGTTCGCGGGTATCGTGGATATTACGTAATCCGGGCCGGGTCAGGGCGCCCTCTTGCGAATGACCCCGATCGACTCCAGCGCCGAGAGATACTCGACGACATGGTCGAGCGGCACGTCGCCGAGTTCTGCCACCAGCCAGTCGCGAATATCACTGACGCTGCGCTCCCCGTCTACGAAGTTGAGGGCTTCATAGGTGAACATCCTCCCCGTCCCGAATTCCGTCGAATGCCGCGGCAGGCGGAGGGCGGCCAGCGCGTCGACGCCGAGCTTCTCCTCGATATAGGAGTAGCCGAAGGCATGCATGGGACCTTCGAGCGCCGTATTGCGCTCGTACACGGTGTCGTCGCGTGGCACGAAGATCGCAGGAACCGGCATCACAAAAAGCCTCTTCAACTGATCGAGGAAATGCAGGGTCGAATTGCGCTGCGCATCGGAAAGGGCCGCGTACTGGCCAATGCTCTCGACCTTGCGCCGCTCCACGTCGAAATGAACTTCCGTCGAGGCCGCCGCATCCAGCGCCGCCAGCTTCGCACGGCGCCCAAGGTGCTCGCCCCCGCGATCCAGTGCGTTTCGTTTCAACATGTCCAGTACTGCCGGCACGTCGCGTTCCGACATGTTGGCCAGGAACCAGCCAGACACCGCGCCGATGAATGCGGCGCGCTCGAGTTTCGTGGGATCGATGTTAGCCGCCGTGTCGAAATTCGTGTGGATGTAGCGATCCGGCCAGTCGTGCAGATACAGACCCGGGATGCGCCACGTGCCCTCGAAGAACACATCGTGGTCGCTCCCCATATCCAGCCCCTCCATCAACGCCAGTAATGGCTCCTTGCCTCCTTCCGCTGCATTTAGCGGAAAGTCAACGTCTTCGCCGTCGGCAAATCGTTGCGTCTGGTCGTTCACGAAACGGCCGATCTCGTGGCCGAGGTCTGCGATGAAAGACGGCACGCTGTAAGGGCCGCCCGAGATACGGAAAGCCGCCTTAGTGACCGGCGCACCTCCCACCATGTCCATGTGGATGTTCGCCTTGATGCGCGACGGATCATCAAACCCGGCGAGATACATGATGCTGCCCTCGATCTCGGCCGGCCACAGGAACTTCAGTGTACGCCTCGGACGCGGCAGGATGCCGGTGTCGATCAGCGAGGCCAGCGTGCGTGCCACCTCGAGGATCGCGACGCAACCTGAGACGTTGTCGTTAGCGCCCGGACGCGGGTGATCGAGGTGACAGGTGTAGTGGATGATCTCGTCTTTCCTGTCCGTGCCCTCGATCTCCGCCGTGACGAACGCGTAGTGACCTTTCTCATGACTCGCCTCGACTTTGGCGTGAAAGAGAATCTCCTCGCCCGCGGCCAGCCGCTGCTGCAGCTTGCGCGCCTCGCCTAGCGAAATCATGAAACCGAACGATTCCGTCGCGGGGAAGCTGCCCATATGGCCCCAGCGCACCAGCCGCTCGTCTTCCAACCACCAGGCGCTGCGCTGGTTGGGTGCATAGGAGATGATCCCCGCAGCTCCCAGCTCGCCGACAGCGAGATCGACGATCGCGCCCGGCTGACTCGACGTGAGCACGAGCTTGCCGCGGACGTCCTTGCCCGTGTAGTCGGCCTTCGTTGTGCCGCTACCCACATCGCGAAGGCTGGTCGTCACGTCCGCCGACATACTGTCCTGGGCCAGCGACAACGGCACCGAGTCCCAGTCGCCTAAACGCCGCACGCGGCGCATATCGTTGCCGGCCCACTCGACCTCCCAGAGTTCGGCCGACTTCACGTTCCACACAGGTCTCGACTTCTGCGTCCCGAACATGGTGTTGCCGTCTGCGGGATAGCGGAGGATCTGGACGGAAGTGACGCCGTAGCTTTCGAGCTGCTGCTCGATGTGCCGCGTTGCCACCATGAATTGCTCGCTTGCGCGCATGCGGTGCTGCAGCGCTATCGCATCGAGGTTTCTTTTTGCCGCTTCACCCGAGGTTTCCGCAGCGATCTGGCGAAGCGTCGTTTCGTCGACGAGTTCCCTTAGGTCGGCGTAGGCGGTCGCGCCTGCCAGCAACGACAGCGATAAGGCAAGTAAGAAGTATTTCATGGTCACCTGCTGCTCCAGAGGCCCCTGGAAACGCCGCATAGTATCAGGGGCGCGGAGCAGCGTGAAAACAGCACGGCAGGCTGTCGCGACTGCGGAATTCCCGATTACACTACGGTGGATGCAACGCTCTTCCTAACACCGCCCCGCAATGCATTACAGGAACAATGGCGATGATATATTGGCTGCCCGGCCGGAGAGAGGTACGCAGATGAAAGACGATATCGACGGCACGACCAGCTGGCCCGCACTGCCGTACAACGAATGGCGCGAAACAGCGGCAACCCTGCACATGTGGACGCAGATCGTCGGCAAGATTCGCATGACTCAGTCGCCCTGGCTCAACCACTCCTGGCACGTCACGCTGTACGTGACGCCGCGGGGGATGACGACGGGGCCGATTCCCCACGGCGGTCGCACCTTCAGTATCGACTTCGACTTCATCGCGCACGAATTGCTCATACGCACCTGTGAAGGACGTGAGGAAACGATCCCGCTCAAACCACAGGACACGGCGGACTTCTATCACGCCGTAATGGCTACGCTCGACGGGCTCGACTACCCGGTCGCCATCAATGCGACCCCGAACGAAGTCGAAGACGCAATCCCGTTTCCGGATGACCGCGTGCACAGCACTTACGATGCGAATGCGGCGAACCGGTTCTGGCGTGTCCTGTTCCAGTCAGACCGGGTGTTCGGGGAATTCCGGGCCGACTTCAGCGGCAAGGCGAGCCCCGTCCATTTCTTCTGGGGCAGTTTCGACCTGGCCGTAACCCGGTTTTCCGGACGCGAGGCGCCGGATCACCCGGGCGGGCTGCCGAACATGCCGTTGTGGGTTGCCCAGGAGGCATACTCGCACGAAGTCAGCAGCGCAGGCTTTTGGCCTGGCAACGATGCGCTTCCGGAGCCGATCTTCTACTCGTATGCCTACCCGGCGCCGCGTGGCTTCAGCGAGGCATCGGTCGCACCGAAACAGGCGCACTGGCTCGATGCCATGGGCGAATTCGTGCTGCCGCTCGACGCGGTGCGCACCGCCGCCAGACCGGACGAGACCCTGCTGGAATTCCTGCGCAGCACCTTCGACGCCGCGGCGACGCTTGGTGACTGGGATCTCAGCGAATACCGGCGGCGGCATTTCCCGCACGGCGAATAGGCCTTCACCGTGAAGATCGTGGTTGCGTCCAGAAACCCGGTCAAGCTAAACGCTGCCCGTGAGGCTTTCTCGGCGGTGTATCCCGACCGCAAGCTGGAGGTGGCAGGGGTCGACGTCGACTCGGGCGTCGGCGACCAACCGGACTCGGATGCGAAGACGCGCGACGGAGCGCGAGCACGTGCCCTGCAGGCACGTGCCGCCGAGCCAGACGCAGATTTCTGGGTCGGACTCGAGGGTGGCGTGGACGTGTTCGACGATCAACTCATGGCGTTCGCCTGGATGGCTGTCAAGGGCCGGCAGGGGGACGTCAGCGAGGCGCGGAGCGCGACCTTGCCCCTGCCGCCGGCGGTGAAAACACTAGTGGACTCGGGCATGGAGCTCGGCGAGGCGAACGACCGTGTGTTTTCAACAGTTAACAGCAAGCAGGGCGGAGGTGCCTACGGCTTGCTGACCGACGGCCGCTACACGCGCGAGGGCATTTACGCACAGACCCTGATCATAGCGCTAACCCCATTCGTCAACGCCCTGTATCCGCAATTCGACCGGGATCGCGCCTGAGCGAGCCATCGCGGTTCGAGAGCCGCTCCTACCGCGCCGGTGCCGTTCTGCAGGAACACGCCTCGGCGCGCGAACCGCCCTTTACGATCTGAGGTTGGGCAGCAGACCGCTGAGACCGGCACCCACGACGACCAGCGCGAAGGATGCGATGTCCTGGCCCGCAAAGACCCCGCCACCGTAGCCGAACACGGCCAGCAACGAGATCCCCAGGCAGAGCAACACGGCTCCCACGATCTGCCTCCCCGCCGACGGCACCGTCGAACCTCGGCTGCGGCCACGCCGCTCGAGCGGGGATAGCGCTAGCGCTGCGGGGAAAAGCAGCACCAGCAGCACGCCGATCCAGAGCGGGCGCGTCCACCACCACGTGGCAGTACCCGGCTCGATGCCGAAACCGAATCCGTCTGCAAGATAAAGTACGGTGCCCAACAACACCATCACGGTGATGTGCCAGAGATATAGCGTCATGATCATGCTGTTGATGAGCACAGTCGCCGTCCAGAGGCGCAGGCTCTCCAGCGCGCGCCTCATCGGCCCCTCCAGTGCGAGCAGCAGCCCGAACTGGACGATGCCCAGCGCGATCAACGTAATCTTTGGCGGCAGCGTATTGCTGAGGCCCTCGTCCGGTGACCCGACCATCGCCAGCGGATACGGCCCCTTCGTGACGAGCAGGTACAGCGTGACGAAGCCGGCTGCGGAGCAAGCCAGTAACAGGGCCGGACTGCCGAGGCGGCCGTCACGCCATGCGAAACCGAGCTGGTGCACCGCGAGCCAGACCCAGAAGTAATTGCTCCAGCCGAGCCAGCGAAGCTCGGCGGCGAAGAAGCCGATATCGGTCAGTACCGCGAGTCCGACGAATGCCGAGAACGACAGAAAACCATAACGACGCCATGCCCGGTAAGCGGCGGGTGCGAGAATCACGAGCATGATGTAGATGGCGAGGAACCAGGTCGGGATCAGCGACGCCTTCGACGTGAACTGAATGACCGCCGGCCTGACATCCAGCAGGTGCATGGTCAGGGCAATCCCGCTCCAGACAAGCAACAGTACCAGCAGTGGCGCAACGAGCCTGTTCAGGCGGGCCGCGAGCCAGACCGGGTATTTGTCGCCTTTGCGGGCCGAGCTCTCGAGCGATACCGCGTTGGAATAGCCGCCGACGATGAAGAAGATCGGCATCACCTGGAATATCCAGGTCAGCCACTGGGTACCCGGCTCGGACTTGAGCAGGTGGCCGGGGGTTAACGTCCCGTCCACGTAATGCGCAGTCGCGATCAGCCAGTGCCCGACCACGACAACGAGAATCGAAACCGCTCTGAGGAAATCGACGTAGCGATTTCTTTCGGCGGGCGTCTGTGCCGCGAGACCGGCAGCCCGGGACCAGATACGCATGCACTCCCCCTTGATTGAATGCGAAGCGGGCCCATCCAGCGCGCCGCCGCGAGGGCGCCAGCATACTAGGCCTTGTTTCTTATTGTAATCTTGACCCGTCGCTGCAGCATCGGGATGCAATCCGGTCATCATATGCAGGAAATCGAAGCCAAATTCATCATTCGCCGTCCCGGACAGGTCGACGAGGCTATTCGGGTGCTGGAGGCGAGCGGCTTCGCGATTGCGCCACGTGGCGCTTCGACACATGCCGACATCTACTACGACACGGAGGACTGGTCGGTGCTTGCCGCCGGCTGGGTATGCCGTGTGCGCCGGCAACGTGGCCACGACAAGGTAACGCTGAAGTCTCTCGAAGGAGCGGAAGCCGCAGTGCTGGTCCGGTCCGAGATCAGTCAGGCCATTGAGGCCCAAGAAGAGCATGCGCCGCTGTCCCTGGCGGACGGCCCGGTCCGGGAGAAGCTCGACAGTCTGCTCGGCGACAAGCCCCTCGTCGGGCTTTTCCGTGTGTCCGCCCGGCGCACCGTTTACGAGCTCGACAGATCGGGTGCGAACCCGCTGCGCCTCGAACTCGACGTCGACGAGTGCCGCATCGAAGCCGAAAAGACCACCGAGAAGGCAACCGGTGTTCTCGAATTCACGGAACTGGAACTCGAATCGCAAACGGGAAGCGCCGCGGATCTCGAGTCCGTGGCCGCGCTGCTGCACGACGAGGCCGGCCTCACGCGAGGGCGCTTCAGCAAGTTCGAACGCGGGCTGCAGGCCGCGGGACTGGAGATCGACGCGCTCCTCGTGCCACCGCAAGCCGCGGCGATCAGTGAAGCCGACCCGGTTCTGACGCTCCTGTATCACTACCTCGGGGAACAGTTCGGCATGATCCGGCGCCAGCACCCACGGGCCGTCGAAGGCGTCGATCCGGAAGGCGTTCACCAGATGCGCGTCGCCACGCGGCGGATGCGCGCGGTGATGAAAGGCTTCCGCGACGTGCTCGGCGATGACGTCGTCACCCGCTTCAACAAGGAACTGCGCTGGCTGGCCAGGAACCTGGGCCGGGCCCGGGACGCGGACGTTACGCAACGCGACGCCAGGGAAAGCAACGACGTCGACGCCGATCATTACGAGCGATTCCTCGCGGAAGAAACGGTCGGTGCCTACGAACACCTCGTAGGGGTCTTGCAGAGCGATCGCTGTGCGGCGCTCGAAGCCGAATTGAATCGCTTTATTTCGGCGGGACCGACGAGCGCTATGCAGAAGACGTTCGGCAACCTGAGCGTCGCCGAGTGCGCCCGGCAATTCGTTCGGTCGGCACTGATGCAGCTGCTCATGCACGGCGACTCTATCGACGCCGATTCGCCGGCGAAACAGCTGCACAAATTACGGATCGAGGCGAAGCGCTTCCGTTACCTTCTCGACTTCTTCAGCACGGTTCAGACCGAGACGTGGCTTCAGACCACAGAGGCTGTCACGAAACTCCAGGACGTGCTGGGCGAGCACCAGGACGCTGTAACCGCACAGGAGCGGCTCACGGATTACGCGGCTTCGGTGCCACTCGATGAGGTGAACCGCAACAAGCTGGTGGTGACCGGCCGGCTCCTGCAAAAGGAAGAAGAACGGATGGCCGCATGTCGGCAGCAGTTCACCGAAACCTGGTCCGAGTTCAAAACCCTGGTTACGTGATCTTCAGTTACCGATCGTGATCTTCTGCCGGTAGCGCGCGATTTCCGCGGGTGCGTTCAGTTCGTTCCTGAGCTTCTGCAATAGCGGAACCTGTGCACGCTCCTCGCCGTGCACGAGATACACGGGCGGGGATCCCGAGAAACTTGCGTACCAATCCATGAGATCGGCCTGGTCGCCGTGAGCCGAGAGTCCGCCGATCGTGTGCACTTTCGCTCGCACACGGTAAGCATCGCCCCATAGTGCGATTTCCCCCGCGCCGTCGACGAGCCGCCGGCCGAGCGTGCCTATCGCCTGGAAGCCCACGATCACCACGTGGCATTCGGGCCGCCAGATATTGTTCTTCAGGTGATGCAGTATGCGGCCGCCCGTGCACATGCCGCTTCCGGCGATAATGATCGCCCCGGACTCGATCCGGTTGATCATCATCGACTCTTCGGAGGTGCGCGTCGCGTAAAGATTCGGCAATTCCGGGTTGTCGGACCTGGGTTCGAACAACTGCGCCGCGAACAGGTGCCGGTAGCGGGCATAGATCTCGGTCGCCTTGATACCCATCGGGCTGTCGAGGAAGATTTTCCAGTCGCCGAGATTCCACCTCTCGAAGTGCTCCGCCATCAGGTAGAGCAGGTCCTGGGTGCGGCCGACGGTAAACGCGGGAATCAGGATATTCCCCTGTGCGGCTCGTGCCGATTCGAACACGGCCGTCAGTTCTTCCAGCGTCTCGTCGATGGACCGGTGCAGGCGATCGCCATAGGTGCTTTCCATGAGCACGGCGTCCGCCCGCGTAAGGCGCGTGGCCGTATCCATCAACGGCGCATCGCGGAAACCGAGGTCGCCGCTGAATACGAGGGTATGCGCCCGCCCATACACGTCGACGAAGGTCAACTCGACCATGGATGCGCCGAGAATGTGGCCGGCGTCATAAAGCGTCAGCATCAAGCCGGGCAGAATCTCGGTCGGCGTGTCGTACTCGAGGCTTTCGAACTGCCCGATACACGCTTCCGCGTCGGCCTGGGTATACAGCGGCTCGACCTCCTGCAGGTTCCGCTTACGGCGCTTGCGGTTTTCCCACTCCACTTCTTTCTCGTTCAGGTAACCGGAGTCCGGCAGCATGATCGTGCACAGTGCTCGACTGGCCTCGTGCGTGTAGATCGGGCCTTCGAATCCTTCCTTCACGAGGCGCGGTATTCGACCCGAGTGGTCGATGTGAGAGTGACTCAGGACGACGGCATCTATCCCGGTCACGTCCACCGGGAAAGGCTCGCGATTACGATTTTCCTCTTCTTTCGTGCCCTGCACGAGACCGCATTCGAGCAACAATGTGTGTGGCCCGGCGTGCAGCACGTATAACGACCCTGTTACGCGTTCCGTTGCGCCGAAGAACTGCAACTCGAACGCCATCTGAATGTCCTGCTCGGCCTCTGTCCCATTCACACTGTCAAGACAGCACCTTGCGACGCAATACGTACATCCCCCCGTTGCGGTGGAGCTGCAACTGCACGATAAATGATCATGCCGAGGTGACGCCGGGAGGCAATCATGGCAGCGCCCGTTCCAGCCGACGACCGACACTATCTCGTCGTTGTCGCGGATGAGTACCGTGCCATCTTCTACGCGCGCGACACAATGACCGGCCCATTGCGCAAACTTCGAACCTTCACTAACGAAACGGCGCGCATGAAGACGGGGGAATTGCTCACCGACCGTGGCGGCCGCAGCTTCGACAGCCATGGCCAGGGACGCCACACGATGGGGAGCGACAGGGATGCACCACAACAACAGTCCGCGAGGGCGTTTGCGAAAGACATTACGCAGGTTATCGCCGCCGATAGACACAGAGGTGCCTGCCGGGGCTATGCGGTCATCGCCGCTCCGCGGTTCCTGGGCCTGCTGCGCCAGGAATTCGCCAGCGCGATGAAGGATGAGCCCTATGCGACGGTCGACAAGGATGTCGTCGGTCAGGGCGAGGCCGTCATCGAGAAGCTGCTCGAAAACGCCTGAGCGACGCCCTCACCAACATATCGTTGTCCTCGAAACTATTTCAAGTGGATTGCGTATACTCGGGTCGCTCGACCAAACCATCACCACACGCAAATCTTATAAAGCTTTTGAGAAAAGAGGGTTAATTATATGAGAAACAGGATTTTTGCGGTTCTTGGACTTCTACTAGCTTCTGCGATGGCCAGCACGTCGGCTTTGGCGCAGGATCACTCGCGTGGCTGGGAGCAAACGGGCTATATCGTGCAGGTAACCGAGGTGCATACCAAGGACGGGATGTTCAATGCCTACATCAACGATCTCAGCAACGTATGGCGCAAATTCCTCGAGGCACAGAAGGAAGATGGCGACGTCATCCGCTACGGCATGTACAGCAACGCGAATCAGCGTGAAGGCGAGCCTGACCTGTACCTCACAGTAACCTTCAAGAACTGGGCCGCATTCGACCGCGGGGTCGAGTACTTCGAGAACCTCGGCGCACAGATTCTCGGCTCCACGGAGGAAATGCGCGAAGCGAACATCGATCGCGGCGAGCTGCGGACGATCGGCAGCACCTATGTGCTGCAGGAAATCGCGTTCAAGGACTAAACGCCTGCTGTCCAAGCACGAGAGCGAGCCCCTGCACTGCAGGGGCTTTTCTTTTCGACAGCGTGCCGCACGGACCCCGCCGCACCATCCCCTTTCGGTCCCGACAGCCGTCTTTCTATTGCTGCATCGCAGCAACACGCTTCAGAACAGAGTGGATTGCGTTATGCTTTGCGCCCGGAGGTGACAGGTTGGGCGGGATGAATTTCAGGCTTTCCCCAAGGGTGTGCGTTATCGGTGGCGCCAACGTCGATATCCACGGCGCGGCGTATCAACCATTGCGGCTGCGCGACTCCAATCCAGGTTCGGTGCATGTTTCGCCCGGCGGCGTCGCGCGCAATGTCGCCGAAAACCTGTCGAGGCTGAGTGTCGACTGCCGGCTGGTCACGGCAATCGGCAAGGACCCGAACGGCGAGATGCTGCTCGCGCACGGTCGGGAAGCCGGCATCGATATGCGCTACGTGCAGGAACTGGAGTCGGCACCGACGTCCGCCTACCTCGCAGTGCTTGATCGTTCGGGCGACATGCAGGTCGCGGTCGCCGACATGGACATCATGGACCAGTTGACGGCGGCACGTCTGGAACCGCTGCGCAACGCCATCGGCGAGACGTCGCTGCTGGTGATCGATGCAAATTTGGCGGACGATGCTCTTTGCTGGGTGGTCAACACGTTCCCGCACCACGATATCTTCGCCGACACCGTATCCACGGCCAAGGCCATGCGACTGAAACCGTATCTGGGCAGGCTGCACACACTGAAAACGAATCCCGCGGAAGCGGAAGCGCTAACAGGGTTCGAAGCCCGAACCGCCGCAGATCTTGACAGGATGGCGGATTGGCTGCACGGCCAGGGCGTGCCGCACCTGTTCCTGACGCGGGCCGAACACGGACTGTTCTACAGCACGCCTGACGGCCGCGGCCACGTACCCCTGGAAGAAGACGACGGTGACGTAAGGAGCACGACGGGCGCCGGCGATGCATTCCTTGCGGCCCTCGTCTACTCGCAGCTACAGGGTTGGCCCCTCGACGGTACGCTCCAGTTTGCGGGTGCAGCGGCACAGGTCACGGTTGCTGACCGCTCGCCGAGCAGTCCATCGCTCTCGCTGACGGCGATCGAGCGCGCACTGAAGGTATAGCGTGTCCCGAGCGGCAACCAGCCACCTCGATATCGCAGCAGAAGTCGCCGACGCGCTACGGCACAGCGAAGCCGTCGTTGCCCTCGAGTCGACCATCATCACCCACGGCATGCCGTATCCCGAGAACGTCGAAACCGCCCGCCGGGTTGAACGCGCGGTTCGCGAGGGCGGCGCGATTCCGGCGACCATCGCCATCCTCGGCGGGCGGCTGAAGGTCGGTCTTGACGACGCGGAGATCGGCTGCCTGGGCGAGCGTGGGCCGGCCGTTATCAAGACCAGCCGTCGCGACATTCCGTTTGTCGTCAGCCGTGGCGCAGACGGCGCGACGACCGTGGCAGCATCGATGATTCTCGCCGCGATGGCCGGCATCCGGGTGTTCGCGACCGGGGGTATCGGCGGCGTGCACCGCGGCGTCGCCGAGACGATGGACATTTCCGCCGATCTCGAGGAACTCGCAAGAACCCATGTCGCTGTCGTGTGCGCAGGCGTGAAGTCGGTGCTCGATATCGGCCGAACACTCCAGTACCTCGAGACGAAAGGCGTTGCGGTGGTAGGCTACCGCACGGACCGGCTCCCCGCGTTCTACACACCTTCCAGCAAATTCCCGGTCGACTACCGGGCGGAAACGCCTGCCGAAATCGCGTCAGCACTGAACGCGAAACAGGCGATGCGCCTCTCCGGGGGGATGGTCATTGCGAACCCGATACCGGCAGCGCATGCGCTCGACGATCGTGAGATCGACGCCGTCATCGAAAAAGCCCTCTCCGAAATGAACGACCTCGGCATCACCGGCAAGGATACGACGCCCTTCCTGCTCGCGAAGATCGCCGAGCGCACTAACGGCCGCAGCCTTCGGGCCAACATCGAACTGGTCGTCAGCAACGCACGGTTGGCGGCGGAGATTGCGAGAGCGCTGTAACGGCGCGGGGCCATCGCGCCAGGTGGACCGGCATTGCCTGCCGCTAATTAATCGATCAGTCGACCGGAGCGCAGATCAGCGCAGCACGATATCGGTGAGAATGTCGTGAATGACCTGGGTCGCCACGTCGACCAGCAATACCTTGCCGTCGACGATAATGCGCTCGTAGCCGCGAGGCGGCGCCGGCAGAGCATGCACGAGGCCGTCGGGTAGCTGCTGCTTCGCGATGCCCGGCGGTAGCGGCTTGCCGCGTGCGAGGTTCTTGGCAATTCCGGGCGGAAGACGCTTGCCTTTTTGCCTGCTCTTGGCGTTATCGTTCCCCGCGCCGCGCTCCTCGTACCAGGCGCCGATGATGCGCACCTCCTCGTCCGAAAACTCGACGGAGACACCGATATCGGCCACGGCCGCCAGTGGCGCCCCCAGCAGGATCGACAGTGCAGCAAGGATGGCAGTGATAGTCCGCTTCATGAGGGCTCTTCCTCATTCGTTCCGATGCGGTAACGCTATCCCGTGGCCCGACCGCCAGGCTGTTAATCAGGTCACAGATCAGCCTGCCGGATCCACTCTCGAATTGTCGTCTCGATGAAGGGCAGCGGCGTAGACGCCACGTGCAGCACCGTGTCGTTGAACTCTCGGATGTCGAATCGATCACCCAACTGCTGCCGCGCTTCTTCGCGGAGTTCGAGGATCTTAAGCATGCCGAGCTTGTAGCCCAGCGCCTGCCCCGGCCAAACCGCGTAGCGTTCCACTTCGCTCACCGCGGTGCCCTCCTCGACACCCTCGACATCGACCATGTACTCGATGGCCTGCTCGCGGCTCCATTTCTTCGCGTGCATGCCCGTATCGACAACCAGGCGCACGGCCCTGTGGAGTTCGGCCTGCAACCGGCCGAGATCCCCGTACGGGTCGCCCTCGTACATCCCCATCTCGGCAGCAAGCAGTTCGGCATACAGCGCCCAGCCCTCGCCGGCCGCATTCGACCAGATGGCCGGAAGCAGCGGCGGCACATCCTGCTCCACGGCCGTGGCGAAATGCAGGTGATGCCCGGGTAGGGCCTCGTGGTAGGTCAGTGTCGGCAACGCGAATCGCGGGTGTACCGCCGTATCGCGCACGTTGATCCAGTACACACCCGGTCGCGAACCGTCTTTCGCGGGCGGATTGTAGTAGCCTGTCGGCGCGGAGTCCTGGCTGTACTCGGGCACCGCTTTGACCTCTACCGGGTACTTCGGCATGGTCGCGAACCATTCAGGCAGCACCGCCTTGATTGCGTCGATCTGTGCACTGGCATCGGCGATAAGCTCGGCCTTTCCCGCCACCGTATTCGGATAGACAAAACGCTCCTCCAGGTTGAGCTGCTGCATGCGCTCGCCGACAGAACCTTCCGTGTACCCCTCGCTGCGCAGGATCGCGTCCATCTCGGCCGCGATCCTTTCGACCTCGTGCAGACCGATCTCGTGAACTTCATCCGGGGATCGCTCCGTGTCCGTCATGTGCCGCACCATCGCGGCGTAGAGCGCTTCGCCCCCGGGCAGGCGCCAGACGCCGGCCTCGTGGGGTGCCGACCGCCGGATCTCGGCGAGATAGTCACCGATACGGCGGTAGGCAGGGATGACCTCGTCCGAAACGATGTTCAATGCGCTTTCCGCATAGGCCGCGGCCCCCTCGACGTCCGCCGCGTCCAGCCGCTCGAGAAAGCTCACGTAGATGGCGTTTTCTTCAGCCGGTGCTGTCAGGAACGATTCGACGACGGCCAGCGCCTTGTCGACCACGAAATCCGGCGGGATCGCGCCTTTGGAAACCCCGTTGCGAAAGCTCTCCAGCGCGCCGTCCAGCGCGTCTTCGACAGCGGCGAGCCGCACCAGGTACACCGCCGCGTCCTCGCTATCGTTCACGGGTTGCTTGCTGATGAGAAAATTCGGGATGTCCACGGTCGGACCGGAATTCTGGTTGATCGTGTACGGCAGGAAATAGAATCCGAAACCGTCGACGGTCGTGCCGTAGTCGACCACGGCCGCCGGCGCGAGCGCTCCCTGCATCAGTGTCGCGACGACGGCATGCGTTTGCGGCCTGTCTCCCGTGAGGCCCGCGGGGTCGATAGCCTGCATGCGCTCGAGCGCGGCGGCGAGTTCCTCCCGCCGCCCGGTTTCGCCCAGTGGCGATCGGTTCTTCAGGCGACGTGCCGTCCGCGGCACGACGAGTTCGGAAACGCCGTGGATCGTGGCCTGTTCGGGGTTGTGATAGAAGAATGCGCGGGTCATGTCGTCCAGCGCCCGGTCGAAAGCGGAATCGGCCGATTCTTCGGGCTGTGCTCCCTCGGCAGGCGCCTGTGCAACGGGAGCCTGAGCGTCATTACCCGGCCCGCAGCCGATCAAAAGGAAAAGCATTCCCGTCAGAACGAGAGAGGTCTTGGGCATCATGATTTCCGCCGGAAGATTGCGCGACAGTATACGGTTCGTGAATTACGAGTAAATTCGTTTCATCAGTGGCCCCATTCGGCGCATCCCGACGATCGCCATCGTCGTCAACAGGCCGGACATCATCGCACCCGTTACGCCGCAGGTGAGCGTGTCCTGCCCGGTGAGCCAAAGCCCCGGGATCCGCGTGCGCGGACCGAGCCATTCCTGCCGGAAGCGCTGAACCGTGTGGTCCAACCCGTAAAGCTCACCGCGACGGTATGCGGCAAACCACTCGGTCGACAGGGGGGTCGACACCTCGTAATAGTCTACCCGGCCTTCGAGTTGCGGTAGCTTGTCGTAGAGATGTCGAAGCAGGCGTTCGCCCAGTTCCGATTTGAACGCATCGTAGTCGTCGCCGCGCTTACCCCATGTGGTGCCCTGCCAGCGCTCGAACCACTCGTAGGGCGCCGGCGCCACGATTTCGATGGTCGCCGTGCCCGGGTGCCGGTTGAGGTAGTCCGGGTCCTTCGCTGACGGGAACGAGATATACACGACCGGGAACTCGGCGTTCCTGTCCTTCACGAAGGCCTCGACGGCCGCGTCGTAGTCATTGTGAGGATAGATCCAGAAATTGGTCTTCGGCAGGTCCAGCGCCTCGGCCGTGGCCTGCAGGCCGATATAGACACCGAGATGCGCAAAGCTCGGCCTCACCGACTCGAGCTGGCGTGCATAGCCGAAAGCCTCGCCGGCACCGGCGGGCAGCAGGCTACCGAAGGTATTCGAGACACCTGCGGACGAGATCACCATGCGGCACTCGATGCGGTGGCCGTCCGCCATCTCGACCCCCGTTACCGAGCCGTCTTCGAGGACGATCCGCTCGACGCTGGCGTAGGTGAACACCTCGCCGCCGGGCTTGCGTATCTTCGGGATGATGCTGTCCGCAATGCGCCAACTGCCGCCGACCGGGTAGAACCCGCCGTGCAGGTAGTGCCTGGCGATCATCGCGTGCACCATGAATGCGGACTGCTTCGGCGGCAGGCCCATGTCACCCCATTGCCCGCAGAGTGTCGCGATGAGATCGGCGTTCTGCGTAAGGGCGCTCAGCACGTCATAGGTGCTGCGGTACATGAAATCCGGTGTGCGCAGTTTCATCAGCGGTGCCGTCAGCTTACGCTGCCAGGGCTTGAGGACCTTCTCCATGCCAAGGTCACCGAGTGCCCGGCCCACTTGGCGCAGCAGGCTCATGTAAGCATCGATAGCGTCCTCTTCTTCCGGGAATTGTCGGAGCAGGTTGTCGCGGAAAGCCTGCCTGCCGGCGACCGCGTTGTAGATCTTGTCGCCGATGTAGAAACGGTCGTATTCGTCCGCCATCGGGGCCCACTCGAGCTTGCCGTCGGACAGGAAGTCGAACATCTTGCGGGTGCGCGTTGGGGCACCGACATCGCCGATGTAGTGCACACCGACATCCCACTCGTAGCCATTACGTTCATAGGAGTGCGTGTAGCCGCCGGCCGTGTAGTGCTGCTCGAGCACGCACACCCGCCAGCCGAATTCGGACAGCAGCGCCGCCGTCGTGAGCCCGCCCATACCCGAGCCGATGACGATCGCATCGTACTCCGGCGCAAGCCGTCCCGGGCGATAACGATAGCCGATGCGTAGCGTACTTGGCTTCACGTCGCGTCAGTCATCCTGGATGCCGAGCTGCTCCCTGAGGTCGGCGAGCTCCGCCTCGAGTTTGCTAACGCGCTTCTCGAGATCGGCAACGCTTACCCGGTCGGCCGAGGGACGCCTCTCGGCCGGGGCCTTGCTGGCATAGGCGTCGACATCGACGGGGCCCGAGAAAAGATGCATGTACTCCGAATCCTTGCGGCCCGCCGCACGCGGCAGCTTGACGAGCAACGCCTCGCCCTCCCGCTCGATCAGGCTCGCGAGCGCCGCCACGACTTCCGAATTGTCCGCGAACGTATGCAGCCGGCCGCTGCGCGAGCGAATCTCGCCCGGCGTCTGCGGCCCGCGCAACAGTAAAAGGCAGACGATGGCGAGCTGTGCATCGTCGAAGTGGAAGTCGCTGTAGCGGGTATTGCAGAAACGCTGGGTGTACTTCTCGGTGCGGCTCTTGAAGTTCTCGTCCGTGCGCACGAGATGCTTGGCTTCGAGATCCCTGATCGTGTGCTGGACCTCACCCTGGGTGAGATTCATAACCGGGTCGCGGGACGACTTCTGGTTGCAGGCATTCGTCAGCGCGTTGAGCGTCAGCGGGTACTGGTCCGGCGTAACGATCGATTTTTCGATCAGGCAACCGATAACCCGGGTTTCTTTGTCATTCAGCTCTGGCAGCACGTTGACTCCTCGATTCGGGTTCCCGAATGCGGCACGCTGCATACTGTGGCTCAAAGGGGAATGCCGGGCAACTCCGCCCGCGCCGCAGCGGCTTGGAAGGCTGCCCCGATTCCCCCACAATAGCCGGCTTCCCGGCCAGAGCGGCCGGTCGTGAAAACCCGAGGGAGAACCCCGTGCACAGAATCCTTATTGTTTTCATAATGTTGGCACTCACCGCCTGCGGCAGGGGGCCGGCCACGGATACACCGGCGAGCGAACCGGCAGCGCCGGCTGCCACCGAGACAACGCCCGTGCAGCCGTTAGCGGTCAGCGTAGACCGCTTTGCCGACGTGGAGGTGCTGCGATACGAGGTTCCCGGCTTCGACGAGTTGTCGCTCAGGGAAAAGAAACTGGCCTACTACCTGTCGCAGGCGGCCCTGGCCGGCCGGGACATCATCTACGACCAGAATTACGAGCACAACCTGCGCATTCGCACGCTTTTGGCGGCGATCGTGGGCACCTACACCGGCGATCGCGACAGTGAAGATTTCAAGAAACTCGTCGAGTACACCAAGCGGGTCTGGTTCGCACACGGCATCCATCATCATTACTCGAACGACAAGATGCTGCCGGAGTTCACCCCCGAGGCATTGATCGCGATGGTCGCTAAAAGCGAGGCGTCGAAACTCCCTCTCGACGAAGGCCAGACGCGCGGCGAGCTGCTCGACATGTTGCGACCGATCATGTTCGACGCGGACGTCGCTGCAAAAAAAGTGACACTGGATCCGGAGGTCGACCAGGTCGTGAACTCCGCCACCAATTATTACGATGGCGTCACCGCCGCCGAGGTCGAGCGGTTCTATGCGGGCAAGGTCGACGAGGACCCGGAGCGGCCGGTGTCATGGGGCCTTAACTCGCAGCTGGCCAAGGTCGACGGCGAGATCGTGGAGCGCGTCTGGAAGATCGACGGGATGTACGGCCCGGCGATCGAGCAGATCGTTTACTGGCTGGAGAAGGCGGCGATGGTCGCCGAGAACGACTTGCAGAAAGCCTGGATCGACAAGCTCGTGCGGTATTACAGGACGGGCGACCTGCGCGACTTCGATCAATACAACATCGCCTGGGTGGCGGACACGGGCTCCCGGGTCGACGCGGTGAATGGCTTCATCGAGGTTTACGGCGACCCGCTGGGTTACCGGGGCGCCTGGGAGTCCGTCGTTTCCATCCGCGACCTCGAGGCGTCCGCACGCATCGCAACGATCGGCGCAAACGCCCAGTGGTTCGAGGACAACTCGCCCATCATGGACGAACACAAGAAGGAAAGCGTCGTAGGCATCTCGGCCAAGGTCATAACCGTCGTGATGCAAGGCGGCGACCTGACACATTCGTCGACGATCGGCATCAACCTGCCGAACCCGAACTGGATTCGCAAGGAGCACGGCTCCAAGTCGGTCACGCTCGGCAACCTCATGGAAGCTTTCGAGGTTGCGGCAGCCGCCGGCGGCCTGACCGACGAGTTTGCCTATACCGAGGAAGAGAAGGCGCGCAACAAGAACTACGGCGCACTGGGCTCGTTACTCGACGTGGACATGCACGAGGTGATCGGCCACGCATCCGGCCAGATCAACCCCGGCGTGGGGACCCCGAAGGAGACGCTCAAGAGTTATGCATCAACGCTCGAGGAAGCCCGGGCCGATCTCGTTGCAATGTACTACATCATGGATCCCAAGCTCGTTGAACTCGGCCTCATGCCATCGCTGGACGTTGGCAAGACGGTTTACGAGGCCCAGATCCGGAACGGCCTGCAGTACCAGCTGCGCCGTGTGAAGCTCGGGGACGATATCGAGGAAGCTCACATGCGTAACCGCCAGCTGATCGCAGCCTGGGCTTTCGAGACGGGACAGGATGACAACGTCATCGAGAAAGTCGAGAGAGACGGCAAGCACTATTTCGTGATCAACGACTATAACGCGCTGCGCGACATCTTTGCGTCGCAGCTGCGCGAGATCCAGCGCATCAAGTCGGAAGGCGATTACGAGGCGGGCAAGGCTCTCGTCGAAACCTATGGTGTGAAAGTAGACCGAGCGATGCACGAGCAGGTACTCGAACGCGTCGAGCCCCTGAACATCGCTCCCTACAAGGGCTTCATTCAGCCGCGCCTGGTTGCTGTCGAAAATAATGGCGAAATCATCGACGTGAAAATCGAGCCGATGGAGAATTTCGTCGACTGGATGCTGGAGTCTGAGGACAGATTCAGCTTTCTGCCGGTTTCGAATTGAGCAGCAAGTCGCGGACGAAAACGACGCCAACGGCAGTCGCAAGGCAACTGTTACGCCGGTTCAGGTGACCGGCGCAATTACTCTTCGCACCGCACCGTAAAGATCCGGTACACAATAGTGCCTTCGATCGGTACGGTGTGCCCCTGCGCGATTTGCTCACCTTGTGGCGGCGCACTGAGCACAGTGATGTTTTCGCTGCCGCATTCCCGCCTGGCCCGCGCAAGGCACTGCTCATCCTCCAGAAACGAAGGGCACCGAACGTCCCTGACCGGCGAATCGCCAAGCGAGGTCTGAGGCTGGTCCGCGCATGCGGTAGCGAAAAGCAACGTCATGAATACTGGAACGACCTTCATCATCGTGTATCGTGCCATATGCTGTTTCGCGCGAGTGCGCAAAATAATAGACGAATTCAGCCGCGCTGACTTCCGGTCCGGCTGCAATACCGGGTCAGCCACACGCATAGGGGAAAATCGATGAATAGGAATCCGACTTCGGGCCGACAGCATCGAGTGGTTCGAGGCGCTCGCGGAGCTTAACGGCGGTACCGAGGAAGCCGAGAAGCTCGTCAAGCGCTACCAGGACACGGTGCGGGAAATGCAGACGGAAGTCGGCCATCATCACGTGGGCGATAGCGATTAAGCCAGGGCGCGCTCCGACTGCCTCACACGAAACAGCTTGGCGGGCCGGTGCGCGCCATCCCGGCGCAATTCACCGGTTGCCTCTACAAGCTCGAGCGACTTGAGCTTCTTGCGAAAATTCCGTTTGTCGATGCGGGTCCCCGCAACGGCCTCGCAGGCGCGTTGAAGCTCCGTCAGCGTGAAGCGTTCCGGCATCAGCCAGCGCGCAACGGCCTCCGTGTCCAGCCGTTCGCGCAATCGCTCGATGGCGAGCTGCAATATCCTCGCGTGGTCGAACGCGAGTTCGGGAAGTTCGTCCAGGCAGAACAGCCGGGCCTCTTGCGCATCGCTGCCCGCGAGCAGGTCGATGCGCTCGGCGGCGGAAAGTGCGATATAGACCACCGTGATAACCCGCTCGCGGGGGTCGCGATCGGGCCGGCCAAATGCGCCCAGTTGCTCGAGGTAGCCTGCCTTGAGACCGGTCTCCTCGCGCAGCTCCCTCCACGCCGCGCGCTTCAGGCTCTCGTCGATACCGACGAAGCCGCCGGGAAGCGCCCACTTGCCGGCATGCGGCCACGCGGCGCGCCGGACCAGCACGACCGCGAGCCGTCCGGCCGTAATCGTGAACACGGCGATGTCCACCGTGACTGCGGGATGCGGATGTTCATACGTGTAGGTCACCCCGGCGATCTTAGTATCTCAAGTACACGAATTCTAGTGTAATATTTACACTTAATAGTGCGTCCAGCAATACCCTAGGCACTTGCGCGTATAGCCTGACACGGTGCTGTCTGCTAGCCTCATCATGCCGGCAAGGAGGCTACAAGTGACTGAGCTGGCTGAAAAATTGCCCGATGATATCGATGCCCGGCGACAGCACGCCGTCGAACTGAGACGCTGGCTGCACAGGCACCCGGAGTTGTCCTTCAACGAGGCCGAAACCGCTGCGCGGATCGTTGCCGAACTCGACGGCCTCGGTATCCCCTGTTCGTATCCCGGTCCGGGTGGCGGCGTTATCGGCCGCATCGAGACCGACCCGGCATTACCGACCGTTGCCTTGCGCGCAGAGATGGATGCACTGCCCGGCCACGATCTGACCGACTCGGCTTACCGGTCCGTTTATGCGGACCGCATGCATGCCTGCGGCCATGATGCACACATGACCATGGTCCTCGGCGCCGCGGCG
The DNA here is from genome assembly GCA_041559075.1 of Woeseiaceae bacterium. Taxonomy (GTDB): domain Bacteria; phylum Pseudomonadota; class Gammaproteobacteria; order Steroidobacterales; family Woeseiaceae; genus UBA1847. Next base: position 5,858 of record JBFFEB010000045.1, on the reverse strand, counting down.
GCACTCGCGGACAACCCGCCGCACGGCAACGTCGTGCTTATCTTCCAGCCGGCCGAGGAGCGCGGTGGCGGCTCGCGCGTGATGATCGAAGGCGGAGCGCTCGAGGGCGTCCGCGCCATATTTGGCGGCCACGTCACGCACGAATGGCCGACCGGCAAGATCATGATCCGGAAAGGCGCGATGACCGCCCAGTCGGATCGCTTCCAGATCGCTATCAAGGGCAAGGGCGGCCACGGGGCCCGGCCGCACGAAGCGATCGATGCAGTGGTTATTGCGGCGCTGCTGATTACGACGCTGCAGACACTCGTCTCGCGGCAGACCAACCCGGTACACCCATCCGTAATTACGGTCGGCAAGGTTACTGCGGGAACTGCCCCGAATGTCATCGCCGAGTCGGCGAAACTCGAGGGAACGATTCGCACGACCTTCCCGGAGTCGCGTGACCACATCCATAAGGGTATCCGCCGCATGGTCGAGGCGATGGGCGAACTGCACGACGCGGCGATTCATCTCGAACTCCAGCAAGGTTACCCACCGGTCATCAACACGCCCGACGAGGTCGGCCTCGTCAGGAAATGCGTGCGCGAACTCTACGGTCCGGACGCGCTGACCACATCGCCGCACGCGAGCATGGGTTCGGAAGATTTCTCGTTCTACCTGCAGCACGTACCCGGTACATTCTTCCGCTTCGGCGCCCGCAGGCTGGAATGGGAGCCCATGCCGCTGCACAGCCCGCGATTCGACATTGACGAAGCCGTGTTGGCGATCGGCGCCGAATTCTTCGACGCGATCGCACGGCGCGCCTTGCGTCACTACGCCGCGGTCGAACCATGAGATTCGTTTCCCATGCGGACCCGACCCTGGGCTGCGAATGGGAGCTCCAACTGCTGCGCGAAGACACGCTCGAACTCGCCGACGGGATCCTTGCCTTCGCAGGGGAACTCGGCGAATACGCGCTCATCAAGCCGGAGTTCCTGCAGTGCTGCATCGAGATCAACACGCCGCCCGTCGCAGCCGCAGCAGACCTCGAGCCGGCGCTGAAATCGGTCCTTGCCGACATCGAGGCCCACGCAAGACCTATGGGTGTGCGCCTTGCGGCAGCCGGCACACACCCCTTCGACCGCAAACCCGCAATCGTTACGCCGTCGGAGCGCTACCTGCGGCTGGCCGGCGAACGCTCTGGCGCCCCGGCCATCCATCCGGTGACGTTCGCGACGCACGTTCACGTTGCCTGCCGCGATGGCGACGCCGCAATTCGCGCCATGCGGCGGCTTGCACCGTGCCTGCCTGCCTTGCTGGCGATCGGCGCGAATTCGCCATTCTGGCACGGCGTCGATACCGGCTATTGCTGCTTCCGCCAGCGCCTGCTGGCGTCCAACCCGACCTACGGACTGCCGCCCTACTTCACGTCCTGGGAGGAGTTTGACCGCATGGTGGATGCCGGTATTCGCTCGCGGACGATCGAACGTTTCCGCGATCTGCACTGGGATATCCGCCCGCATGGCGCCCTCGGCACGCTCGAGCTTCGTGTCCTCGATGCGCAGGTGGATGCACATCGCATCGCGCAGATCGCGGCCCTCGTGCGGGCCCTTGTCGTGGTCGCAGCCGACCCGAAGTTGCCCGACTCGGCGTTTCCCTCGCGCCTGCCGCACTGGATGGAACTCGACAATCACTTCCGTGCCTGCAAGTCCGGTCTCGACGCCCGGCTGATCGTCTCCGAAGCCGGTGACACCGGGCCGATGATGCAGGTCGTCGAGCAACTCTTCGATCTTGCACGGCGCGAATGCGAAAACCTCGGCGACAGCGCACTGCTGGCCACTCTGGAGCGCACGTTGGTCAGCCGCAGCGGCGCCGAACTCCAGCGCGCCGCATGGCAACGAAATCGCTCCTGCAAGGCCGTCGCAAGATTCCTTGCCGAATCTCTGCAGCACCCCGCCGGCCTTCGAGCGAGCGCCTGATTTCGCGCGGCGGCGGATCGAACTCGGCGCCAGGTGGTATGCTCCTGCGCTTCGCGCCGCGTGGCGCGGCGAACAATAAGCCGAGGATCGACAATGAAACATCGATTAGCCCTGGTCATGGTGCTGCCGTTCATCTCGGTCGCGTTCGCGTCCGGACACGACAACAACGAAAAGGCCGAGACGCAGAGCGAAGCGCCCGAGGCGAAGCAGTACGTCACCGAGCATGAAGCTCGCGTCGGCGGTAAGAAAATCGCTTACACCGTTACTGCCGGCACGATGCTGATGAAGAACGACAAGGACGAGGCGCAAGCGCTGATCGGCTATACGGCCTATGTCGCGAAAGGAACGAACAAAGGCCAGCGCCCGATCATGTTCGCGTACAACGGCGGCCCGGGTTCCGCGTCGATCTGGCTGCATATGGGCATCCTCGGCCCGCAGCGTGCCGTCGTGACCGATGCAGGTTTCGGCAACAACGGACCGTATCGCCGCGTCGATAACGAGTACAGCATCATCGACGAGACCGATCTCGTCATGATCGACCCGGTAGGCACCGGCTTCGCCAAGGCAGTGGGCGACGCCAAGGGCGAGGACTTCTGGGGTGTCGACCAGGACATCCAGTCCATCTCTGAATTCATCGTCCAGTACCTGACGGAGAACGGCCGCTGGGCATCGCCGAAGTACATCCTCGGCGAAAGCTACGGCGGCATGCGCTCGGGCGGCGTTGCCTACTATCTCCTGAGCAACCACTTCGTAGCGCTCGACGGAGTCGTGCTGGTTTCACCGTTCATGGAGTTCACCGCCGGATTCTCCGGCATGGGTATCGACCTGCCCCACGTCATGTTCCTGCCGACGCTGGCGGCGACCGCGCGCTATCACGGCGCCCTCGATCCGACGCCACCGGACCTCGAGGCGTTCCTCGACGAAGTCGCGGACTTCGCCCTGAACGACTATGCACCGGCACTGCTCAAGGGCAACAAGCTCGGCGATTCCGAGCGCCGCGCCGTGCTGGCCGGACTGGCGAGATACACCGGGCTCAGCGAAGACTACTGGGAGCGCGCGAACCTGCGCATCAATGAAAGCCGCTTCAACAAGGAACTGATGCGCACCACGGGCAGAACCGTCGGGCGCGTCGATTCGCGTTTCGCGGGGCACATGATCAATCGCATTGGCGAGAGCGCCGTTTACGACCCGATGCTGAGCGCGATCGGTCCGGGCTATCTCGCCGCGTTCATGGACTACTACCAGAACGACCTGAAGGTCGACGATATCGGCAACTACACGGTATTCGGCAACATCTTCATGAAATGGGACTGGAGCCACCGCCAGCCGGACCTGCAGGGATTCAAGCTGCCGTTCCCGGATACGAGCGTCGATCTCGCCTTCGCCATGCGCCAGAACCCTTCGATGCGCGTACTCGTGCAGCAGGGCTACTACGATCTCGCAACGCCGCACCTGGCCACCGAGTACTTCATCGATCACCTGGACATTCCGGAGGAACTCCGGAACAACATCGAGTATGCGACCTACGAAGCCGGTCACATGATGTACATCCACGAGCCGTCGATGGTGAAGTTCAAGGATGACCTGGCGCGATTTATCCGCGGTGACGAGTAATTACGCGTCAATCCGCGCGATTAATACCGCTTCTTCCTCCGCGCTCGGCCAGCGCCGCGGCTTTGCCCGCCGTTCCTCGCTTTGCGACATCCACCATTCGTGGGTGTCGCGCACGGTCTCGGCCAGCGAGCGGAAAGTAAGACCGGCCTTTTGCGCGGCACTCGAGTCCACGTAAATCGAGAACGGCGGGTTGTAGAACATCGGCGTCGAAAAGCCCAGTTCCTCGACAAGCTCGCGCGACGGCCAGTGCATCGTCGACTTGTTGACGGACGACAGGCGCAGGCCCCACATGAACGCTTCACGGCTGATTTCCTGGCCCGGCGCAGTCGTGTTGAACACGCCGGAGGTATCGTTCTCGGCAAGCCGGATCAGCCAGTGGCAGAGATCGCGAACATCGATCCAGCCGACCGCGAACCCGGGGCTGGGCGGGCACGCGATATCGCCGCCGCGCTGGAAACGCTCGACCCAGTAGGTGAACCGGTCGGTGTGATCGCCCGGGCCCACGACGTAGGTGGGACGCACAACGGTGCACGCATCGCCGTAGATCGCCTGCACGACGCGATCGCACTCGGCCTTCAGGGGCCCGTAGGTCTCACCGTTCACCTCCTCGGTGGCGGGCTCCGGCGCCGGTCGCAATGGACCCGTGTTGTCGACGTGGCGCTGCTTTTCGAAATCGTAAACGGCGACGGTCGACGTGTAGATATAGCGGCCACAACGCCCCTTGAGCAGCTCGGCAGAATCGCGCACGTGCCTGGGAACGTAGCCCGAGTTGTCGACGACGACGTCCCAGGTCCGCTTGCCTTCGAGCGCCGTCAGACCATCGCCGACCTTCGAATCCCGGTCACCCAAGAGTTCTTCGACCTTGTTGCCGAACAGGCCGGGATTGTTGCCGCGATTGAACACGGTCACGGTGTGGCCACGATCCAGCGCGTAGTCGACCTGGTGGGGACCGAGAAACCCGGTGCCGCCGAGAAACAGGATGTCGAGCTTTTCGTTGGCCGGCTCGACCGACAGCGTTGCGCCGGCCGCCGACGCACCGAAGATCGCCGCACCCGCCCCTATGAATTCCCGGCGTGTCGTCATCGGGCATGTCCTCGTAGTGAATAATCGAAGCGCAAGCATAGCAAGACAGCGACCGCAACTGTCACTGCGCTGTACCTGCAGCTACCGACTGATCTTTTGGACAGTTCTTCACCTATCCGGTTACCTCATGTCGCATACCGGCCTATACTGTAAGGGACAACTCATTACATAACTAAAGAGCCCGGCGAAGGCCGCACCCGGGTCACGGCAGTTCCAAGTTGGAGGGAGCTTATGTCTGCCAGGATGATCGGGGCGATAGCCGCAATGGCTGTATTCGCTGCTGTACCTGCATTTGGCCAAAGCGTTGTCGGACGCAACGCCAACGCGGTGGGTCCTTTTGCCGACGGCTTTTATAGCGGCATTCCGCATTACCAGGACAACGAGCCGCATTGCGACAGGAATCCGCTGCTGCCGGCAAACATCGTCTGCATGGTGAACGGCTACAACGGCACCGAAGACGTGATCGGCGATGCCTGGCCGAAGATACTCGAAACACAGGACAACGCTCGCACCTGGCTAAGCCGATTCGCCAGCGGGCATGCAGCGGATGCTTCGACGAATCTCGGACTCGGTTTCGGCGCCGACCCGATCATGGTGTGTTTCCCCGGTGGCTGCGCCGGCTTCTTTATCGCGTCGACCCGAAGTGAAGGCGGTGGTCAGGGCGGCGGCGTCTACATGGAACTGATGCCGGAACTCAACGTCGAGGCCGGCTTCCGACACCCTTCCCTGGTAAGCGGTCCGCGTCCAGTTCAGCTTGCGACCGGCGACAGCTTTCTTGACAAGATCGACGCGATATTCACGCCGGATACGCAAAACCCCGGGACGATCTCGGTCACCGAGACCGTGTCACTGGGCAACGGCGAAACGCGCGAGGTTTCGCGCGAGTGGCCGAAGGGTCGTTTCATCGTCGTTTATGCCTCGTTCAACTCGAGCAACCAGAACGTACGTATCTTTTCGACCTACAGTGACGACTACGGTATGAACTGGGACCCGCCGAAACAGGTCGCCCAAACCACCGGTATCGATACCGGTGTCGCCATCACCGCACTGGAAGACACCGTGCTGTATGCCTACCGCCAGTTCCAAGACGATAGCGGCGACCAGACCAACGCGGTATATGCGGCAGTGTCGACGGACCGTGGCAAGAGAATCGGTAAGACATTCCCGATACTCGAGAATTTCTGTCCCTTTGACCAGACGTCT
>JBFFEB010000044.1:0-29525 GCA_041559075.1 Woeseiaceae bacterium | reverse complement strand
GCCGGTGGCCAGATCACGCTCGAGATCAGCCAGGAAGTGAGCATCCCGGGCGCCGAGCCCGCGGTTGGCGGCGGCGGCAACGTGTCGATTGCCCAGCGTACGATCAACAGCAGCGTCATTGTCCAGAGCGGACAGACCGTCGTCCTCGGCGGCCTGATCCTCGAAACGACGACCAACGGCAAGTCGGGTGTCCCGATCCTGATGAACATCCCCGGGCTCGGGGCTTTGTTCAGCACGAACGCGACGGACACGTTCCGGACTGAGCTGATCATCACCGTGAGCCCGCGCGTCATCGAGGACCCGCGCGAGATGGAGAAGATTACCGAGGAACTGCGGTCACGCATGGCCAAGGCGAACGAGCTGGAGGAGTCGGCAAGGACGTCGAGCGGTGGCCCTTAGGCACGTACCGCCGACTCGTGTCAGGAACTACGCCGACAACTTGGCGGCGCCTGCCTGATGGCAGGAAAGGGTTGGCAGCATGACGAAAAGCCGGTGGATTGCAGTGTTCTCAGGTGCCGTGGCGGCGGCGCTGCTCGTCATGCTCATGCTGCCCATGCCGGTCGGTTCCGCCGGGCGCATCTTCGCCGTCGCGCTGCTGGTCGCGCTCATACTGCTGGTGTTGCTACTCCTCCGTACCGATCGCGGAGCGCTGAGGAAACTCAGCGAAACCAGGGACGAACTCGAGCAAAAGCTCGACGGCGCGCAGAAGCAGCTCGAGGATTCGAAGTCCTTTAATCAGTCCGTGCTCGATGGAGTGCCGGATCCCGCCATCATCATCGACAAGGACTTCAACGTATCGGCGATCAACAAGGCGGCGCTCAAGAGTCTCAAAGGGGAGGCCGCCATTGGCGAGCCAATGGCGTGTTACAGCGCGCTGCACGGGCGCGACACGCCCTGCGACCCGGGCGAGCACCCCTGCGTGCTCACGACTGGCGAATCCTACAAGCATATCCAAAAGCAGGTGGGCCCCGACGGCAGCGAGAGCATGGTCGAACTCCGCGCGACACCGCTCTATGACGAGACCGGACAAATTACCGGCGCCGTCGAGGTCCTGCACAACCTCAACCAACAGGAGCGCATGGCGCTGCGGCTGCGGCGCGCCCAGGAAGATGCCGAGACCGCGCATGCGGCGAGAGCCCGATTCGTGGCGACAATGAGCCACGAGGTGCGCACACCGCTGAACGCAGTCCTGGGTATGACCGACCTGCTGCGCCTGACCTCACTTACGCGCAAGCAGAAATCCTACGTCCAGATCATGGAGAGCAGCAGCAACATGCTGCTGAGTCTCGTCGACAACATGATCGACTTCGCCACGATCGAGTCCGGCAAGCTGGAGCTCAAGAGCGACTCGTTCTACGTGACCGACTTGCTCGAGCGCGTCCTCGAAATCATGGGCTACCAGGCGTACTCCAAGGGTATCGAACTTGTTGGCAAAACGGACTACGAGCCCGACACGCAGATCTGCGGCGACTTCCATCGGCTCCAGCAGATCTTGATCAACCTCGTCGGCAATGCCATCAAGTTCACGAATGCCGGCGAGGTCATGATCGGCGTCGGCGTCGAAGCCAGCGATGCCGGGGACGCGAACCTCCAGGTTGCCGTGTCCGACACCGGCGTCGGCATGTTGCCGGAGACCGCAGAGAAGCTGTTCATGCCGTTCGGTTCGATCGCCGAGGAGATCGGCAGTCGCAGCCATGGCAGCGGCCTGGGTCTTTTGATCAGCAAGGAACTCATCGACAGGATGAACGGCCGTATCGACCTCGAAAGCGAACTCGGCAAGGGAACGACTGCCTGGTTCAGCATTCCCGTGAGGCGCGTCTCCGAGTCCAGCCGTTCCGTGATTGACGGGCGTATAAGCCTGAACAACCGTCGCCTGTTGCTCGTCAATGCCAATCCCGAGGTATCGAAATCCATCGCCAGTTTCCTCACTGCCTGGGACATGAGTTGCGACACGGAAGAACAGCACGACGAAGTACCCCGGCGGCTGGCGGCCGCACAGGAATCGGGCCATCCCTTCGACTGTATCGTTCTGGACGCGGACCACGCGGTGACAGACCGCCTGGCTGTCGCCCGCTCGATCCGCGAGCAGACCGACTTGCCGATCGTGCTGCTGACGTCGATCGCCCAGCCGCTGGAAGTCGGGCAGATATCCACGATCAAGAGCATCCGCTGCGTCAACAAGCCGATATTGCCCAGCGTCCTTCGCTACAACCTGTCGCGCCTGTTCGCGATTGACCTTGGCGAACCGGGGACCGAGGACGAGGACTTCCAGTCGCTGAGGATCCTCATTGCGGAGGACAACCCGATCAACAGGAAGCTGCTGAACGGCATGCTGGAGTCCCTCGACTTCGACGTGGATACCGTCAACGACGGCCCCGCGGTATTGAAGGCGCTGGAGGAGTGTGCCTACGACCTGATCCTGATGGACTGCCAGATGCCCGGCATGGATGGCGACGAAGTGACCCGCGTGATACGCGAAAGGGATCTCGGTAAGGCCGGGCAGCCGGTTGTGGTCGCCATCACGGCGGACGTCTCGGTGAATCACAAGGAGCAATGCATGCAGGCTGGCATGGACGATTTCCTCGCCAAGCCGGTGCGTCTCGACACGCTGAAATCGGGACTGCGGCGCTGGTCCCTGATGGCCAACTCCCGGCGGCGACAGCTGCCTGAAGCCTCGGAGTCCCTCTCCGAAAAAGGCGATGATATGATCGGCCGTCTGCAGAATCGTGCCGGTATCATCGACGGCAAGGCCCTCGACGATTTCATCACCCTGTTCATCGACGATGCGAGCGCCCGCATCGAGGTGATGCGGCACGCACTTACCGAGCCTGATCTGAAGACCATACGGCGCGAATGCCATGCGCTGAAGGGCGCCTGTCTCGAAATGGGCGCTACGGGCCTTAGCGGCTGCTGCGACGCCCTCGGCGAGGCGAGCCGCGATAACCGGATCAGCGACTTGCCGGACGAGTTCGATCGGCTGGCGGCGGAATTCCGGCGCGTCAGGCCGATCTTCGAGGAGGGCCGAAACCGGCCGGGTTAAAGCGCGGAGGGCAGGGAGATCACCCCTAGCTGCACGGCCATTGAAACGGCTTCAGTGCGGTTTGTTGCGTCTAGCTTGCTGAGAATAGCGTGTACGTGGAACTTCACCGTGGATTCGGAGATGAACAGTTTAGCGCCGATATCGCGGTTGGTCTTCCCTCCGGCCAGCAGCTCGAGCACCTGCTTCTCGCGTTTGCTGAACTCGACGACGGGCTGCTTCTCCTTCGCCGAACGCTTGGTCAGGTGGCTCATGAGCTTGGCCGCTACCGCGGACTCGATCGCACTCTTGCCTTCGTTGACGCTGCGGACCGCGCTGACGATTTCTTCTTTCGGGCTGCCTTTGAGGAGATAGCCGTCGACACCGAGTTCTGCTGCCTGGATGATGTACTCTTCCTCGTCGTGAGACGTGTAGACGATTACCTTGAGGTTCGGCGCAATCTCGCGCAGCAGGCGCAACGCATCGACACCCTGGGTGTCCGCGAGTTCGAGATCGAGCAACACGACATCGGGCGAGAGGTCTTCGAGCACGTCCTCGATGCCCTGCATGCCCCCGAGATCGCCGACGACTTCGATATCCGACTCCGCGTCGAGCATGTGTTTGACGCCGTAACGCACGACCGGGTGGTCATCGACGAGCAAAGCACGTATCGGAGGTATCGAAGAATCGGACATCATGACTTCCCTGCGGGCTGGTGTATTCCGGAGTATCGGGGTTCGGGCAAATCTCGCGAGTCGCCGAATTGTAGCGAATGCTCAGCAACTTTGGGTCGGCTGTCAATCAACTCACGCCCACTTTGGCACCATAATCCCCGCTGCCGGGCAGGCGGGGTGCACGCGGTTCCCGCCCACGGCACTGGTGCATGCGTCGAATTGCAGTGAACTGCATGTAGTCGAAAAGCCCTATATAAATTATTCGTAGGCGTCGAGATTGCCGGCTCTGAGTCGTTGAATCCTTGTCGGAAATCTTTACAGATTTTTGAGCCACGCTTCGTATAGCATTGATTTCCATAGCAGGAACAGACCTTGCATAGACGAATAAACTTGAGGGAAGATCGGCGGCGATGACCGCAGCACCGACGCCATCCCGGGTGGTAATAAAGCAGACGCAAAGAGATGCAACTTAGCACGCGGTCGTTTTCACTAAAATCGCTTGTCGTGGGAATTGTTGCTGTCGGTCTCGTATCGATCGCCATCGTGATTTATTCACAGTGGCTCGTTACGCGGGACTTCCAGCGCAATACGCTCTTCATGCGCCTGGTGCAGTCCGTGCAGCAGGAAGTCGCGACCGCGCACCTGTGGTTCGAAGAAGCACTCGGCGGCGATCGCTACATCAGCATTGACGAGGACGTGCGGGCGCAAATCCAGGCGGCCCAGACCCTGGTCGGAGCGGCGATCTACGGCGGCAGCACGTCGCTTGGCGAGATACCGGCGCTACCGGAGGCGAGGGAAAACCTGCAGCTACTGCGCGAGCACATCAGCGAATTCGACCGCATTCTCTCCGAGCGCTGGGAATCGCGAGACACGGCCGGCGTCATCGGGGGCGACCTGGACCAGGAATTCGATGCCGTATTCGGGGAAATCCTCGCGCTTTCCACGAGCATTTCCGAGCAGATCGACGGGATCATTGCCGCGGATCAGCAGCGCATCTTCTTGCTCAACGTTCTGATCATCGGGATCCTCGTTACGTCGTTCAGCCTGATCGCCGGGCTGGTCATTCGCAATCGTCAGGAGCTCGAACAACGGGCGGTTGTACTTGCGCGCATGGTGGCCGATCGAACCAGCGAACTGGCGGCGCGGGAAGCGGAAGCACAGCAGCGAAGCCGCGAGCTGGCTATCGCACGTGACCAGGCGAATGCAGCCAGCCAGGCCAAGAGCCAGTTCCTCGCCAATATGAGCCACGAGATCCGCACGCCGATGAACGGCGTGATCGGCATGGCGAGCCTGCTCCTGCGTACGGACCTGACCGCGGAACAGAAAGAATACGCGGAGATCATGCACTCATCGGGCATGTCGCTGCTGAAGATCATCAACTCGGTACTCGATTTCTCCAAGATCGAGGCCGGCAAACTGGTGCTCGAAACGGTCCAGTTCTCTGTGCGCGAGAAACTCGCGGATGTCGCGCATCTGTTCTCGGAGGAGGCGAAGCGGAAGCGGCTGACTATCAGTTACGCGGTGGCCGATAATGTCCCGGACGCGGTGCGGGGCGACCCCGTCAGGCTCGGCCAGATACTCGCCAATCTCGTGAGCAACGCGATCAAGTTCTCGCACGACGGTAACATCGGTATCGTCTGCGAGTGCGTCGACTGTGACGAGGTCGACCAGGGCCATGTTCGGATGAAGTTCACCGTCAGGGATTGCGGCATCGGCATCGCGCCGGAAGACCGGAGGAAGCTCTTTCGTGAATTCAGCCAGGTCGACGAATCCGATACTCGCAAATACGGTGGTACGGGGCTCGGCCTCGTGATATCGAAGGAACTGGCGACGCTAATGGGCGGTGCGATCGGCGTGGACAGCGAGCCGGGCAAAGGCAGCCGGTTCTGGTTCACCATCACGACTGCGGTCGGCTACGGGGATAGCGAAGAGATTCCTTCCCACGAGACCGCGGCGAGTCGGGACTCGCGGCGTGCGTCCCGGGCGCACCAGCCACCCGCCAGTGCCGGCAAAGTGCTGGTCGTTGATGACAATGACGTGAACCTGCTGGTGGCGCAGCGAATGCTGGAACAGCTTGGCTACGAGGTTGTTACCGCGACGAGCGGTGAGGAAGCGATCGAAGCCAACGCGAGGAACGAATACACGGCGATCTTGATCGATTCGCAGATGCCCGACATGAGCGGCAACGAGGCGACCCGGATCATCCGCGAGCGGGAGGGGGACAAACGGCATACGCCGATCATTGCCCTGACGGCAAACGCGATGATGGAGGATCGCGAGAGGGCGTTCGAGGCCGGGGTCGACGATTATCTCAGCAAGCCCGTGTTCGTCGACGAACTCGGATCGACGTTGCAGCGCGTGTTGAGCGGCAGCATCGAGGTTGCCAACCTGTCGGCGAGCGACCTGCACGCCGGCCCGCCATCGTTGTCGCTGCCCGACAGGATCCTGGACGCATCGATCGCCGAAGAGCTGAGCAAGATACGGGGCTCAGGCGACTCGGATCTGTTCAGTGAACTGGCCGACCAGTTCCTGCAGCAGATGCCGGCGTGGCTGCGCGACCTCGAGGACGCGGCGCGCGGTAACAACGCCCACGCCGTCCGCCGGCAGGCGCACCGTTTGCTCGGCCTGTGCCGTCAGATCGGCGCCGAGCGAATGGCGGCTCTGTGCGCGCGGATCGAACAGCACGAGGAAGCGGTGCAGGAGGGCGAGTTGCTCGAGGAAGTTGCCCGGCTGCAGCAGGAATTCGAGTCCGCCTACCGGGCGCTCGACGATCGTCACCTCGGCGACTGACCACCGCACGTCGAATTACCCCTACCGGGATGACTGCAGCGCCACGCGGCGTCTGCCGGGCCGAAAAAAGGAAGCCGGCGACAGCGCCACTCTGGTCCTCCGCAGTTCCACAGACTTCATGGCACGTGCCGTCGCCGGCATACCTTGACTACACACCTGTTTAGACGCCGGAATTTCTTGACCAGTTGCACTGATTAAACATAATCCCCAACAAAATCGGGCTAACAATGTCCTGTAGGTGATTGAAAATCAGTTCGTTTATTCGGGCAGGTCCCGCCGGGCCCGAAAAGTCTCCCGGATGTAGGCAATGATTGCACCGATCTCGTGCTCGCCCAGGACGTCTTTCCAGGCCGGCATCGAGGTGCCCGGGATGCCGTGCAGGATTCGTTGCCGCATCGCATTTTCGTCATGCGCGAGCCGGAACTCCGGGTCGGTGAAGTCCCGCGGTCGCGGCTCGAGGAAACTGCCGATCCAGTTGCGGCCGGTGCCGTCCGCCGCGTGGCAAAACGCGCAGTTGTCCTGGTACAGCGGCCGGCCCTCGAGAGCGCGTGGTGAGAGACCGGCCGGCTCGGGCGGCACATCGTGCTGCGCATACGGCGAGGCGCCGGATATCACGTCGTGATTCGGCTCGCGGTGGCTGAAATGGTCCCGCGGGTACGACACGGCCCGCGGCGCCCATTCGGCGTCGCCGCCGGCGCCCGTATTCGGTTGGTCGTGGCAACTGACGCAGGCGGATTCGTACAGCCGGCGGCCGCGCTGCTGAGTTTCGCCCAGGGACTCCCAGGGCGTGGACAGCGGGATGCTGCCGTCGATGAAGGGGAAGGCCTCAGCGTAGCGTTCGTGATTGGACCAGCCGTTTTCCGGCGAGTGATAGCGGGCGTCGATACGCTTGTCCGACATGAACGACCGGCGGATGTACTCCGCGACGGCCCGCGCATCGGCCTCGTCCAGCACGGCCGCGAAACTCACCATGCCGGTGCCTACGCGGCCGTTGAGCACGGTCTCGACTATCCGTTCGAGCGGTAATTCATCCGGGCTGACGCTGGTAAAATCGCGGGGTGGCGGCGACAGGCTGGCGCTCGCGAGCGTCTGCGCGTTGCCCGCGTAGCCGTGGCACTGGTAGCAGTAATAGCGGTAGATCGCCTCGCCGTCGGACTCGGCCAGCGTTGCGGACGGCAGCACAAGTGCAGCGGCCGCGATCGCAACGATGCGCCGGATGCTTGCACTGAGGCTGGGTTTTTCGGCGGGCCTGATCATCATGCGAACGGAGAATTCTAGAGGCAATCGGCGGGCACGCAAGTCCCCGATGCGGTGATGGCTGGCCGGGGAGGTATTGGACAAGATGGCGGCGGATACGGTAATAGTGCCGCTGGTCGAATAACGGAACCGGAAGCGGAGAGATGAAGTCGAGGGTCATTCCAGCAACATTGCAGGCCATACTGGCAGTCTCGGTGCTTGGCGCGAGCCTTGCGATCTGGGCCGACGAAGCCGCCGCCGACCTGCAGGCGGGAATCGATGCGTTCAACAGGGGCGACTTGCCGGGTGCCATGACCTTGTACGAAAGAGCGGCCGAGGCCGGGTCGCCCGAGGCGCAGGTGCGACTGGCTTACCTGCTCGACTATGCCGAGGACAACGAAACGGCCGTGCACTGGTATCGTGCGGCCGCGGACCAGGAATATGCTGACGGCATCGCCGGGCTGGCCGCGATGTATGTCAAAGGTGAGGGCGTCGCGAAGGACGATAAGAAGGCGCGCGAGTTGTACGAGAAAGCCGGCGAAGCGGGTCATGCAGGGTCGATACGTGTGCTGATCAGCGCATATGAGAAAGGCGGGCTCGACGTCGAGAAGGACGCAGCACAGGCTGCTTACTGGAGAGACAAGCAGGCCTCGCTGGACGGCAACGGTAACTGACGGAAGGATATGCGGATGGACAGACCAGCTATTTTGAAAAGCTTGGCAACGGTCGTGCTGATTGTCGCGGGTCATAACGCGCAGGCGGCAGACATCTTCAACGGCAAGGAGGTCTACGAAATGCACTGTCAGACCTGTCACGGTGTCGACGGCAGCAGCGTGGAACCCGGGATACCCGATTTCACGCGAGGCGAGTCGCTAATGGTGCCGGATGCCGAGCTCTTCGAACGACTCTGGGACGGCATGGCGCACATGCCGTCGTACCGCGGCATGATCGAGGATAGCGACCTGCGCGACGTGATCGCGTACGTGAGGACGCTGCAGCGATGAGTCCGGGCTTACGGCTTGCGCCGTGGCTGGTTGCTGCTTCACTTCCTTTGCTCGGCGCCTGTGGCGGTGGACAGGATGCAGGCATCGGCGATCCGGTCTACGAAGTGATCGAGCGATTCGAGGTGGGGTCCGGCATCTACGTGCGTGCCCTGGCGATAGAGGATGCGACCAATACTCTCTGGGTGGGTACGTCGATGGGCGTAATGGAGATCGGCCTCGACGACCAGGTGCTCCGAAACACATTTACGCGCCAGCACGGCCTCGCGAACGAATACGTGTTCGCAATCGGCATCGACAGCCGGGGTTACAAGTGGTTTGGCACCAACGCAGGCGGCGTATCACGTTATAAAGACGGCGAGTGGGACGTATTCTTCCCGATGCATGGGCTTGCCGATTACTGGATCTACGCATTCGCGGAGCAGCGCGACGGCATCTACTGGGTGGGTACCTGGGACGGCGCCAATCGTGTCGACCTGAATACGATGGAATTCACCAAGTACAAGGAAGAACTGATCAACGAGTGGGTGTACGGCCTGGCCGTCGACTCGAAGAATCGTGTCTGGTTCGGCACCGAAGGCGGCGTCTCGATGTTGGACGGCGACACCTGGTCTGAGTGGAATCACGATGACGGCATCGGTGCGCCCAACGAGGCAGCGCTCCCGCCGAGTGCGAATACCGGGCTCGGAACTCGGACCCGCCACGATCTGAGCGTGCTGGTGGGCGGGCAGGAGTCCTACAACCCGAACTACGTTTTCACGACGCTTGCGGACCGGGACGACGTAATCTGGGTCGGCACCTGGGGTGGCGGCGTATCTCGTTACGAGAACGGGACATGGCGCAACTTGTCGATGGTTGACGGGCTGGCGGGCAACATCGTCTACAGCATGGCGCAGGACGACTCGGGTGCCTACTGGTTTGGCACGAATCGCGGCATCAGCCGCTATGACGGCGGCACGATTACCAATTACGACTCGACAAAAGGGCTGCCGGGAAACCACGTGTACGCTATTGCCGTTGCCGGTAACGGCGATGTCTGGGTTGGAACCCTTGACGGCGTTGCGCGGCTGGCGCCCACCACGAAAAGCGAGTAGCAGACGATGATTTCGACGAACAGGAACCGCCGGCTCGTGGTGGCCGTATCGATAGCGTCGGCGGCTGCCGCGCTGCTGTTGTTGCAGGGTTGTGATCGAGACTCTGACACCTCGACGGCCGACGCCCCGGACACCGGGGCCAGTGCCGACTCCGCGCGTGAAATGCCGGCAGGGCACCCATCCGTGGCCGCTGGTGCCGATGCGGCGCCGGCCCAGAGCGGCAGCGTCGCGAACGTGGACCCCGATGCCCATTTCACCCACTTCCGCGTCGGCCAGAGAAACGTAAAGACCATTCTCCCGGATGGCGATATCGTCTGGGTTGGCACCTCGGCCGGCGTCATCCGCTACGACACGGCAAACGACGAATATCGGCTCCTGGATACACGCACGGGCTTGCTGGCAAACGGCGTCTTCCACCTCGGCAAAATCAACGGGAGGCTGACGGTCGGCACCTACGGCGGCGGGCTCTCGATCCTGAACGAGGCGGAAGACGACTGGCGCATCTACAACATCCCGGACGGCCTTGGTGACGGTTTTATCTACGATGCGCTGCAGCTCGACAACGGCGACGTCTGGATAGCGACCTGGTCCGGCGCGAACCGGGTGCGCGGCGGGGACCTCGATGATCGGGACAGCTGGGACCTTTACACCGTCGCGAATACCGCGGGAGCGCTGCCCAACGACTGGGTGTATGCGCTGCACGCGGGCAAGAACGGCGAGATCTGGTTTGCGACCGAGGGTGGCCTGGCCCGGTTCAGGGACGAGGCCTGGCAGAACTGGACGCACGAGGACGGGCTCGGCGCCGATTACGAGCGCGTAAGAGAACAGATCGAGTTCGACATGGACCCCGGCCAGTACTCGCAGCACCATGCGCGGCAGAAAGTCGAAATGGGTCTCGAAACGATCAGCGTTGCCTACAACCCGAACTACATCGTGGCGCTGGAAGTCGATAACGACGGCGTCGTGTGGTGCGGCACCTGGGGTGGCGGGCTGTCGAGTTTCGACGGTGATAGATGGCAGAGCTACACAGTAGCGGACGGACTGCCGGGTAACCACGTGTTCATGCTGCACGTGGATCCCGCCGGCGTGCTCTGGGTTGGTACCAACAACGGCCTTGCGCGCCTGGACCACGGTACGTTCACACGCTTCACGACCGATGACGGCCTGTTCTCGAACCGCATATTCTCGATGGCAACGGCCGACGACGGCAGCAAGTGGGTAGGCGGTTTCGGTGGCGTTGCGCGGCTCGCGCGGATCGAGTGACCGGTCTAGTCGGCGCTGTCAGGCGCGATAAACTGGCGGTAGACGTACTCGGTCAGGTCCGCGACCTGGCTGTCTGACAGAACCTTGCCCCATGCCGGCATCTCCTTGCCGACCACCCCGAACTTGATGCCGTTGTACAGGTTGCGGCGGCTCAGGTACTCGCGCGTGGCCGGGTCGTGGAAGTTGCGCGGCTTGGGAAAGATGAAGTAGGCGCGTGGTCCGTCGCCGCCGCCGTTCGCACCATGGCAGTCCACGCAGTTCTCCGCATACAGCAAAGCGCCTCGACCCGGATCCCCCGCGTAGTCGGCGGGCAATGCCTGTCGGGGCTGCTCTTGGCCGATAGGGCCGTACTCGGTGTTTCCGGGAAGTCGCGCGCCGTGGGGCCCGTTTACGGCTGGTTCTCCCGGCGTCATGAATTCCGCGCGAACCCAGTCGACCACTGCAGTGATCTCGGGGATGCTCAGCTGGGTGCCGAAGCCCGACATCGGCGTACCCGGCCGGCCGGCCGTCACCGAGGCGATCATGCGCTCCCGCGTGAGTTCCTCGCGCGATTCGGCCGTGCGGAAATTGCGCGGCGGCACGGACAGGGAAGCCTGGCCCCACACGGCGCCGCGGCCGTCATCGCCGTGACAGACAGAACAGGATTCCTGGTAAATGCGTTCGGCATCGATCGATTCGTCCGCGACGGCCGGGCCGCAGATCACCAGAAACACGATCAGAACGCCTGGAAGTGGGTTCTTGAATAGCATAGTTTGGAGCTTTTACTGTATTTGATTATCATTCGCAACTAGGTAGTTACCCGCACACAACGGAGCGCTTTAACCCACTATACTCCGCCGGATTTCCCGACTGAACGATCTGACGGAACTCGTACTAACGGCCGGGTTGTCATAACGTCGGACCGGATAGACTGACGCAAGCAGAGTATCGCCATGCCGCAATCCACGATACCAACCTACAGACTGAAGCGCCTCCGGGCCTGGACGCTTGCAAGCTTGATTTGCAGCACGGTCTTCATCGCATCGTGTGCCTCGCCCGGCACCTCCGCGCCGCAGGCGGTAGAGAAAAAACAGCCCGATCTCGTCTTCCCGCCACCGCCCGAGCAGGCTCGTTTCGTTTTTGAGCGCACGATACTCGGGAGTGCAGATATTATCTCCGAAGACAGCGAGACGCGGTGGCGGCGGGTTCTGACCGGGGAAACGAAGCGCTCGACCGGATTTTCGAAGCCGTTCGACGTCGAGGCCTGCCAGGGTCGCATCTACGTGAGTGACACGGTGCGACGTTCCATTATGCTGTTCGACGTGCCCAACGGGACGTTCAGCGAATTCGGCACTACGGAGCCGGGCGAGCTCCGTAAACCCCTCGGTATGGCGGTCGACGACGACTGTAACGTCTATGTGGTTGATGGGACCGCGAGGCGGGTGATCGTTTACGACCAGGACGGGGATTTCCTCAGTGCGTTCGGGGGCGTGGACATGTTCGAGCGCCCGTCACACGTCGATGTCGACGCCGACGGCCGCTATGCTTACGTCGTCGATACCGGGGGTGTGTCCAGCCAGCTGCATCGTGTCCGTGTATTCGACATTGCGACCGGCGAACACGTCTTCGACATCGGGGAGCGGGGATCGGGGCCTGGCCAGTTCAACCTGCCCAGAGACGTCGCGGTCGGCCGTGACGGACGCGTATATGTCGTGGACGGTGCCAACTTCCGAGTCCAGATCTTCGAGTCAGATGGTACCTACGTCGATGAATTCGGATCTGTCGGAGTGTATCCGGGCCAGTTTTCGCGGCCCAAGGGGGTCGCAGCCGATCCGGACGGCAACATCTACGTCACCGACACGGCGTTCGGCAATTTCCAGATTTTCGATGCGGACGGACAGCTGCTGCTGTTCGTCGGCACTCGTTCAGAGACGATGGAGCCGGCCCGTTACATGCTGCCGGCCGGAATCGGGGTCGACGAAGACGGCCGCGTCTATATGGTCGACCAGTTCTTCCGCAAGGTGGACGTTTTCCGCCCGGCGGCTATCGGACCGGGAGAGGGGTTTCTGGGCGCGCGCGCTGCGCTGCCATAACCGGGGAATCGAAATGGATGCGACGGTCGAGGATCGATTTGGCGAGACGCTTGGCAGCCGTCACCGCTTCGCCCACGAGGTGCTGAAGAATTACAGCTTCTACGTAAACAGTGACGCTGGTCAGCGTCTTGAATTGCTCGAGGCGGCAAATCCCGTCGAAGCCAGTGATGGCCAGCCCCTTCACCAGACCGGGTATTCCTGCCGGGACGTCGTGCTGGTCGGTCGTGGCCGGATCCGGATCTTCATTGCCGGAGAGAATGGTCGGGAAGTGACGCTCTACTACGTGAAGCCGGGCGAGAGCTGTCCGGTAAACCTGAGCGCCGCCATGATGGGTATCGGCGCGTTCGCGGACGCGGCTGCCAGCGGCAAGCTGGCGGCGTTGACCATTTCGGCACAGGATTTCCGGAACATGAGCCACCGGAATGCTGCGCTGCAAGACTATGTATTTTTTGCGACGGCGCTGCGGTTCGGCGAGGTCATCGGGCTGATTCGGGAGATTACGACGCGACGTGTAGACCATCGCCTCGCGGAATACCTGCTGCGCAAGTTTGACGAGTCCGGGGAAAGCCCACCTGCCGCCGAGGTGACCCAGCAGAATATCGCACTTGACCTGGGGACGGCGCGAGAGGTCGTCAGCCGCCGTCTGCAGGAGCTGGACAGCATCGGGGCGGTCGAATTGAGGCGCGGCAAGATCATCCTGCAGGATCGCAGGGCACTGCACCGCGTCATCGGGCAGACGGCTTCTGCTCGGTGAACCCGCCGCGCAAATTACGCTATTTACCCTAAAACTGACCAAAAGAATGGGGACATATACGTAGTTTCCACCTAATGTGACTATGTCACTGGGCTAATGAAACTAAGGTTAATACCCTAGCCGCTGGGAATAGACACATTCTTCGGGGAAGGTGCAAAAAAATGTTTAACAAGGTCAGAATTCAATCAATCTTAGTTGCCGGCGGTATGCTGCTCGCCGGATTCTCCGTCCAGGCCCAGGTCGTCGGCAGCCAGCACGACCTGACAAACGGCGGAACAGGTCAGGGCGGCACGGCCAATACTGACCAGGTGTGCGTGTTCTGCCACACGCCTCACGGCGCAGACACGGATGCGCCCGTTCCGTTGTGGAACAAGACGTCGACGCTCGGTAATACCCCGGCGTTCACGCGTTACTCGACGCTGGCTACGCCGTCATTCGATTCCACCGAAGCGCCGGTGGGCTCCGTCTCACTGGCTTGTCTCAGCTGCCACGACGGCACGCAGGCCATGGACGTCGTGATCAACGGCGCTGGCTCGGGCAATTACAACCCCGCAGGCGGCGAGATCGATCCTGGGGCGATCGGCGTCATGACCGGAGAACCGGTACCGGTGCTGGGCAGGGACCTCTCTAACGACCACCCGATCAGTATGCAGTACGGTGGCGGTGGTGTTTCGGCGACAACGCAAACAGGCGACGGCACCTTCACGGGTGCGCTGGGCGACCCGGATTTCATAGCACCGGAAAGAGTTACGCTCAATGGCCAGCCGATCTGGTGGGTTGATGGTCCTCTGGGTACGGCCGGGGAGCGAGAGAAAACTGACATGCTGCTGTACACCCGAGAGGACCTCGGCGTCCAGGAGCCGTTCGTGGAGTGCGGCAGCTGCCATGACCCGCATAATGCCTCGACTCAGGGAACGGGTTCCGTGGCGTTCTTGCGCACCAGTAATGCGGGCAGCGCGGTCTGCGTAGCTTGTCACACCAAGTGAGCAGGCCGGCGGGCGAACGGCTCGCGGCACTGTAAGTCGACTGACCGATCGGCCCGGGCAACAGTCGGTTGTCCGGGCCGATTTGCGTAACGGAGAAGATATGAAATCACAATCATTCGCATTCCAGCTCTTGCCGTCGGCACTGATGGCTGCGCTCGTCTGCGCGTGGACGCCGTCACAGGCGACGGAAGGAGACGAGGTTTTTGCGAAGGTTGATGATGTCGTAATAACCCGCGATGAGTTCGAGCGCGAGGTCTATTCGGCGGCTCGCCAGACCTTCTACCATGGACGTGCGCCGAGCGGCGAGGAATTCATCGAATTCCGCAAGGATGTTGCAGACCAGATGATCGACCGGAAGCTGTTGTTGCTCGAAGCAAGACGGCGCAATCTGCAACCGGACCAACAGCGCGTTGACGCGAAGATTGCAGGTTACGAGGCGCGCTACGGCGACACTGAGCGCTGGCAATCGGAAGGTCCGCAGATGGTTGCGGCGCTGCGCGCAAAGTTCGGGGACGACAGCCTGATAGACGTGCTCGAGGCCGACGTTCGATCCGTAGCGGCGCCGGGCGAGAACGAGCTTCGCAATTTCTACAGCGCCAACCCCGAGCTCTTTACGGAGCCCGCGCAGAACCGGGTAGGCGTCATTCTGCTTGGCGTTCCACCGTCCGCCGATGTGCCGGTGTGGGAGGCGGCCCGCGAGGAAGCGCGGCGAATTCTCGAGCGGCTGGGCGAAGGTGCGTCCTTCGAGGAACTCGCGCGACTGCATTCTTCGGACCCATCCGCGGAGGAAGGAGGTGATATGGGCTTCATGCACGCGGGCACGCTGAGTCCTGTCGCCGAAGATGCGATCGACGGACTGGAGATCGGTGAGGTGACGGAAGCAATCAAGGTGCTAGAGGGGATGGCCATCTTCCAGTTGGCGGAGCGCAAGCCGGAGCAGTTGCACGAGTTTGCGGATGTAAGGGACCGAGCCGAGGAGTTATGGAAAAGACAGCGCGGCGAACAACAGTGGAGCGATCTGGTCGCGGAACTCAGATCAGACAGCCAGGTAGAGGTAGACACCGATTACCTGGCGTCGATACCGGGTTACGCCCAGTAGAGGGACCATGACAAACAGTGCGCGGAGGTTACCAGGACCTTCCTGCCGCGCCGTTGCGCTCGCGATCCTCGTATTCGCAGGCGCTCTCGCCACGAGCCCCGCCCGGGCGCAGCTGGGTCCGATCCAGCATACCGGCTACCTGGAGTACGTGTACCGGTTGAACCGCAGCGAAGACATGCAAAGTAACCAGACCAATCTCGCTACCTGGCGAGGCCGGGCATCGACCTTCGTTTGGCGGCCCTACATCCTGCAGCTGGACGGATCGCTGGGCCTGACCCAGACCGATAATTCAACTTCGAAGCAAGGCTCCAGGGGTACGTTGGTAACGGGAAGTCTGGGTGCCAGCCTGTTCGGCCGAAGCCGCTTCCCGTTCAGGGCGTTTTACGAGGCCCGTGATAACCGCGTCGATGGCGACGTATTCGACCAGGACCGGACGACTCGCAACTGGGGTTTCATTCAGACCTACTCGGCTCGGCGCGGCGGCCGCATCGCTCTCGACTATCGCGCGAGCGATAACGAGACCGTACATGTCGACGGTGTAACGACAGTGCGGAAGTTCGGCTCCCGGACATGGCAGCTTCGAGGAACGAAGTTCGTAGGCCGGAACAACTTCGACCTGCTGACGTCGATTCGCGATTTGTCGAGGGACGACGTAATGCAGTCTGAGAAGCGCAAGTTGTTCAACCTGCGCCACCGGTTCAGAACGAGCCCTCGATTCTACATCGAGGACACGACGTTCTTCAGTGATGAGCGCATCGCACTGGACAGTATGGATACTCATCGCCGGTTCATGCAGTTCAATGGCGTCACAAACTGGCGGCCACAGACGCGCCGGCCGCTATACGTCATCGGGCGTGCAACGGTGCAGGGGGTCGATTCCGGCCAGGTCGGTTTTGAGAAAGGCTCGACGAGTTTTGTGCTGACAGGGGCCGCGAATTACCAATTTACGCCGAACGTGACGATTTCCGGGAATGTCGGAGTCACGACCATGGACCCCGAAGGTCAATCGGACGAAAGCAGCGTATTTCAGCGAGTGCGCACAGCTTATCGTGCGGATCCGATCGACGTTGGTGCAATGGAGTATTTTTGGGGGTCCTCGCTCGAGGCAGGAAACCGGCGGCAAAGGAATCACGGGAACGACACCGTCCAGAATGTGGTTGCGGTATTCAACCATGGTGTGTCGAAAACGACTTTCCTGTCTCGAGGGAGTCAGCTCCAGTTCAGTGTTTCACAACAGGCCGCTGCGCGTGCGGATACCGACGATCGGCGTGACCAGTCATTGGTTCACAGTGCGTTCGTTACCTGGAGCAAGCAGAAGGGCCGTTCGTCGTCCTATCTGAGATTGGCCGCATCGGATCGACGCACTTACGGCGATCGCGAAGACGTCTTCCAGCTGTTCACCTTCCAGGCGTCATCACAGATGCGTTTCACGCGCAACCGCTCGCTGAACGGTGGTTTTTCTGTACAGTACAACAACAGCGAGGCCGACATGAGAATGGACGACGAGATGGATAACTCGGCGTTCACCTACAGTGTCGACCTGACGTACAGGGAAAGGGACCTGTTCAACGTAGAACGACTGAACTTCCTGTCCGAGCTGCGCCTCCTGAGCAGAGAGCTTCGTCGCGACGATATCTTCGATGAGGAAATAGGGGTGGATGCGGAGAGGAGTGACCAGGTCTGGCGGAATGAACTGGACTATATGGTCGGAAAGCTCGAACTCCGCTTGCTGGCCGACATCAGGGAAATCGATAACCGATGGATGAGCCAGGTTTTCTTTCGGGTCAGGCGGTATTACGGCGCACCCTGATCGGGGGCGTGACAATGAATAGAGAGAGCGAATAAGAATCCATGCAAACACCAAGTAGACTCTGGATGGCAGTGCTGCTCGTCGCTGTTGTCTTTTCTTGCGCGTATTACGAGGCTGCCAGAGCAGAATATGGAGACGTCGTGATCAACGAATTCTCCGACGAAGCGGGCATGCGGCCCGTGGTATTCCCACACTGGTTTCACCGAATTCGCTTCCGCTGCAAGGTTTGTCACGGTGATCTCGGCTTCAAGTTCGAGGCAGGCGGCAACGGCATCAACATGCTGAAGATCATCGATGGCGAATATTGCGGTGCCTGCCACAACGGCAACGTGGCGTGGTCGATCGAGAACTGCGATCTGTGTCACTCCGGTATTCCGGATACACCGACGCAGGTGCATCACAGCACGACGCAAAAGCTCGTTGCACCGCTGCGGCCTACGACGACGGATAGTGCCGCAGCCGGTCAGGATACGGGCGGGGAGTAGCAGCCGTGAATGCCATCAATATGAGAAGTCTCGCGATCCTTCTGATCGCCGGCGGAATGGCGGTGCTGGCGATGCTGTTCCTCGCCAGTCTCGCCGAAGCACAGTCGAACCCAAACGCGTTCAATCGCCTCATGAAGCCGGCGTCGGAACGCAATTCGCCGCCACCGGAAGATGGCATCCACGACCCGGACAGCAGCGGTACGCACATTCTGCAGACACCCAGGGAGTCCTTCGACGCGTTGCCCGATTCCAATTCCGGCAACTACGTCGACTGGAACGCCGCAATCGATGCCGGTGGGATTGCGCCGCGAAACAGCATCGGTGATTCTCCGGTCCCTCCTATCGTGCTCGACCTGAACATAGTACGCGAGGTGAAGGGGTCGATGCCCGACGTGGTTTACCCGCATAAGCAACACACTCAGTGGCTCGACTGCAGCAATTGTCATCCTGCAATCTTCATACCGCAGAAAGGCGCGAACCAGATCAGCATGGCGTCGATATTGCTGGGCGAAAAGTGCGGCGTCTGTCACGGTAAAGTGGCGTTTCCGGTATCGGAATGCAGGCGCTGCCACTCGCGTCCCAAGGAACAAACGGCCGCTAACTGACGGCCTGTAAACGGTGGTTATTCATGACTAGGAAATTTGCCGGCCTGTTCGCTCTGGCTACAGTTCTAAACCTCGGCCTATTGGCTGTTAGCGCAAATGCCGAGCCTGCGAAGTCGCGGGATACGTCGGCAAGGCTGAGTTACGTGGAGCGTCTGCTGACCGAGTCATCTGCGGCGCAGAAAGTCGAAGCCAGTGGCAGCCCGCGGGCGCTGGAATTGAAGGCCGATGCACAGGCACATTTCGACAACGCGAGACAGCTTTACGACGGTGGCAACGCGGAAGCGGCCGAGGCAGAGTTGGGGGCGGCGATTCGACTGCTGACCGAGGCGGCCAGGGCGGCAAACGGCCCCGCGACGGTCTCGCAAAAGCAGACGGACGATTATGGGCAGCGACGTGAAAGTGTCGAGGCGCTGGCAAAGGCGCATGACAGGATCGCGATCGAAAAAGGCCTGGATGAAATGAATAGCGAGCTTCAGGCACGGGTTAGTACCGAGCTGTCGGCGTCCGATGCCTTGCTGCAGGCGGGTAAAGCGGAAGAGGCGCGCGCAGCGCTGGATAGCACGTACGAAACAGTGAAATCGTCGCTGGAATCGCTGCGGGATGGAGATACCCTGGTTCGGGAGCTCCATTTCGAGACGAAGGAGGACGAGTACCTCTACGAACTTGACCGCAACGACACTCACCAGATGCTGGTGCAGGTGCTGTTTGCAGAGAAGATGGAGTCGAGTCCGATGCGGGCCACGGCGGAGACGTTCATAAACAAGGCTGTGGCTCTGAGAGGAGATGCAGAGAATGCCGCAGGAAAGAAGAAATACGAGGAGGCAATCGAACTGCTGGAAGAGTCGACAAAGGAGCTAATTCGGGCAATAAGAAGCGCGGGAGTCTATATCCCTGGTTGAAGATATGGCGGCTCGCTATCCAACCAAATTGTTGTTGATATCTCTGCTGGCGATGGCATCAGCCGGCCTGGCAGCGGATAAGTGGAAGCCGCTGAAGAAAGACGGCATCCACGATCCTTTGAATCCGGCAATCACCGTATTGCAGGAGCCCGCTGATGCGCTGAGCGTCCTGCAGGTGGATACGGCTGGCAACATGGTGGACTGGGCCCGGTCTCTCGATTACGGCTTTATCGAGCCACGCGGCAGCATCGACGGCGAGTACAAGGCGGAGGTGCTCGAAACGACCGTATTGATGAGAAACACGATGCCGATGCGGTACGTGAGATTCCCGCACAAGACGCATACGCAATGGATGAGTTGTGAGACCTGCCACGACTCAATTTTTATCGCAGAGGAACATGCTAACCCGATCAACATGGGAAAGATCCTTAAGGGTGAGTATTGCGGATTATGTCATGGTGCAGTTGCGTTCCCGCTGACGGAGTGTGATCGCTGCCACAATACCGATTCGTCGACCGTGGGGCGTGACGTAACGGCCTCCGAACGAGACGAAGGGTCATGACGCGACGGTCGGGGCCGTCGTTGCTTACAATAGTCGCGGCATGCCTCTTTCCGGTCATGATTGCCTGGGCCGAATATGCGGACGTAGTACTCAACGACAATTCCGAGGCGGAGGGCGTAGCACCGGTAATATTCCCGCACTGGTTTCATCGGATTCGCTTCCAGTGTTCGGTTTGCCACGTCGAGCTCGGAATAAAGATGGAGGCGGGTGCGACGGGAATCCGCATGCAGGACCTTATCGATGGCCGTTATTGCGGCGCCTGTCACGATGGAGGAACGGCGTGGTCGATCGACAATTGCGATCTCTGTCATTCAGGGAAGCCCGGTCTCGAGACGGGCATCAAGGGCGGCCATCAGACCACCGGTCCGGGTATTTATTGACGAGGTGTGTCGTTGAATCGCAGTAGCAGCATATTGCGGAATGGCCGATCATGCCTCCGACGGGCGAGGGTTCTTGTTACGGCGACACTTGGAGCGTGGCTCATCGGTGCCTGTGCCCTGGATCCGGAACTCAACGGAGAGCAGGCTGGCGCCGGCATCAATGTCACTCTGACGCCGATCGATGTGTTCGGCGCCGGAGGGACGTCGACGATGATACCGGGAACAGGCGGTGTGCAGCTGGGTTATGCGGCAGCCGTTGCCGCCTCTGGCGGATTTATTTACGTCGTTGATGCGGCGTCCTCTGCGCTCGTCCGACTGGATCCTGCTCGGGCCGAAGTGCACGTACTGCATCCGTTGAAGGACCCGAACACGAATGGTCTGCATGTCTCGGTCGACCAGGTCATCGAAGTTGTCGACCGCTACAATCGTGCTGTCGTCGAACTCGACCAGTCGGGCTGGGAGCGGCGGCGATTCGCAGACAGTCAGCTGATTCCGACACCGGTCGACGTAACGCGAACCAACTGGGGTTCGACGGTGTTGGTCGCCGACGGGATGAGCCAGCGCCTCGCCATGTTCGATGCCATGTCGAATCCGACCGGCCTGTTTACTGCAACGCTATCCCCGGTTGCCGTTGCCGCGTCGATTACGGCGATCGCGGCGACTGTCGATTCGGTATTCGTTCTCGATGTCGCGTCGAGGGAGGTGACGCAGCTGGATCTGAACGGCCGGCCCGTTTCGACTTACGGTGAAGAGGCTTTGCTCGCGCCGGTAGCACTTGCTGTCGACGAGTGTCATCGCGTGTTTGTCGCCGACGGTCATCCCGGCGGTTTGTTCATTTCATCGCCGGAGTTCTACGGCACCAATACACGCGCTGCGCTGCCGCCCGAGGTTGCGCCAGCGGTGACCGACCTCTGGATAGACGGCAATACGCTGTATGTGGCCGCGGGTAACCTCGGTGTCTACCTGATGGCGATCGATCCGCCGTGCATGGGGCCATGAAGCCGGTCGCTGTTGCATTGCTGGCGATGTCATTGGCAGGCTGCGCTGCGGCGCCTACGGAAATGGTTTTGTTCCCGGAAGGACGCGTGCCCGAGAGTGCCCTGGTCTGGCCGGGGCCTCCGGAAATTGCCCGTTTGAGTTATGCCGGTGAACTTGTCGGCGAGGAGAATTTCCGCAGCATCGATGGTGCGGAAGACGGTGCCGCGGTCCGCGTGTTGCGCTGGATCGCCGGGATTGCGGGCGCGGGCGACCGCAAGAAGCAGTTGATTCGCCCGCAATCCGGAATGGTGGACGCGCGCGGCCGGATACTGGTAACCGACGCGGGCCGTGAGGCGATTGTCGTCTTCGACGAGGCAGGGGCAGCACTTACCGTGTGGGACGAGGCGGAGCCCGGGCGCGCCTTCCTGTCGCCGGTGGGGATCGTTGCTGACGGCGCCGGCGGCTACCTGGTTGCCGATGCCGATATCGGATACCTCGTGAGACTCGATGGCGATGGTGCTCCGAACGGTGACTTCGGTCGAGGCATACTCGAGCGGCCGACCGGCCTCAGCCGCGACCCGGTCGAGGGGGAAATCTTTGTCGCCGACTCCGGCGCACACGATATCAAGGTGTTCGATGAGCAAGGCACATTGCTCAGAACGCTTGGCCGGCGAGGTGTCGCGGCTGGCGAATTCAACGGGCCGACGCATATGAGTTTCGCCAATGGCCGCCTGTACGTGACCGATACGCTGAACGCGCGTGTGCAGATACTGTCGCCGGTCGGCGAGCCGCTCGGTGCCATTGGCCAGCGCGGCCTGTTCGTCGGTAACCTCGTGAGGCCGAAAGGCGTGGTTGCGGACAGGGACGGGCACGTCTACGTCATCGAATCCTACTACGATCACATCCTCGTGTTCAGCGATTCCGGTGATTTGCTCATTCCTATCGGCGGGACCGGAAAGGAGGCCGGGCAGTTCTTCCTGCCCGCCGGCGCCTGGACGGATGACGGTAGCCGCCTGTTTGTTGCCGACATGTTCAACGGACGCGTCGTGGTACTGGATTACCTGGGGGATGCGACGTGACTCCGGCAGCACGCTCTCTGGGGCTGGCGGCCCTGCTGTGCGGCTCGGCCGCATACCTCGTGGCGCACGCACAGTCGATCAGCGACGTCGCCAGTACGCCGCACAACCTGTCCGTTGACGGGCCTGGAACCGTGAGGGCGACCAGCGAAACGCAGGTTTGCGTCTTCTGCCACACGCCCCACGGTGCGACGAACTCTCCGGGCGCGCCGCTCTGGAACCGAGCGTTGTCAGGGCAGACATACACAACCTACAGTTCCTCGTCACTCGATGCCGAAACCATCGCAGGGCAGCTTGCACAGCCGGCGGGCAGTTCGAAGCTTTGCCTGTCCTGCCACGACGGCACGCTGGCAATCAGCTCCGTTAATGTGCTTGGCGGCAACCTCAATGTGTCAGTGCCGATTACCGGTGCAGGCCCTGGCGATACGATGCCGGCAGGCGAAGGTGTGCTGACCGGGTTCACCCGCAATCTCGGCACGGATCTCTCGAACGATCACCCGATTTCGCTGACTTACGATACGACACTCGCTAATGCGGATGGCGAGCTGCGCAATCCGGCGGCGGAGGCCCACATTGCCATCCGGAGGCCCGGCGTGCGGCCGCCGGTCCCGCTCGAAGATACCGGGCCGGGCGGCTCCGGGCAGGTGCAGTGCGCGACGTGTCATGACCCGCACGTCGTAAACCTGGATAACCCGCCGACCAACAAGTTCCTGCGTCTCAATCGCTTCCAGCAATCCCAGCCGGCCATCGGTGGGTTTGACGAAACAACGGACATGAATTGCCTCGCCTGCCACGAAAAGGAGGGGTGGGCGTCCTCCGCCCATGCCGACTCAGGCGAGGCGACCGAGACCTACCAGAGCGTGCCAGCCCAGTTGCGCGAATTTCCGCCGGGACTGCCCGTCTGGCAGGCCGGGTGTCTGAATTGCCACGATAGCCACAGTGTGCACGGGTCCAGGCGATTGCTGCGCGAGGGTACCGATGACCTGGGAACGCCGAAGTCAGGCGGTAACTCGGCTATCGAGGAGACCTGTTACCAGTGCCACTCCGTCGCCCCTGTCGTGACGAATGCGGCCGGAGACGTCAAGGACATTGAAAGCGAATTCAATTTGCGGGTACGCATGCCCATCGACGGTGTCGATCAGCGGGCAGCTAATGAAGTGCACGACATAGTTGATGGCGACCTGACCGAACCGCGGGCGTTGCTCGGTAACGGCAACCTGGTGAACAGGCACGCCGAGTGCACGGACTGCCACAACCCGCATCGCGTGATGCGAAACGCGTTGTTCAATGGCAACGGCAACCCGGCGCTCAGTGCGCACGATCATTCTGCTGGCCATACGAACATCGCGTCCGGGGCACTGCGCGGTTCCTGGGGCGTGGAGCCCTCGTACGGCAACACGGAGTTCCTCGCGCTGCCGCTCTCCTACGAAGTGAAACAAGGGGACGGCGGAACGGGCGCCAGCGATGCAGTGACGAGTCCGCATGTCACGCGCGAATACCAAGTCTGTCTCAAGTGCCATTCGGACTATGCCTACGATGACGACAACCAGTACCCGCTCGGCTCGCGCCCGAGTCTTGGCGCCTCCGGCGGTGGCACCACGGCGGGCACGAATGACCTGGACCAGTACACCAACCAGGCGATGGAGTTCCAGGCGCCCATCGGCGACCGTGGTGAGATCCCCGGTGGCGGCAACCACCGCTCCTGGCACCCGGTAATCGACAGCACCGGACGCAGCGCAGCCGTACGCAACATGAGTGCCTCGCCGACTATGTTCCTGCCGCCATGGAATGGTACCGACATCGGATCCCAGACGATGTACTGCTCCGACTGCCACGGGCGCAACACAGCGAACGGCACCGTGGTGCCGCCGGGTAATGGCCCCTGGGGGCCGCACGGCTCGGAGAATGACTTCCTGTTGAAAGGAACCTGGGACCAGGGTACCGGCAATAACCAGAGCGGTATCTGTTTCCGCTGCCACAACCACGCCGGTTACGCGACGGACGCGAATCGTGGCGATGCGGGCGGTTTCGAGAGCGGCTTCGGCAATAACGACCGCGATACCAACCTCCACGCATTCCATGCGGACCGTCTCGGCCGGAACCTGCAGTGCACCTGGTGTCATGTCGCCGTGCCGCACGGCTGGAAGAACAAGGCGCTGCTCGTGAACCTCAACGATGTAGGGCCGGAGGCCGGCCTCGCAACGGGTACGGAAGTGTCGATTACCGGCAATGGCGCGACCTACACCCAGGGCCCGTATTACCTGAACGCCAAGCTGAAGATCCTGAATTTCGCCGAGAGCGGAACCTGGTCCGAAACCGATTGCGGATCGGTCGGCGGCGAGGGCGGCACCGGCCGCGACTGGATGCGCAACGTCTGCGAGAACCCGCCATGAGGTCCGTGCTGAAATCAATGGCCTCGCTGAGGCTGACGATGGTCGGGCTGATCGCGCTCGTCATCAACTGTGTCGCGATCAGCCAGTCGCCCGGCGCGTCGATTCCCTGGCTCGTGTTGCCGCTGTCGTTACTGGCGGTAAACCTGCTCGCGGCGTTGATCGTCAGGCATGCTTTCAGGCACCAGGCCGCATTGCTGCTTTTCCACGTCGGCCTGCTCGTCGTACTCATCCTGGTCGCCGCCGGCGTCCTCATTCGTTTCGACGGTAGCGTCGAAGTGGTGGAGGGGTCTGCTTTCGATGCGACCGGCGTAACGGCGCGCGGGATGGGCTGGCTGCACCCGAACGGGCTGGAACGTGTGCATTTCACGCAAGGTCCGCTCGAGGTCAACTACCTGTCCGGCCTGCAGCGGGACACGACGCACAGCCGCGTCGTCCTGGAGCGACGCGACGGTACCGAGACCGAGCGCATCGTCGGCGACCGGCAGGGCTTTACGTCCAACGGCTACCGGTTCACGACCACGTTCAACAAGGGTTATTCGGTCGTCGTTGTGTGGCGTGGCAGTGACGGCCGGGAAGGCCTCGGCGCGGTCAATTTCCCGTCGTATCCGAAGTTCGACTGGAAGCAGACAAACGACTGGACGACACCGTCCGGCGAGACACTCACCTTCGAACTCAGACTGGCGGAGCGCGTACCGGAGGCCGGGCCCTGGATACTGAGCAGCCGGGACGTCGTCTATGAAGTCGGTATCTCGAGTGCTACGCAATCGGAACGGACGATCGCGCCCGGTCAGTCCATCGCTGTCAACGGCGGGGAGATTACGCCTGTAGACCTGCGCCTCTGGATGGGGTACCGCATCGACTACAACCCGCTGCTGCCCTGGCTGCTCACGGCCGCGTTCCTGTCGCTCGGCGCACTGGCGGTGCATATGGCGCAGAAGTTCCGGGCGCCCCGGGCTGCGGAATCCGTCCTGATCACCGGGGGAGAGCAGTCGGCATGAGCATGGCAGCCGAGAGAACGGCGCTGGTCGTTGCCGTCGCGGGTTTCGGTGTCGCGATGCTTCTCGATGTCCTGCTGCGCAGGGGCGGCAGGCAGGCATGGCCGACCGTGAGCCTCGTCTTGTCGATAGTGCTTGTCTTGCTGACGGCCGCAGTGGCCGGCCGCTGGATGCGTGAGTCCCAGGGCCCGTTCCTGACCCTCTACGACGTGCTGTTGAGCAACCTCTTCAGCCTGACGCTCGTCTACCTCGTCGCGGCTTGGCTGGTGCCTGCGCTGCGCACCTCGTCTGCGATCGTCGTTGCTTTCCTCGGCGTGCTCGGCATCTGGTCGCTGACCGAATCGGCGGTGGCAGTGCCGTTGCCGGCCACCTTCGACAACCCCTGGCTGTGGCTGCACGTGACGGCCGGCAAACTGTTCCTCGGCCTGTGCCTGCCGGCGGCCGCGACCGCGCTGTGGCTCCTTGTGCGTAGCAGAGGCACCGCATCTGAGAGCGGTGAAATGGATGCCGCTGTCTGGCTGACCCTGTCACTGGCGTTCGTCTGCCACAGCTTCATGTTGATCGCCGGCGCGATCTGGGCGCACAGCGCCTGGGGCCGTTACTGGGCCTGGGATTCGCTCGAGACCTGGACCTTCATCACCTGGCTGTGCATCGCTTTGCTCCTGCACGCGCGCGTGACGTTCCGGCGCATGCCCGTGTCCTACGGCTGGTCGGCCGTGATCGCGATTTTCGGCCTTGCGATCCTGACCTTCCTCGGCGTGCCTTTCCTGAGCGTTGCGCCGCACAAGGGGGTCATGTGACGCGCCGCACCGACAAGCGGCGGAGCGTAATACCGCTGGCAATCGCCGCAACGGCGCTGGGAGGCGCGTTGCTGAGCGTCTGGCTGTCACGCGAGGCGCCGGAACAGACGCGGCAAGCGTCGGCCGCCGGCGCGCACGAATTCCTCGACGACGGTCAGGCGCGACGCGCCCACCAGAGTTTCCAGCAGGGCGTGGCGATGCTGCAGGCCGGTGAGTTCGACTACGCCGTCACCGCGCTGCATGAAGTCCTGGCGATCTACCCGGCACTGCCCGAGGCGCACGTCAACATGGGTTATGCGTTACTCGGCGCCGGCGAGCCCGGGGCGGCGACGGATTTCTTCAACACCGCGACCGACCTGCGCCCG
Organism: Woeseiaceae bacterium; assembly: GCA_041559075.1. Taxonomy (GTDB): domain Bacteria; phylum Pseudomonadota; class Gammaproteobacteria; order Steroidobacterales; family Woeseiaceae; genus UBA1847. Next base: position 2,192 of record JBFFEB010000044.1, on the reverse strand, counting down.
TCGTTGCATAATGCGTACTACGGGCTTGCGCTGGCGGAGCGAGAGAACGGCAACGATAAGGCCGCGCTGGCGGCCATGCAGGCGTATACGCACCTTGCCGCCGAGAACGAGCGGCACCTGGAGCGAGCCAAGGAATTCATCTGGGAACTGCAGGCGAAGATCCGGGGGGAGGGGGACACACCTTGAGAAAGATGATGCGCAACGTGTTGCCTGTCGCACTGCCGTTGCTGCTCGGTGAGTTGGCTGTCGCACAGGCGGTGGACTGCACGCCGACCACGGATGCCGCGGTCATCCGCCAGGCGGAGCAGAAACTGGTCCTTCTGCAGCGCATGGTCGGCAGCGGCGGACCCGCACAGCGTGTTGACGAAGGCGACAATGCGGAAGCCAAACGAGTGCTCGAGCAGGCGCGGCGCGACGCGACGCAGGCGAGCCTGGTGCTGGACGAGGGATGCGGCGCCGAGGCGGTGTCGCTGGCGACATCAGGGCTTGGCTTCGCCTCACGCGCGTTTGCACTCGCCAGGAACCGCAGCGACGAGAGCGCCAATGTCTACCGCGAAGTACACGGCAGAACGACCAGCTTCCTGCAGACGCTGGTGGGGCAACCGCCGGATGTTCGCGGCATCGATGATGCCGACATCAACGGCATGCGTCGGCAAATCGACCGTGCCGAGGAACTTGCCGTCAGCGGCGATTACCCGTCAGCCACACGGTTGTTACAGCCGGTTGTCGATCGGCTGGAGCGCAGGCTCGTCGCGATCTACGACCAGAAGACCGTCTATTACGAGAAGTCTTTCGACGGCCCGGAAGACGAGTACGCGTACCTCGCGCAGCAATACCAAGGCTACCAGATGGTGCTCGATCGCTTCTCGGGCAGCCGCGAGCCACCGCACAGTGCGAAGAAGATGTACGACGACCTGCTGGCGTCTGCGGCCGATCTGGCGAGCGCCGCCGAGGGGCACGCGAAGGTGTCCAACTGGGATACCGCGCTGTCCGAGATCCAGCAGGCGGTGACCCAGTGCGAACGCGCGATGCGTCTGATCGGCATCGGCTATTGAAGAAGCACGACTCGATGCGAATGAGAGGAAGACATGGACAATAAGCAGGATTCCAGCGCGACGGCCGGCGACGTGGTCATCGACTATCGATCGTTCCTCACGTGGATCGCCACGGCGCTCGTCGCGTACTCGCTCCTGTCGGGCCTGCTGATCACGTTCTTGCCGTTCGGGGTCTATTCCCAGTATTCCATCATTATCCATACCGTCGTCGGCGTGGTGTCGCTGCTGCCGCTGGTTGCGGCGGTCTACCTGCACTGGCAGCGACGCAAGTCCGACGCACCGGCCCCCATCGCCCGAACGGCGATGGTCGCGATTGCGGCGCTCTGCGTGTGCCTGTTGACGGGACTCTTCATTGCCGCGATGGCCCTGTTCGGCACCTGGGTACCGGGCTGGGTGGATACCGTGCACCTTGTCGCCGCCCTGGTTCTCGGTACGTTGATCGCCGTGCACCTGGCGCCCATCGTGGCGCGTTACGGCAATACGGAAGCGTCGCCGCGGCGCGCGCCGAGGAAGCGTTTCGTGGCGACAGGCGTGGCGCTGATACTCGTGTTGTTTGCCGTGACGGGGCTGCTTTCGCGAACGCAGACGGAACCGGCCCAGTTCCAGGCCTTCAGTGACGACTACAACTGGCCGCACGGGGACGACCGCGCTTTCTGGCCCAGCCGGGTCGCAATCGCGAATACGCCCTGGCTCAATCGGTTCCTCGCCGATGTCGAGCAGATTGTGGGTGCGGAGCAGGCGAGGGCTTTCGAGGATACGCTGAGAGGGCCCCAGGACGCCGGTCTGCGTGAGCAGACGGCCGAACTGGTTGCCGAACTCGAGCTGGAACCGGATGCCGTTTCCGCCATCGGTAAGCTGGTCGAGCGCGCCGTCGCCGAACAAAGAGAAAACGGATCGCTCAAACCCTCGGCACTGGCGGGGTCGGCGACCTGCGGCACCAGCGGCTGCCACGAATCGATCTACAACGAGTGGCGAGCGAGCGCGCACGGCTTCGCGGCGGAAGACGTGCTGTTCCTGCAGGTCCAGAAATTGCTGATCGAGGAAAAAGGCGTTGCGGAATCGCGCGCCTGCGCCGGCTGCCACGATCCCGCGGCGGTGCTCGGCGGGACCCGGCACGACCCGTGGCCGGCGGGCGCG
>JBFFEB010000043.1:0-30152 GCA_041559075.1 Woeseiaceae bacterium | reverse complement strand
TTCGGCGCGTCGGGCCGTTGCGGAGGTTTGATAGGCAGCGGCCAGCGCAAGGACGTGCTCGAGATGGAGCACCTGTACGGTCACGAGCGCTCGCGGCTGTTGTGGGATTTCGCGGAGGCCGCCAAGGAAGAGATTCGCAGCCGCGTGGCTAAGCACGATATCCAGTGCGATCTGCAGAATGGCCAGCTCGTCGGGGTCCACAAGCGAGGCTACTGCGATTGGCCGCAAGAACTCGCAGACGCATTGGCAGAGCGCTACGACTACCCGCACTGCCGCGCGCTCGATGCGTCCGGGGCACAGGAGATGGTTGCAACGCCGACGTTTCTCGGCGGGCTGTGGGATGCCCAAGCCATGGTGCTGCACCCGTTGAACTACGTGCTCGGGCTCGCGCGTGCGGCCAGCGAGGCTGGCGTCAGGATTTACGAGAACACGCGAGTGTCGCGCTATACGCATCGCGACCCGGCGGAGGTCCGGACGCCGGGGGGCAACGTGACCGCGTCGTTCGTGGTGTTGGCCTGCAACGGCTATCTCGGCAAGCTGGAGAGGCGCGTTGCGAGCAAGATCATGCCGATCAACAATTTCATGATCGCCACGGAGCCCCTGGGCGAGGATCGCTGCCGGGAGTTGATCAGCGGCCGCTTCGGCGTCCACGACACGCGCTTCGTGGTCAATTACTTCCGGATTTCCGAGGACCACCGGCTGTTGTTCGGCGGCGGCGAGAATTATCGCCCGGGCTTTCCGCGTGACATCGAGAACTTCGTGAGGCCCTACATGCTGCGGATCTTTCCGCAGCTCGCTGATGCGGGGATCGACTACGACTGGGGCGGCACGTTGTCGGTGACGGTCAACCGGATGCCGCATTTCGGCCGCCTGAGGCCGAACGTGTATTTCGCGCAGGGCTATTCGGGTCATGGGATATCGACAGCCAGTTTTGCAGGGAAGGTGATCGCCGAAGCGATCGCAGGAACGGCAGAACGTTTCGACGCGATGGCCGATATACCGATCCACACGTTCCCCGGCGGGACATTGCTGCGCTACCCGGGGATGGTGCTCGGGATGACGTACTATTCAATGATAGACAGGTTTTGATCGGACCGATGACGATCAATCTCGTCCTCGCAATTCTCGCGGCGATGCGCTTGCTCCAGGGGGAAGCAGCAGGAGTCATCGAGGAACTCGACGCATCGCAGTCGCGGACCGGCTTCGTAAAGCTCGAAATGACCACCGAGGAATTGCTCGGTGCCGAAGCCGCAAACAGCCTGAACCACATCCTCCTCGCCAACGAAGAAATCGAATGGCGCGCATTCATCCCGTGGACCTATGATTCCGGCAGGCCGCCGGGCGTGCTGGTTTTCATTTCGTCGATCGACTGGGGCGGGATTCCGGAGGAATGGGCGGCGGTGATGGATGCTCGCAACCTCATCTGGATCAGCCCGTCCCAGGCAGGCGATTCCGCGCCGGTCCAGGAGCGGATCGTCAAGGCGATACTCGCGCCGCGGGTTGTCGATGTGGACTACACGGTAAACGCGGAACGCATCTTCATCGCCGGCTTCGGCGGCGGTGGCAAGATAGCCAACCTGGTGCAAGCAACAGACCCCGCCGCGTTCAGGGGCGGGATCTACATGTGCGGCGCGCTGTTCTGGGGTGACAAGACGCCCGCAAAGATCGACCAGATGCGGGCCAATCGCCATGTTTTCATCCGGGCCTGCTCGGACCCCAAGGAGCGTGAGGTCAGGGGCGTATACGACGAGTACCGCAAGGCGGGCTTCGAGGAGGTCGAACTCATTACCGTGCAGACGCGGCGCCGGCGCCTGCCGCAGCCGAAATACGTGGACCAGGCGATCCGTTACCTTGACGGCACGGCCGTCGAGGTAACGGAGTAACGGCTGTCGCGATCGATCAGTCCCGTGGGCGGTCCGGGTGCGTGATCTCCAGCATGTACTGCGCGGCCGCCGCTATTTCCTCGTCTGAGAATCGACCGTCCAGTCCGTGTGCGGGCATGTCGAAATAGCCCTTCTTCGCGTGCTCGAAGAGCACCGCTTCCCACAGCGCGGACCGGTCTGCCCAGGCGGCCGCGTCGCCCGTGCGCGGCGCACCGTTCTTGCCGGTCTCGTGGCAGTATGCACAGGCATGTTCGTAGGCGATGCTCGGCGTGACGTGAACCGGAATGCCCTGCTCATCGGCGCTGTCGGCTGCCGGCGCGTCGCGCTCCGCCTGCTGACATGCGGCGGACACGAAGACCAGGCTCAATATCATCAGCGCGCGCGGCATTGGACCACCTCCTGTGCGTACAGTATGTTACTGGCGTTCGAGATTGCGCAATTGCGGAACCTGCCTACCACCGCAACGAGAAACGAATGATTGCCGATATCAACATTGCCGTCATAACCGGGGGCGGCCACGGCATAGGCCGCGCGCTTTGCGGGCGCCTTGCTCGCGACGGCATAAAGGTGGTGGTCGCAGACCGGGAGCCGGATGCTGCTGCGAAGGTCGCCGCCGACATCGGCGGCACAGCGCATGTTCTCGACGTGGGTGACGAAGCGGCCATGCTTGCGCTGGTCGACAGCGTGGAGCGTGATGTCGGCGCGATCGACCTGTTCGTCTCCAACGCGGGCGTCGGCTTCGGTGACGCAGGTGGCAGCGCGGCATCGAGGGAGGGCGGCATGATCGCCGTTGAGGACCGCTGGCAAGCCTGCTGGAACATCAACGTGATGGCGCACGTCTATGCGGCGCGTGCCCTGCTGCCGCGCATGATCGGGCGTGGCGGCGGCCACCTCGTCAACGTGGCGTCCGCCGCGGGGCTCCTGAGCCAGATCGGCGACGCCGCGTACTCGGCAACCAAGCATGCGGCCGTCGCTTTTGCCGAGTCGCTCGCGATCACGCACGGCGACCAGGGCATCACGGTGTCGGTGGTGTGCCCACAGGCGGTCGCGACGCGGATGATCGGCATCGACGATGACGCCGAGTCGTTCGATGGCGGCTTCGGTGGCAACGACGTCGACGGTATCCTCTCGCCCGACCAGGTTGCCGAGGATATCGTCGCGGGAATCCGGCAAGAGCGGTTCCTCGTTTTGCCGCACCCGCAGGTGCAGACCTACTTTCAGCGCAAGGCCGCCGATCATGACCGGTGGATTGCCGGCATGCAGCGCTTCCGGCGCAAACTCACGGGAGAAGAACGATGAAAACGGACCTGTCCGGGAAGGTGGCGCTCGTCAACGGCGCATCGCGGGGCATCGGGGAAGCAATCGCACACGGTCTTGCTGACTGCGGCGCGAACGTCGTCTGCACGAGCCGCAAGATCGAGAGCGTGCAGGCGGTCGCCGACGCGATAACGGCGGCCGGCGGCGAGGCGCTCGCACACACCTGCAATGCGGGCGATCTCGGGCAGATCAGGGCGCTGGTGGAGTTCGTGACGAATGAATGCGGCCGCCTCGACATCCTGATCAACAACGCGGCCGCCAATCCCTATTACGGTCCGGCGACGGACCTGCCGCCCGAGGCTTTCGACAAGACGGTGGCGGTGAATCTCAAAGGGCCTTACTACTTCATGAGTCACGCGGTGCCGCTCATGATCGAATCGGGCGGCGGCGCCATCGTCAATGTCGCGTCGATCGCGGCGTTGCTGTCGATGCCGGGGCAGGCCGTCTACTCGATGACCAAGGCGGGGCTGATCAGCATCACCCGGGCGTTCGCGCGTGAATACGGCCAGGGCGGCATCCGCGTGAACGCGATCCTGCCCGGCGTCGTGGAGACCAAGTTCGCCGAGGCGCTCACCGCTGACCCCGGGGTGCAGAAGTGGCTGAAGCGCCTGCCCATCGCGAGGGCGGGGCAACCCGCCGACATGGTTGCCGGGGTGCTGTACCTGGTCTCCGACGAAGCGGCCTACACGACCGGTACCACGCTCGTCATGGACGGCGGCGCAACGCTCGGCTAGTCCATGCGAAACACGACCTTGCCGAGAACGCGGCGGGCCGTGATGGCGCGAAACGCCTCGCTGAATTCCTCGAGTGCGTAGGAGCCGGTGACACGCGGGTTTAGCAGTCCCTTGCCGATCATGTCGTCCATCGCGGCCAGGTTCTTCGCCTGCAGTTTCGGGTTGCGCATCGCCCACGGACCCCACCACACGCCCATTGCGCTCGCCTCCTTGAGCAGCAGCAGGTTGGCCGGGAAGTTCGGGATCCCGCCGCTGGCGAAACCGATCACCAGGTAACGACCATCGCGCGCGATCGCGCGCAGGGCCTGTTCGCCGATGTCCCCGCCGACCGGGTCGTAGATGATGTTCGCGCCCTTACCCCCGGTGATGTCGCGGACGGCGTCTTTTAGCGGCACGTCCGAATAGTTGATGGTGTCATCAGCGCCGGCGGATCTGGCGAATTCCAGCTTTTCATCGGTGCTTGCCGCGGCGATGACGCGCGCGCCGAGCGCCTTCGCGATCTCGACGGCGGTAACGCCGACGCCGCCGGCCGCACCGAGTACGAGCACGGTTTCACCTTGCTGCAGCGCCGCGTGCTGGCGGAGCGCGTGATAGCTGGTGCTGTAGGTGATCGTGAAGCCTGCCGCCTGGCCGAAGTCGAGGCCGGCGGGGATCGGCATCGCGAGTTGCTCCGGGACCGCGCAACGTTCCGCGAACGCGCCGGTCGGCGGGGTGACAATGACTCTGTCGCCGACATCGAAGCGTTGCGCGCCTTCGCCCGTCGCGGCGACGACGCCCGCGGCTTCGTGGCCCGGGATAAACGGTAGCGGCGTCTTGACCTGGTACTGCCCGCCGATCACGAGCACATCCGGAAAGTTCAGTCCTGCGGCCTTGATGTCGACGACGATTTCGCCGCGGTTCGCGACCGGGTCGTCCCGTTCCTCGATGACGAGGTCGTCCGGCGATCCGTAGTCCTTGCAGACGAGCGCCCGCATCAGGCGACCTCGAACAGCGACGCCGCGCCCTGTCCACCGCCGATGCACATCGTGCACACGACGTACTTCGCGCCGCGCCGCTTCCCCTCGATGAGGGCGTGCCCTACCATGCGCGCCCCCGACATGCCGTAGGGATGCCCGATCGAGATGGCGCCGCCATCGACGTTGAGAGTCTCGTTCGGGATGCCGAGCTTGTCGCGGCAGTAGACGACCTGCACGGCGAACGCTTCGTTCAGTTCCCACAGGTCGATGTCGTCCATCTTGAGGCCGGTGCGCTCGAGCAGTTTCGGAACCGCAAACACGGGGCCGATGCCCATCTCGTCCGGTTCGCAGCCGGCGACGGCCGTGCCGCGATAAATGCCGAGCGGATCCAGGCCGCGCTTCTCGGCCACGCGGGCTTCCATGACGACGGCCGCTGACGCGCCGTCCGAGAGCTGGCTCGCGTTGCCGGCGGTGATGAAACCGTCCTCGCGGACCGGCGTCAATCCCTGCAGGCCCTCGAGCGTCGTCGACGGCCGGTTGCCTTCGTCTTTCCCGAGTACGACATCCTCGAACGTGATCTCGCCGGTCTCCTTGTTCATGACCCCTTTGTTCGAGGGCAGCGGTACGATCTCGGCGTCGAAGCGCCCGGCTTCCTGCGCCGCCGCGGTGCGCTGCTGGCTCTGCAGCGCGTACTCGTCCTGCGCGTCCCGGCTCACCTCGTAACGTCTTGCGACGACCTCGGCCGTGTCGATCATCGGCATGTAGAGGTGCTGGTGCATCTCGAGGAGCCGCGGGTCCTTCGCGCGGAACCGGTTCATGTGCTCGTTCTGCACCAAGCTGATCGACTCCAGTCCGCCGCCGACCATGATGTCGATGTTGTCGGCAATGATCGTCTTCGCCGCAACGGCGATGGCCATCATCCCCGAGGAGCACTGGCGGTCCACGGTCATGCCGGCAGTCGTGACCGGCAGGCCGCCGGCGAGCGCGGTCTGCCGCGCGATGTTGTGCCCCTGGGTGCCCTGCGGCAGGGCGCAGCCCATGACGACGTCCTCGATCTCGGCCGGGTCCAGGCCGGCACGCTGCACGGCGTGACGGACGGCGTGACCGCCCAGCGTAGCGGCCTCCGTGTTGTTGAATGCACCGCGATACGCCTTTCCGATGGGTGTGCGTGCAGTTGAGACGATTACAGCTTCGCGCATGTCGGATTCCTTGTGTTTCGTGATCAGAAGATGTACATCGCCAGCATCTCGGCAATGAGAGCCGGCTTGTCTTCATTTTCGATGTCGATCGTGATCTCGGTCTTCACGAGCCAGTGACCGGGTTTCTTCTCACTGACGTCGATGATCCTCTGCCGTGCGCGAATGCGCTTGCCGACGCGCACCGGCGTCAGGAATCGCACCTTGTCCGAACCGTAGTTGAGCGCCATCTTGAGGCCGTCCGGCCGTACCGCGTTCTGCTGCGCGAGGTAACTGATCATCGACAGCACCAGGAAGCCGTGGGCGATCGTTCCGCGGAACGGCGTGAACCGTGCGCGCAGCGGCTTGACGTGGATGAACTGGTGATCGTTGGTAGCGTCGGCGAACTGGTTGACGCGTTCCTGGGTGATCTCGAACCAATCCGAGGGTTCGAGCTCCGTTCCCACCAGCGACGGCAGGTCCTGTGCTTCGAGCGAGGCCTTCACTCAGCCTTGCCGCGGCATCAGGTAGCGGCGCAGTTCACTGCGCGCGACGACCATGCGGTGCACCTCGTCGGGACCGTCGGCGAGCCGCAACGTGCGTGCGTTGGCGTACATGAAAGCAAGCGGGAAGTCCTGTGATACCCCGGCGGCGCCGTGCATCTGGATGGCGTCGTCGATGATATCGATCGCGATCCTGGGCACGGCCGCCTTGATCTTGGAGATCCAGACCTGGGCCTCCGGTACGCCGGCCGTGTCGATCGCATGGGCCGTGCGCAGCGTCAAGAGCCGCGCCATGTCGATGTTCATGCGCGCTTCGGCAACGCGGTCGTAATTGCCGCCGAGCTTTGCGAGCGGCTTGCCGAATGCCGTCCTCGTTATCGAGCGCCGGCACATGAGTTCGAGCGCCCTCTCGGCCATGCCGATCGCGCGCATGCAGTGGTGGATCCGGCCGGGGCCGAGGCGCCCCTGGGCGATCTCGAATCCGCGGCCCGGCCCGAGGATCACGTTCTCCTCCGGTACGCGCACGTCGGTGAATCGCAGGTGCATGTGTCCGTGGGGCGCATGGTCGTCGCCGAAGACGCCCATCGGTCGTACGACTTCCACGCCCGGCGCATCCATGGGCACCAGGATCTGAGAGTGTTGCTGGTGGCGATCTGCATCGGGATTCGTGAGCGCCATGCAGATCAGGATCCTGCAGCGACGGTCACCGGCGCCGGAGATGTAGGTCTTTTCGCCGTTGATGATCCATTCGCCGTCTTCGAGCACCGCTGTCGTGGAGATGTTGGTGGCATCCGACGACGCGACGCCGGGCTCCGTCATCGCGTAGGCGGAACGGATCCTGCCGTCGAGCAGGGGTTCCAGCCACACGCGTTTCTGGTCTTCGGAACCGTACCGCTCGAGAACTTCCATGTTGCCGGTATCGGGCGCGCTGCAGTTGAAGGCTTCCGCCGCCAGGTGCGAGCGCCCGGTCTCTTCCGCGATGTAGGCGTATTCGACGGTGGTGAGCCCGTGTCCCCGTTCGCTGTCGGTCAGCCAGAAGTTCCACAACCCTTGTGCACGCGCGTCGTCTTTCAGGCCCTCGAGAATCGCCTGTTGGCGCTCGTTGAGCGCCCATCGATCGCCATTCTCGACTTCGGCCAGGTACTCTTCCTCGACGGGCTCGACTTTTTCACGGATAAAGGTCCTGACGGCCTCCAGAACCGGTGCGAGGCGGTCTGTGATCCCAAGATTCATCGTTGTCGTCCTTCTTGCGGGCGATGGCGGGCGCCGGGCGCACCATTGTGGGCGCTCACCCGCCGAGATGGAAGGCCTGTTACAGGGTTGCCTGCGATGCCAACTGCCAGAGGATGGCTGAGCGCGTTCCGGTGCGGCAGTAGCCGAGTACGGGGCCTTCGGCTTTCCTCATGACGTCGAGGAACTGCTGCACGGTGTCGGGCTCGACCGCGGGACCGCTTATCGGCAGCATGTGGAATTCGAGGCCGTGTTCCTCGCAGGCTTCCCGGATCGAGGCACTGGTGGGCTGGCCGAAGTCCTCGCCGTCAGGACGGTTGCATACGATGGCGGTAAACCCTTCGCCCGCATAGAAGCCGACGTCGTCCGGATCGATCTGCATGGCAACGGCGTAGTGGTCGGAAAGTTTCGTGAATCTCATGGCAAGCGCCTTCTCAAGTGTGGAATCCCAGCGCGCCAGGCAATGACCGTGCAAGGATATAGATTCCCATGACGATGAGGAAGTAGCCGAACCAGCGCTTGAGCCTGTCCTGGTGGACCTTCCTCGCCAGGCGGCTGCCGGCGACGCTGCCGGCGATACCGAGTACCGTGACCAGTCCCAGCACGGGCCAGTCGAGGCTGAGCTCCTGCTGATCGAGGACATCGAGGTACTTGTAAAGACCGCTGTAGGACTTCAATGCAATGATGACAAGGCTGGTCGCGACGGCATGGTGCATCGGGAGGCCGCCGAGCAATACCAGCGCAGGAACGATCAGGAAGCCGCCGCCGACGCCGACGAGTCCGGTGATGATGCCGACCACGAGGCCGTCGGCCGCGATTTTCCACAAGGCGCGCGGGGCGCGTGCCGCGCCGGTGAGCTCGATCGGCCGCAACATCAGGTAGGAGGCCAGCAGCATGACGACCGCAAACAGGGCGAGTTGCGTCAGTCCGCTGATATACGCCGCTATTGCCGCGCCGAGATAGGTACCGGCCATCCCCGGAGCACCGAATATTGCGACGGTCCGCCAGTTGATGAATCCTGCGCGGACATACTGCAGGCTGCCGGCCAGGGCGATGCTGCCGACGATGAACAGCGATCCCGCAATCGCGACTTTTTCGTCCTGCCCGACGAGGTAGACGAGGACCGGTACGGTCAGGATCGAGCCGCCGGAGCCGAGCAGGCCCAGGCTGATGCCGATTGCGATGGCGCCGGGCCATGCCATGATGGATGCGAACATGAAGGGTGATCCCGGGCGGGCGGCCCCGGTCTAGAGGGCGTCCAGCGGGATCTTCAGGTAGCTTACGCCGTTCGCTTCCGGTTCAGGGAGGCGTCCCGCGCGTACATTTACCTGGATCGAGGGCAGGATGAGCTTCGGCATGCCGAGCTGCGCATCGCGCTCTTCGCGCATCGCCACGAATTCATCCCGCGATACTTTGCTGTTGATGTGCACGTTGGTTTCGCGCTGCTCGGCGACCGAGGTCTCCCAGGCAAACTCGTCGCGTCCCGGCGCCTTGTAATCGTGGCACATGAACAGGCGCGTACTATCGGGCAGGGCGAGAATCTTCTGTATCGAGTCGTACAACATTCCTGCATCGCCGTCCGGGAAGTCGGTTCGTGCCGTGCCGAAATCCGGCATGAATAAGGTGTCGCCGACGAAGGCAGCATCGCCGACGACGTAGGTAATGCAGGCGGGGGTATGGCCGGGGGTGCCAATGATAGAGCCTGCAATGCTGCCTACCTCGAATTCGTCCCCGTCATCGAAGAGGTGGTCGAACTGGCTTCCGTCGGTCGCCAGGTCGTCGATGTTGAATACGCCTTTGAAGGTCTGCTGTACCGCAGCGACGTTCCTGCCGATAGCGACCTGGCCGCCGAGCTTCTCCTTGAGATACGGGGCGGCGCTGAGATGATCCGCGTGCACGTGGGTCTCGAGGACCCAGTCCACGGTGAGCCCGTTGTCGCCAACGAACGCGGCAACCGCGTCGGCGGAGGAGGTACACGTGCGCCCCGACGCCGGATCGTAATCGAGGACCGGGTCGATGATCGCGGCATGCGACGACTCGGGGTCCGTGGCGACGTAGGTCACCGTGAACGTCGCCTCGTCGAAGAAGCCGGTAACGGATGGCACGCTCATAAGGCGGCGAGAACGCGCTCCAGTCTCTGTTTCACCTCTGCTGCCAGGGGCTCGACGTCAGGGTTGTCCACGAGACCGAGAACGCTGCCGGGATCCATGAAGCTCACGCGCACCTTGCCTTCGTCATCTTCACGGACGAGCACATTGCAGGGCAGCAGCAGCCCGATCTCGGGAACCGCCGAGACTGCCCGGTGAGCCAGCGGGGGATTGCAGGCACCGAGTATCTTGTAGGGTCGCATGTCCTCGCCGAGCTTCTTCTTCAGGGTGGCCTGGACGTCGATCTCGGTCAGTACGCCGAAGCCTTCCTTGCCGAGCTCTTCGGTGACCGTCTCGACTGCTTCATCGAAACCCAGGTCGACGGTCTTGCCGAATCCGAAACGTGTATCCATCAGTGTTTTTCCTTTTTCGCGGCGGGATCGCCCGTCCCGCAGAAGATGTCGTGAAGTACGTTGATGACGCGGTCGGCCGGTCCGGCGCAAAGCGAGTAGTGGATGACCTGTGACTCGCGCCGTGTCTTGACCAGTCCCTCGCGACGCAGGCGTGCGAGCTGTTGCGATAACGCGGACTGGCTCAGCGGGATGATCTCGTTGAGTTCGCCGACCGAGTGCTCACCCTCCGCGAGCGTGCACAGGATCATCAACCGGCTCTCGTTGCCGAATGCCCGCATGAGGCTGGCCGCATCTGCCGCGTGTGACTGCATTTCATGAACCTCCGATGCCGTCGTTGGCGGCTTGCGAGCCGAATCGTTGTCCCTTTTCATTCGTCTCCCCGCGCAGGGTGCCGACCGGCCACTACTATAGCGAATAATAAATTAGAAATCTATAAATTAGGGTAGACTAATATAATTACGACTGCTATACGCTGGGCCGGTCCGGTGAAACAACAACACAGGGTGGGCATCACCCAGGCATACGAACTGCGCAAGGTCCGCGACAAGGTGCCCATGCATTTCGTAACGCCGTCATGGATATCGAGGGCCCGACCAATCCGCGCAACCCGACTTTCAGGAACATCGACGCCGGTGCCGTCTGCATCGCGATTCCACCGGTCGAAGCGACGCCGGTATCTAGCGGAGCCGCGAAGACCGCGCCGCACGACGAGAAACCGGTTCTGCAGATGGTGGACGCATAGCGTCGCACGGAGGATTGACGCCGTGCCGGCTTGACTTGGGCCGGCAATGTTGGTCAGGTTTCGGCTCCATCAGGAATTCGACGGAACCAACGATGACCGGAACGAGAGAAACCTTCACGCGCCTGGCCGGCCTGGGCCTGCTACGGTGCGTTCTTGGACTGCTGTTGGCGGGCGTATCCGTGGCCGACGAGCGCGCCGATGAGGCAGCGGGAGCCGACGGGTTGTGGGAGATGAGCGATCTCCAGCTCAAGCTGCGGGCCAAGAATGCGACGTCGGCGTATAGCATGCCGGTTACACGAGAGATGGAGACCCTGCTGCTGCACACCGTCGATCCCGATCGGCCAGGCATCGCGTTCCGCTGCGAGAAAGGCCACCTGTACGTGCTCCTGGCCGTGCGCCCGGTCGACCTGGAGAAGGCGCTGCGCGAGGGCGTACGCCGCCCGCGTGACTGGCAGCTGACCTACCGCGTCGACGATAGCGAGCCGGTAACCGAGGACTGGGTGTCGATGTCCAACAGCCGGCTGTTCATGGCGCGCGAATTTGCGAGCACGGCAGCGATCTTCCGAGCCGCCCGGAACGGCGGCGCCCTCGAGGTAACCGTGAAGGGCTGGGATCCGGTTACTGTCGAGATGCCGGAGAGTGACGATGCGCTGTTCGATTACTATATCGAGAGTTGCGACCTCGATCCGGACAACAATCCGAACGCCGAGGGCTGAGGCCTTCAACAGGTCGCTGTTTTTCGCCTGGACGCTGCTGGCGGTGACCGCTGGCGCGGCCGCGGAGGATCGCCCGGCGCTTGTACAGCATACCGGGCTGGCGCCGCTGCCTGTTCCCGTCAGCAACAACGCGGTAGCGATGGTGAAGGCGGGTCGCAGGGAATACTTGGTCAGTTTCAATGGCATGGCCGAAGGCAAGACGCACGCCGATGTGCTCGCGTCGACTTTCGTGTACGACTCGCGCTCGCGAAGTTGGGCGGAGGCCGATCCCGTACCTGGTGGCGTGGGACGGCTCGCGTCGGCAGCCGCTGCCGCCGACGGGCGCCTCTACGTTTTCGGCGGCTACACCGTTGCAGCGGACGGCACCGAGGTCTCTACCCGGTGGGTGCACGTGTTCGATCCGCGCAAGCGCACTTTCGAAGAACGCGCTCCCATGCCGGTGCCTGTCGACGATGCCGTGGCCGTGACTTTCGATGATCGCTACATCTACCTGGTCAGTGGCTGGCACGACCTGGGCAACGTGAACCTCGTGCAGCGCTACGACACGCGTAACGACGTATGGGTACAGGCAACCCCGATACCGGGTCCGGCCGTTTTCGGGCACGCCGGCGGCCTCGTCGGCAACACCATCGTGTTTTGCGATGGCGTGGCAGTCACCGTGCACGACGATCGGCCGCGTGATTTCGTTGCGGTACCGGACTGTTACCTCGGGATCATCGATACGGAGGATGGGCGCCGTATCGACTGGCGCAGTGTCGACTACCATCCCGGCTTGCCGCGTTACCGCATGGCGGCAGCGGGGGTTGCCGAAGTGAATGGCGTACTGTTCGTCGGCGGCAGCGAGAACCCGTATAACTATGATGGCATCGGCTACGACGGGCGGCCCTCGGAGCCGGCCGGCGATGCGTTGTTATTCGACATCGACACGCAGAGCTGGCGGGTGCTCGAATTCGAGGGGGAAGCGTCGATGGATCATCGCGGGCTCGTTCCGTTCGCAGGCGAGTGGCTCACAATAGGTGGCATGGCGACCGGGCAGCGAGTCACCGGTCGCGTGGCTTCGTACGAGTTTCAGTAAAAGAAGGCGGGCCATGAGGCCCGCCGAATAGCCGATGCTGTGACCGGCATGAGGGGAATTCGGGCTGAGCGGCCGCCCGGTCCGGACGATCCCGTCAACCGCATACTGTCGACTGTTATGTTTCATAGCGTGTCCGCTCTCGAAGAGATTTCCAGAATCCTGTCCGCGTAATCGCCGGCGCGTGTCTCCAGCTGCGCGACCATCACGGAAAGTTCCCGTGCACGCTGGTCATCGAGCAATGCAGGGAGTCCGCAGCGCTGCCGCGCGAGGTGCTCGTGGAAGGCGTACATCATGGACCGGAGCGCGTCGGCCATGTCCTGCGCGACGTCCGGGTCCTGCATCAGGATGCCCAGGGCGACCGCCGATACTTGCGCATCGACGCGGGCACGCTCGAAACGTGCGCGGATCGTCACCCAGACGAGATCCAGCTGGTCGTCGGAATGCGCGAGTTCGTCGCTGAACAGGGTTGGCGCCAGGTACGCGACAGCCAAGCCGAGTTCGCCGGATACGCCAGGCTCGCCGGCGAGTACCCGCAGCGATGGGTCGGTGCTGTTTCCGCTGACAAGAAAGATCCCCGTCTGCGCTTCGGAGTCAATCTCGCGGATCAGGTTCTGGTAGCAGTACTCGACCGCGTCGCCGGCCGCATGAGCGAGCTCGATCTTCGTCAGGTTTTCGAGCGTGACTCTGCGCTGCGTCCACCTGTCGACGTTGGACAGGAGCCCGTTCTCGGCGCTGAATGCCTCGTACAGCACGCGGGACACTTCGGCATGGATCGCCTCGGATCGCGCGTAGCGGCTGGTGTCGTTGGGGACGGGGCTGAGCATGTGTTTCTCCTGCGGGACCAGGCGTTCACTCTAGGCCTGCAGGCTGGCGCGGTCTGGTCAATACCGGTCAGCGATTGTGCAAATCGCATCAGCCGGCGAAACGGCTTGAGCCGGCGACGCTATTGGGGTTCACTACCGATAGCCATGCTCTACGAACCCACGACACTGGCCAACGTCGCCCGAATCATCGGCGAAACGCTACAGAAGCACTACGGCATCGATCCGGCGCCGATATTCGAACAGGTGAAGATCGACACGGGCGCGTTTCGGCGCCCTGGTGCGCGCCTGCCGCTGTCGAAGATGACGCGCCTGTGGGACATGGCTGTCTACATGACAGATGACCAGCAGTTCGGTCTGAGGGCCGGTGCGCGTGCGGAGCCCAGCGACTTTTACGTGCTCGGGCACGCCTGGCTTGCCAGCGCGACGCTGCGAGGCGCGCTGGAACGTCTCAGCCGTTATGCGCACGTGCTTTCGACGGCGATCGCCAGGTCGGAAGTCGTGGAGCAAGACGGCATGATCGTATACGTCGAGTCCTTTCCCGACCCCGGGATCGTTATCAACCGCACTGCCGACGAGGCGGGGATGGTGGCCTTTTTCAAGCTCTGCGAGATCATCAGGCGCGACCGTGTGCGGCCGCTCAGGGCGGAGTTGATCTTTCCCGCGGATACGGCGCGCGATTATCTCGAGGAATTCCTGGGCTGCCCTGTCACTTACGGTAACGAGCGCGAGAAGTTCTATTTCTCGAAGGCGGTCTTCGACGAGCCCCTGCCCGGCTACATTCCCGACGTACTGGATTCCACGTCACGTATCGCGGAGCAGTACCTGGAGTCGCTGGACCAGAGCAAGGTCGCTACGGAAGTCAGGCGTCTGCTCGTGCAGATGCTGCCGTCGGGGAAGGCCGACCAGGACAACGTCGCCGGCCGCCTGTACCGAAGCACCAGCACCCTGCAGCGCCAGCTGAGTGCCGAAGGCACGAGCTATCGCGACATCCTCGAAAGTACCCGCCGCAGCCTTGCGGAAAAGTACCTCAGGGACGGTGACTACACGCAGGCGGAAATCGCCTACATGGTCGGGTTCTCGGACCAGAGTAATTTCGCGCGGGCATTCAAACGCTGGACGGGCATGAGCCCGGGCCAGTTCCAGAAGACGGCCTGAGGGCGATTCAGCCCGACAGCACCGACTCGCGGATCTCGTCGATCTGCGGCCGGGTGGCGCGGAGCCGCTTGCCGAGGCAATGCTTATCGCGGGGACATGCGGAGCTTCGCGGACAGATGATCGTGGCCTCCCGGTCTGCACCATCCGCAATCCAGCCGATATTCAGAATCCTGCCGATGCTGTGGAGCTGCCGGCGCGCCTCCGTCGGTATCGGCCCGGAGCCGCCGTTTGCATTGCAGCTCGACTCGATCTTGTCGATCGTGGCCGCCGGGTCGAATCCCTGCGATTCGAGTGCCGGTGACAGGTCGACGCCCGCGCACAGCACGTGCCGGTTGCCCGCGGCATCGCGGCTGCGAATCGACTGGCAGCAATACAGCCGCTTGTCTTCACCCGCCCGCAGCACCGAGATCTGCGATGCCGGCTTGTTGGAGCGGCTGTGCAGCATGCGGAACACGGCCCAGTGCTGGCAGGGATCGGAGATCATCGACATGTTGCCCCAGGGCAACGGGATGCCGTTGCCGCGGTAGACGGCGCGGAAGTTGCCCGGCGGGTAGGCATCGAAGTAATGCCAGTGAGGGTAGGGCGAGACACTCGGCATGCGCCGCATGACCAGCGTCGTCGTCAGGTCGACCTTGTCTCCACAGTTGATCTCGTAGGAGTTGCGCGCGAGGAACTGGCGGAATGGTGTCTTCGGTGCCAGCAGCGCCGCAGCGAAGTAACTGCACTCGAAGTCGCGCCACGCGTGGAGGATATCGCGGGCGTCGACGTTGTGCGTCCGATCGTCGACGGGTCGCGTCGATGTCCTGCCGCCGGAGATCTGCGGGACACGCGCGCCGTCGCCGTCGTGAAGAACTTTGTGAGCAACCTGGTTGGCCAGGTCGAATTTCAGTCGTGCCGGCGCTTTCTCGAGCGCGCGGTTGAGATACACCGTGTTCGGCGCGTCGTAGAACGAACGCACCAGCGATTTGATCGGGAGGTTCTCGCCTACGTCGTTGGCCGGCGGCTTGTCGAACCAGCGGATCTCGAGCCCCAGGTGGTTCGCGATATCGAATACTGTCTCGAGTGACAGCGGAAACAGTTTGTTGCCGATGCTCTCCGCCGCGCGCTCGATATCCGGGAAGCGGTTCTGGTTGCTTTCCTGGTGCGCCCGGATCAGCAGGTGCGCGAACTGCCGCCCGGTCGTTCCCGTCTGGCTGAGGAGTTCCGGGATGGCGAGCTGCAGCAGGCTTTCGGAGAACAGGAAGCCCGGTTCCAGCGGCATGCCGCCGATGGGTGCCTCGGGTGCCGTATCGATCGCGGTTTCGTCCAGCGACTCGTCCAGGAACCAGTTGACGTCCTTCTGGAAGATCTCGGCGATGATGCCCAGCAGCCGCTCCGAGGGCACGCGCTTGCCGTTCTCGATCATCGAAAGGTACGAAACGGAGGGCCCGGCCTCTGGATCAATCTGCACGCATCGCACCGAGAGGTCTTCGAGCGTAAGATGGTTGCGTTTCCTGAGCATGCGCATCTTGGTGCCGAGGAAGTGCGATTTGCGCCGTAGGCTATGCGGGGAAGACATAAGGTCTCTGTGAAATTGACACTGTGAAATTTTTGCTGTGAAATTTCAATATTCGTCTGCGTACTATAGCGCCTCGGAACGGTGCTTTCACGCACATTGAAACCGGATACAGGACGGGGTGTTCGTCATGAATCGAGAAGAGCAGATCAGGCAGCTTGAGACCGAATGGGCCGAAAGCCCGCGCTGGAAAGGCATCAAGCGGGACTACAGCGCAGCGGATGTCGTCAAGCTCCGGGGCACGGTACAGATCGAGTACACGCTGGCGCGCCGCGGTAGCGAAAAGCTCTGGAATCATGTTCATGAGGACGAGCCGCTGTGCGCGCTCGGGGCGCTCACGGGCAACCAGGCGATCCAGGAAGTGCAGGCCGGGCTCAGGGCGATCTATTGCTCCGGCTGGCAGGTCGCGGGTGACGGCAACAGCGCGGGCGAGATGTACCCGGACCAGAGCCTGTACCCGGTCGACTCGGTGCCGAAGATGGTCGAACGCATCAATAATGCATTTATCCGCACGGACGAGATACACGCCCTCAATGGCGATGACAGCATCGACTGGTTCCCACCGATCGTTGCCGACGCCGAAGCGGGCTTCGGCGGCAACCTGAACGCCTTCGAACTCATGAAGCACATGATCCGGGCCGGGGCGTCAGGGGTTCACTTCGAAGACCAGCTGTCGTCCGCCAAGAAGTGCGGCCACATGGGCGGCAAGGTGCTGGTGCCGACGCAGGAAGCCATTGCCAAGCTCCTGGCGGCGCGGCTCGCAGCGGACGTCTACGGCGTACCCACCGTCCTCATCGCGCGCACCGATGCCGATGCGGCGAACCTCATTACGTCGGATGCCGATGAACGCGACAGGAAATTCATCACCGGTGAACGCACGCCCGAAGGTTTCTTCCGCACCAACGCCGGGCTGGACCAGGCGATCGCGCGCGGCCTCGCTTATGCGCCCTATGCCGACATGATCTGGTGCGAGACCTCGAGGCCGGACCTCGAGCAGGCGCGGCGCTTCGCCGAGGCAATACGCGCGGAGTTCCCGGACCAGCTGCTGGCCTACAACTGTTCGCCGTCGTTCAACTGGCAGGCGAACCTCGACGACGAGACCATGAAGGTCTTCCGCGAGGAGTTGGGCAAGATGGGCTACAAGTTCCAGTTCATTACGCTTGCCGGCTGGCACGCGCTGAACTCGAGCATGTTCCGGCTCAGCCGCGCCTACAAGGCCGAAGGAATGTACGCGTATTCGCTGCTGCAGCAACGCGAGTTCGCGGACGAACAGCACGGTTTCCGCGCGGCCAAGCACCAATCCTTCGTCGGCGCCGGCTATTTCGACGCGGTACAGAATACGATCATGCATGGACTGTCATCGACGTCCGCGATGGAAGGCAGTACCGAGGAAGAACAGTTCGTCGCATAACAGACAGGTGCCATGAGCAATAGGGAAAAAGGCCGGCGCGAAGTCGGTAGTCTGCGGATCGACGCGGCCTTTTTCGACTTCGTCGAGAACGAACTCCTGCCGGCGATCGACCTCGAGCCGGCCGCTTTCTGGCCGGGTTTCGAGGCGTTGATCGACGAACTGATACCGGTCAATCGCGAGCTGCTGCGCACGCGCGACGCGCTGCAGGCGAAGATCGACGAATGGCATCTCGCCCACCCGGGCGGCGACTTCGACCACGCCGCGTACGTCGCCTTCCTGAGATCCATCGGCTACCTGCTGGAGCCCGGTGACGACTTCACCATCGGCACCGCGTATGTCGATGCGGAAATCGCCGATGTCGCCGGACCGCAGCTAGTGGTCCCGGTCAGCAATGCACGATTCGCACTCAACGCTGCGAACGCACGCTGGGGCAGTCTGTACGACGCGCTCTACGGCACCGACGTCATCAGTGAAGATAACGGCCAGCAGCGCGAAGGCCCGTACAACCCGACCCGCGGCTGCGCGGTCATCCGCTATGCACAGCGTTTCCTCGATCGGGCGATCCCGCTCGATGGTGCGAGCCACGCGGACGTCTCCGACTACGGTATCGCCGGCGACGAGTTCATGGCGGTGGTCGACGGCAAGACGGTCGGCTTGGCGGATGCCGCCGCCTTCAGGGGGTACGCCCGGGACGGTGACGCCGCGACCTACCTGTTCGTGCACAACGGACTGCATATCGAGATACGGGTTGACCCGGATCATCCGATCGGCCGCGAAGCTGCGGCGGATGTCGCCGACATCGTACTCGAATCGGCTATTACGACGATCCAGGACTGCGAGGATTCCGTGGCCGCGGTCGATGCGGAAGACAAGGCTAACGTCTATCGCAACTGGCTCGGCCTCATGCAGGGCACGCTGGACGCGACCTTTTCCAAGGGCGGCGAGCCGATCACACGGCGCCTGAACGCGGACCGCGAATACATCGGCATGGACGGTGAACGCATCGTGCTGTCGGGCCGCAGCCTGATGCTCATTCGCAACGTCGGGCACCTGATGACCAACAGCACGATCCTCGATCGCAATGGCGAGGAAGTGTTCGAGGGCATAATGGATGCGGTCATCACGACCGCGTGTGCGCTGGCCAACCGCCGCGTGACGGGAAGTCAGCCGAACAGCCGCCATGGCAGCGTCTATATCGTCAAGCCGAAGATGCACGGTCCCGACGAGGCACGATTCACCGACACACTGTTTTCTCGAGTCGAAGATCTCTACGGTCTCGAGCGCAATACGCTCAAGGTCGGGGTGATGGACGAAGAGCGGCGCACGACGGTCAATCTCATGGAGTGCATCCGTGCCGTGAAAGACCGGCTGGTCTTCATCAACACCGGGTTCCTCGATCGCACCGGCGACGAGATTCATACGAGCATGCGCGCCGGTCCGATGAAGCCCAAGGAGGCGATCAAGCAGGAACCCTGGATCAACGCCTACGAAGACTGGAACGTCGACATCGGCATCCGCTGCGGATTGCCCGGGCGGGCACAGATCGGCAAGGGCATGTGGCCGAAGCCCGACGAAATGAAGCAGATGATGGACACCAAGCAGGCGCACCCGGAAGCGGGCGCCAACTGTGCCTGGGTGCCGTCGCCGACCGCGGCGACGCTGCACGTAATGCATTATCACCTGGTGGACGTCGCGGCGCGCCAGCGCGAACTGGCGTCGCGGCCACCCGCGAGCCTCGACGACATCCTGACCCCGCCGCTCTGCGATCGGGCGACGCTCGACGCTGACACTATACAGAACGAACTCGACAACAATGCCCAGGGCATACTGGGGTACGTGGTCCGCTGGATCGACCAGGGCGTCGGCTGTTCGAAGGTGCCCGACATCAACAACGTCGGTCTCATGGAGGACCGTGCGACGCTGCGCATTTCGAGCCAGCACATAGCCAACTGGCTGCTGCATGGCATCACCAATGAAAGACAGGTGCGCCAGACCTTCGAGCGCATGGCGGCGGTCGTCGACGAGCAAAACGCGAGAGATCCGCTGTACGTCCGCATGAGCGATGACTACGACCGCAGCATTGCATTTCGCGCCGCCTGCGACCTCGTCTTCAAAGGATGTGAACAACCGAACGGGTATACTGAACCTTTGCTTCATGATTATCGTCAGAAGCTGAAGGCCAGCCGTTCGGGGTAACACCATCACACCGAGATTTTTCCTCGTCGCGTTGATCTTGCTGCCGGTCGCCGCGGCCGGCGAGGATTACGTCACCGTCGCCGTCGCCAGCAATTTCGGTGCCACGGCGCGCGCGATCGCTGCGCGATTCGAGCGGGACACGAATTACGAGATTCGTATCACGACGGCGTCGACGGGCAAGCTCTATGCCCAGATCGTCAATGGCGCACCGTTCGACTTGCTGCTTGCGGCCGACGCGGAGCGGCCGCATCGACTGGAGGCGGCAGGCGTCGGAGTCGTCGGGACACGATTCACCTACGCGCGCGGTATGCTCATCCTTTGGTCCAGGACGGCGGGTGACTGCCGATCGGCATTGCGGAGCGAACACGGTGGGCGGGTCGCGATCGCGAATCCGGAAACGGCCCCTTACGGTGCGGCCGCAAGATCCTTTATGCAGCAAGCGGACCTCTGGGGCGCCGTGCGCGACCGGCTGGTGATCGGCGAGAACATTGCGCAGGTATTGCAGTTCGCGGCGTCGGGAAACGCGGAACTCGGTTTCATCGCGCGTTCCCAGTTGCAGGCCCCGTCGCTGCCGCCAGCGTCATGCAGCTGGCCGGTGCCGGATTCGATGCATGACCCCATCGACCAGCAGGCGATAATGTTGAGGCGGGGCGCGGCCTCCGAAGGCGCACAGTCATTCTTCGAGTTCCTGCGAAGCGACGCCGGACGTGCCATCATTCTGCGCCATGGATACAGCTTGCCCGAGGTAGAACACTGATGGTGCCGGCGCTGGGGCCCCTGTTTCTGTCGCTGCAGCTGGCCGCATTGACCACGCTGATCCTGATCGTGCTGGGGACCCCGCTCGCCTGGTGGCTGTCCCGAACGCGTTCGCGTCTGAAGCCGGCGATCCAGGCGATCGTGGCCTTGCCCATCGTGTTGCCGCCGACGGTGATGGGCTTCTACCTGTTGATCGTCCTGGGGCCGTACGGCGCGATCGGCCGCTGGTGGGTCGAAGTCTCAGGGGAGGCGCTGACCTTCTCGTTTGCGGGGCTCGTCATCGCGTCGTGTTTTTACAGTCTGCCCTTCGCCGTGCAACCCTTGCAGAGCGCGTTCGACGCCCTCGGCAGGCAGGAAGTCGAGGCGGCCCGGACACTGGGCGCCTCGGAGCTCGATGCTTTTTTCACGATCGCCGTGCCGCTTTCGACGCCCGGGTTCCTTACCGCGACGGTGCTGAGTTTCGCGCATACGCTCGGTGAATTCGGCGTCGTCCTGATGGTCGGTGGCAACATTCCCGGCGAGACGCGGGTCGTCTCGATCGCGATATACGATCACGTCGAATCCCTCGATTATGCGAGCGCGCACCAGATGTCGATCGTCCTCGTCGTGTTCGCGTTCGCGGTGCTCCTGACGATGTTCCTGGCCAACCGACGGCTCGAGAGGCGGTCGCGGTGAGCGGCCACATTTCCGTTCGCTACCGGTTGCAGCGCAGCGACTTCTCGCTGGACGTGGACGCAAACATCCCGATGCGTGGCATCACCGGCGTATTTGGCGAATCCGGGGCGGGCAAGACCGCGCTGCTGCGCTGCATAGCCGGGCTCGAGCGAGCGGCGTCGGGCCGTCTCGTCATCGCGGAGGAAGTCTGGCAGGACGACGCGATATCGCGGCCCGTTCATGAGCGAGAGATTGGCTACGTGTTCCAGGAGCCGCGATTGTTCGCACACCTGGACGTACGCCAGAACATCGAGTACGGGCAGCGTCGCGGGCGACGCGAGGACGTCGGATTCGACGAAGCCGTGGAGCTGCTCGGGCTGCGGGACCTGCTGGACCGGCGCGTTGACACGCTGTCGGGCGGCGAGGCGCAGCGCGTGGCGATTGCGCGTGCCCTCCTGCGATCGCCCCGGGTGGTGCTCATGGACGAGCCGATCGCCGCGCTAGACCGCGCACGGCGCGACGAGATCCTGCCATTCCTGGACAGGCTCCACTCGGCACTATCGATCCCCGTGATATACGTCAGTCACAGCATCGAGGAGGTGATTCGGTTATGCGACTACCTGCTCGTCATGGAGCGCGGCCGGATCATTGCTGCAGGGGACATCCAGGACGTGCTGCTGCGCGCCGACCTGCCGCTGCTCGGCGGCGAGGAAGCCGGTGCGATCATCCACGCAAAAGCGGTCGGCCGCGATGTCGGCGATGGCCTCACCAAGATCGCCTTCGACGGTATCGAAATGTGGGTGCCCGGAGCCTACGAGAGCGGGGCGCCCCTGCGCCTGCGTATCCGCGCAAACGACGTCAGCCTCTGTCGCGAAGACAGCGGCGCTTCGACAGTGCTCAACGTGCTGCCGGCCTCCATCGAGTCCATTCGTGACGACGGCGAGTCCTGCACGCTGATGCAGCTGGCGGTCGGTTCCGGCCATATTCTCGCCCGGGTTACACGCCGGTCACGTGCCGCGCTGAATCTCGAGCCGGGGGACCGGGTGCTGGCACAGATCAAGTCTGTTGCCGTCAAGAATGCGCCGGCCGCCATACGCTGATCACAGGACCGGCGAAGCGAGTCTCGCGAGTCTTGCGGCAACCCTGAACAGGTAGTTCTTGTTATCGAATTCGCCGGTTTGCATGCGGCGGGAATTGCCGAAATCCTCTTCGAACATGGCCTTCACGGCCTCGGCAAATTCCTGTTCGACGACGACCGTCGTGATCTCGAAGTTGAGCCGGAACGAGCGGTTGTCGAAATTGGCGGTGCCGACGGCAGCGACCGAATCATCGACCAGCATGACCTTGCCGTGCAGGAAACCGCCCTGGTAACGGTAAAAGTGGACGCCGGTGGTACTGACCTCGTCGAAGTAAGAGTAAGCCGCGAGCTTGACGAGCGCGCTGTCGGATATCTCAGGTATGAGGATTCGTACATCGACGCCACGAAGGGCGGCAAGCTGAAGCGACTGGACAATCGCGTCGTCCGGCACGAAATACGGGCTGGCAATCCAGATCCTGCGTGTCGCCGCATTGATCGCCTGGGTATACATCAGTGATGCGGTCTCGACGTCGTCGGCCGGTCCGCTGGCAATGACCAGGGCCTGCGCACTCCCATCCGTCGACTTGACCGGGTCCCAAGCGAGTTCCGACAGCGTCTCGTCGGCCGCCCAGCGCCAGTCTTCGACGAACGCGATCTGGGCGCCCAGGGCAGCCGGGCCTTCAAGCCGCATGTGCGTATCCCGCCACCGGCCAAACTTTGGCGACCTGCCGAGGTACTCGTCACCGACGTTGTGTCCACCGACCCAGGCCTCGCGGCCATCCACCACAACCGTCTTGCGATGGTTCCGGAAATTGAGCTGGAAGCGGTTGCCCGAACCTTTGCGGCTGTGAAACGGCAGCATGTTTACGCCGCTGCGACGAAGCTCATCGATATAAGAGTCCCCGAGGCCGAGGCTGCCGATCTCGTCGTACAGAAACCAGACTCGTACGCCGCGCCTGGCCGCATCGATGAGTCGCGACTTGAGTTCGTTACCGATGTCGTCAGCGCGGACAATATAGAACTGGACCAGCACATAGTCCTGCGCCGAGTCGATGCCGGCGAAGATGCTTGCGAACGTGTCCTTGCCATCGACGAGCAGTTCGACGTCATTGGCGCCCGTGAAGGGCAGGCGCGCGAGGCGCTCGATGCCACGAACCACGGTATTGCCCCATTCGGTTCCGGCATCGATTCGTTCGATGCCGAGTCTGGCGCGGCGGGACAGGTCATCGAGCCTGCCGTCGTCGGCGCGCCTCGCGAGTACGTAGCCGTTGAACTTGTTGCGCCCGAACACCCAGTAGGCTGGCACGCCGACAACCGGCATGATGACGAGCGATACCGCCCAGGCGATGGAGCCTTGCGGCGTGCGCACGTTCATCACGGCGTGCATCGCCGACAGGATGCCGAGCACTTCGAAAATCAGGACGAGGCTTACGACCACTGTCTTCTTCCGTCTTCCCAGGTTGTTGATGTGCTTGCGAATAGCCGGCATTGCGAGCGTTGTTCGTTAAACCCTACACTGACAATTTCACGATTCATAATGGATATCTTGCGATAATTCAATAAATTACCACAAAGTGCCGGTGCCTTATGTTTTTTGGTCGTACCGGTATCGCGACGCTCGCCTGTTGACAATCACCGATCGCGCAGGCCAATGTCCCTGTGACGCCGGGGGGTGCGTCGCCAGCAAGAAGGACGGGCCGTTGCAAGGAACCGATCATCGACTTCCACGAATAGCTCTTTGCCTACTGCCTGTAATCCTCGGTGCGCTTCCGCAACCCGGGTACGCACAGGCGGTTGACGAGGCGGATACGCGCATCGAGGAGATCATCGTCACATCGCGCTTTCGCGCCGAGAAACTCTCCGCGATACCGGACTCGATCACTGCTTTTACGCAGGCGGACATCGAGCGCCACCGCATAGAACGCATCAACGGCGTAGCCGCGCTCACGCCGAACCTGCGTTTCTCGGATGACCAGGAAGTCGGCATCAGCACGCTGGTCATACGCGGGGTGCGGCAGAATCGCGGTACCGGCCAGCCGCCCGTGTCGTATCGTATCGACGGTGTCAGCGCGACCAACAACCTGTTGACAACCCAGGAGTTGTTCGACATTGAAAGCATTGACGTCCTGCGCGGTCCGCAGGGGGCGTTGTACGGACGGAATGCGATCGGCGGCGCGGTGCTCGTCTCTACCAGGCAGCCTACTTTGAATCCCGAGTACGGCGTCCGCCTGTCGGCGGCGGAGGGCAACGACTTCGTCCTTGCTGCCAATGCGTCGGGGCCGCTGGCGGGCGACAAGCTCCTGTACCGCGCCGCGATCCGGTTGCAGGATCGCGAAGGCCAGCTGGAGAATGCCTACCTGGACAACCAGAAAGTCGATTTCAAGGAATCGCAGTCGTTTCGCGGCCGGCTGATTTACAAGCCAACGGATGCGCTCTCGGTCGACCTCCGGGGACAGTACTCCGACCAGCAGGGCGGATCGGGCTACTTCATGCCGGGCAGCGAGGGAGTCCTGCCATTGCCGCCCCCGGCCGAGCCCATTTTCTTCGGCAATCCTACCTACGAGATCCAGTCGAATCGCATCGGCGAGTCCTCCGTCAAGTTCTCGGAGTTCTCGGCAAAGATCGACTACGAGTTCGCCTGGGGCACGCTGACGTCGGTAACCTCGTATACCGACGTCGAATCGGGTAACGACCAGGACCTCGACCAGACTCTTGTCGACGCGATCAACATCATCGTGATCGACGATTCGACGACGCTCGCACAGGAGTTTCGCCTGACCTCCGGCGCCGACCAGGCACTGCGGTGGGTCGCGGGCGTTTACTTCTTCGACCAGGATCGGTTCCGTTCGCTGGCCACGACTTTCCTGGGGTTCCCGGTACCGCCGGCGGCACAGGATTTGAAGCTCAGGAACTACGCGGCGTTCGGGAACATGAGCTACGACCTGACCGATGACCTCGAGCTGACGCTGGCCTTTCGGTACGACGAGGAGACGCCTGAAGACCTGACCCAGGGCCGCAGCGAAACCTTCACCGAGCTGCAGCCGAAGGCCAGTCTCGCTTACAGCTTCCGCGAGGGGCTGCTGGGCTACGTCACGGTCGGCAAGGGTTTTCGTGCCGGCGGTTTCAACAACCTGTCGGAGGGCAGCAATTTCGCGCCGGGCTTCGACCAGGAGTCGCTGATCAGCTACGAAACGGGTCTCAAGTGGTCCGCCTGGGACGGCAGGCTGCGGAGCGCCATGTCGGTGTTCTTCATGGACTACACGGACCAGCAGTTCTTCCTGTTCGACCAGACCGGCACGCAGGCCAATATCAACGTTCCGAATAGCGAACTGTGGGGCGGCGAGCTCGAGGTGACCGCGTTACCGAGCGACTCGTTACGACTCGACTTTGCTTTCGGCTACACGGATAGCGAGATCAAGGAGTACGAGGACATCCAGGGGGTGCTGGTACCGGCAGAGGCTATCCTCGGCAGCAAGGTGCCCGGTGCGCCCGTGTGGACGCTGAACCTCGGCCTGCAGCATACGGCTGCCCTGCCGGGTGCGTTCGACCTCGTCAGCCGTATCGACTACGAACATCGCGACAAGACCTATTGGACGCTCGACAACCTGGATGCGCAGGAGGCCTACGATCTCGTCAATCTGAGTTTCTCGCTGGAGCGGGAAAACTGGTCGCTGCGCCTGTTCGTGAACAACCTGCTGGACGAGGAGTACATCGAGTGGTTCTTTGCGGCGCGATTCATCGGCCTGCCGGCGGACATCGCCTGGCCGAGCGTGCCGCGCCAGGCTGGTCTCGAGTTCTCATACCGTTACTAGCGGCGCGGTGGAGGAGCGAAAGATTCGACTGCGGCAATTACCTACGATCGGTCCGCCGCATGCGCTTGAGTGCGTCTGGTGTTCCGCCTAGTATGGGAGTCGAGCTGAAAGGAGAGGGTCATGCGACGACAACTAATAGAAGCGCTTACGTATCCCGGCATCCTGGTCCGGCAACTCATCGAGGGAGGAAACTATCCGCACAAGAGTTTCTTCGAGGCCACCGGTGAGCGCTGCCATACCTGTGACGGTTCCGGCGATTGCGGCTGGGACAAGTGCCTGGAAGACTTCGTCCATCGCGACGACAAGACCGACGAAGAACTGGCCGATTCATTGCGCGAAGGCGTCAAGCTGGTCGAAGCCCTGCACAGCGAGTTGCGGCACGACGAGACGACGTGCACCTGCGAGACCTGCAGCTGGATCCGCAATGCGGAACACCTGACGGAAGAATTCGAGCACCACCTTCCGCACGTGGAGCCGGACCTGCACCACTTCGAACATGGGGAAAACCCGCCCGATTAAGGCGAGTCCCGCTACCAGCTGATTTCGAAGCCGATGCTGCCCATGAGGCCCTGCGGCAGCGTCTGGCCGTCGATCTCGACGGTGTCGAGCGCTGAGGCGATGTCGATGTTCACATACTTGAAGAGCGTCGCGCCGATACTGACGTAGCCGAGTTCCGTGCCGGCGAGATTCTGCCGGTAGCCGATGCGGGCCGATGGGATCCACCAGCTGTCGGTCGTGAAGCCGCCGCTCAGCGTCACCCACTGGAAGCGGTCGCCCATCGGCTCGGTTACCGGGTCCACGTCGTATCCGAGGTGTGCGGACCAGCGCCGGTCGTCCGTGAAGATCGAGGCCTCGAGTTTTAGCTGGCGATCCAGGGTGTAAAGCGCGTCCCTTTCCAAGAATTGAATAGCTTGTTCGCTGCTGTATGGCTCGAGATTGACGTCGGGAAAGCGAAATTCCGGTTCATTGATGTTGGTTACGTGCGCGCCGAGCTGGTAGTTGTCGGCGACCCACAGAACGCCGAGATCGAGACCCAGGCCCTCATCGGTGCGGAAATCCGCATCCCGGATGGCCTCGAACAGTTCTTCGGAATCCGTGATGTCGCCGAAGCGCACGCTCAGGCGCGAAAGCTGTTTCAGGTAGATGTTCGCCCTGGCACCGAAGAACAGGCTGCCGTTTTCGGCAGACATGGTTTCCCGGCTGTAGCTGAAGTTGAACTCCGTCGTTTGCGTGGACTTGGAGAGCAGCGAACTGTCGTTGGTGATTGAGAGAAAGACGGCATTCTGTCCCGGTGTAGGGGTCAGGGTTATGTCGTCGCTGATTTCGAACTGACCGGGACGGTCTATCGGTAGCGCATTCACCCAGTCCTCGATCCGCCGCTGCGCTATGTCTGCGTCGAACTCGATCTCTTCCGTCAAACCATAGGCCTTGGAGCTGCCCGACCAGTTCAGGCCCATCGTCCAGGTGCCGCCGAGCCACTGCTTGTCGAATACGAACGGCGCGTCGGCCGCCAGCCATGCCTTGGCATAGCCTTCTTCCTTGATGAGCAGCAACAATGCCGTCTGCGTCGCTATCTCGGTGGCAATGGCCTCGAGTGCCTCCTGGATCCGCGGATCCAGCTGGTCGAGTATGTCACCGATATTGATGCCGTCGTCGGGCTTGTCGTCCGGATTCTGGCCCGGGCCGCCACCGCTGCCGGGGTCGCTGGGTGAATAGGCCCGGGTCAGTTCGTTGTACAGGTCGAACAGGTTCTCCACGTTACCGTACTCGAGACCCGCGGCGCCCGAGATCACGGTTCCGCGGACAGGCTTGCCGCCTGAGCGGGCCCGGTCGGCCGCTGCCGCTGCCGGGTTGCTGGAGGCCGACAGTACGCGCTTGCCGTGAGTAACGTCGCCCAGCGTCAGGTTGGCTCCCGGCGGCTGGTACACCGGGCCGGCCGCCGCGGATGCCGCGAGGATTACGCCTGCCAAGCCAGCTAGCGCTTTGAATATCATCGACTGCTTATACATTGCTGTGCCTGCGTACGTGCTCCGGCTGGGCACACCGGGCCCGCATTTTGCCCCAAAACCATTAATTTTCCAAATTGTCAAAAACCCTCTCGCGTCACTCCCTGCGTCGCCCGAGCATCATAGCTGGCTGCCATGCGTGTAAGGTAGTGGCGCCGCTCCGGCTCGCACTCCGAACAGAAACAGCCACTGGTCGTCGACCTCTGACTCGATGCGCACGCCGCGGTCGTCGGTGAGGAAGTGTTTGCGCGCGAACTCATACCCGCCGCCAAAATCCAGCGTGACCTGCTTCCAAAGCCGGATACTGCAGCCCACCTGTGCGCGGATACCCTCGACGCGGTAGTCGAACTCGGCGTCGAAGTCATCCGTCATGACGTGCCACTGGTGCCCGGCAGGAAACAGGCGCCCTGACAGCGATCGCCCGGCCGAGATGCGGTATTCGAAACCGGAGTCCGGGAACGCGAGCCTGACATCCAGCGCTTCGTTCGGTGAGAATTCGATGCCGGCGATCGGATAGAGCAACGGTTTGCCGAACGCCCGATTGTAGGCGGCGCCGATCACCCAGTTTCCTGAACGCCACTCGCGGCGGCCTTCCACGCGCGCGGTAACCAACAGGTCGTCGCGGCTGATCCGATCGAAAAACTCTTTCAGCACGTTGGATGAGGTCGAGAGCCCGGGTGCGATACTGCCGTTTATCCTCCACCCGCTAAGTGCGCCCCGGTACCTGAGCGGGAACTCGAACCGGTGCAGGTCACGATTGCGACCGTCGATGCCGTCATACACGTAGCGCGTGTACTGGTAGTCGAGGCCGAAATCGAGCGTGCCGTTGCCGGCCTCGAAGCGGTACAAGCCCGCGTACACCTGGTTTTCCTTGGTCCTTACAGAGGCCGCAGACGGGGCACCGGCAAAGTCCGCCGACGGCTGCCGGGCGATGCTGAGCGCGAGGAATGGCGGCTTGTCATCGAAGACCGGCGGATCGGAGAGCGGGGCGCTGGCCATGCAGCCGGCCTCGGCGGCGACGAGGACCGCCAAACCGATCGCTGCGAGGAATCGACCCTGCATATCGACGCACCGGCCCTTTTCGCCTTAACCCGACTGATTGATATTGGGGTCGGTGGGGCGATTCCAAGCTGGTGCTGCGTCGGCCTAAAGAAACAGGCTCTGCAACAGGTGCTCCTGGATCGGTTTGCCGCCGTCCAGATCCTTGAGGTAGTAGCGGGGTATACCGAAACCTTTTTTGCGCCGGTGCAGGATGTCCTGCGGGAGGATGTCCCTGTAGGCATACTTGAGGATGCCTTTGAGGTTGCCGTCGTAATAGCGGATGTGCTCCGGCAACGAAAAAGAGAATTCGATGATCTTGCGGGCCAGGAACGGCACCCGCGCTTCGAGCGACACGGCCATGCTCGTGCGGTCCACTTTCGTGAGCACCATGCCCGGCATGAAAGTATGAAAGTCGACGAGTTGCAGCCGTGTACGAACGGGCAGGTCGTTACGCCAGTGCTTGCGGTAGTGCCACCAGTCTTCGTAATCGTGCGGAACGCCGAAGCGTTCGCGGTATTCGAGCTTCGCCGCCTCGGGCATGCCGTGCATGATTTTCGCCCACAACGACGGCCCCCTGGCGAGAGCGAACTCGAGCACTTTCATCGTGCGTGTGACGGCACTGCGCCGGCCGAAAGGCCTGCGCAGCCGGTGCGTCAGCCGTTCCATCGCGGCCGGCCAAGACGGCAGCCGGTCGTAGCGCTGGAAGCGCGGGTAGGTACGGTAGCCACCGAAAACCTCGTCGCCGCCGTCGCCGGTGAGTACCACGGTCACGTTCTCTCGCGCGACTTTCGAAACCAGGTAGGTCGGCATCGCCGATTCATCAGCGAACGGTT
>JBFFEB010000042.1:0-30833 GCA_041559075.1 Woeseiaceae bacterium | reverse complement strand
TTTCTATCTTGGTCGGCATCACTTTTTCCTATCCGCCGTTTTCCGGTGTGGCGTCATCGCGCAGGGGAATCGAGGCATGGTCTTCCATGCTTTTCTTCCGCCGCTCCGATGGCCAGAAAGCCCAGACCGCGATTCCGATGAAGATCCCCATGAACAGGGCGACCCAGATTGGATAGAGAAAATTCGCAAGTTCCTGCATGGCGCGGGTCCTATTGTTTGAGATCGTCGACGCGGTATTTCGAAAAATCGACCAGCGTCCCGAGCATCTGCAGATACGCGATGATGGCGTCCATCTCGGTCAGCAGCGCGGCGTTCCCGTCGAAGTTTCCGACCACGGCCTTCGGATAGCGCTTGAGCAGGCCTTCGGTGTCCGCCTCCGGATTCGCTTGCGCCGCCAGATCGGCCATCGCCTCCGCCACCATCTCTTCGGTATAGGGAACGCCGACCGCCTGATTGGCCCGGAGATGGTCGCGGATGTCATCGGCGCGCAACGGCCGGTCCGCCATGAACCGGTATCCGGGCATGATCGATTCCGGGACCACCGATCGCGGATCGATCATGTGCTCGACATGCCAGTCGTTCGAGTATTTGCCGCCGACCCTTGCGAGGTCCGGACCGGTGCGTTTGGAGCCCCATTGAAAGGGATGGTCGTACATGCTTTCCGCGGCGATGCTGTAATGCCCGTAGCGTTCGACCTCGTCGCGGAACGGCCGGATCTGCTGGGAATGGCAGTTGTAGCAGCCCTCGCGGATATAGATGTTCCGCCCCGCCAGCTCCAGGGGCGAATAGGGCCGCATGCCTTGCACCTTTTCGACCGTACTCTCGATGGTGTAGAGCGGCACGATCTCGACGATGCCGCCGATCGAAATGACGATCAACGTCAGCACGGCCAGCAGGGCGACGTTGCGCTCGATCTTTGCGTGGCTGAATTTCATGGCCGACTCACTCCGCGGCGGCGGCGGCGCGGCCGGGCAGGACATAGGCTGCTTCCTGCCGCAAATCGCCGCGGGCCGTCCGTATCAGGTTGTAGATCATGATCAAGGCGCCGAGCAGGAACAGGATGCCGCCCATCGCGCGGACCACGTAGAACGGATGCATCGCATCGACCGTTTCCACGAAGGCGTATTGCAGAAACCCGAGCTCGTCGTAGGACCGCCACATCAAGCCCTGCTGGATTCCAGACACCCACATGGTGGCGATGTACAGAACGATGCCGATAGTGGCGATCCAGTAGTGATAGCTCACCAGGCGGATGCTGTAGAGGCGGTCGCGTTTCCACAGCCGCGGCACCAGGAAATACAGGGTGCCGAAACTGACGAAGGCGACCCAGCCCAGGGCGCCGGAATGGACATGCCCGATGGTCCAGTCCGTATAATGCGACAGGGCATTCACCTGTTTCACGGCCATCAGCGGACCTTCGAAGGTGCTCATGCCGTAGAAGGCGACGGACGTGACAAGCATGCGCAGCACCGGATCGGTGCGCAGCTTATGCCAGGCGCCGGACAGGGTCATGATGCCGTTGATCATGCCGCCCCACGACGGCGCCAGCAGGACGATCGAGAACACCATGCCGAGCGTCTGCGCCCAGTCGGGCAGCGAGGTGTAGTGCAGGTGATGCGGGCCGGCCCACATGTAGACGGCGATCAGGGACCAGAAGTGCACCACGGACAGCCGGTAGGAATAGATCGGGCGCTCGGCCTGTTTCGGCACGAAGTAGTACATCATGCCGAGGAAGCCGGCGGTCAGGAAGAACCCCACGGCGTTGTGGCCGTACCACCATTGCATCATCGCGTCGACTGTGCCGGTATAGATCTGGTACGACTTGGTCAGCGTGACCGGCACGGCGAGGTTGTTGAAGATGTGCAGGATCGCGACCGTGATAATGAAGGCGCCGTAGAACCAGTTGGCCACATAGATGTGCTTGACGCGCCGGCGCACGATCGTCATGAAGAACACGATCGCAAATGCGACCCATACCACGGCGATCAACAGGTCGATCGGCCACTCGAGCTCCGCGTACTCCTTCGACTGCGTTATGCCGAGCGGCAGGGTGATGGCGGCGAGTACGATGACGGCCTGCCAGCCCCAGAACGTGAATGCGGCCAGCTTGTCGAACGCGAGACGCACGTGACAGGTGCGTTGCACGACGTAGTAGGCGGTCGCGAACAGGCCGGACCCGCCGAACGCGAAGATCACTGCGTTGGTATGCAGCGGCCGCAGACGGCTGTAGGTCAGGAACGGCAGGTCGAAATTGAGCTGCGGCCAGATGAGCTGTGCGGCGATGAATACTCCGGCGAGCATGCCGACGATGCCCCAGACGACCGTCATGATCGCAAACTGGCGTACAACCGTATCGTTGTATTGAGCTTTCGTGTCCAAAGCACGACCCCTTCAGCTGATTGTTGTGGCGTTGGATTCGGGACTCGTAGTTCACGGGGGAGGGCAGAATTCTCCCGGCCGTAATGTCTTCTTGTGGCACCCGGAATGCCAAGTATAGCCTCGTAGTCCGCTGGCACGCTAACAGCGGCATTCTGGGCGCCCTATACGTAACTATACGTATGGCATTCAATGCCGTCGGCAGGGCCTGATTGCAGGCTGTTTTCTTCGGGAACCGCCTTTATAATCGAGGCCTTAGCCATTTCCATGTACCCCCCGATGTCCGCCAGTGAGCTTCCCGCCGAGGTAGTTAACGAGCTTCTGCACGCCGCAGCAGACGCCGCGATCGTTACCGATGCGGACGGCCGGATCGTGTTCGTAAACCGGGGGGCTGAGTCCCTGTTCGGGTATCCGTCGGCAGAACTGTTGGGCAAGTCCGTCGAGACGCTGATGCCGGAGGAGATGCGCAGCCAGCACGAGGAATACCGCAGCCGCTACAAGGCCTCGCCACGGGCACGGCCCTTACTGTCGGGGCTGGATTTGTACGGCCTGCGCAAGGACGGCAGCCGTTTTCGTGCCGAGATTGCGTTGACCCCGGTCAACACCAACGCCGGCTTGCTCGTGGCCAGCACGATTCGCGAGGTGAATGCCGGCGACGAGTCCGAGGCGTACTTCCGTACCATGCTCGAGACGGCCCCGGACGCAATGATCATCGTTGATGAGCGCGGCCGGATCGCGATCGTCAACCGGCGTGCCGAAGACATGTTCGGCTACAGCCGTGCCGAACTGCTGGGGCACGAGGTCGAGATGCTGCTCCCGGAACGCCTGCGCCAGGGTCACCTGCAGCATCGCGGCAGCTATGCCGCGAACCCGGAGCTGCGGCCGATGGGGCCGGGGCTGGATCTCTTCGGACGCCGCAAGGACAGCAGCGAATTCCCCGTCGAAATCAGCCTGAGCCCGGTCGAGACGTCGAGCGGCACGTTCGTCTCGAGCGTGATAAGGGACGTTACGCAGCGCCGCCGCATGGAGCAGGAGATTATTGCGGCGCGCCAGGCGGCGGAGCGGGCGCAAAAGGCCAATACCGCCTTCCTTGCGGCGGCCAGCCACGACCTGCGCCAGCCCGTCCAGGCCCTGAGCCTGCTGAACGGCGCGTTGCGCCGGACTGTAAAGGACGAGCGCGCGAAGGAGATGATCGAAAGCCAGGAACATTCGCTCACCGCGATGACGAACCTGTTGAACTCTCTCCTCGATATCAGCCGCCTCGACGCGGGCGCGGTGACGCCCGAGATCGAGGAGTTCCCGATGCAGCGCATCATCGACCGCCTGTCCGCGGAATTCGGGCGCCAGGCGAGTCACAAAGGCCTGGATTTCTCGTCCGAGCCCTGTGCGACCACGGTTCGCAGTGACCCGAACCTGCTCAGCGAGATCGTCCAGAACCTGGTGTCCAATGCGATCCGCTACACGAACAACGGCAGCGTGCAAATGCTGTGCGAATGCTCCGGCGAGATGTGCCGGCTGGAAGTCGTCGACAGCGGTATCGGCATCGAATCGGACCAGCTCGAAGCGATCTTCCAGGAGTTCCACCAGACCAAGACGCCCGGCTCGAGCACCGAGGGATTCGGGCTCGGGCTCGCCATTGTGCGGCGCCTCGCGGATTTGCTCGGTCATGATATCGGCGTCGAATCCGAGCCCGGCAAGGGTTCGATGTTCTATGTATCGGTGCCCATAGTGGACGCGCCGCGATGCGTGTCAGGTGAAGACCATGCGAAAGCAACCGCCGCCGATGCAGGAGGGGCCGGCACCATCGTGCTGATCGAGGATGACGTGAACGTCGCGAATGCCTGGGGCATGCTGCTCGAAGCGGAGGGTTACCGCGTTGCGACCGCCAAGTCGGCGCCTGAAGCCAATGCAATCATCAAGCACCTGGACGACGTTCCCTCGCTGCTCATTTCCGATTTTCACCTGCTCGACGGTTCGACGGGCGTCGAGGCGGTGACGGGGATTCGCGAGCATTACGGTGTAAACATCCCTGCGTTCATCGTGAGTGGCGATACGACCAAGGTGGTCAAGGAAGCGCGGCCGGTGGACAACTGCACGCTCATGAGCAAGCCGGTCAATACGGGCCGCCTGCTCGCCGCGGCGCACGTCGCCACCAAGACCGGCGCCGTTCCGCAGGACTGAGCGTATTCCGGGGTGCCGGTTGCCTGCCTGCAGATAGACGCATTCGCGGATCGGCCGTATGCCGGTAATCCGGCGGCGGTTTGCCTGCTCGAAGGCGAGCACGATCCACGGTGGATGCAAGCCGTTGCCGCGGAGATGAACCTGTCGGAGACGGCGTTCGTGCGCGAAGTCGCCGGCGACTTCGAGCTGCGCTGGTTCACACCCGCCGTCGAGGTCGATCTTTGCGGGCACGCGACGCTGGCCGCGGCACATGCGCTCTGGTCGGAGGGTGTCGCGGATAACGACGACACGATCCGGTTCCACACGCGGAGCGGTCTGCTGACGGCGGCGCGGCGTGGCGAAATCGTCGAACTCGATTTCCCGGCGACGCGGCCGGTTGCTGCGGAGCTGGGCGAAGCGCAGATCCGCGAACTCGGTGACGTGCTCGGCGTCGCGCCGCAGTACGTGGGCCAATCGGCGTTCGACCTGCTGATCGAGGTCGAGTCGGACCGCGTTCTGCGGGCGGCGCAACCCGACTTCCGGCGGCTGCGTGAATTCGCGTGCAGGGGCGTGATCCTAACCTGCCAGTCGGGTGATGCGCGTTTCGATTTCCTGTCGCGCTTTTTCGCGCCGGCTGTCGGGGTCAATGAAGACCCGGTTACCGGCTCGGCGCATTGCTGCCTCGGCCCTTACTGGAGCGAACGACTGGGTCAGGTTGAAATGACGGCCTTCCAGGCGTCCGAGCGCGGCGGCATCGTGCGGGTGCGCGTGTCCGACGAGCGGGTATTCCTCTCGGGCCGCGCCGTTACCGTCTTCAGAGGCGAGTTGACGCGCGCCGCCACAGCCTGGGAGAGGAGCGCAACGTGAGTAGGGGAAGTTACGTATATGCTTCGCCCGCCGGTCTGGCATCTTAAGGCCGAGGTTATTTTCGCCTGCAAGAGTTGTCAGGAACTACGGCGCGAATGCCCGATTTTCTCTCCATGCCCGCTATGTGCTGCATAGCGGGCTTTTTTGTTCGCGGTTCGAGAACCGCTCCTGCGAACGGGTGTCCTGCCGGAGCGCGCCTGGGCACGCAATTGCTTCGCGGTTCGAGAATCGCCGTTACGGTCGCGTGATCGGCGCGCTCAGGCGGCTTCGTGCGATTGCTGCTCGACCGGCGTCTGGAACCAGTCCGGCTTGATGATCAGCAGGTCGCAGGGCAGGTGTTCCAGCGTGCGCTCCGCCGTCGCGCCGATGAAGAGGCGCTTCCAGTGATTCCTCGATACGGCGCCCATGACTACGACGGCGGCCTGGAGTTCATTGGCGACGATCGGTAATTCCTCGTGGGTCAGGCCCGCGACGAGGTGTGATTTGTCGTCGTCGATACTGTGGAACGAAGTGATCTCGTGGAATCGCTTCTGGTGGTCTTCGTGCATCTGCTGTTCGATTTCGTCGAACGGCAGCGAGACGGGGATGTAGGCGTTGGCCGTCGCCGTTGCGACCGCAATACGCGGGTCGTAGGAGTGAAATGCGTGTACCTGGCCGCCGACCTTCTCCGCGATGAACTTGCTGGTCTGCAGGATCTCATCATCGAGTGCCGCGGGTTTATCGTGTTCGTTCATCGGGTCGATTGCGGCGATGAATACGGGCTCGTCCAGGAGGTCGATCGGTTTGACCAGCCAGAGCGGCGCCGGGCAGGTACGGATCAGGTTCCAGTCGGTATTGGTGAGCAGGGCGCGCGAAACCGCCGAATGGTGGTGGGTATCCTTCACCACGATATCGGCGCCTGACGACACGACGTGTCGCACGATGCCTTCGTAAAGGGGGTGATCCCAGACGGCCGACGTATTTACGACGATGCCCTCTCCACGGAGCGGTTCTGCCAGTTCCTCGAGGTGCCTGGAGTGATTGCCGATGACCTCCTTGCGCGCTTTTTCCAGCGATGGGGAGTCGAACAGCCGGTCACCGCTCAGGTACTCGTTGTAATAGCAGATCAGCAGTTCGAGTTCGGCGCCGGTTTCTTGGGCCAGCCAAGCAGCGCGATGCATGCCGGGCTGTTCCTTCACGGTCGGATCGATAACGGACAGGATCTTCGATAACTCGTGCATTGTTGCACCCTGTTTTTGTCAGGACAGGACAGAATTATCCCTCGCAGCAAGCGTAAATCCGCCCCTTTTTTCCTTCCATAAGGCGACATCCCTAGCGTATATCGGATACTACTTATGACTTGATAGGTGAATTTACTGATACGGCTAACTTCCCGATATCCGTACATTGGTTACGGAGTACACGGGTCCTGGGCGGCAGGACGGAGTGGAGGTTTTTGCCGATGCAAGCCGAGACATACAATACGATCAGGGAAGAGCTCGAGAAGAAGAAGGCGGAGCTGGCCATTCGTCTGGAGCGGATCACCGAGAACCTGAGGCGCGGTTACCACCCGGATTCGAAGGAACGCGCCAAGGAACTCGAGGACAGCGAAGTCGTCGATGCCCTCGGTAACGAAGCACGAGCAGAAATCAGGAACATTTCTGCTGCTCTGCAGCGTATTGATGCCGGCGAGTACGGCATCTGTGTCGACTGCGGCACCGAGATCGACAAAGGCAGGATCCGCGTCCATCCCTACGCGAAGCTTTGTATCGAATGTGCGCGCCTCGAGGAGGAACGCAGCGCGCGCTACTACTCCTGATGCATGTGCATCTTGACGAGATCGGCAAGTGATCTCGCCTGCATCTTCTCCATCACCCGCGCGCGGTGAATCTCGACAGTGCGCTGACTAACGCCGAGTTCGTAAGCAATAACCTTGTTGGGCTTGCCGGTAACGACGAGGTCGAAAACCTCGCGTTCGCGATTCGTCAATCGTGCAATCCGGTCCTCGACCTCGGCGTGATGCTGTTGCTCTTCGCGGCGCTGTCGGTCGGTCTTAAGGGCTTCGCGGATTCGATCCAGCAGATCCTGATCCCGGAACGGCTTCTGGATGAAGTCCACGGCTCCCTTCTGCATGGCCTCGACGGCCATAGGTACGTCGCCGTGTCCGGTGATGAAGATGACCGGCAGGCTGTTGCCGCGGTTGAGCAGTTCGTCGTGGAGTTCGAGACCGCCGAGACCCGGCATGCGGATGTCGAGTACCAGGCAACCAGGCCGTTCGTCGGTTACCTGTTCCAGGAACTCGTCGCCCGAACCGTAAATCTCGTGCCGCAGATTGACGGAGTCCATAAGGGCCTGCATCGCGAACCGGATCGCCGGGTCGTCGTCGACAATGAAAACAGTGGCTGATTGCTCGGATTGTTGACTCATGCTTACCGGTCGGTAGATATTCTGGATTGGTCAAAAAACGATTATACAGACTAAATGCTGCCGCGCCGATTGGACCAGAACGGGCGCCATTTTGCGAGTCTTTGTCCGCTCTCCAAGAGCTGGCGACGGATGTCTAGTCGAGTCGTTTCGTGAAGCGCAGCGCGGCCGCTGTCATCGCGACGAGCGCGAATCCGAGGAGATAGCCTACATCCCCGTACAGCTCGCCGATGGACGCTTCCCGGAGCATGATGCCACGGGTCAGACGGATGAAGTGGGTGTTCGGCAGAATCTCGCCGAGCCACTGTGCGACGAGCGGCATGCCTTCGAAAGGGAACATGAAGCCGGATAGCAATATCGAAGGTAGCAGAATGAAGACCGTCATCTGCATGGCCTGGAACTGCGTCCGGGCAGCCGTCGATATGAACAACCCGAGTGCGAGATTCGCTGCGATGAAGGCAAAGGCGGCGAGGTAAAGGTCGAAGATGCTGCCACGCACCGGGACGTCGAACAGCAGCCGTCCGACAGCCAGGATGAGCGCGAGCTGCAGCATGCCGATCAGGATGTAGGGAACGACCTTGCCGATCATGAGTTCGGCCGAACTCACCGGCGTATTGATCAGCAGCTCCAGGTTGCCACGCTCGCGTTCCCGGACGATGGCGACGGCAGTGAACAGGATCATCGTCATTGTCAGGATCACGCCCATGAGCCCGGGGACGATATTCACTGGGGTCCGCCGTTCGGGATTGTAGTAGGGCCGTACTTCGATCACCTGAGGTACCGGCGCCGCGGTGTTACCTGCATCGAAACCGAAAGGCATGACGCGCAGCTGGTTCGCGACGCCCAGGATCGTGGGGTCGCTGCCGTCGACCAGGAGGTGCGATGCGGCACGGGTCCGATCGACAATACGGCGGTCGAAGTCGTGCGGAATGTGGACGCCGATCGAAATCGAGCCGTCGCGGAGGAGTTCCTCCAGCTGCCGTGGAGAGTCCACACCTCCGACGATGTTGACGACCTGCGTCTGCCCCAGTTCGGCGACGAACTGGCGCGACAGGTGGGTCTTGGCCTGGTCAGCGACCGCCGTTCTCAGGTCGCGCACGTCCGTATTGATGGCGTAGCCGAACAACAGCATCTGCATGACGGGAAGGCCGACGACCATGCCGAACGTCAGTCGATCGCGGCGGAGCTGGCGCACTTCCTTGAGAAGTATGGCGAAAATTCGGGACAGGGACTTCAAGCTGCCTGCCTCTGTGGCTTCCGTGTCACGGCGACGAAGACGTCCTCGAGCGTTGCCGATGACAGGCTCGCCTTCGCGTCCAAGCCCGCATTTCGCAATGCGGCGTTCACGGTGCCGGTCGGATCGTCATGAGTATCGGGTATGAGCACGCGCAGCCTCACGCCGAGTTGCGTGACGCTCGCGACCTCCGGGATTGTCGCGATGACGACCTGCGCGTGATACGGATCGCCCGCGATGACCTCCAACACGTGCATGCCCGTGTTGGCCTGTAAATCTGCCGGCGTGCCGTCCGCGACCTTGATGCCGTGGTCGAGGATCGCGAGCCGATGGCAGCGCTCGGCCTCGTCCATGTAATGGGTCGACACGAGAATCGTCGTTCCGGCCTCCGCCAACCGGAACAGGGCCGCCCAGAAATCGCGGCGGCTTTGCGGGTCGACCGCGCTCGTCGGCTCATCGAGCAGCAGCAATTCCGGGCGATGCAGGACGGCGCACGCGAGGGCGAGGCGCTGCTTCTGGCCGCCACTCATCGTGCCCGCAAGCTGCCTCCGCTGGTCGCGCAGGTTGTAACGCTCCAGCAACTCCTCGATGCGTACGCTGCGCTCTCGTCGCGGGTAGGAATAGATCTCGGCGATAAACTGCAGGTTCTCGAATACGGTCATGTCACCGAAAAGCGAGAACTTCTGGGTCATGTAACCGATTCGCGGTTTGAGCTGCCGCGTATCACCGGGCACCTCGGTATCGAGGACTACGGCGTTGCCGTCGCTGGGCATCAGCAAGCCGCACAGCATGCGGATTGTCGTTGACTTGCCGGAGCCGTTCGGCCCGAGGAAACCGTAGATTTCCCCGCGCGGCACGTCGAGGTCCAGCCGGCTGACGGCCACGAGGTCACCGAAGCGCTTCGTGAGCCCGCGGGCCTCGATAGCGATTTCCCGGTTCATTGACCGCCGTCCTGCAACAGCAGCTCCACCTCGACCGGGACGCCGTCCGGCAGTCGGTCCTGCTGCTGCTCGATATCGATCTTCGCGAGGTAGGTAAGTCGGCCGCGGTCCCGCTCCGTCAGCGCGAAATACGGCGTGAACGCTGGCTCGTGCGCAACCCAGCGGACCCTGCCGTCCAGGGATGCGCCCATCCCGTCGACGGCTATCCGGGCGTCGGTTCCGGGGCGCACACGGGCACGCAGGCGTTCGGGGACATAGATCCTGGCATAGGGCTGATTGCCGGCCAGCATAACGGCTACAGGCTGCCCGGCGGGCGGACGCTCGCCGACCTCGAAGAGCCGACTGTCGAATACGCCGTCGACCGGGGCCACGAGGTGGTGACGCTCGACGTCCAACGACGCACTGTCGCGCTTTGCCTCCGCCTGCCGCAACGACTGTTCCGCCTGCGCGAGTTCCTCGACGGTCGTGCCCGCGAGAAGTTCCTCGAGCTGTGCTTTCCTCAGCTCGAGGCCGGCCTCCGCGGCGTCGAGCTGTGCCCTTGCGCGATCACGATTCTCCGGGGATGCGAGTTCTTTCTCCAGGAGTTCTTTGGCGCGCTGAAACTGTGTGCGCCGGAACTCGATATCGTGTTCGGCGCCGGCCAGGTTGGCTCGGGCCTGGGCGATCTGCTCCTGCCTCGGGCCGCGTACCAGCTCATCGAGCCTTGCCTGGGCCTGCCCGACGGCAGCCTCGGCCTCGCGCAGGCGCGCGCTGGCCCTCGTATCGTCCTGGCGCAGGATGAGCTGTCCCGCCGTTACCGTTTCCCCTTCAGCAACGAGGATCTCGAGTATCGGTTCGTTCACCTCTGCGATGAGTTCGATACGGTCGGATGCCAGTTCGCCGACGACAATGTTGAGATTGTTCGAGTTGTCGCACGCCGCCAGCGACATTGCAGAAAGGCCGGCGACGATGAAGTTTCGTGGATGCATCCATTTGCTCCGCTTATGCCCTGATATAGGCGACAATCATGTCGACCTGCGTCTCGATCAGCTTGTCCGTATCGAGCGAACGTTCCGCGAACACGGTGCCCCAGACGATCGACATCATGACCGGGGCGACAAAAAGCTGAGGCAACTCGTTCACCACGCTGTCACGGAACTCACCGTTCATGACACCGCGGTCGAGAAGCTGCCGGAGCGTCGCAAGCCCGCGCGATGCGACGTTGTCCCAGTAGTAGTCCACAAGGTCGGGGTGCTTCGGAGCCTCGGAGATCA
This sequence comes from Woeseiaceae bacterium, assembly GCA_041559075.1. Taxonomy (GTDB): domain Bacteria; phylum Pseudomonadota; class Gammaproteobacteria; order Steroidobacterales; family Woeseiaceae; genus UBA1847. The sequence continues at coordinate 19,599 of JBFFEB010000042.1, read as the reverse complement.
TCAGGCGGATCACGACGCTCGCGGGCGAACCGGGTAAACGCTTCATGAAGGTGAGCAAGGGGCCACGGATGAAGGCCTCGGCGCTGAGGTCCGAACGGTCCAGCGTGCGGGTCAATTCGTCGACGCGCGGTGTGACGACGCTGCGTATGACCGCTTTGAACAGCTCCTCCTTGGTCTTGAAGTAGAGGTACAGGAGACCCTTGCTGACACCGGCCCGCTGCGCGACTTCCTCGACCCGGGTGGCCGTGAAGCCCTTCTCGGCAAAGGCGGCAAATGCCGCCGCGGTGATTTCCTGCGGGCGGTCTTCCTTGCGGCGTTGAAAGCGTGGAGGGCTCATGTCCGCCTCTTACTGACTTTATGGTCAGCAAGTATAGTTAATGACCTTACGGTCAGCAAGAAATTTCGGCCTTGGCGGAGGCAATTCCCGCGGCCTGCCCAGTCGGTCATAATGCGGCCCCATGTTTACCTACCTCGATCCCACCGTTCGCAAGCGCCTGGTTGCTGAAGGCAAGCTGATCCGCATCGACCGGCAAGGGCGCAGGCTCGAGCCGGACGAGAAGGGCGGCGGTCAAGCGATCAGCATCCTCGGGCCGATCCCGATGCCGCTCGCGATCGGTGGGAGGCACCTGGAGGTCATCTGGTACGCCTGTGTTCGCAACACGGAGTTGTCGAAAGTTCAGGAGTTGGCGGATCAGCTGCGGGAACAGCATACGCAATCGCTGTTTGCCAACCTCGCGTCGTCGATGGCCGTGAACTGCGTGCTCATCATCGGCGACCCCGACAGCTGGACGAATCCGCTGATTCGCGTGCATTCGAGCTGTCTCACCGGCGATGTCTTCGGCTCTGAGCGTTGCGAGTGCGGGCCACAGCTGCAGCACGCGCTTGCGGCCATTGCCGACGACGAGCGGGGCGGCATGGTGATCTACATGTCGGGCCACGAAGGTCGCGGGATCGGCCTGTGGGCCAAGGCCGCGACCTACCTGTTGCAGGACGCAGGAGAGAATACCTACCAGGCGAACCGGTCGCTGGGTCTTCCGGACGACTCCCGCGATTTCAGCGACGCAGCGACGCTGATTCGTTACTTTTACGGCGAGAAGCCTTTTCGCCTGCTGACGAACAATCCGAAGAAGCTGGACGACCTCGCTGCGCTCGGCCTGACGGAGGTCACCCCGGTCAAACACGTCATCGGGGTAACCGCGGCGAATCGCCGTTACCTCGAGGCCAAGAAAGGGTGGGGCCACAGGCTGGACCCCGAAGATCTCGACTGAGCCCGCAAGCGCGGGGTGGAGGCTATTGCCGCCAGAGGCGCAGGTTTCTCGATGCAGTCTCGAAATTCGAACGGAACGGATTGATATCGATTCCGCCACGCCGCTGGTAACGGGCGTAGACGGTCAGTTTCTTTGCGCCACAGCGTCCGGCGATGTCGAGGAACATCCGTTCCACGCAATTCTCATGGAAGTCCTGGTGCCGGCGAAAAGAGACGATGTAGCGCAGCAGCGACGCCCGATCGATCCTGGGTCCCTGGTAGCAGACCAGCACGCTGCCCAGGTCGGGCTGCGCCGTGACAGGACAAAGACTACGCAGTGCATCCGTATAGAGAGCCTCGCGAACGACGGTATTCGCGTCGGCACGCAACAGGTCCGCATTGACCTCCCAGTCCGTGCATCCGGTGCTGATACGGTCGAGCGACTCGCCGGGCAGGCGCTGCAGGCCGCGGCTCTGTGTCGCGTCGAGCGTATCGACCCGAACCGTCACGGGAGCACCAACACACTCAGCTAGGTCCGCCGCGATGAGATCGCGCACCGTATCGGCGGATGCGTACTCCGACATCGCGAGGGAGCCCAGGTAGAGCTTCATCGATTTCGACTCGACGATGCCTGGCGAATCCGCGGGGATACGTATTTCGGCGGTGGCGGCCTGCGGTTGGCCCGCCTCGTCGAGCCACGTCAGGTCCCAGGCATTCCAGATATCGACACCCGAGAACGGCAGATCTGCGCCCAGGCCGATGCGCTCGCGGTTGCCGGCCCTGTCGATGCGGCACAGCGCTTCCGGCGTATAGCGATCGGGATAGCCAGTGGTTCTTCCGAGTGGTAATTCAGTCATGGTCGTCGTGTACAATACCGGCCCGTTTCCAGCAAGCGTTTTAATGAGCCCTTCCAGTCAAGTAAGCGGCGAAGACCGCGGTTACATCATCCCTATCGGCGGCGGCGAAGAAAAGCTGCATAACCCGGAAATCCTGGATCGCTTTGTCGAAATCTGCGGCGGCAAGAACTCGCGGATCAGCATCATTCCTACCGCGAGCGAACTCGAGGATACCGGCCGCAATTACGAAAAGCTGTTTCGCAGGCTCGGCGTCAAACACGCCAGGGTGCTCGCGTTCGAGACGCGCGAGGATTGCCAGTCGAGCAGCGAACTCGACTACATCGACAAGTCGGATGGCGTTTTCATGACGGGCGGCAACCAGCTGCGCCTGTCGACGACCATCGGCGGCACGGAGGTTGCGCAGCGGATTCGGCGCCGCAACGCAGTGGGCATGCACGTGGCCGGCACGTCGGCGGGCGCGGCATTCATGCCAGAGCACATGATCGCGGGCGGCATCGAGGGCAGTACGCCGCATCCGGACATGGTGACCATGGCGCCCGGGCTCGGCCTGACCAACAAATTCATCGTCGACCAGCATTTCCGGGAGCGTGACCGTCTTGGGCGCCTGCTGACAGCGCTGGCCTACAACCCGTTTGCGGTGGGACTCGGTCTCGACGAGGACACCGCGGCGTTCATACGGCCCGGCGACACGCTCGACGTCGTCGGCAGCGGCGGCATCACGGTCATCGATCCGACCGAACTGAGTTATTCTTCAATGGATCAGGCGCGGCGGGGGGATCCGGTGAGCCTGATCGGTATAAAGATGCACATCCTGATCACAGGCGGGCGCTTCGATGCTGTTACGAGGCAGGCGAGCGCGGGCTCTGCCGACTAGCGGTACAACAGGACTACAGCAATGAAAATCGTCAGCACCAACGTCTACGTTGGTCCGAATATCTGGGCCCACTTCCGGGTCATCCGGCACATCATCGATCTCGGTGAGCTCGAAGCCTGGCCCACCGGCCGCCTCGGCGATGCCTTCATCGAGCCGTTGCTCGAGACACTGCCGGGCCTGCACGAGCACGGTTGCTCCTATAAAGCGCCCGGCGGCTTCGTGCGTCGCCTGCGCGAGGACGAGGGCACCTGGCTGGGGCACGTCATGGAGCACGTGGCGATCGAGTTACAGAACGTCGCCGGCTCGCCGGTCACCTATGGCCGCACTCGATCGATCGAAGGCCAGCCGGGCGTCTACAACATGGTGTTCCAGTACAAGGACGAGGCGGTCGGTCGCGAGGCGAGCGCCCTGGCGCTGAAGTTCCTGCTGAGCCTGTTGCCCGACGACATAAAGCCTGGCGATGCGCCGCCATCCGACTGGGATTTCGCGCAGGAGCGCGACAGCTTTATACGCTATGCGCAGGCGCGGGCGCTCGGGCCCAGCACAGCGTCGCTGGTGCGGGCGGCGGAGGAGCGCGATATCCCGTGGTTGAGGCTCAACCGCTACAGCCTGGTGCAGTTCGGCCATGGCCGTTACCAGCAGCGCATCCAGGCGACGACGACAGGCAAGACCGGCAATATCGCCGTGGAACTGGCCGGCGACAAGGAAGAGACCAACGGCATCCTGCGCGACCTTGGCCTGCCGGTGCCGGAACAGCGGTTGGCGCGCGGGCAACAGGACGCGGTCCGCGCGGCGAAGGCGATCGGTTTCCCGGTGGTGCTCAAGCCGCTGGCGGGGAACCACGGCCGCGGCGTATCCATCAATCTCAAGACTGCCGAAGAAGTGGAAGTCGCGTTCGACAAGGCTCGGGAGCACGGGCGCACGGTGATCGTCGAGAGCTACATCGAAGGATACGACCACCGCCTGCTCGTCATCGACGGCAAGCTGGTCGCCGCAGCCAAGCGCGAACCCGGCCACGTTGTCGGCGACGGGGAACATAGCATCGAGGAGCTGGTGAATATCGTCAACCAGGATCCGCGTCGCGGCGTCGGCCACGAAAAAGTGCTGACACGCCTGGAGTTCGATCACCAGGCGGAACGACTTCTGAAGAAGATCGGTTACGACAGGACCACGGTGCCGGCGAAAGACGAGGTCGTCTACCTGCGCTCCACGGCGAACCTCTCCACCGGCGGCACGGCGATCGACGTGACGGATACCATTCATCCCGACAACCGGGAGATGGCGGTCCGTGCCATCAAGGCTATCGGCCTGGACATCGGTGGCGTCGATTTCCTGACCCGGGACATCACGCTTTCGTATCGGGAAGCGGGCGGTGCGATCTGCGAAGTGAATGCAGGGCCCGGCTTTCGCATGCATGTTGCGCCGAGCGAAGGCACGCCGCGAGACGTTGGTGGCGCCGTCATCGACATGTTGTTCCCGCCCGGTGCACCGACGCGCGTGCCGATCGCCGCGGTGACCGGCACGAACGGCAAGACGACGACCTCGCGCATGCTCGCGCATATCCTGAAGCTGTCGGGATTCACGGTCGGGCTAACTTCGACCGACGGCGTCTACATCGACGGCAAGCTCAGTGTTCCGGGCGACATGACCGGCCCCAAGTCGGCGCAGATGATCCTGCGCGACCCGGCCGTGGATGCGGCCGTCATGGAGACAGCGCGCGGCGGGATGCTGCGCAGCGGCCTCGGCTTCGAGCGCTGCGATGTTTCCGCGTGCCTCAACGTGTCCGCCGACCATCTCGGGTTGCGCGGCATCGATACGGTGGAGCAGCTTGCGGAAGTCAAGCGCGTACCGATCGAGATCGCAACGGATGCCGCGGTACTGAACGCGGACGATCCGCTGTGCCTGCAGATGGCGGACTACACGGACTCGAAGCGACTGTGCTACGTGACGATGAACCCGGCGCATACGCTGGTGAAGCAGCACATCAACGCGGGTGGGCAGGCGTTCGTGCTCGAACAGGCGATGAACGGCCACATGATCACCATCTACGATGGTGAAACGCACACGCCGCTGCTATGGACGCACCTGATTCCCGCGACGCTGGAAGGGCGGGCAATGCACAACGTGCAGAACGCAATGTTTGCGGCTGCGCTCGCCTACAACATGGGTATCGGCCTGGAGGACATTCGCCACGGCCTGCGCACTTTCGACACGACTTTCTTCCAGGCGCCGGGACGCATGAACATCTACGACGAGCATCCGTTCCGGGTGATACTCGACTATGCGCACAACCCCGCGGCCGTAAAGGCGATTTGCGACGTGGTCGACCGCTTCGATCCGGACGGCCGGCGCATCATCGTGCTCGCAGCACCCGGCGATCGTCGTGACCAGGACATCCGGGACATCGCCGCCATCGCTGCCGGGCGCTTCGACCACTACATCTGCCGCCGCGACGACAATCCGCGCGGCCGCGGGTCCGATGAAGTACCCGTAATGCTCAAGGATAGACTCCTAGAAGGCGGGGTACCCGCCGACGCCATCGAGGTGGTTCCCGATGAGCAGGAGTCGACCCTGCACGCGCTCGAAATGGCGGAGCCGGGAGACCTTGTCCTCGTGCTGGGTGACAACGTAAAGAGGACCTGGAAGCAGATCATCTATTTCAACTCGGGCGCTCATGGCGAGGAAGTGAAGACAAAGAAGCCGGTGAACCTGGAGCTGCCGGAGACGGAAGACTTCAGCTTTGACGTCGACGTCGAATTGATCAGCGACGAGCGCGGCGTGCGTATCGCGAGGGAAGAAGCGGACTAGGATGCAGTTCCTCGACGCGCGCAGACTGACCGGGCCGAGCCTGTTATTCGACACCCATGGGAGCGTCCTCGACGTTGCCTGCTCGGACGACGAGGCAGCGCGTCTCGTTCCCGCCTGGAGAAAGCACGTCGAGCGCATGCTGGCCGAACTCGGCTGGCGCGACACCGAATTCGCCACGGTGAAGCTCCGCGGCGGCGTCAGCATCGGGTTTACCGCGCCCCTGGACGCGCTGTACGCGGCCTCGGCAATCAACGAGTGGGCGTGGTCGGCCTGTGACCATGAACTGAGCGGAGGGGACGCGCCCGATTTTTCGGAAGCCATTGCCGAAATCCGCAAAGCGATCGCGGAAGAAGCAAACCCCGAACTCATGGATCTCGAGGCGCGGGTGCTCGCAAACGGGGTAACCATGCTCTGGGACGACGATGAGGTTTCTCTCGGGCTCGGCAGGCACTCGGAGACCTGGCCCGTGCGGGAGCTCCCGGATCCGGGAACGCTCGACTGGGCGCGTTTCCACGACGTGCCGACGGCGCTCGTTACCGGCACGAACGGCAAGACGACCACGGTACGGCTGGCCGCGCACATCCTGCGCGCCGCGGATCACACGGTGGGGATGAGTTCCACGGACTACATCGCGGTCGACCACGAAGTCATCGACCGTGACGACTGGTCCGGCCCCGGGGGCGCACGCAATGTCCTTCGCCACACGGCCGTCGATGCCGCGATTCTCGAGACGGCACGCGGCGGCCTGCTGCGCCGGGGTCTCGGGGTATACCACGCTGACGCGGCAGCGATCACCAATATCGGCCGGGATCACCTCGGCGATTTCGGCTCGCGGAGCCTCGACGAGTTGATGGACATCAAGTGGATCGTGAGCCGGGCCGTGCGCGACCGCGGCACGCTGATCCTGAACGCCGACGACCCGAGGCTAGTCGGTCGCGCCCGCGACTACCCGGGAAGCCTGGCCTGGTTTTCCCTGGATGCCGACAACCCGGTCGTCCTGTCGCACACCAGAGGCGGGGGTACAGCCTACGTCCTGCAGGAGGATGAACTGGTGCGGATCGACGGGGAGGCTCGAGAGACTCTCTGCAGCGTGGCCGATATACCGATCACGCTGAATGGCGCCGCCCGTCATAACACGGCAAACGCGCTTGCCGCCGCGGCCTTGACCGCAGCCATGGGTATATCGATGGCCGATATCAGTCGAGGCCTGACCACCATGACCCAGGCGGAGAACCCGGGGCGCGGCAATGTCTTCGACGTCGACGGTTTCAGGGTCATCATCGATTTCGCGCACAATCCGCAGGCGATCGAAGCGCTGCTCGACATGGCAGCCGCGATGCAGGGCAGGCGCAAGGTGCTGTGTTTCGCCCAGGCCGGCGACCGCCCTGACGACCTGATCCGGGAACTGGCGCGCAATGCGTGGAAAAAAGGTCTCGATCGAGTCATCGTCTCCGAACTCGCGCACTACTACCGCGGTCGCGACCCGGGCGAAGTCTACGGCCTGATCAGGGATGAGTTGCTCTGTTGCGGCGCGCGGGAAGACCAGATCGAGCACAACGCCGAAGAGATCGAGTCGTTCGAATCGGCGCTCGCCTGGGCGCAGCCCGGCGATCTCGTCATTATGCTGGGGCTCACGCGCTCGCCGGAACTCTACGAGCGCATCGGCGCGCGCTAGCGGCGCAGCACGAAGTCCGCGATCATGGTCGCGACCTCGTCGGTGCTGTCCGGCGAGAGGATGTCGCCCGCCAGCACATGGTTACTCGGATCCCCGGCATCGTGGACTTCGATGAGCGCCTTGCGTGGCGCATCGATGCGCTCGTAAGCCTGCTTCGTGGCAGCAGGGGAGACGACCGTGTCGCGTGGCGACAGCATGACGAACAGGTTCTGCTCGAGCTGCATGGGAAGCCGTGCATTGAGCATGTCGACGAGCCGCATTACCTCGATCGCGGCCTCGATGGGATAACGCGTCGACCAGTAGCGAGCCTGGCGCTCGTTGTGGGCGTCCCAGCTGCGGGTATCGCCGGCGATCAGTCGCGCGATCAGCGGACCGGCCGGCCGCGTGAGCCAGGCGGCGTTGCTGTCGGTGGGCTGCACGTTCGGCGAGATCAGGACGATATCCGACACCGCACGGGCGGCCTGATGGCTGCTCATGGCGAGCGCCAGGGTGCCGCCTGTCGACGTGCCGATCACGACGATCCTGTCGCCGAGCCGCGCACCGATCGCCAGCGCCTCGGCGGTATCGGCGAGCCAGTCTTCGGCGCGTACCTCGTGCATCGGCTGCTCCGTGTGACCGTGACCCGACAGCCGCGTCTCGAAGAGATTGGCGCCGAGGGCGGCGGCCACGCGCTCGGCAAGCGGCGCTGTTTCCTGGCGCGTCGCGGAGAATCCGTGCAGGCTGACGACGGCGTAGGGCGTGCGTGCGCCCGCCGCCCCGTGCCAGGTCACGCGCTTCTCGGTACCCGGTATCAGCGCGAATTGCGCCGCCATCTGCCGCTCGGTGTCAGCCAGCCAGGCCTCGATATCGTCCGGTAATTGCGGTGGTACCGCCGCATTGACGAGAGCAGGCGGTGTCGTGAGCCAGGCCAGGCCGCCGAGCAGGCCGGCGGCCGCTGCGACCGCGAGGAGTCTGCGTCGCGCCATCTACTCGAGGCCCAGGATCAGGTCCCAGTGAGATCTGTCGACGGGCATGATCGACAGGCGATTGCCGCGGCGCAGCAGGATCATGCCGTCGAGGTCCGGATGCGCCTTGAGTTCGGCGAGCGGGATCGTGCGCGAGAGTTTACGCACGAATTCGACGTCGACGAGCATCCAGCGCGGCTCGTCTTCTTTACTCTTCGGGTCGTAGTACTTCGACTCGGGGTCGAATTGCGTCGGGTCGGCGTACGGTTTGCTGACGACTTTCATGATGCCGACGATCCCGGGCTCCTTGCAGTTGGAATGGTAGAAGAAGACCCTGTCGCCGATGCGCATTTCGTCACGCATCATGTTGCGCGCCTGGTAATTACGGATACCGTCCCACATATCGCGGCCATCGCGTTCCAGGTCGTCGATGCTGTAGGCATCGGGCTCGGATTTCATCAACCAGTACGCCATATCGTCTGCCACTTGCGCCTGTTCGGGGGCGCGAAGTTTAGCACGCGATCGCGCGGGACCGGTGCTGTTCCGTGTGGTACGATGACGCGCAAAAATAGCTGCCGGAAAACACCATGGCTAACGTGCTGGCCAATATCTTTGGCGCGTCCCCAGTGATGCCGCTCGAGAAGCACATAGAGATTGCGCATCGATGTGCCAAGAAGCTCGGGCCCTTCTTCGCTGCAGCCGTTGATGGAGACTGGGAAACCGCCACCGCGGTTCGCAGCGAAATCGAGGCGCTCGAACAGGAAGCCGACGTACTGAAAAAGGAGATTCGGCTGAATCTGCCGAAGAGCCTTTTCATGCCGGTGCCGCGGGAGGACCTGCTCGAACTGCTGCTGGTGCAGGACAAGATCGCGAACCGCACGCGGGACGTTTCCGGAATCGTGCTGGGCCGGCGAATGCATATCCCCGAATCGATCGCAGAGCAATTCGTCGATTTTGTCGATCGTAACATCGACGCCGCTAAGCAGGCGCGCAAGAGCGTGCGCGAACTCGACGAGCTGTTCACGGCGGGTTTCAAGGGCGCCGAGGTGGATCTCGTCGAAGGGCTGATCGAGGAGCTCGACAGGATCGAGACGGATACCGACACCAAGCAGGCAGAATTGCGGGCCGCCCTTTTCAAGATTGAGGATACGCTGAAGCCCGTGGACGCCGTATTCATGTACCAGGTTATCGAACTGACCGGCGAAATCGCGGACATGGCCGAACGCGTCGGACGCAGACTCGAGCTACTGCTCTCGCACTAATAATCAGAATAACGGGGAGAGATCCCCGGGGGCGCATTCATGGAAGCAGCCACGATTTATATCGTCCTCGCGGCGTTGTTCGGCATATTCATGGCCTGGGGAATCGGTGCGAACGATGTCGCCAACGCGATGGCCACATCGGTCGGCTCGAAGGCGCTGACGATCAAGCAGGCGATATTGGTTGCCGCCGTTTTCGAATTTCTCGGCGCTGTACTCGCGGGCGGCGAAGTCACGTCGACTATCCGTAAAGGCATCGTGGATGCGGAACTGTTGTCGGGAAGCCCCGAGCTGCTCGTCTACGGAATGCTTGCCGCACTACTCGCCGCAGGCACCTGGCTGCTCATCGCATCGCACAAGGGCTGGCCCGTCTCCACCACGCATTCGATCGTCGGAGCCATCGTCGGATTCGCGGCGGTGGGGATCGGTGTCGACGCGGTTCACTGGGAAAAGGTGGGCACTATCGTGTTGAGCTGGGTCGTCTCACCGGTGACGGCGGGGTTCATCGCGTTCCTGATCTATCTCAGCGTTCAATGGCTTATTCTGCGCCGGGAGGATCCGCTCGATCGGGCCAAGCGCTACGTCCCGATTTACATCTTTCTGGCTGCCTTCACGATCACGCTGGTGACGATTCTCAAAGGGCTGAAGCACGTGGGGCTGAAGATCTCCCTCGGCGACGCGTACCTGCTGGCGATTGCCGTTGCCGTCGCCATTGCCCTGGTTGGCGGCGTTGCGATCCGGCGCATCAAGCCGGATCGAAAGGCTGACAAGAAGGACCACTTTCATACCGTAGAGCGGGTGTTCGGCGTATTGATGGTGGTTACGGCGTGCTCGATGGCCTTCGCGCACGGCTCGAACGATGTCGCCAACGCCATAGGCCCGCTCGCCGCGGTGATCAGTGTCGCGAGTACCGGCGCCGTCGCGGCGAAAGCATCACTTCCGCTGTGGGTGCTCATGTTGGGCGGCGGCGGCATCGTGATCGGTCTTGCGACTTTCGGCATCCGTGTTATTTCAACCGTTGGCAAGAAGATCACTCAATTGACGCCGAGCCGGGGATTTGCCGCCGAACTCGCGGCGGCGACCACGATCGTTATCGCATCCGGAACCGGGATCCCCATCTCCACGACGCACACACTCGTTGGCGCGGTGCTCGGCGTGGGTGTTGCACGCGGCATCGAGGCGATCGATCTGCGGGTCGTCGCCCGGATCTTCGTATCATGGGTCGTTACGATTCCAGCGGGCGCACTCCTGGCGATCGTGTTCTTCTTCGTGTTCAAGACGGTTCTGCCGTAGTCCCGATTGTCAGCTGCCCCGGGGCTGTGGTTTGATCACCGATCGATGCGCAAGCCGGATTCATGTTCCATGCAAAAACTGACCGCTTTCCTCGTTGCAGTCCTGATCGCAGTGCCTCTCCCGCTGGCACTGGCGGTCGCGCAGACGAACGATGAGCCGATCGTTCGTTACGGAGACCTGCGGCACCCCATCTTCGGCGCCAACGGCATGGTCTCATCGCAGAACGCGCACGCTTCGGAGGTTGGCGCACGGGTGCTCGCGGACGGCGGCAGCGCCGTCGACGCGGCGGTGGCTGTCGGCTTTGCACTGGCGGTGACCTTGCCGCGCGCGGGGAACCTCGGAGGCGGCGGATTCATGCTGGTGCATGACGCCGGTTCGGACGAGACGGTCGCGATCGACTACCGTGAAGCGGCGCCGCGCCGCGCGGGCAGGGACATGTTTCTCGACGAGGACGGCAACGTCGAAAAGGACAAGGCGCGCTTCAGTCACCTCTCGGCCGGCGTACCCGGAACGGTTGCCGGCCTCTGGCGGGCGCACCAGGATTACGGCAAGCTGCCGTGGAAACGCGTCGTCGAGCCCGCCATCCGGCTGGCGCGTGATGGCTTCGAGGTCACTTACGATCTCGCGGGCCTGCTCGCATCGCGCAAGGACCGCTTGTGCCGATTCGAGGCCGCCTGCCGCTACTTCTACAAGCCGGGCGGAGAGCCCTACGAGCCGGGTGAGCGCCTCATGCAGCCTGATCTCGCGGATTCGCTGCAAGCGATCGCAGAGTACGGACCCGATGCTTTCTACAAGGGCCAGATTGCTGACAAGATCGTCCGGGAGATGGAGAAGGGCGGTGGATTCGTCGATGCCGAGTCGCTGGCCGCCTACGAACCGGTCGTCCGTGATCCCGCGCGCGGTACGTACAGGGGCTACGAAGTGCTGACGATGCCGCCACCCAGTTCGGGCGGTATTCACATCGTGCAGATGCTGAACATCCTCGAGAACTTCCCCATCGCCGAACTCGGGTTCGGCAGCGCGGACGCGATCCATGTACTGGCGGAAACGGCGCGGCTGGCCTACGCCGATCGAAGCAAGCACCTCGGCGATCCGGATTACTATGACGTGCCGTCCGATTGGCTGATGAGCAAGGCTTATGCGCAGAGGCTTGCAGCGACCATCGATATGAAGCGGGCACGACCCTCGTCAGAAGTGGCGCCGGGTGTACCGCCGGCCCGGGAGAGCCCCGACACCACCCACTTCTCGGTGATGGATCGCGAAGGCAACGTCGTTTCGAATACGACGACGCTGAACTTTTCCTTCGGCTCGGGGATAGCCGTCGCCGGCGGAGGCTTTCTGCTCAACAACGAGATGGACGATTTCTCCGCGAAGGCGGGCGTGCCGAACGCCTTCGGCCTGCTCGGCGGCGAGGCAAACGAGATCGAGGGCGGCAAACGTCCGCTGAGTTCGATGACGCCCGTCATCGTCCTCGACGACGGCGATGCATGGTTCGCGACCGGCAGCCCGGGAGGCAGCCGCATTATCACGACGGTTCTGCAGATGGTCGTCAACGTGATCGACCACGACATGAACATCGCTGAGGCCGAGGCTGCACCGCGAATGCATCATCAGTGGTATCCCGACCTGCTACAGCTGGAGTCGGGATTCAGTCCGGACACGATCCGTATCCTCGAAGCGCGCGGTCACCAAATCGCAGCGACGCAGTGGTCGATGGGTAGCCTGCAGACGGTCGCTTTCAAGGACGGCGTCTTCCGGGGTTCCTCGGACCCGCGGCGGCCGAATGCGGCCAGCATTGCGCCGGCGCGCGACTAGCGCCGTCAAGGCCAAGGCCGCCTAGACCGAGCGCAGGTACCACTCGTAGTCGAGCGGGCTGACCGTATTGTGGAAAGCCGCGGATTCCGCGCGGCGATTACCCAGGAAGTATTTGCAGTAGTCCGTGCCCAGGTAGGCGGGCAGGATCTTGCTGTGTGAGAACTTGTCGAGCGCCGCGTCCCAGCGTACCGGGATTCGTGGCTGCAGCGACACGAACTCGCCTTCCTCGATCATGCGGCCGGGGTCGCACCGATTCGTCAGACCGTAATGTACGCCGGCCGCGATAGCCGCCGTGACGAGATAGGGATTGGCGTCGGCACCCGCAACGCGGTGTTCGAAACGCAGGTTCTTCTGGTCCGACATGGGTACGCGCACCGCGACGGCACGGTGATTCACCCCCCAGTTGGGCTCGACCGGTGCGAAACTCTCCGGCCGCAGGCGCCGGTAGGAGTTCGCGTTCGGCGCAAAGATCGCCGTGCTCTCGGGCATGGTCCGCAGCAGGCCGCCGATTGCATGCCGCAGCCTTGCCGAGAACGGAGGCAACGCCATTTTTTCCTTGCCCTGGGAGAAGAAGTTGACGCCGTTCTTGTCGAGCACGCTCATATGCACATGCAGCCCACAGCCGCTCTCTTCCTCGAAGGGCTTGGCCATGAAAGATGCAACGAAACCGTGTTTGCGGGCGGCCGCCTTGATGATTCGCTTCAGCAACACGGCGTGGTCGCACGCCAGCACGGGGTCGTCCACGTGGCGCAGGTTGACCTCGAACTGACCCGGCGCGTATTCCGAAATGGCCGATTCCGCGGGGATTCGCTGCGCCCCGCACCAGTCGTAGACGTCGTTCAGGAATGCTTCGATTTCCCAGAGGTCGTCGTGGCTGTAGACCTGGGCGCCCGGCTGCGGAGCACCGATGGCCGGCACGCGCGGCGCTCCGGGCGTTGGCACGTCCGCGTTTGCGTCGAGCAGGTAGAACTCGAGTTCGGTCGCTATGACGACTTTGAGGCGCTTCTTGTAGAGCGGATCGAGGGCTCTCTCGAGTACCGTACGGGGATCGGCAAAAAACGCCGTGCCGTCATCCTCGTAATACCGGAACATCGCCTGCGCCATCGGACGCTCCGACCATGGCACCGGCGCAATGCTGCCCGGTACAAGGCGGCATTGCCTGTCAGGGTCGCCGTCGGCCTCTCCGAAGGGAAAACCGGGAATGGTGTAGCCCAGGCCATCCAGCAAAACGATGCCGGCGCACATTGCGAATCCCTTCCGGCAGACCTTGTCCATGTCTTCAGCCTGGATGCGCTTGCCTTTGAGGAAGCCGTGCATGTCAGCGACCAGCAGTTCCATGGACACGGTGTCGGGCTGCGCCTTGAGCAGCCTGCGGAGTTCCGTCATGAGGGGCGTGGTTTGTCGTTGTGCCATGCGACGCATGGTACCATTCCGCACATTACAAGCGGCAGGAATAAGAAGATCAAAATCAAGGACCTGTACGCCCGTCTCCGGGTCGCCATCAATTTGTTTGCGGGCTTAGTGCTGCTCGCGTGTCCAGCGGGTGCCGTGGCGCTCGAAGCCGAGGTTCCCGGCGTCGTTCTCGACGAGGTTCCTTTCGAGTTCGTCGTCAGCGGCGCACCCGCCGGCGCCAGGGTCGAGATCGAACTGAAGGGCCAGCGCTATTCGGCCGTGACCGGCGATGATGGCAGGGCAACGGTGTCAGATGTCGTCGTGCATTCCAGTGGCCGGCTGACGATAGGCTACTCGGCCGGTGCGGAATCCGGCACGATCGAGCTGCGCGTGATGCCCGGCTGGGTCTCGCTGCTGCCTGCGTTCACCGCGATCGCCGTCGCGCTGATCATCCGCAGCGTCGTACCGGCGTTACTGCTCGGGATATGGCTCGGCGCAACTGCACTGCATTCGTTTTCGCTGAGAGGTGCAGGTGTTGGCTTGCTCGATTCCTTCCAGGTATTTGTCGCCAATGCCGTCGCCGACGTCGATCACGCGGCCATCATCCTGTTCACGATGATGATCGGCGGCATGGTGGGCATCATCACGCGCAACGGCGGCATGATGAGCATCGTGAAGATGGTCGTGAGCCGTGCTCAGTCGGCGGTTGGCGCCCAGGTCGCCGCCTGGCTCATGGGCCTGATGATCTTCTTCGACGACTATGCAAATACGCTCGTGGTCGGCAACACGGCGCGGCCGATCACCGATCAACTGAAAATTTCCCGGGAGAAACTCGCCTACATCGTCGATTCGACGGCCGCACCGGTCGTCAGCATCGCCCTTATCACGACCTGGATCGGCTACGAAGTCAGTCTCATCGACGAGGCCTTGCAGGATATCAGCGAACTTGCCGATGTTCCCGCTTATGCGATTTTCCTGCAGTCGATTCCCTATAGCTTCTACCCGATCCTCGCGATCGTCTTCGTGTTCATGGTTGCGGTAACGGGCCGCGACATGGGACCCATGTACACGGCAGAGGTACGCGCCCGTAAGGGCAACGTATTCTCCGCTGGCGATGACGGCGCGGATTCTTCGAGCGAGGAAGCGCTGGAGCCGAAACCGGACGTGCCGCCCCGGCCGGTGAATGCGTTCATACCGATCATCGTCCTGGTCGTGGCGTTACTCGGTGGCCTGTATGCGACCGGCGAGGGCGATACGATCCGGGAGATCATCGGCGACGCGGATCCCTACAAGGCGATGATGTGGGCATCCTTCATCGGCGCACTTACCGCGGCCGCGATGTCGATAGGGCAACGCATCCTGACGACCCATGAGACCGTCGATGCCTGGTACGGCGGTGCGCGTGCCACGCTGTTCGGCATGATCGTGCTGGTGCTGGCATGGTCCATGTCCGACGTCACGACAGCACTCAATGCCAAGGGCTACCTGATAACCATTCTGGGTGATTCGATACCGGCCGCATGGGTGCCCGCTGCGGTGTTCGTGCTCGCGGGCGTGACGGCGTTTGCGACCGGTACCAGCTGGGGCACTATGGGCATCCTGGTGCCGCTCGTCATTCCGCTGACCTGGGCGGTGATGAGCGTGAACGGCATGACCGAGGTGGGCGACATGCATATCCTGTACTCGTCGGTCTCCTGCGTTCTCGCGGGTGCCGTCTGGGGCGACCACTGCTCGCCGATCTCGGATACCACGGTGCTGTCATCGATTGCGTCCGGCTGCAACCACATCGAACACGTCCGCACCCAGCTGCCCTATGCTTTACTGGTCGGACTCGTCGCGATCGTGATTGGCACGGTGCCGGGCGGTTACGGCGTGCCGCCGTGGGTCTCGCTGCTGGTCGGTGGCGTGGTTCTGTACGTTGTGCTGCGAGTTCGGGGCCGCCGGGCCGACGCCGACGCACCCCCCTGACAGCGCGTCAGCCTATACTCGGCTGCGCTGCGTAGCG
This sequence comes from Woeseiaceae bacterium, assembly GCA_041559075.1. Classification (GTDB taxonomy): domain Bacteria; phylum Pseudomonadota; class Gammaproteobacteria; order Steroidobacterales; family Woeseiaceae; genus UBA1847. Next base: position 3,431 of record JBFFEB010000042.1, on the reverse strand, counting down.
TATCCTTTAGGCCCCGGATCGCAGAGGAGTGCGGGGTTTGTCCCCATATGCGCCGAAAACCGATTATTGGAATTCCGGCTGACCGCCGTGTTCTCGAGCCCCACCCGTTCCACATGGCGGGCGAAAAATACCTGAAAGCCATTACCGAGGCCGCCAATGCGGTCCCGTTGATCATCCCTGTTCTCGTCGATGACCTTGCTATCGACGAACTGGTCGATCAGGTCGACGGGGTAATGCTGACAGGCAGCCCGAGTGACATCGAACCGCACCATTACGGGAGCGAGTCCGACGACCCGGACGCCCTCCGCGATCCGCACCGTGACGCGATGACCTTGCCGATCGCCCGACACGCGCTGCAGACGGGTGTGCCGTTGTTCGCGATCTGCCGCGGTTTCCAGGAACTCAACGTGGTTCTGGGTGGCACGCTGCATCAGAAGGTCAGGGACGTGCCGGGTTATCACAACCACAAGGAGAACCCGCAAGACCCGGTCGAGGTGCAGTACGGCCCGGCCCATCCCGTCGTGCTCTCCGAAGGGGGTATGCTCTCGCGACTCGCCGGCGCCAGGGAAGTCATGGTGAATTCGCTCCATGGCCAGGGCATAAGGAAACTGGCGGCGGGCGTCACGGTCGAGGCGGTCGCGGACGACGGGTTGATAGAGGCTTTCACGGTCGACGACGCTGGGGCTTTCGCGCTTGCCGTGCAGTGGCACCCCGAGTGGAAGGTCAGGAGTAATGAATTTTCGAGCGCTATTTTCGGGGCATTCGGGGACGCCTGCAGGGAACGCGCCAGCAGAAGACGGGTGTAACGTGGACAAAAACGAGATTTTCCAACCGTGGCTCAAGCAGAGAGGAATCGAAGACGTCGAGGCGTTCGTGCCGGACATGGCCGGCTCCGCTCGCGGCAAGGTAGTGCCGGCCGACAAGTTCGGCAGCGGGCAGATGAAGATGCCCGAGGCCATATTCTCGCAGACCGTGTCCGGTAACTACATCGAAGATCCGAGGAATGTCGAGGACCGGGACATGCTGCTCGTGCCGGACCCGCAAACGTTGCGGCCGGTACCGTGGGCTACGGATCCGGCGGCGTCCGTCTTCCTCGACTGTTTCCGCCGCGACATGACTCAGGTGCCGACGTCGCCACGTGGCGTTCTGCGGAACGTGCTCGAGAAGTACGAGGAGCGCGGTTGGAGGCCCGTCGTTGCGCCCGAGGTGGAGTTCTACCTGCTCAGCCCGCAATCCGATCCGATGCAGGACGCGGAGCCGCCGGAGGGCCGGCTGGGCTGGAAGGAAGGCGCGCGTCAGCCGTTCAGCATCGACACGATGAACGACTTCGACCCGTTCATCAACGATGTTTATGCGTACTGCGAAGACCAGGGAATCCGCATCGACACCCTGTCGCAGGAAGCCGGCCCCGCCCAGTTCGAGATCAATTTTCTGCATGGCGACGCTGTCGATCTCGCCGACCAGGTATTCCTGTTCAAGCGCACGGTCCGCGAGGCCGCTATCGAGCACGAGATGCGGGCGACGTTTCTCTCCAAGCCGATGTCCGGGGAGGCAGGAAGCGCACTGCATATCCACCAGAGCGTCGTGGACAAGGACGGTGCGAACATTTTCTCGACGCCCGAAGGGGAACCGAGCGACATGTTCTACGGGTTCCTCGGCGGGCTGCAACGCTACATGCCCGAGGCCCTGCTGATATTTGCGCCTTACGTGAACTCGTTCCGCCGTTTTCTCAACCCGTTCGATTCGCCCGTCAATCTGGCCTGGGCGATCGATAACCGCACCGTCGGGCTGCGAGTGCCCGATGCGTCGCCCGGGGCGCGACGCATCGAGAATCGGCTGGCGGGCTCCGATGTCAATCCGTATCTGGTGATCGCCGCGACGCTGGCATGCGGCTACCTCGGCATGGTCGAGGGGCTGCGCGCGACCGACCCCATCGAGGGCAGCGCCTACGGCAACGAATTCGGGCTGCACAGGCACATCTATTCGGCGATCGAGGCATTGCGCGAAAGCCTCGCAATGCGCAGCATGCTCGGCGACGACTTCGTCAGATTGTACTGCGCGCTCAAGGACGACGAGTATATGGAGTTCCAGGAAATTATTACGCCATGGGAGCGTGAGATCCTGATGTTCAACGTTTGATCGAGGTGTTACATGGCGACGATTGAAAAGCGTTCGCGAGAAGACTGGCAGGAACTCGATAAAGATCACCACCTGCATCCGTTTACGGATCACAAGGCACTGCACGAGAAGCGTTCGCGGATCATCACGAGAGCCGAGGGCGCGTATATCTTCGACGCCGACGGCAACAGAATCCTCGACGGCATGTCGGGCCTCTGGTGCGTCAACGCCGGCTACGGCCAGCAGTCACTGATCGACGCGGCTACCAAACAGCTCAATGAACTGCCCTACTACAACAACTTCTTCCAGTGCGCGCACCCGCCGTCGATCGAACTCGCGGCGCTGCTTCAGGAAGTCAGCCCGCCGCAAATCAACCGGGTGTTCTTTGCGGGATCCGGCTCCGAGTCCAACGATACCGTGGTACGCATGGTCCGGACCTATTGGGACCTGATGGGACAGCCGCAGCGGCATACGATCATCAGCCGCAAGAACGCCTACCATGGATCGACGGTGGCGGCCGCCAGCCTCGGGGGCATGAAACCCATGCACCGCCAGAGCGGCCTGCCGATACCGGGCATAGAACACATCGATCAGCCCTACTGGTTCGGGAGCGATCGCAGCCTGCCGTCCGACGAATTCGGCCTGGTGACGGCCCGGGCGCTCGAGGAGAAGATCAACGAGATCGGCGTCGACAAGGTGGCCGCGTTCATCGGCGAGCCCGTGCAGGGTGCCGGCGGTGTCATCATTCCGCCCGATACCTACTGGCCGGAAATCCAGCGGATCTGCGACGAATACGGGATCCTGTTGATCTCCGATGAGGTCATCACCGGGTTCGGGCGCCTGGGGGAATGGTTCGGTGCCGACTACTACGGCACGCGGCCGGACCTGATGCCGTTTGCGAAGGGGGTCACGTCCGGATACCTGCCGCTGGGCGGCGTGCTCGTTGGCGACCGCGTGGCCGACGTGATGATCGGCAAGGGAGGCGAGTTCTTCCACGGCTACACGTATTCCGGTCATCCGGTGGCCTGCGCGGTTGCGATTGCAAACATCCGCCTGATCCAGGAGCGGGGACTGGTCGAGAGAGTCAGGAACGACATCGGCCCCTACCTTCAGCAACGCTGGCGGAAACTCGGCGAGCATCCGCTCGTCGGCGAGACACGCATGGTCGGACTGATGGGCGCGCTGGAGCTCGTGGCCAGCAAGGACACGCTGGAGCGCTTCCCGGAGAAACGCGGCGCCGGCACGGTTTGCCGCGATATCTTCGTCGAGAACGGTCTCGTACTGCGCGCCGTCGGGGACACCATGGTCTGCGC
>JBFFEB010000041.1:0-31440 GCA_041559075.1 Woeseiaceae bacterium | reverse complement strand
GATTCATTGGCGGCCTGCCGCGAGAGGTACGGCAACGTCACGGTCGCGAGCGCGATGCCGAACAGGCCGAGCGGAAACTCCATCAGCCGGTCGGAGTAGTACAGCAGGCTGATCTTCCCCACACTTAGCATCGATGCGATGATTCCGCCGAGCAGCACGTTGATCTGCGCGACCGACGAACCGAAGATCGCGGGCAGCATCAGCCGCGTGACGCGCCTGACCCCCTCGTGCTTCAGGCCCCATTTCGGGCGCGGGAGCGCGCGGATGCGCATCAGGAACGGCACCTGGAAAAGCAACTGGCAGACCCCCGCGATGAACACGGCATACGCCAACGCCATCCCGGGCTCCTCGAGCTTCGGTGACAGCCACACCGCGCCGGCGATCAGCACAACGTTCAGGATGACCGGCGTGAATGCGGGCACGCCGAAGCGGCCGTAGGTATTCAGGATGCCGCCCGCGAAAGCGGTCAGCGACACGAAGAACAGATAGGGAAACGTGAACCGCAACATCAGCGTCGCGAGATCGAATCGGCCGTCCTCACCGATGAACCCCGGCGCGACGATAGCCACCAGTAGGGGCGCAGCGACGACGCCCGCCAGCGTCACGAGGAACAGTATCAGGCCGAACGTGCCTGCAACGGCGTCGACAAATTCACGCGCCTCCTCGTGGTCGTGCCGTTCGCGGTATCGGGCCATCACCGGGACGAACCCCTGGGAAAATGCCCCCTCGGCGAAGAAACGTCGCAGCATGTTCGGGATCCGGTTCGCGACGAGGAAGGCGTCCATGACCAGCGAGGCACCGAAGAATCGCGCGAATACGATGTCGCGCACGAGCCCGAGTACCCGCGACAGGAGCGTCATGCCGCTGACGACCGAGGTCTTCGCGATCAGGCGCCGCCCGGAAACCCGGCTCGGGTGAATGCCGGCACCAGCCGGCACGGCGTCGGGGGCTTCTTTCTCGGTCGTCATCAGGTCACCCAGTTTAGCCCAGAAATTTTATTGAATCAGGCATTTAGGCATTACGCACCGCAGCCGCCACGGGGCCGAATCAGGCGTTGACATTCCTACTCCGGCCGCGAATAATACGCGGCTCTTTGAGAGCACGACACGGAAATACCAGTGGCTAACATCAAGTCAGCACAGAAGCGCGCCCGACAGGCGGAGAAGACCCGCAAGCACAACATGGGCCTGCGCTCGCGCATGCGCACCAAGATCAAGGACGTCATCAAGGCCTGCGAGGCGGGTGACAAGGAAGCGGCACAGGCCGCCTACAAGGAAGCCGTGCCGGTCATCGACTCGATGGTCAACAAGGGCATCGTCAACAAGAACAAGGCCGCCCGGCACAAGAGGCGCCTGAACAAGCGCGTCAAAGAACTCGCCATACAGGCGTAACAGGGGCGCTCCCTGCACGCTGTCTCCTGCCGTTCCACAATCGCCGCTTCATCCGCGGGATATCAGGGCTCACGCAGCAACTAGTTCCAGCATTCAGCAGGCGTGCGCAATCCGTTCGGGTTTGCCGCGCTGACGCTTAATACCATCGTGCACACGACTCCCCGCTCCTCGTCATTGACCTGATCACCCTGACCGGTTGCCGTCACCGTGAAACCCGTGGCGCTGGCATCACTCAGGGTCAGCACGTACCAGCCGTCCGGACTGGTCGCCGGCATGCGGAGTGTCGAGGCAGCGGCGGATGCGCCACAGTTGTCGGCCGCGCCTGCCGTGCCCGCGTAAAACCGGCAGCTCGAACGAAGTTTCTGCTGGGCCAGTTGCGCGTTCACCAGTGCAGACTCCGCGTCAGCGCGGCGCGATTTGCGCACGAAATCTATGTAGGATGGGTAGGCGATCGCAGCAAGAATGGCGATGATCGAAATCACGATCATCAACTCGACAAGGGTAAAGCCTTTGTTTGACGTCCTCATGTGCGCTACGCAGCCTTATTAAAGTGACCCTTCCAGGATCGGGCAATTGGGCTGGTTCTTTGCAATGGTGAGCCGGCCCGAATACGGACTATCGTCCATGTTGAGAGGACCCAGGTCGAACTGGTTGCCCGTCGAGTCACAGACATGCTCATCCGTGTCGACCGATAGCGTCCCGCTCCAGGAACTGCCGTCATACGGTGCGGTGCAACGGAACTGCGTCGCGATGAACTCGCAAAGGCCTTGATAACCCGTTACCGCCTCCTCGATCGTAATCGACTGGATCGATGCGTCTTTGACGAGGTAGTTTATGGGCCCCTCGATGGTAATGGTCGGCCCTCCGATGCAAGAATTATTCTGCGTAGCATCCGATTCGAGCGCCGAGAAAGGCGATATCGGACTCGGGCAGAAAACCCACTGCGAATTCGGTTTTATGCGGACCTCTCCGGTCCAACCCGAACCCCAATCGAAAACCGTACAGGCATAAGCCAGCGAATAGGTGCCGGAGCCTTCGGAAACTGGCTCGACTACGCAGTTGCCGGGGCCATCGGATGTCAGGACTTCAAAATCTCTGAGATCGAGCGAGACGCTGCTGTTGATATCGATTCTGCCCGAGATCCGGTGGCTGAGAACCGGCGGACTGGTAGGATCGAACGGGCAGGTTGTGGCCGCGCTGAACTCGCTATCATCGAATACATCGAGATGATCCGGAGAACCGTCCCCATCCTCATCCAGGTTCAGGCAGACGAAATCCGTCGGAACACCCCTGAACAACTTGCCCGAACCTGAATCGAATCGCGTCATTGGCGCGTTGACTTCCGAGCAGTGATAACCTTCTGTTGCGTCGACCTCGAGGGAAGTGAAAACATAGTCCTGACGGGTCAGGAGCGCCGCATCCCGGATCCCGTGCGAATAATATTTGGTTTCCCCGTTGACCTGCTTGCTGAGCATGCCTCGATAGGCTCGACGAAGCGCGATGACCGGGCGCTTCCACTCTTCTTCGAGGGCAGTTGGGTCCCCCTGACACACCTTATCGTTCAGGGATAGCCCGCGCGCGGTCACGAATCCCAGGTTGCCGTGCCAGCCGCCGCCCAGGTAACAGGTGTAGTGATAGTACTCGTAGTCACCCGACGGCGTCTCCGGCGGATTGGTCAGAGACCCCTCCGGAACCCAGCGCTTGCAGAAAGCCGCATCTGATGCAAGTAACTCGATCTCTTCGATCTCCATCCTCGTGTTTGCCGTGTCGAGGTAGACGGTTCCTGCGATTCGGACAAAATCCGTGCAGGTACCTGTCTCTGCGAGACAGGCATCTATCAGGGTCAGTAGAATGTCCCCTTCGGCATTGGCGAGTAAGAGGTTTTCTTTGTGCTGGTAGATCTCGAGGCCATCTTCCGGGTAGATGTTCGTATACGGATTAAGCTCACCGCTTGGAATGTCCGATAAATGGCCTTCCCCGAGCCGCGCACGCCCGGTTGGCGAGACCAGTAAAGGGTCGACCAGCTCGACAAGCTGGTCCGCCGCCGTCCGTGGAGATATCCACGGTATGTCGGCGGAAAGACTGACTTCCTGTAACTCGTTTTCGGCGTCGCTCCACGCCACGGTAACCTCGACCTGCCTGCCGAGATTCGTTGACCCGAGTTCCCAGCTGCGCTGATATACGGCATTCCGCCCGGTGATCGGGTCGTCGGTGTAGTTGCCGTCTGTGTCCATGACGCCATCTCCGTCCTCGTCAATGTACGCCTCCTCATCTGCCAGTGTGTAATGTTTCAAGTGCTCGATCTTCTGCTGTGCGAGCGCAAGCGCCTCTGTCTGCGCCTTGTTATAGGCGCTGCGCTTGAACAGCCCGGATTGAAACGACGCAACTGCGAGCAACCCTATCGCGATGACCGCAAATGCGACCAGTGCTTCCGTCAGCGAGAATCCACTTTGATTTCTGGGCTTAATCACGTCTACACACTCCATGTTTTGTCTTCCTGGTACGCGCTGGATTCTTAGTTGGTCTGAAGGCGTTTACCAGTCCCGCCAGCTGCCCGGGCTCCCGGCCAGCGGTCCGTTGTCCCTGCTCGCGCCAAGCACGCCCGAGTTGTACAAGATATCCAGGCTCCCCCCCGTCGTACTCTGGATTTGCCCACCGACGACCATCGCGCCGTGCACCGTATTGTTGCCGCCCAGGAAAATGCTTCCTACGACATACACGATTCCGTAGAAGGTGGGAGTACCCTTGGTCTCCAGGTTACCGTTGATGATCAACACCGACGGATCGAGATCAGCCTCATCACAATTTCCGGCGCCGACAACAGGCACCGCGCAGCCGACGGTCGTCGTATTCTCCAACACCGTGTCACCTTCGACCCAGATCACCTCTCCCGTCGCGAGGTGAATCCCGGGATTTGCGTCGTCGGTAGACAGGTTGTTGGCGTTAGCCCCGGCAACCTCGAGCGTCACGCGGCTTTCCCTGTAATTTGCCATCGACGACCCGAAGAAATTCTGGAACATCTGCGACTCCGTCAGATTGGCTAGCGAAGAGTCGTTTTCGATAACATCCATACCGACCGCAACCTTTGTCGATGACCGTGTGGTGCCGCACGTCATCGGAGTGTCCATGCACGTGGGATAGCCCGAATCGTTCGGGTCGGCGATGTTCGTCGCTGTCGCGTTGTTCGAGCCCAGATCGACGTCCTCTCCACCCCATATGGTCGAATGCCCCTCAGGATTCGACACGGTGGCCGAGCCGTTAAGAACTACTTCACCCCGGGTCGTGAGCGGGTTTTGAGGTACGTTCGGTAGGGCATCTACGGACGTACCTATCATTCGAACGGTTCGCGTAGCGGTCAGGTCGTCACTAACGCCTACTGCCTCGATGGCATAATTGGGGAACGCGCCGCCAATGCTCACTGCGACCGAGCTGTTATCGGAAAAGGTGTCGGTATTGACATCGCCGATCCCGTCACCGTCAAGATCGTATACCGGATCGATAACGCCATCCCTGTCTTTGTCAGCGCCGCCGCGAGCAGCCATATACGCGATGGCGCTTGACAATCCGGACTCTGCCGCCTCGAAGGCCTGGCCCGCACGAAATTCGTTAGCAGAGACCTTCTGCTCGAACAGAACGGTCGAGCCGGTATAGGCGGCGACCATCGACGTCAGGACCAGTAACACGATGGCGAGGACCAGCGTGACGGCCCCGTGCTGGGATCTCGGAGTGGAGCCCGTGCGGGCTCCGGTTGGACGACTGCCGTACTGCCTACCAGGTTCGAAGAACATTGTTCCGCACTCTTACGCTATGGGTGGCCGAAGCCTGCACCTCGTTATCGGCAGCAAGCCGCGCCGTCAGGGTAATCGTGACCTCTCTCGTTTCCGTGGTTACCTCGTTGCTGCCGACCGGAGGGACGGTCACGTAGCAATCCTGCTCCGCAGGATCGTCGATAGTTCCATCAGCGTTGTCATCTTCCTCGTTGGGCTCCGACGAGTTCAGACAGCGCGAATTCGACAGATCGAACGTAAGCTGTGTGATTTCGATGACATCCGGATCGGTGACGTTCATCCAGACGCCGTTCGCGCAGCTATTACAGGTTCCGCCAACACAGTCTGTACCGTCTACCGTGCCCGTTTGACGCATCTGAACGTTGGTCCCGTTCAGACGAAAACCAAAGAGGTCGTCATTTTCGAGCGCCCCACCAACATTCCCGGGGATATAGGTCGCGTCATAGGCATAGGTAATGCATGAGCCCTGACCCGTCGGCGGCTGAATGGCATTGGCGGCCATGTCATCGACTACAACCAGTGCGGTCGACCCCGGCAGGTTAAACGGATTCTGATCGGCCTCATTTGTGATCGCCGTCGCCCAGTAGCCCGCACGTCGAATATCGTTGGTCATGACCAGCATCAGCGCGCCAAGCTCCTGGTTGAGTTTGCTGGCAAGGAGCGTGTCACTGCCACTGCGTACACTGGACGCATAGATCGATAACCCCCCACCGATGACAATTACGCCGACCGCCAACCCAACCAGCACCTCGACGAATGTGAGTCCGGCTTGCTTCCTCAAGTGCAGCATCATGCACACGCCCTGTAACTGGAGAGACGCCTGCGGGGATCGTCGGCCGGCGAACAGACAGAGATTTGCCCGAGAGGTCGCACGACGATATTGACGATATAGCCGATATCGCCCAGCGAGGTTATTACGATGTTGGTCGGGGTCGCGGTGCCTCGCTGTGAGAAGAAGGTGATCTGATTGCCTGCCGAATTAACCCGGACATTATCGTTGTCGGACGCCGAGTAGAGGCGCGTAACCGGATTATTGTTTTCGACATCCGGTATTGAACACGCCGGATTATTGTCGATAGGGTCACAGTTCGCATCGTTGCTGACTCCGAGAGCCCAGTTGTCGCCCGAATTGATGTTCATGAATACCGGCTGCGACATCGCAACCGCGGTCGATCGAGCCAGCTGCAGTTCGCTGTATATTCTCTCGACGGCCGCGATCGTCTGTCGTCTTTCTGACATCGTCGCCATTGCCGGCACGGCCAGCACCATCACAATCGACAGAAGAACCACGGCCAGCAGCAATTCAATCAGCGTGAATCCGCGTGACGAAGTGCGCCTCGAAGACGCCAATCCAGATTCGAGCCTCATCATCATCCTTTTCAAAATGCTGGAGTCCATTCGGGCTGATGATTCTGCAGTATTTCCGACGAATCACACCGTAATTGCGTCGCAAAACCGCCAGATGCCGGGCTAAAATCTGACGAGCGGTCTAAATATTTGGACGAACGGTCATTATGAGGCCGGCGAGTGTTCGACATAATCCCATTCACACAGGACTCTGCAGCCGCTTGGGGGTTTGCGGCAGGCCTTGCCGGGGCTTGACGACCGGCCAGATTCGGACGCGTCGAACCACTCTCGGGCTGCCCCAACCCGATTCGAAACCCTTCGCGAATCTGGCTTCAGGTGGCCGCATTCAAGTAGGTTACGGATAGTGTCTCGAGGCCGAAGTATGGTACTGTTACACGAGTTTGTTTAACCAGCCCGCTTTCTCGAATGCGAAGAACGATTGTTTTCCTCCGCTGTTGACGGTGGAGGAACACTATTCGCGGGCAAGACCGGTGGACGGATCATCGAACGTGTTTATACGCAGAGAACTCTACGATAGTGCACCGTACTATTGGGTAATCGTCGGTATCATTCTGCTCGTCCTCGGCACATACCTCGCTGTTGCCGGCACGTCGGGGCACTTCGTATTGGGACTGATCAGCGGTGCAATATCCTGCGCCTGGGGGCTTTGCGTGTTTCAGCAGCGGTTGTCGCGAAAAGTTCAGCGCAGATGTTCCACGTGCGACGAAAACCTGCAACAGGCCTGAGTACGGAAAGTTCGATCTCGATCCTCGAGCGACACTTTGCTCGCAGCAGTATCGACAAGAAAGCCGTAACGCTGGGTAGCAAACCTGTCTAGCTCTCGTTGCTTTTCCGCGCCTCCAGTTCATTGGCGATGGCTTGCGCGAGCACGTGAGTACCTTCACCGGTTGCCGCGCTGACCTCGAACACCGGGCCCCTCCAGTCGATCCTCTCCAGCAGGTCCTGCTTCATGAGCGCCAGCGTATCATCGTCGAGGAGGTCAATCTTGTTGATCACAAGCCAGCGAGGCTTCTCGGCGAGTTCCGCGGAGAATTTCGCGAGTTCGCGTTCGAGCGCCGCAACCGCCTGTGCGGGGTCTTCCTCAGTATCCACCGGCGCGATGTCGACGACGTGCAGCAGCAGCCCGGTGCGCTGCAGGTGCCTCAGGAAACGAATTCCGAGCCCCGCGCCCTCGGCTGCACCCTCGATCAGGCCGGGGATGTCGGCCATCACGAAACTCTGCAACATGCCGACGCGAACCACACCGAGATTCGGGTGCAGTGTCGTAAACGGATAGTCCGCGATGCGCGGCCTCGCTTCGGACATCGCGCTGATCAGGGTCGACTTTCCGGCGTTCGGCATGCCTAGCAGACCCACATCGGCCAGTACCTTGAGTTCCAGTTTCAGATGCCGGCCCTCGCCCGGCGTGCCGTTGGTCGTCTTGCGCGGCGCCCGATTCGTACTGCTCTTGAAACGCGTATTCCCGAGACCGCCGCGGCCGCCGGCCGCCACCATTTGCCGCTGGCCGTCCTCGGTGAGATCACACATCAACTCGCCCGTATCGACGTCGTGCACGACGGTGCCGCAGGGCACGTGCACGTCGAGATCGCCGCCGGAGCGGCCGGTCTTGTTCCTGCCCGCCCCACCCTGGCCGCTCTCGGCCCTGAACCTCCTCGCGACGCGGAAATCCGCGAGGGTGTTCATTGCGGCATCCGCGATCAGGTAAACGCTGCCTCCGGCGCCGCCATCGCCGCCGTCCGGGCCGCCTTTCTCGACGTATTTCTCGCGCCGGAAACTCAGGCAGCCGTTTCCGCCGTTTCCGGCCTGCACGCGAATAGTTGCCTCGTCGACGAATTTCATGGCGGGATTGTAGCTCCGAAAACGAAAAACCCCGCTATCGCGGGGTTCTACTCGTTCTCATGGTCGCGCGCTGCGCGGCCGGCGGCGATTACTCGACGCTCACGAACTGGCGGTTCCTCGGCCCTTTCTTTTCGAACTTGACCTGGCCATCCTTTTTCGCGAACAGCGTATGGTCACGGCCGATGCCGACATTCACGCCAGGGTGAAACCGGGTGCCGCGCTGACGCACGATGATGTTTCCCGCCGTAACTTCCTGGCCACCGAAAATCTTGACGCCCAGGCGCTTACTTTCTGAATCGCGGCCGTTCTTGCTGCTGCCGCCTGCCTTTTTGTGTGCCATTGATCTGTACCTGTCCTGTTAAGAAGTCTTCTTTGCAGCCTTCTTCTTCGCCGCCGTTTTCTTGGCGGCAGTCTTCTTCGTTGCGGTCTTCTTCGCAGTCGTCTTCTTGGCGACCTTTTTCTTCGCCGGTTTTTCTGCCGCCGGTTGCTCAGCCGCCTCTTCCTTCGACGCGGCCTTCTTCGCGCCGGAACCGCCGATACCGGTGATCTCGACCTCGGTGAAGAACTGCCGATGCGAACCCTGGCGCAGATAGTTCTGGCGCCGCTTGAACTTGACGACACTGACCTTGCGAGTCTTGCCCTGTTTCAGGACCTTGCCACTGACCGTGCTGCCCGCAAGCAGCGGATCGCCGACCTTCACGTCGGCCCCCTCGCCAATCAGCAGGACCTCGTCGAAGGTAATCGTCGCGCCCTCGTCCGCCTCGATCTTTTCGAGGCGCAGGACGTCACCTTTTGCCGCGCGGTACTGTTTGCCGCCGGTGCGAAAAACCGCATACATCGTGTTTGCTCCGTTGCGTAAGCCGCTTCTTTTCACGCAACTTACTGAGAATCAAGTACTTTTTGCGGGCGCCTCGAATTCCAACCAGAACTCTCGTACAGCGGGCATCGCAAAAGAGCGGGAATTCTATAGATTCCCCCGCCCCGGGTCAACGCCGGGCACCCGCAAATTCCGGCTTCTTTTCAAGGGCTTGCGGGGTTACGCACCGCGCCGTGTATGGGCATCCACGGGTCGCCTGCAGCGATTCTTTCAGGCATTATCCGGTACTTATGCACGCGGCACAAAAACCCATAGAAACTGTCACCTTCGACGCCGTCAGCAACCTCGCCCGGGAGGACATGCAGGCAACCGACCGCCTGATCGCCACGAGTCTCGAGAGCGACGTCGCGCTGGTATCGCAGGTGTCACGATATATCGTCTCCAGCGGCGGCAAACGGCTGCGACCGCTCATCGTCCTGCTGGCGGCGCGCGCCCTCGGCTATACGGGTAAGCAACACATTCGCGCAGCAGCCATCATAGAATTCATTCACACCGCGACACTGCTTCACGACGACGTGGTCGACTCGTCATCGAGGCGCCGCGGCAAGGACTCGGCGAACACCGTCTTCGGAAACCAGGCCAGCGTGCTGGTCGGCGACTTCCTCTATTCACGCGCTTTCCAGATGATGGTCGACATCAGCGACATGCGGGTCATGCAGATCCTCGCAGATGCAACCAACACCATTGCCGCCGGCGAAGTGTTGCAGCTCATGAACGTCCACGATCCGGACACCACCGAGGACGCGTACCGGCAGGTCATCTATCGCAAGACTGCGCGTCTGTTCGAGGCGGGCGCACAGATCGCGGCAGTCCTGGCCCGGCGCTCCACAGCAGATGAAGCGGCAATGATCGAATACGGGCTGAACCTTGGCATGGCCTTTCAACTCGTGGACGATGCGCTCGATTTCGATGCCTCGCCAGAGGAATTCGGCAAGAATCTCGGTGACGACCTGGCGGAGGGCAAAGCCACCTTACCGCTCATCTACGCGATGCAGCATGGCGATTCCACAGAGCGCGAGCTGATCCGCGAAGCGGTCCTGCAAGGCGGGCTTGACGATCTGGAAACAATACGCTCAATCATTGAATCCACCGGGGCGCTCCAGTACACTGCGGCGCGCGCTCAGGAAGCCGCCGAGGTGGCAATCGGCGCCTTGTCCGAAATTCCCGACTCGGACCACAAGCAGGCGCTCATCGCCATCGCCGAATTCTCGGTCCGCCGCCGCTCCTGAGAGCTGCATCGGGGTATAGCTCAGCCTGGTAGAGCGCTATCTTCGGGAGGTAGAAGTCGCTGGTTCGAATCCAGTTACCCCGACCAAAATCGGAAACAAAATCGCCTCCCTCGCCCGTCAGGGGGAGGCGATTTCGTGTCGGAGCGGTTCCTGGGCCGCGAAGACATCGGGCGCCGAGGCCCGCTCCGATCGCTACCGGGTCAGCAGATTGCTCACGACATGCCCAGCGATATTCGGGTTCTCCCGCAGGCGACGCATCGAGTAGGCATACCAGCGATCTCCGAACGGCACATAGACGCGCACCGGATGGCCCCTGGCCACGAGGTCGCGACGCAGGGTGCCGGCAACGCCGAGCAGCATCTGGAACTCGTAGCGATCCTTGCCGACGGCCATCTTCTCGATCAGGGTTTCCGCGTAGTCGGCGAGCGGCGGATCGTGCGTGGCGATTGCGACGCGTCGGGCGCCGCCGTCGAACAACTGCTTCAGCAACCTATTGAATGAGGTGCGTATTTCTTCCGGATCAGTGAACGCGATCTGTTCCGGCTCGATGTAGATACCCTTGCACAGGCGGACGTCCGTCGGTCCGTCCTGCATGAGCTCGGCGATGTCCTGTTCGCTGCGCCTCAGGCACGACTGGATGACGATACCCACGTTATCGAACTGCTGCCTCATCGCACGATAGATATCCAGGGTCACAGACGTCACGCTCGAGTCTTCCATGTCGATGCGAACAAACCGGTCATGCTCGGCAGCGCTCGCTATCAGCGTGCGGATCGCCTCCCGGCACCGCTCGACATCGAAGCGCAATCCCAGCTCGGATAGTTTTACCGAGATACCACAGTGCAGCGATCTCTCGTGGATGCCGCGGATCGCCTGCAGATAAAGGTCCACTCCCGAGCGCACCTCCTCGACGTCGGTACTGTCCTCACCGAGAACGTCGATGGTTGCGGCGCAACCCGCTTCGTTCAATTCGCTGGCCGTGCGGAACGCATCCTCGAGGCCAGCACCGGCGATGTAGCGACGGGAAAAACGCCAGACCAGAGGCCGCGGCACCAACGGCATTGCCGCCGCGATTGCGCGATTGAAAAGCCCCACAGACATCTGAAAACTCCGCCCGAACGTAGCGTAATGATACGAGTTTCGGGGATCGGCTGCGCCCTGTCAGTCCGCAGATTCCGAGACCGACCTCGCTTGCCGCCTATGCAAGGCGCTCCACGGTCAGCGACTGGTGGCGCCGCCATTCCGGCTGCGGGTTCGGGAAGTCTTCCCTGTAATGAGCGCCCCGACTCTCCTCGCGATCGAGTGCCGCCAGGGTAACCAGGCGAGCGACCAGCAACAGGTTGCGTGCCTCGCTCCATCGCAATACGCGATCGAACGAGTCTGCGGGCACGTTCACGGCGCCCACGGCGATCCGGTCCAGCTCACGATCGAATTCACGGAACTTGCGCAGCGCATCCTGCAGGCCGACCCCGGAACGCACGATACCGACGTGCCTCGAGACGGTTATTCGTGTCGCGGCGATAATCGCATCCAGGTCTTCCCCGGTACCAGGCACCGGCGCGTCCGGCGCTCCCTGAATCGGGAGCGGGCGCTCGTCTCGCGATTCCCGCGCACGCCGGATTCCGGCAGCAACCCTTCTCGCATACACGACCGCCTCCAGCAGCGAGTTACTGGCGAGCCGGTTCGCACCGTGGACACCGGTATTTGCGACTTCACCGCAGGCCCAGAGACCGTCGAGCGAACTGTGGCCGTCGTCGTCAACGTGGATACCGCCCATGTGATAGTGGGCCGCCGGCACGATCGGTAACAGGTCCTTCGCGGGATCGAGGCCAGCGTCGCGGCATGCGTGCATGGCCTCGGGAAACTCACGTTCGAGACCGTTCGCGAGGACCGGCCGTACATCGAGATACACGCTGCCGCCGGCTGCGATGTTCTGTTCGATCGCGCGTGCGACGACGTCGCGCGGTGCCAGCTCAGCGGCTGGATGCACTGCGGTCATGAAGCGCTTGCCCGCCTCGTCCACTATCAGTGCACCCGCGCCGCGAAGCGCCTCGGTCAGCAAGGGCATGTTTGCATTACCGGCCTCGGTATTCACGGCGAGAGCCGTCGGGTGGAACTGCATGAACTCGAGATCGGTCAGTTCGGCGCCGGCTCGCGCTGCGATGGCGAGGCCGTCACCTGTAGATTCTGCCGGGTTGGTCGTGTGCCACCAGGCCATGCCGATGCCGCCCGTGGCCAGCACGACGTGCGATGCGTGCCGCTGGCACCAGCCCTTATCGCGCTCGAAGACCAGCAAGCCGCGGACCGCGCGGTCCTGCACGACGAGATCGTGCGCGAACGAGCTCCTGAGTATCTTGATGGACGGGGTCCTGCGGGCTCGTTCGATCAACGCGCTCATGATCACCCGACCCGTGGCGTCGCCGCCCGCATGCACGATGCGAGGCCGGCCATGCGCAGCTTCGCGGGCCAGTTCGAGCGTGCCGTCGAGCGCCCGGTCAAAAGGCACGCCCTCATGAATCAGCAGCCGCAAGCTGTCGGCGCCTTCTCGCGTCAGCGCCAGCGCGCGTCGCGGGTCGCTGAGTCCGGCGCCAGCCGTCAAGGTGTCTTTGGCGTGGGCTTCGGGTGAATCACCCGGCCCCACGGCTGCGGCGATGCCGCCCTTCGCCCAGAGGCTCGACCCACTCTCGAGATTTGGGGTCTTCGTTATCAGCGTCACCGGCCTCGGCGCCAGCGACAGCGCCGTGATGAGACCGGCCATGCCGGTGCCGACGACGACGACGTCATCGGCAGCAACGTTGAGGGGTCGTTGGTTCGGCATCGAGGTATTCCTAACCATGCTCGAGCATCCGTTCCACGGCGCAACGCGCTTTTTCCGCGACACCGGGATCGATCTCGACACGCGGCTCCAGCTTTTCGAGCGATTCATAAATCTTCGCAAGCGTGATGCGCTTCATATGTGGGCAGAGGTTGCAGGGACGAATGAACTGTACGTCGGTAATGTCGGCGGCGACGTTGTCGCTCATCGAGCACTCGGTCACCATCAGAACTCGCTTCGGTCGGCGGGTCTCCACGAATCGGCTCATCTGCGCGGTAGAACCGACGAAATCCGCTGCGGCGAGCACGTCCGGCGGACACTCCGGATGGGCGATGATCGTCAGGTCCTCGTAGCTGGCCCTGTAGTCCTCCAGCTCCTCGGCTGAAAAACGTTCGTGCACTTCGCAGTGCCCCTTCCACGTGATGATCCGGACACTGGTCTGCTGCGCGACGTAGTTCGCAAGATACTCGTCGGGCAGGAAGATGACTTCCTCGCAACCGAGCGACTCGACGATCTCGACCGCATTGCCCGACGTGCAGCAGATGTCCGATTCTGCCTTTACCTCGGCGGAGGTATTCACGTAGGTGACCACGGGTACCCCCGGGTGCTTTTCTCGCAACTGGCGGATGTCGGCTGCAGTAATCGATTCCGCAAGCGAGCAGCCGGCACGCATATCCGGAATGAGTACGGTCTTTTCGGGATTCAGCAGTTTGGCCGTCTCCGCCATGAAATGCACGCCCGCGAGCACGATGACATCCGCATCCGTTTCCGCGGCACGGCGCGCCAGCGCGAGCGAGTCGCCGGTGATGTCGGCGACGCAGTGGAAGATCTCCGGCGTCATGTAGTTGTGCGCCAGCACGACGGCGTTGCGCTCTTTCTTGAGCGTGTTGATCGCGGCGACGTAAGGCGCATGGACGGGCCATTCGAATGCCGGGATAACGTCTTTGACGTGCGCGTAAACTCGGGCGGTCGCAGCAGCAACCTCCGGCGTGTAGTCAGGATTGGCAAGCATGATTCACCCGCGCTGTGCGGCATTGTTCCCTGTATATGGGGTCGAAATAATTATGCTCCAAATGAGCATATTGGGTTATACTCACTCAGAGCATATAGTCTGTCAAGGACAGCCCGGGCCGCCGCGGGCGGCCAATCCAAACTTTTTCAGTGAAACAATACGTTACAGAAACCGTGATCAACCTGATCGCTGTTATCGTCGCGGTAACCGACGAGACGCCGCGCCTGTTGATCGTCGACCAGGGCCCGTCAATGGGCCTTGGTCATACGCCGCTCGCGCTGCCAAACGGCCCGTTCGAGCCCGCCAGTCACCCGAGCCTCGAGAGCAGCCTGCGGCGCTGGGTCGAGGCTCAGACCGGCCTCGACCTCTATTACGTCGAGCAGCTGTACACCTTCGGTAACCGTTTTCGGGACCCCGTCGAGATCGAAGGCGGTCCGCGAGTCGTATCGGTCGCCTATATCGCCCTCACGCACGAGGACGCCGTCGAATCCTACGAAGCCGAGTGGCACGACTGGTACAGCTTCATGCCCTGGGAGGACTGGCGCCGCGGCCGGCCCGCGGTACTCGACAAGTACATCGAGCCTTCGCTTCGGGACTGGATCAGCAGCGAAAAGAAAGCGCACGATCGACGGGAACGGCAGGAGCGCGTCAATGTGACGTTCGGCGGCGCAGAAGCGTCGGACATGGACGCGGTTCTCGCCCACGAGCGCTACGAACTTCTTTACGAGGCGGGCCTCGTGTACGAGGCTGTCCGCGATGCGTGCGCGGTGCGGAAGCAGGCATGCGAACAAGACGCCGCGGCCTTCGCCCACATGGGGAAACCGCTCGCATCGGACCACCGACGCATACTTGCAACCGCGCTTGGACGACTGCGCGGGAAACTGGCTTACCGACCTGTGGTGTTCGACTTGATGCCCGGCGAATTCACGCTGCTGCAGCTGCAGCGCGTGGTCGAGGCGCTCTCGGGAGCAAAACTGCACAAGCAGAATTTCCGCCGGCTGATCACGTCGGCGGATCTCGTCGAATCGGTCGGGCGCACCTCGACCGTCGGCCGCGGGCGGCCGGCCGAGTTGTTCCGCTTCCGGCGCGAAGTGCTCGGCGAGAAGCTCACGGTTGGCGTAGCCAGACCCATCATGCGCAGCCGCGAGGGCTGAGCCCCGCCGGCGCGGCATTACGGTAATCGGTAAATTCGCGCCCCGCCCTCTTGCTCGGTGCGCCTCAGCCAGTCGAGGATCGACTCGGCAAATCGCCGCAACTGCTCCCGGTCATTGTCGATGGACAGGCTGCCAGCTACTTCTCCCACGAGAAACGGCGGCACCACGTCGAGTCCGTCCTCATCGTATACCCAGATGTTCGCATTACGGGTGTTCACGACAGCCTCGCGATCTCGAGGGCGAAGAAGACGACGAAAGCAGCCCATACCCAGATCCATCCAATACGTCTCCGTTGCATTTCGGACTCGCTGTTGCCTTTCATTGGTCTCTCCGTTCGCGCCGATGAATGGCATCGGCACCAACACCGATCTTCCGGATGGCGGCCCCGGGCCTCTGGTCCCATTGCGCCCGCAACTGGTCATTTGCGGTCATTTGTCCGGCTTTTCACTTCCAAATCGACGTTCGAGAGAACAGAATGCGCCCCCATGAAACATGCTCTTGCGCCCGTCGCCGCTCTCCTGATCGGTGTCTCCATTCTGCTCACCGGCCAGGGACTCCAGGGCACCCTGCTGCCGGTGCGTGCGGCGCTCGAGGAATTCGCAACGGTGTCGATCGGCATCATGGGCGCCGCGTACTTTTTCGGCTTTACGCTGGGCTGCCTGCGCGGCGGCGAACTCGTTCGTCGCGTCGGACACGTTCGCGTGTTCCTCGCGATGACGGCGCTCGGTTCGGCCGCGCCGCTGCTGCACGGCCTGTTCCTGACCCCGGTCGGATGGGCCCTGTTACGGATGATCTCTGGTTTTTGTTTCGCAGTGCTCTACGTAGTCATAGAGAGCTGGCTGAACGAAGCATCGACCAACGAGAATCGCGGCGCCATTTTTTCCGTTTATGCCATGATCTCCCTGAGCGTGCTTGCCGCCGGGCAGATGATGACGCTGCTTTACGATCCTTTCGGGCTGCAGCTGTTCGCGATCGCGTCCGTGCTGGTATCGCTGGGCGCGCTGCCCGTCGCGCTGTCTACATCGCCCTCTCCGACGATCCCGCAATCGGTCCAGCTCGATTTGCGGCGGCTGTTACGCATATCGCCAGCCGCGGCTGTCGGATGCCTCGCCACAGGACTGGCCAATGGCGCGTTCTGGTCGCTGGCGCCGGTATTCGCAGTATCGATCGGTGGCGACCCCGCGTTGCCGGCCTGGTTCATGACGGCGAGCGTTATCGGCGGCGCGGTGCTGCAGTGGCCGCTCGGCTACCTTTCTGACAGGATCGGGCGCCGCACCATCATCATCGCTTCGGCTGCCATCGGTGTCGGCGTTTCGATCGTCTTCGTGGGCTCGTTCCACAACCTGAATTTCGTCACTGCATGTATAGCCGGACTGATGTGGGGCTCGGTGGCGTTTCCCCTGTACGCCATCGCCGTAGCGCATGCCAACGACTTCGCGGAAACGGACGACTACGTCATGATCTCGAGCGGACTCCTGCTGATGTATGGCGTTGGCGCGATTGCGGGACCGTTCATCGCGTCCACGCTAATGACGTGGAGCAATGCGGCCGGCCTTTATGCATTCACGGGCATCGTGCACCTGTCCCTCGTTGCGTTCGTCGCGTACCGCATGCTGCGGCGCGAAAGCGTGCCCGACGAGGCACACATGGCATTCGGAGACGCACTTGCGACGGCACACACCGCCTCCCAGGTATACGAGGAGGAAATTCACAGCCAGGCCGACGAGGAGAGCTGAATGGATCAAATCACGTGGAAGGACTTCGAGCGGGTGGACTTCAGAGCCGGCACGATCTTGAGCGCCGAGGCATTCCCGGAAGCCCGCGTGCCCGCCTACAAGCTGCTTGTTGATTTCGGGCCGGATATCGGGCTCAGGAAATCGAGCGCGCAGATCACCGATCTCTACGGCTCGGACGAACTCATCGGGAAACAGGTTGTCGCCGTCGTCAACTTTCCACCCAAGCAGATCGGTCCGTTCATGTCGGAATGCCTGGTGACGGGTTTCCACCGCGACGACGGCAGGGTCGCACTCACCTGCATCGACAGCGAGGTGCCGAACGGGGCAAAGCTGGTTTGAGTGAAGCGCTGCCGTTCAGCCGGTCAGGCCTGGTAGCTCTCGTAGCTCTCGAGACGCTGCTGCAACTGCTCCAGTTCGTCGAGCAATGTCAGCACCTGTTCGCGCATGCGAACCACCGACTCGCGGATATGCATCATCTCCGTTTTGGTCAACGCATCGACCGGCGCCTCGCCCGCACCGGTCAGTAACCACGTCGGGCTGACGCCGAGCATGCCTGCGAGCGTCAGCAGGCGATTCGACCGCGGCTCGGCCCGATCGCTCTCCCAACCTTGCAGCGTGTCGGTCTTGATTCCCATTCGCCGGGCGAGCTGTGACGTCGTCAGTCCCTGCGCTTCGCGCGCATACACGATTCGCCCGCCGAGTGTATCGGCAGACCCGGAATGTTCTTTATCTTCCGTCAGAAACATCTGCGATCGCCTTGTCGTGCTCGACACGATTGATCCGGGTTCTGTATGGTAACAAATCAGGCTCGGCTCCGGAGAAGACCATGTTGGAGAAGATTCTCGTTGCGGTGGATGGGTCCGAATACTCGAAGAAGGCGCTCGAACTCGCTTGTCAACTGGCCGCGAAGTTCGATGGATCATTGCATATCCTTCACGTACCGCAGGGCGCCGCAGCTGACCGCGCGATGGTGCTCGGCGGTGCCTCCGTGATGATCCATGCGGGACGCGATCAGATCGAGAAGGCCGGGCGCATGCTGATCGAAGCCGCCAGAAAAATCGCGGAGGACAGCCTGCCCGGCAAGGTGACAACGGAACTTCGCGGAGGTGACCCGGCAGACGAGATCGTAAAGTCCGCGGAGGAAAATGCGTCAGACTGTATCGTGCTGGGGAGCCGCGGGCTCGGCGATTTCGGCGGCTTGTTGCTCGGTAGCGTATCGCACAAGGTCAACCACTCGGCGCCCTGCACCTGTATCACGGTTCACTGACCGGCTTCGTCTTGGCACCGCCGCGGCGTTCGCGACTCGGTGAGTAACCGTACAGCTCCTTATAGCTCTTGCTGAAATGCGAACTCGATACGAAGCCGGTCTGCGCCGCGATTTCCACGAGGCTCAGGTCGGTCTGTAACAGGAATTCGCGCGCACGCTGCAATCGGAGCTGCAGGTAATAGCGTGACGGCGTGCAAAGCAGGTACTTCTGGAACAATCTCTGCAGTTGCCGGCGCGAGAGATCGACGTAATCAGCAAGCTCGATCTGGCTGATCGGCTCCTTGATATTGGCCTCCATGAGTTCGACCGCGGTGACCAGTTTCATCGATTGCCTGCCCACGAAATGCCTCAGCGGAACCCGTTGGAGATCGTCAGGATTTCGGACACGTTCGTAGACGAACTGCTCTGCTATACCTGCCGTGATTTCGGCGCCGCACTGTCTGCGTACCAGGTACAACATCATATCGATTGGAGTCGTACCGCCGGAACTGGTCAACCGGTCCCTGTCGATCGTGTAGATACTTCGCCGAACCTGGACTTTCGGGAACAAGTCCGTCAACGACGCGATATTCTCCCAGTGGATACTGCAGCGATACCCGTCCAGGAGTCCGGCCCTCGCCAGCACGTAACTCCCGGTGCATGTCGAGCCGAGTTGCAGGCCGGCGCCGACCGCCTTCTTGAGCCATCGGAGTATTGGCTCGGTGGCCCTTTTCTCGACACGCCTGCCGCCGCATACGATGATCGCATCGATATCCTGGAACGCCTTTGGATCATCGATCCCGCGGTCGGCCAGTACGCAAAGGCCGTCGCTCGCGCACACGGCTTCGCCCGTTTCCGATATCGTCATCCACTGGTAAAAGTCCTCACCGAGCAGGCGATTTGCCATGCGTAAGGTCTCGATCGCGGACGACATCGAGATCAGCGTGAAATCATCAACCAGCAGGAAACCGAAGCGAGTCGGCAGCTGTAATGGCGCACGGTCGATTGTCGGGCTTGAACGCTCGCTCATCGATCGGAGTATGAATTGGGGGTTGGCGGAACTCAATGCCGCGCCGGCGGCAGGCGTCCCGCTTCAGGCTGCAGCGAATACGATGCCGTCGTCGCGGCCCGCGTGCGCCAGCCATCGGTACAGGTAGTCCGAGAAGCTGCGGCGAACCACGACCATGAACGTCGGGCCGCCATCGAGCAGCGCGATGAGTACATTGGCTTTCGCGAGGCCACTCTGCGCACAGTCGCCCACCTCGAACACCCGCGGATGCAGGTCCAGCGTGCACCCCCGGGCCAGCAATTCGCGACATCCTCTTCCCTGCAGCATCAATGCGACCTGGCCGCCGCTGATGTCGTTTACCGCTGCGTGCGTGGACGCCAGCGCGCGCTCGAGACGCCGCGCGAGATCGGCGGCTGCAATAACTGGCGTCACCACGAGCCACTCGTCGGGACCAAGCCAGCAAACATGGTGCTCCGCGGCCGAGCAGGTGTTCGGCTCGACCGGCAGCGCCTGGCCGAGTTCCCGCTCGACCACCTGCAGGAAGCCGCTGTCCGACACTCGGCCGCGCAGATTGATGTGCCCCAGATCGCCGCGGACCGTGACAGTTGCCGCCGGCTCCGCCAAGCCGGTTTTAACCGGCTCAGCGAGCCGTGGCTCGAGGCCGTGTCGCCGCACGCGGGATTCAGACATGTTGCCGCTCTCCTTCCGGGTCGTAGAAAACCGGTGTCGTGATGGTCACCGCGAGTGACTCCCGGTCCGGCAATGCCGCATAGATGGTCTCACCCTTGCGCGCGCGGCCGCCCGCGACGAGCGCGAGCGCAATCGGATGCTCGAGGCAGGCGCTCATGTAGCTCGATGTCACATGGCCACACATGGGCGCTGGCACCGTGGCTCCGGATGCTTCGACGAGCTGCGTGCCCTCCGGCAGCACGGTGCGGCCGTCCGCCGACAGCAAGCCGACGAGCTGCTTGCGGTCGCTACGCACACAGTCCGGCCGGTCGAGCGAGCGCCTGCCGAGGTAGTCCTTGTCCTTCGACAACAGCCAGCCCATACCCAGGTCGACGGGCGTCACCGAGCCGTCGGTATCCTGACCGACGATGATGAAACCTTTCTCGGCACGCAGGACGTGCATCGTTTCGGTGCCATATGGCGTAATACCGAAGGCATCGCCGGCGGCCATAACGGTCTTCCACATGTCGAGCGCGAGGCCGCTATCGATGTTGATCTCGAATGCGAGCTCCCCTGAGAAACTCACGCGAAACAGCTGCACCGGGAAGCCGCCGAGTTCGGCGTTCCGCACCGACATGAACGGAAACGCGTCCTTGCCGAGGTCGATACTGCAACCAATCTTCTCCAGCACCTTGCGGCTGTCCGGCCCGACCACGGCGATCGTCGAGAACTGGTCGGTCAGCGAAGTGAGGAATACGTCGAGCCCCGGCCATTCTGTCTGCAGCCATGCCTCGAGCCAGGCAAGCACGTTGGCGGCACCACCGGTCGTCGTCGTGAGGTAGAAGTGCTGTTCGTCGAGGCGCGCCATGACCCCGTCATCCATGACCATGCCATCCTCTCCGAGCATGATCCCGTAGGCGCAACGACCGGCTTTCATCTTGCCGACATTGTGCGTGTAGACGCGCTCGAGAAACTCGACGACATCGGGACCACGGGCATCGATCTTGCCGAGCGTGGATGCGTCCATGATGCTCAGTGATTGCCGCGCGGCGAGGCATTCGCGCGCGACGGCTGCGTGCATGTCCTCGCCGTCACGCGGGAAGTACCATGGCCTGTGCCACTGTCCGACGTTCTCCATCGGCGCACCGGCGGCGACGTGCCATTCGTGGATCGCGGTCCTGCGCACGGGGTCATACAGCTCACCGACGCTCTCCCCGGCACCCACACCGAAAGCCACCGGCGTGTAGGCAGGCCTGAACGTGGTCGTCCCAACCTCCGGGATCGACTTGCCGAGGCATTCCGCGAGCACCGCCATGCCGTTGATGTTGCCCAGTTTGCCCTGGTCAGTACCGAAGCCGAGAGCCGTGTACCGCTTGACATGCTCGACGTTGCGGTAACCTTCGCGGGCAGCCTGCCGAATGTCCGCCACGCTGGTATCGTTCTGGAAGTCGAGGAATTGCTTCGGGCAGCGCTCCGGCTCCAGATCCGAGGGCACGCGCCAGAGCGGCTGCAGGGGATTGTCGTAACCGTCCGCCGTCGCAGGCAAATCGATGTCTGGCGTGTCGTATCCGCAATGCGCCGCCGCGGCCGTGCCGGCCTCGATGCCTTCGCGCAGGCAATCCCGCAACGACCAGCGACCGTTGCAGGCGCCGACCGAGACATTGGCCTGCGCAGTTTCGCCCGGCACGAAACAGTGCCGCGCCGCGTCCCACCGGTTCCCGCCGCCTGCCTGCGAATGCAGATGCACGGCCGGGCTCCATCCACCCGAAATGGCAAGCAGGTCGCATTCGATCTGGATCGTGCTCTCGACCAGGTATGACGGATTACCCGACCACCCGGCGACCCGCACGCCGCGCACCCGGCGGCGCCCCGCGACGTCCGTGACCACGTGGCCGGTCAGTACTGAAACGCCCTTGTTCGCCGCCTGTTCCGCAAGCGAACCCGCGCCGCTCGAGCGACTGTCGACGATCACCACGGTGCAGCCGGCATCGACCAGGTCGAGCGCCGTCTCATAGGCCGAGTCGTTGTTCGTGAATACGACGGCGCGCCTGCCGGGCCGTACGGCATATCGATTGACGTAGGCCGAGACCGCGGAAGCCAGCATAACGCCCGGTCGGTCGTTATTGCAGAAAGCGAGCGGCCGCTCGAATGCGCCCTGCGCGAGAACGACCCGCTTCGCGCGTACCCGCCACAGCCGCTGCCGTATACCCGAGCGATCTTTCTCCGGCAGGTGATCCGTGCAGCGTTCAGCCATGGCGAGGAAGTTGTGATCGTAGTAACCGAAAACGGTGCTGCGCGGCAGCAGCCTGACGTTATCGAGCGTGGCGAGCAATTCGACCGTCTGCCGGATCCAGTCCGCGGCGGCCAGGTTTTCGACACGGCGGCGCGTAGCCAGCAGCGAGCCGCCGAACTCGCTTTGCTCGTCGGCGAGTATCACGCGTGCGCCCGACTTACCCGCCGCGAGCGCGGCGGCGAGGCCCGCCGGCCCTCCGCCGGCGATCAGCACGTCGCAATGTGCATTGACGTGTTCGTAGCGATCAGGGTCGTTCTTCGTCGGCGCACGACCGAAGCCCGCCGACGCCCGTATGAAACGCTCATAAAGGTGCCACCACGACTTCGGGCGCATGAACGTCTTGTAGTAGAAGCCCGCGCCGAGGACCTTGCCGAACATATCGTTGACCGCGCCAAGATCAAATTTCGCGCCAGGCCAGCCCCTGGTCGTCCGCGCGACCAGGCCGTCGTACAGTTCGACCTGGGTCGCTCGCAGGTTCGGCTGAGCGTGCGCGCCCTTGCCGATCTGCATGATGGCATTCGGCTCTTCCGAACCGCTCCCCACGATGCCGCGCGGCCGCCGCAGCTTGAAACTGCGGCCGACGATCGACACGCCGTTTGCGAGCAATGCAGAAGCCAGCGTATCGCCCGCAAAACCCTCGTAGCTGCGGCCGTCGAAGCGAAACTGGAGCGGCCGCGAACGGTCGATGCGCCCCCCGGCTGGCAGTCGTCGCCGCTGCATAAGCGTTTAGCCCTCCTCTCCACCGGCGCTCCCCGACAGCCGGTAACTGCCCGAGATCGCGTAGGTCACGGTGTCCCGCTCCACCACGAACCAGCGGCGGCAACCCTGGGCATGATTCCACAGCTCCCGGTGCGCGCCACGCGGATTGCTGCGGTTGAACAGATAGTCGGCCCATTCGGCGTCGCTGAGGGCGTCGGGGTCCGGTGGCCGCACGATTCCGGCTTCACCGCCGTAGCTGAACTCGGTCTCCGCGCGCTCGCCGCACCAGGGACACTCGATCAACAACATCTCCGTCTCCTCAGTGGGCAACCGCCGCGGCACCGTGCTCGTCGATGAGTGCGCCGGTCGTGAATCGATCCAGGTCGAACGGCGCGTTGAGTTCATGCGGACTGTCCTGCGCGATCGTGTGCGCAAAGACCCAGCCGGAGCCCGGCGTCGCCTTGAAACCGCCCGTTCCCCAGCCGCAATTGAAGTACAGGCCGTCGATCGGTGTCTTCGAGATGATCGGGCAAGCATCGGGACACACGTCGACGATGCCGCCCCACTGCCTGAGCATGCGCACGCGGCTGAAAACCGGGAATAGCTCGATGATTGCCTGCATGGTGTGCTCGATGGTGTGGAAGCTGCCGCGCTGGCCGTAGCCGTTGTAGGCGTCGATACCGGCGCCGATGACCAGCTCACCCTTGTCCGACTGGCTGATATAGCCATGCACGGCATTCGACATGACCACGGTATCCAGCACCGGTTTCAGCGGCTCCGACACGAACGCCTGCAGCGGATGGCTTTCGACGGGGAGGCGAAATCCTGCCATCGCGGCCAGTACGCTCGCGTTGCCCGCCACCACGACGCCGACTTTCGGCGCACGGATCGTGCCGCGCGTCGTCTCCACACCAGTCACGCCGCCGTTGTCGCGAAGGATACCGGTGACCTCGCACTGCTCGATGATGTCCACGCCACGCGCATCGGCAGCGCGCGCGAACCCCCACGCGACCGCGTCGTGGCGAGCGACTCCCGCGCGTCGCTGCAGCGACGCCCCGAGTATCGGGTAGCGCGCATCCGAGGATGTGTTGATCCATGGAATATCGCGGGCGATCTGCTCTGCGCCCACCACCTCGGCATCGATACCGTTCAGGCGATTCGCGTTCACTCGACGCTCGATGTCGCGCATGTCCTGCAGCGTATGGCCAAGGTTGTAAACGCCGCGCTGGCTGAACATGACGTTGTAGTTGATGTCCTGGCTCAGCCCCTCCCAGAGCTTCATCGAATGCTCGTAAAGCAGCGAAGCCTCGGTCCACAGGTAATTGGAGCGGACAATGGTCGTATTGCGGCCAGTATTACCGCCACCGATCCAGCCTTTTTCCAGAACGGCCACGTTGCGGATACCATGCTCTTTTGCAAGGTAATAAGCTGTTGCGAGTCCGTGCCCGCCGCCGCCGACGATGACGACATCGTAGTCCCGCTTCGGTTCCGGACTACGCCACGCCTCGCGCCAGTTACGGTTGTGGCCGATCGCGTGCCGTAACAGGCTGAATGCCGAGTATCTCTTCACGTCACTCTCTCCGGCGGCGTGTCCTCGGCGAACCGGGGGAGCCCGTCATCGATGACGTAGTAATCGGACGCGCTATCGACGTAGATGTGTTCATAAGCTGCGAGACCCGTTGGTACGTCGAGACTTCCCGCCATAATACTGATATGCGCGCCGCGATGGGGCCGCCAGAACAGGCTCGATCCGCAATGTCCGCAAAAGCCCCGGTCTGCCGCAGCCGACGACCGGTACCAGCGCAGCCCCTGGTCCTCGATGAGCTGCAGATGCTCCGGATCACAGGCACTGGCAGCGACGAAGTGACCGCTTGTTCGACGGCACTGCGAGCAGTGGCAATAGCTCACGCCGCGCAGGGGGCCGTTCACGACGTAGCGCACCGCGCCGCACAGGCAACGTCCGCTAGCCGTGGTCATTGGCGCCGTTCACGTCGCGAAGACGCTCGTTTTTCGGATCGAACGGGCTATCCGGGATGACCGTAGCATGGTGGGTCTTGCCGAGGATATCTATCTCGAGTTCCGACCCCGGCCCGGCCAGGTTCGGTTTCACCATCCCGAGCGCCAGCGACTTGCCGACACGGAAACCGAAGCCACCACTGGTGGCCCGGCCGACCAGTTCGCCATCCTTCAGGAGCGCGTTGTTGCCCAGCGCGTCCGCATCATCGGCCTCGTGCACTTCAAGCGTCACCAGCCGATTGTTCATGCCTGCTCCCTGCCAGGCGAGCAGCGCGTCACGACCCAGGAAATCGCCCTTGTCCGCCTTGACGAAGCGATCCATGACGGATTCGAAAGCGGAGTATTCGATCGACAATTCCGTGCCCACCATTCGGTAGGACTTCTCGAGCCGCATCGAGTCCATGGCGCGGATGCCGAACGGCCTTAGCCCCAGGTCGTCACCGGCTGCGAACAGCGTGTCGAAAATATGGTTCTGGTACTCGATCCCGTGATGCAGTTCCCAGCCGAGTTCACCGACGAAGTTTACGCGCATCGCGTTGACTGGCGCCATGCCGACGACGATGTCCTGTGCCGTGAGCCAGCGGAATGCCTCATTGGACAGGTCGGCATCCGTGACCCGTTCGAGGAGCAATCGCGCTTTCGGGCCGGCAAGCACCAGCACACCGTGAGCGCCCGTCAATTGTGTGAATTGCACGGAGCCGTCACGCGGCATGTGCTTCCTGAGATAGTCATGATCGAGGCGCTGCAGCGCGCCTGCCGATACGAGATAGAACGAATCGGATGATTCACGGCGAATAGTGAACTCGGAATGCACGCCGCCCCTGCTGTTCAGTGCATGCGCGAGGGCGATTCCGCCGACCTTCGTCGGCAGGCTGTTGGCCACGAACCCGTCGAGGAATGCCTCGGCACCTGGACCCGATACCCGGCATTTTGCAAACGCCGTCATGTCGAGCAGGCCGACGTTCTCCGTCGTATTCGCCACTTCCTTGCGGATCGCTTCGAACCACCGCGATCGACGGAAGGACCAGTCGTCTTCCTGCGGCATGCCATCGGTCGCGAAGAAGTTCGGACGCTCCCAGCCGAATTTCTGGCCGAATACCGCACCGCGCGCCTTCATACGCTCGTAACACGGCGCAGTCCGCAATGGTCTGCCGGCCGGCCGCTCCTCGTCGGGATAGTGAATGATGAAGACATGCGAATAGGCTTCTTCGTTTTTCTCGACGAGGTATCTCTTCGTCGCATAGTCGCCGAAACGCCGCGGCTCGACACCCAGCATGTCGATCGTGGGTTCACCATCCACGATCCACTCCGCGAGCTGCCAGCCGGCACCGCCGGCGGCCGTGATCCCGAAGCTGTGCCCCTCGCTGAGCCAAAAGTTATCAAGATCCCAGGCCGGCCCGATGATCGGATTGCCATCGGGCGTATACGCGATCGCGCCGTTGTAGACCTTCTTTATGCCGACTTCTCCGAAGGCGGGAACCCGGTTCATCGCGGCTTCGATGTGCGGCTCGAGTCGCTCGATGTCCTCCTGGAACAGTTCGTATTCTGCACGCGGATCGGGCCCGTCGACGTAACAGGCCGGCGCGCCTTTCTCGTAAGGCCCCAGGATGAAGCCGTTGTTCTCCTCGCGCAGGTACCAGGACCCGTCCGACTCGCGGAGCACGCCCATTTCCGGGAGGCCGTCTTTCTTGCGTTGCTGCAACGCCGGGTGCGGTTCAGTGACGATGTACTGGTGTTCCACCGGGATCACCGGTATGTCGAGGCCCACCATCGCACCGGTCTTGCGCGCGTAATTGCCGGTCGCGGAAATGACGTGTTCGCAGGTGATGCTGCCCTTGTCGGTTTCGATCACCCAGCCGCCCGACGTCGTCTGCTCGATGTTCAGCACCGTGGTATTGCGGTAGATCGTTGCGCCACGCGCTCGCGCGCCTTTCGCCAGCGCCTGCGTCAGATCCGCGGGCTGGATGTAGCCGTCTTCCGGGTGAAAGATGCCGCCCACCAGGCCCTCGGTACTGCAGAGCGGCCACAGTTTTCCGATCTCCTCGGGTGTCAGGAATTGCACGTCGATGCCAATGGTGCGCGCAGTCGCCGCGTACTGGTAATACTCATCCATGCGATCGTTGTTCATCGCGAGCCGCAGGTTACCGACCTGGGCGAAACCTACCGGCTGGCCGGTCTCTGCCTCGAGTTCCTTGTAGAGATTGACGGAGTACTTGTGAACCTGGCCGACGCTGTAGCTCATGTTGAACAACGGCAACAGGCCGGCGGCATGCCAGGTGGACCCCGACGTCAATTCGGCTTTCTCGAGCAACACGACATCATCGCCCCAACCTTTCTTTGCCAGGTGATAGAGGGCACTGACGCCCACTACGCCACCGCCGATAACAACAACTCTTGCCTGCTTTCTCATGCGCTTCGTTCCTGTATTGCGTCTTCGCGGCGCAGATTTCCGGCACGCCAGTCTAATTCAGTCACGGTCCTGCAATTAGCTCGCAGGCGACCAGCGATGTCGGGATTGCGACCCCCCTCTCACACCATTGTCCTCAGACAAAAGGCCTGGGCTCCTTCGCGAACAAGGCGCGCAAGCGACCCTCGAAGTGCTCCAGCGGCTGAGATTCGTAATCGGGATCGAACGAGACCTGGTCCCACCTGGCGCAGAAATTCGCGCATGCATCGAAGTGTTCGTGTCCGCGGTACCTGTCGCGCGCGTTGCGATCCATGCCGTAATGATGAAAGTAGTAATAACCCTGGAACAGGCCGTGGTGGCGAACAATCCACTCGTTCTTCTCGCTGACAAACGGCGCGAGCAGATCCGCAGCCACGGCCGAATGGTTGTTCGGCGCCAGGATGTCCCCGATATCGTGCAACAGCGCGCAGATAACGGTTTCGTCATCGGCGCCGTCGCGTTCTGCGCGCGTCGCCGTCTGCAGGCAGTGTTCGAGGCGGCTGATCCGATACGGCGATTCGCCGTCCATCTGCAGCAGCCATTGCAGAACCCTGTCAGCCAGTTGCGCAGCGAATTCCCGGTCATGGCGTGCCAGGAGTTCGTAGTCCTCACGCGAACCGTGTTCCATTGCCGTAAACGAGACCTTGTCAGCCACTGCCGTATACCCCCTTGCGTTTGAGAACGACGAGGTGGTTCCTGATGTTATCGAGTTCGAAATAGGCGTCCTGCAGGTGCCGCCGGCCTACCGCTTCGAACGCTTCGCGGCCGTGCAGCACCCGGTGAGCCGC
Source organism: Woeseiaceae bacterium (assembly GCA_041559075.1). Lineage (GTDB taxonomy): Bacteria > Pseudomonadota > Gammaproteobacteria > Steroidobacterales > Woeseiaceae > UBA1847. Next base: position 3,065 of record JBFFEB010000041.1, on the reverse strand, counting down.
CAGGATCAGAATATCGCCGCCCTCGAGACGAAACCTTGCCTTTACATCGTCAGCCGTGAGCAGGCCGCACAGAGCATGATACGCACGATAGAATTCGCCGACGCCGGGCGCCCCGGGATCGAGCGCCTGCATGAGCTGGTTCGAGAACCGCAGCGATACGATCGTGCCGTCGGCGTTACAGCGCACCAGTGGCGCGACCGCGTACGTTTCATTGTCGTCGTCGAATTCCCTGAAAGGCACGGGCTCTTCACACAACGTCCGGAAGTGGCCGGGGTGGCGCTCACGCAGCGTACTCAGGACGTTCCACCCGTCGACGATAATCGACTCGCCGCCGGCAGCCTCATTGACGAGCATGTGCAGCGCCTGCACGCTCGGAGGCCAGGAATAACTGGCAAAGTCATTGTGCGGTGGCAGAGCATTGGGAGTATGCGCGATGTTGTACCCGCTCGGGTCAACCTGCACGTCGTGGATACGAGCAAACAGGACCTCGCGTATCGGTCCGAGCCGCGGCGAGAGTGACTCCAGTGTCCCCGGCTGCGTCGGCGCCTGCTGCAGGATGATCGCGCCCTTATCCAGGAACTCGGTCATCGCGTCAGAGGCAACCGAATCGGCTTCGAGGAACGCCCGGAACGGGTAACGCGCCGGAAAAAACTTGCTGCCCCAGGGCGTCCAGCTGCCCGGACCAACCGCGTGCAGCGCCTCGATATCCGTCCCGGTATAGACGGTTTCGTGACCATCCGGCCACACGAGAACAAGGCGGTCGCCGTCCAGGCTCACCGCGAGCGGCGCGATATCCACCGGTACGTCGCTGATCATGAATCGCTTTTCACTGGTCTGGACGACCCGGCACTCCTCACAACTGCAGTTATCGCGCAACCACAGAAAATGGAGGTGACTCGCCTGCCCGGAGGGCCAATGCACTTCGAGTGCATCGCGATGGCGGAGCAATGATGCGTCGGGTCTGTTCAACGCCTTCTACCTCGCTCGCCGCCGCCGCCGTGAACGCCCGGTGTCACTGCCGGCCGATTCCGCCCCGGATTGCGGGCGACTCACCGCAGAGAACAACTTCGGGAACGCGTCGCTCTTGTTCGGTATGGCCATCGCGTCGACGAAATACTCCTGGAATCGGGGCTCTACCGCAGTTTCGATCTTCTCGATGTCGCGGACGATCGCCTCGATTTCAGCCCGGGTCGATGTATTCAGCAGTGCGATGGCCGCCCCGGTCCCGGCGGCGTTGCCGGCGGACTCGACGGCTTCCAGGTCGCAATCCGGGATCAGCCCCAGGACCATCGCGTAAGTCGGATCGACATGACTGCCGAATGCGCCGGCGAGCCTGATCCGGTCGACTTGCTCTATTCCCGCACGATCCAGCAACAGCTTGACGCCCGCATACAAAGCTGCCTTTGCGAGCTGGATCTGCCGCACGTCGTTCTGCGTCACGACGATCCTCTGCTGCCCTTCGTGGAGTACGAACGACCAGGTCCTGCCCTCCGGCACGACGCGCGGGCTGCGATCGGCAAGCCTGCCATCGATGACACCGTCTTCGCGGATGATGCCCGCAAGATACATTTCCGCGACCGCCTCGATGATGCCCGACCCGCATATGCCGGTGACGCCGAATGCCTGCACGGACTCCGCGAAACCCGGTTCGTCGGACCAGGCCTCGGAGCCGATGATGCTGAACCGGACGTCGAGACTGTCGCGGTCGATTCGCACTCGCTCGATGGCACCGGCCGCGGCACGCTGCCCGCAGCTGATCTGGGCACCTTCGAACGCCGGTCCGGTTGGGCTCGAGCAAGCCAGCAGGCGATCGCGGTTGCCGAGGACGACCTCGGCATTGGTGCCCACGTCGACGACGAGCGAGACCTCCTCGAGCAGGTGCGGCTCCTCGGCCAGCACCATGGCTGCCGCGTCAGCGCCCACGTGGCCCGCAATACACGGTAGCACGTAGACCGTCGCACCCGCATTGACGCGCAGTTCCATGTCGCGAGCCCGCAGATCGAGCGCACTATCGGTCGCAAGCGCAAATGGTGCGCCGCCGAGTTCCGCCGGGCTTATTCCGAGGAACAGGTGATGCATGATCGGGTTCCCCGCTACCGTGACGTCCAGTATCTCCTCGGGCTCGATGCCCGCCTCGCGCGAGACGTCCTCGATAAGTTCGTTGATGCCCTTGCGAACGACGTCCGTGAGTTCGTCGGCCGTTTCGGGGTGCATGAGGACGTAGGACACGCGGCTCATTAGGTCTTCGCCAAAGCGTATCTGCGGATTCATGACGCCGCCCGTCGCCACGTTCTCGCCGGTCGTGAGGTTGTAGAGATGCGCCGCTATCGTCGTCGAGCCGATATCGATCGCGAGCCCGTAGGCATAACTCTTGAAGCCCGGCCAGATCGCAACGATGCGCGACTGTTGATGCACTGCGACGGTCACCTGCCAGTCGCCGTCACGCAGCACCCCTTGCAGCCGGGGCAGAACGACAGGATCGCAATCCAGTTCGGCAAGTTGCCATTCCCAGTTGAGCGCATCGTACAAACGCTGCAAGTCGCCGGTCGCTTCACGCAGATCCGCTCGCTGCACCTCGACGTAATGCAGGCGCACGCTGGTATCGAGCGTGATGTCTCGGTATTCGGCTTTCTTGCGCACGACCTGACGGTGCACCTGGCTCTCGGAAGGGACGTCGATGACCAGGTCACCCCGGATCAACGCCTGGCAGCTCAGGCGGTGGTTCTCCTCCAGCGGTTTGCGGCGCTCGCCGAAACGCTTCTCGACAACGTCGGGCGGCGACAGGTGTTCGGCCCGGGAGCTTATCGCATGCTTGCTGAAATCACCGACCGTGCAGATGACCCGGCAGCGGCCGCAAAGCCCGCGGCCGCCGCACACTGAATCGATATCGACGCCGATGCTGCGCGCAGCATCGAGCAGCGGCGTGCCATGCGGGAATATGCCGCGGCGCCCGGACGGCAGAAAGACGATCTTCGCGTCCTGTCCCGCCAACGTCCTCAGCCCGACCTGCGGCGGCGCCGTCGTGCAGCACGTCCGCCGCGGCCGTCGCCCCCCGCGGGCGGCTC
>JBFFEB010000040.1:0-32800 GCA_041559075.1 Woeseiaceae bacterium | reverse complement strand
TTGGCCGCGCTTGCTGTAGTAGAAGCGCTTCCCTTCGTCGTAGGCTTCGAGAGCACCGGGCTGGTCGTCCGGGATGCGTGTTTCTACCGTCTTGCCGCGGGCCGCGAAGGCCAGGTAGGCAGTGATACTTATCAGCTCGTCCGAATCGTATGCATACGGCGGCGCCCCAAGCCTTTCCCTGCAATCATTGATCGCTACGTCCAGGGTAATCACGGTGGCGCGAGCAACGTCGAATAGCGGATAGGCGGCCCGAATCTCGTCGACCGGTCCTTGGAAACAGTCCGCGTATACCGCATCGCCCGCCAGCGGGTGGTTCCAGAGTGCCTCACCGCTTTCGATCGCGAACTCGTAGGGCGGGAATTCCTCGATTTCCTGCCACTGCCTGCGCGCGTCCTCGTCGATAGCGTAGATACCGTTCGCAAATTCGGCAAACGGTATGTCGGGGAATCGCGCCTGGTAATGCGCGACGAACGCTGCCCGGTCCTCATCGGGCCCGGCCAGGGCAAGCGGCCCCGACAGGAACCCGCAGGCCAGCAGCGGCAGGACTGCAGCTAGCCTGATCATGGCTTGCATCGGCCGCCGCGCAACCCTACTTGAGCACCGTTTCGATTTCGTCGGTTTCGCCGAGATTGTCGACCCAGGCCACTTTTAGCGTATCGCCCGCTTTGGCGCCGCGAAACTTGAAACCGAAGTACGGGTTCTTGGAAACCGCCGTGCTGAAGTTGGCCACCATCACCGTCTTGTCGTTATTCGTGAACGTCAGCTGCGTGATGTGGTGTGCCGGCACCAGGGCACCGGTATCCGGATCCTTGCGCGCACCCGTTTCCATCGGGTGCAGCATCAGACTCTTGACCTCTGCCTGATCGCCCGAGAGCTTCACCTTGACCTTGATGTTACTTGCCATTGTCTGCCTCCTCGCGCGGACCTAACCGCCACAGCCGCCGATGGTTACCTTGACCTCTTTCGACGCGCGGAACAGGCCCGTATCCGTCTTGACGATGGCGATTACCTCGGAGGTCTCGCCCATCTTGATGCGACTCGACACGTCAGGCAGCGTCCCCGGCGGAATCTCGAACGTAGCGGCCAGCGGACGCGGGTTCTTCGGGACCACGATACTGATCGACTGGACGTCCTCGAGCGTCGTCGACACGGTCACGGGAACGACGGCCCCATTCTCGGCAATCTCGGGCACCTTCATTGCAATCCGGTCGGACGGCGCAGCCTCATCCTTACCGAGCAGTGCTGCCACGGCTTCGCCGGCCTCGGTGGCGGCAAACGCCTGTTTCGGCCAGGCAGCCGCGAACAACGCCCGTGGCCAGGCGGCGAGCGCCATTAGCGCGGCACTGCCCTTCAGAAACAATCTTCTCCCTTGGTGCATACTCCATTCTCCGCAGATCAACGCCGTCCTTACAGCGTGTACAAATAATCGATAATCAGTTCCACTTCCGATTCCGCCAGGATTCGGTGCCTGCAGAATGGCGGCATTCTGGAATGCGGGTTGCGAATGGTCGCATCGCAAATCTGCTCACGAAGCGCCGCGCGCTCCGGGAAACGCACTTTCATCGCCACGAGCGGCGGGCCGATCGTTCCGGGCAACTCGCCGTCCTCGATTCTGTGACACGCGAGGCAATTGCCCTTGCTGCGCTCCATCGTGAGCGATTTGCCGGCCGCCACCCGGTCCGCGATCGCGCCCTGCGCCTGCAACGCGCTGAGAACCAAGGCGGCAGCACAGCCGACGGTAACCAGGCGCAATAAATGCGACGACAGGAAGAAATTGGAGACTTTGAGCTTCATCTACCAGGATAGGACGCGTCACTGGCGATGATTATTCCATAATCAACGGGGGCCGCGAGACCAGCTGTCGTGCGCCAGGATACTGCGCACGGCTCGCTCTGCCCATTCCGAATAAATCGGCGCGCCGGGATGGAAGCTGTCCGACGCCATCATGTCGGCATCGGCTTCGAAACGAAGGTTGATGAGCCTAACATCGGGCTCTCCATCGACGGCCTCGGCAATTGCCGTATTGAACTCGGTCGCGCGATTGCCGAGGTGCCAGCGGAGCGGCTGTGGCAGGGCCGGGAAACTGTGGATGGGGGGCAGCCCGGAGACGCCGGTGAACCGTACGGCGAATTTGTCCCTGAGCAGCTGGCGCAGCTGCCGTTGTCTCTCGAGCCAGGTCGCCCGAGCCGTCAGCGCCAGCACGTCATTGACACCGAGCGAGGTCAGCGCGACGTCATAGTCGCGCGGCGGCATGTCGTCGAGACGCCGCAGAATATCTGCCGTCGTGAATCCGGTCTTCGCCTGCAGGTCGAACTCGACACGGTAGCGGTTGGACAGCCGGGAAACGACCTGCCCCAGCAGTGCATCTTCCTGTCTCGAGACGCCCACGCCGGCAGCCGCCGAGTCGCCGACGATGAGCAGGCGCAACCGCGGCCCCTCGCCCGCTTTGCCCTGCCTTGCACCCGGGGGTTCCGGCAGCGTCGGAACACGCAAGTTGGTCCAGATACCCTGCGGCACGATGACCGGGGCCAGGGCAATTGTCCTCAACAGGTAGGCCATACGTAGCCGGTATCAGTCGGCGCCGCTCAACTTGCGAAGAATATCGAGAACCCTTGCGTTGGGGCAGAAGTCGCGGCTGCCCACCGCGGCGCCATCCAGCCAGTGGTCGCAGGCGATGCCCGCCTGACACGTGCTGCAGCGCTCCTTCACTTCGGCCATGATGGTCTGCAACTCACCGCTGGCAGCAAGCGCCGGATCGAGGCCGAGCGCTTCGAGCATACGGACCAGTCGCGCTGCCGGTTCTTCCGTCATTTGATTCGCAGAGACGCCGCCAGGCAGTCAGTGCGCCGGCCGATGCGGGTTCGGTGCGAGATGGGATTCGAAGGTCTCGATCAGGCGCTGCGAATCACGAATCCATCGGCAGGCTTCACAGGTACACGTTGTCGCGTCGTGTCGCGATTCACCGTGCAGCGCTTCGACCAGTCGCACGCTGTAGCGGAGTGAGGCATTGAGCGTGTGCGCGGGTTTGTTGCGAAGATCATCGAAGTCGTTCAGGCAGCTGGCCCAGTGACACTCGCGCCCCATGGAACAATGACGGCAGCGGGCACTGGTCGCCTCGAAGAGACTGTCGTGCACGCAGTCCTGCGCATCGATGATCTTCAGGATCAGCAGTCTCGGGTAGGTGAGTGCCTCGATCAGTTCTCTCCGCATGGTCCCCTTCTCCCACAGCGCCCGAGGGCAAAACCCCCTCTTCGCGGAATTTAAGCAGCGCGCGCCACTTCGTCTATCGGGATTTTCACCTAGAAACGCTTGGATACCGCGTATAGCCGAAATCGGCACGATAGGTCAGTCTCCGTAAGGTACAGGGCGTATCCGGGGACCTGTCAACACGAGGAAATGAGCCGTCAGGCACATTCATAAGTCGTTGAAAAGCATGGATTACAGACTGTTCTGAGGGGGATGGCACAATACACTGCCAGGGAACAGTATTGAGCAACGCAAAGGTTCTTCTGGACTGACCCGTCCATACCCGACTGAATCACGCGAACACAAAGGTACAGCTCGCAGGACGAGCTACGGCGAGGAGTAAGGCATGTCAAACACACAGGTCGAAGGCGATACCAGGTACTTGTTCAAACGCGATAAAACCTGGTGGGTCAAGGTCGCCGTGCCGCGAACACTGCGGGACGAACTCGGCTATGATCTGCGCCGCTCGCTGCAGACCCGCGACCTCAATGCCGCGCGTAAGTCGCGCTGGGCGGTGATCGAGGAATTCCGCAAGGAAATCGAAAAGGTCAAGGCGCGGAAAGACGATGACGGCGGCGACCAGCCGTCCGGCAGCACGAGCCGTTCGCAAAGCAGCAACGGCAAGTCCCATGCCGGCCCGATCGCCGTGGACCAGCACATCGTAGAGATCGTCAGCGACTCCGGAGAGGGCGCACAGAAGTGCGGCCAGATCATGGGCCTGGTGAGCGGCAAGATGGGGAACGGTGTCTGGACCGTCGAGATCATCCCGGCCGAAATCCAGCCGCCGGCGCGTTCGCAACAGGGGGCCAGCGGAATCCGCGTGCGCATGGGCTCCAAGTACATGACCAACATGGGCAACGAAGCGGACATGGTCGTGGCCTTCAACGAGCAGGTGCTCTACTCCCGCATCCAGAATGGAGCCTACAAACCGGGCAGCGTGGTGCTGCTCGAGAACATGTGGGCCGAGGATCCCGATCCGGCAGTGCGCGAGCAATACGCCGAAGCGCTCGCCGACTTCAATGAGCGCGGCCTGGTCGTGCACGAATTGCCGATACAGCAGGAATGCCTGAAGCTCGTCGCAGACCCGCGCAAGGGCAAGAATATGTTCGTGCTCGGGATGCTGTGCCGCATTTACGACCGCGACACGGACTTGGCCAAGGAAGAAATCGCCAAGATCTTCCGCAGGAAGAGCGACAAGGTCATAAAAATCAACCACGACCTGTTCGATGCAGGCTACGCGTTCGCCCGCGACAGTATCGACTACCAGTACAGCATCACGACCGCGCCCGAGGACCGGCTCGAATCCGCCGTGGTCATGAACGGCAACCAGGCCGCGGGCCTTGGCGTCATGGCGGCCGGCATCGAACTCGTATCGATGTACCCGATCACCCCGGCCACCTCGGCATCGCACTACCTGGCAGACGACTTCCACCTGACAGGTGGCTTCGTCCACCAGGCCGAAGACGAGATTGCCGCCATCGGCTTCGCGATCGGCGCGTCCTATGCCGGCAAGACGGCCTGCACGATCACGTCCGGACCCGGCATCGCGCTCAAGACCGAGATGATCGGTCTCGCCGTGATGGCCGAGATACCGCTGGTCATCATCGACGTGCAGCGCGGCGGCCCATCGACCGGCCTGCCAACCAAGGTGGAACAGGGAGACCTGCTGTCGTGCCTGTTCGGCGTGCCGGGCGATTCGCCCAAGGTCGTCCTCGCGGCCTCGACAATCTCGGAGTGTTTCCACTTCGTGATCCTGGCGCGCAAGCTCGCCGAGTCGTTCCGCATCCCGGTGCTGATCCTCACCGACGCCAACCTCGCGACGGGCGTGCAGGCGATCGAGCGGCCCGAAGCGACCGATGAATGGTTCGCTCCGCCGGTCGACCAGTCGCCGTGGGACAGGAACGTGCCACCCTATGACTGGGACGAGGAGACCGGCCTGTCGGAGCGCCCGATTCCCGGCATGCGCGGCGGTGAATACATCCTCACGGGTCTCGCTCACAACCGTAACAGCAAGATTGCCTACGACACCCGGTCCAACCAGGAGGGCATGGACATGCGTAGCCGCAAGCTGGCGGCGCTGGCCACGACGCTGAAGCCCCCCGAGGTGTACGGCGATCCGGAAGGCGACCTGCTGATCGTCGGCTGGGGCTCGACGATCGGCGCCATCGAGGAAGCCGTCGACCAGGCTCGCGCCGCCGGCAAGAAGGTTTCGTCACTGCACCTCAGGTTCCTGTCGCCACTGGAGCCCGGCCTCAAAGAGATCTTTTCCGGGTTCAGGAAGGTAAAGACCGTCGAACTCAATTACAGCGATGCGCCCGATGCGCCGTTGTCGGGCACCGAGAACCGGCGTTATGCACAGCTCGCCTACGTGTTGCGCGCCCACACGCTCATGGATGTTGATTGCTGGTCCAAGGTCCCGGGCCACCCCGTGTCACCCGCCACCATAGGCCGGGTCATTGACGAAACCCTCGAACAGATGGAAGGAGCAGAATGATGTTCGGCTTGAAAGGTGACTGGTCACTCGACGTTAAGGAACGCTACTTCACTCTGGAAGATTACTGCGGCGCCGAACCGCGCTGGTGCACGGGCTGCGGCGACCACGGAATCCTGGCTGCGGTACACCGTGTGTGCCGAGATGCGCAGCTCAAGCCCGAGAAGACCGTAGCCGTATCGGGCATCGGCTGTTCCAGCCGCCTGCCTCACTACATGAAGACCTACGGCTTCCACGGCCTGCACGGGCGTGCCCTGCCGGTTGCCTGTGGCATCAAGTCGCGGCGCCCGGATCTCGACGTCTGGGTCGCCACGGGCGACGGCGACTGCTTCTCGATCGGCGCGGCGCACTGGCTCCACGCCATGCGCTACAACATGGACCTGACGATGCTGGTGTTCGACAACGGCATCTACGGGCTGACGAAGAAGCAGACATCGCCGACGACACCGCTCGACGTCCCGACAAACACTCACCCGTCGGGTGCGTTGCTGCCCCCGTTGAATCCACTGACTGTTACGCTCGGTATCACCAATATTTCATTCGTCGCACAGATTGTCGACTGGAACGCCCAGCTGCGGCACGAGGTGATCAAGAAAGCTCACGAGCACAAAGGCACGAGTTTCGTGAGGATCATCCAGCGCTGTCCGGTCTATGTCGAATCCATCGGCAAGACGCTGCAGGACGAGCCGGCAAGACTCAAGTTGCTGACACACGAAAAAGGTGTGCAGGTAGACGATGCGGTAAAACGCCAGTTCCCGAATCACGCGGAACACGATCCGTCCGATATTCACGCCGCCCGCGAGCTGGCCGAAGACGAGACCGCATTGCCCCTGGGAATCCTCTACCACAACCCCGATGCACCGCGTTACGACCTGATGTCGGCGGTGGGCCTCGAGATGACGGCGGAACAAAGGCTCGCCGGACTCAACGAGGCGCTGGACCATTTCGCCATCTGACCCGGAGCGACCATGGACTCCGCAGCCGAAAGCAAACAGCCCGACATCGAAGACGGTGTCGCCGTCATCAACCTGCTGCGCCGCTTCCATTACGGCGAGCCCGCGGCAGCCGAGGCAACGTCGGCGCCAGCGGGCGCGATCCTGCCCGCCCTCCTGAATCCGTATCGCGATTCGTCGGCGATTCGCTACCAGTATCCGCTCTACCTCGTACCGCACGCTGACGACACCGAGGCCGTGCTCGCACGACCACTGAGCGAGCACCTGGCCGCGTCGATCGAGAGTTTCGCACCGGGCGCCGAGCAGGCGAAAATACTCAAGGATAACCTGCCTTGGCTGGAACGCTACCTGCGGCAAAAGCTGACCGGGCGCGACCCGGTCGATGCCCCATCGCTGTTCGCCGAGGCAGCAGATGCGTTGCAGGCGCACCTGGATCTCAAGGACAGCAACCGCGAGAGCCTCGAGTCCAGCCTCGCTCACCTGAAGGGGACAGTCGCGGAAGGCAGTCGCTATCTCGCGTACGGACCCGACGTACCGATGCACCTCTTCGTGCACGCGATCCGACACCGCCTGGCACCGAGCCGCGAAGCGTTGCACCAGGCGGTCCAGAAGCGTGCCGCAGCCCTCGAGTCGCTGCTGCTCATCGAGAGGTCGAAGTCGGCGGAGGGAAACGAGCCCGGGAACGTGAGCGGCAGCGTGGGCCCGGCCGCGCGCTACCTGGACAGCGGCACGCTTTCCGGAATGCTCGAGACGCGCGCACACGGTTCACAGGAAATGTCGCCGGAACGGCGATCCCGGATAGAGCGCGCGCTCAGTGAACTCAACGCGTGGAATGATGACCCGGTCCTGGTGCGTTTCGCGGGGCGCGTCGTCAATCCCTGGTTCGGCGAGCAGGCCGATGTGGATGTCGTGGAAAGCTACGAGGCCTGTGCGACCGCCAGCGAGTTGTTCCTCGAGGATGTCGCGCGTTACGCCCGGCTGTTCGCGGCCATGCGAATCGCTGACCTGGAAGTGGCCGACCGCTACGATCCGCCGGTGCATGATTCCTGGTTCGCCAGTTTCGACTGGCAGGCATTCTCCGAGGAGGAAATGCAGCTCGTTACGCGCGCCGTCGCGCTGGAGTCGGCCGATTACCTGGCGACCGACGGGCTGCCGACGTTCTCCCACCTGCTCGGCTCGCGGTTGCCGATCCACGTCGTCACCTGGGTGCGTGCGTATGACAATCCCGCGGTAAAGCCCGGCGAAGGCCCCTTCGACGCCTATCGCTTCGAACTCGCCAACTTCGGCATCGGCCACCGCCAGGTCGTGGTCGCGCAAACTTCCGCGGCGCGGCACGAGGATCTGCTTTCCGGGTTCCTGTGTGCAATCGACTGCAACCGCACGAGCCTGCACCTGATCAATCGCGGCACTCAGACGAAAGCCAGCAAGCCGATCCTCGAGCCCTGGTTCGTCGCCAGTGCCGCACTGGAGGGCCGCGCACACCCGTTTGTGCTCATCAATCCGGATGCCGGCGATCAGGCGGCCAGGCGTGTCCGCTTCGACGGCAATCCGCAGCCGGACGCTGACTGGCCGGTCGAGAAGCTGGAATACCGGGGCGCCGACGGCGAAGAGACGACCATGGAACTGGCGTTTACGTTTGCCGACTACGCGTTGCTGATGCCGGCACTCCACGAGCACTTCCGTATGGTACCGGCGGGTTTCGAGTCGGACCAGCTCGTTACCGTGGCCGACTACCTGCAGGCGGCGGAGGAACATGTAGACCGCCGGGTCCCGTTCGTGTGGGGCATCGACGAGAACGGTGTACTGGTGAGGCTCGTGGTGTCGCGGGCGCTCGTGTTTGCGTGCCGGGATCGTCTCAATTACTGGCACAGCCTGCAGGAACTCGCTGGTGTCCAGAACTACTACGTCGAGGAAGCGATCGAGCGGATCGTCGAGGAACAGCGTGCTGAGCTCGAGGCCGAGCGTGAGCAACTGATGAAGGAGCATGCAGAAGAGCTGGAGGCCGTTCGAGCCGAGGCAGCGGGTGAGGCAATGGGGCAGCTGGTCGACGTTCTGATGGGCGCCGACCTGTCCGGCATGGTCGCCGGTGGTGGCCAACTTGCGACGATGCCGGCACCGCGCCCGGCGCCGACCGAGGCACTGCGCGAAAGCGAAGCAACAGAAGCCGAAGCCGAGCCCGTGGTTACCGAAGAACCCGAGGAAGAGGAACTCAGCTTCGACGAGCCCTGGCTCGATACGCCGGCATGCACGACCTGCGACGATTGCATGGGCATCAACAAGATGATGTTCGCCTATAACGACGACAAACAGGCGTACCTGAAAGATCCGACGGCCGGGACCTACGAAGACCTGGTCAGGGCGGCGGAGATCTGCCCCGCCAAGTGCATACACCCGGGCAAGCCGTTGAACCCGAACGAGCCAAACCTCGAAGAACTCATGGCCCGTGCGGCACCGTTCAACTGATGAGCAGCGTTCTCGTAGCCCCGGCAATCATGGTAGGCATCGGCCTCTTCTTCGGCTTGATCCTCGCCATCGCGCAGCGTTTCCTGAAGGTCGACGAAGACCCCCGGATCGAGGCGACCAACGCACTGCTGCCCGGCACCAATTGCGGTGCCTGCGGGCAGCCGGGCTGCCTGCCGTTCGCGGAGAAACTCGTGGCAGGAGAAGTAAAGCCTAGCCAGTGCACGGTCAGCTCGGCCGATGCGATCGAGGAAATCGCGGATCTCCTGCAGGTGGATGCCGGCAGCCAGGAAAAGCTGGTTGCACGGCTGCGCTGCGCCGGAGGCCGAGGGCAGGCAAACCAGATCGCCGAGTACCAGGGTTTCGAGGGTTGCCGCGCCGCGGCCCTGGTTTCCGGCGGCGGCAAGGGATGCGCCTGGGGCTGCCTCGGCCTCGCCGACTGCGAACGCGCCTGCACGTTCGACGCCATCCACATGAACGCCAACGGGCTGCCGCAGGTCGACACCGGGAAATGCACCGCGTGCCCGGATTGCTCGGCCGCGTGCCCGCGCGACCTGTTCGAACTGGTGCCGCTCAGTCAGAACCTCTACGTACAGTGCAACATACCGCTCGCCGGCGAAGCGGCGACGCAGCTGTGCCACGTCGCCTGCGATGCCTGCGGCCGGTGTGCAGCCGATGCGGCTCCCGGACTGATCACGATGAAAGACAATCTGCCGGTCATAGACTACTCGTCCGGCGGCGAGCCGCGGCCCGAAGCCGTGTTTCGCTGCCCCACCCGTGCCATCGTCTGGCTCGAACGCGAGCAGTTCCAGGAGCAGGAGTCCAGGAAAGTGGGGGCCGCCTGATGGCTACGCTGCGAAATACGGCAATCCGCTGGTATCGCAAGGTGTTCGGCGCACCGGCGGGATCCGACATCCGCGAGCAAGGGCTCGCCACCGTGCTCGACGGCAATACGGCCGTCACGCTGTCGGAGGCCGGGATCGCCACGCATGCCGTCCTGGGTGGCACTGCACCGATGCACACGGCCGACGCAGTCTGGCTCGGGGAAGTGGCACACGGCACCAACCTGTTCGGGCAGGCGCTTGCCGCGCAGACGGCCGAAGGACCGCGCGGCATTGTCGCCGCGGCGACGGGCATCGGGCTCGCCGGCTGTCGCGCGACAGCGTTCCTGTCCGGGCCCGACCTGGCGGCGTCCCAGGATTTATTGATCTCCGCCGCGGGAAAACACGTGCCGCTCGTACTGCACGTGGGCGCGCGTTCAGCCGCTGCGCACGGATCCGCGCCGGGCACCGGGCACGAGACCGTGCACCTCGGTGCCGATTCCGGATTCTGCGTGCTGTTTGCGGCAAACGTTCAGCAAGCGGTCGATTTCACCTACGTGGCACGGCGGGTAGCCGAGGAAACGCTCGTGCCCGTCATGGTCGTGATGGACGGCGAGCAGACCGCCCTCGCCGCGCAGGACGTGCGCCTGCTATCTCCGGCCCAGGTCGACGCTCTGCTCGGAGCACCCGAAGACCGCATCGATGCGCCCACGGAAGCACAGAAGCTGCTCTTCGGTGATACGCGGCGCCGCGTTCCGGCCTGGCACGACCTGGACGAACCGGTTCTGACCGGCGCGTTGTTCGATACGAACAGCTATGCGCTCGGGGCGCTCGCCCGCGGACCATTTTTCGACAGTTTCGTCGGCACGTCGCTGAACACAGCGCTGAAGGCGTTCGAAAGCAAGACCGGCAGGCGCAACGAGACCGTTTCCCGTTACCGCCTCAAAGACGCAACGACCGTCCTGATCGCGCAGGGCTCTGCCGTCGAAACTGCGTGTTGTGCGGCCGACCACATCCGCAAACATCACAAGGTAAAAGTGGGCGTTCTCGGTATCCATGTACTGCGCCCCTTCCCCGCCACCGAGATCGCAGCGGCCCTGAACGGACGGCAGCACGTCTTCGTGCTCGAGCGAGTGAATGCCCCGCTGGCTGAGGACCCGCCGCTAACGCGCGAGGTCCGGGCGAGCCTGGAGCCCTCGCGCAGCGGGCCGCATCCCACCTGCCGCACCGTCATTTACGGTATCGGTGGACACCCGTTACGGGTTTCCGACCTCGTCGAACTGTGTACGAGAACGGACCTTCCGAAAGCAATGCCGTTGTTCCTCGGCGTATCTTTCGACGATCCGTCGGCCCGGGAACCGAAACGGGAAGTGCTGCTTGACGCGTTGCGCCGCGCATACCCGGAAGTCGCCGCGCGTGGTGTACGCGCGTCGGCCGAAATCGCCGCAGACACTGTGCCCAACTCGACCACGATTGCGATACGGCGAACGGACAGCAAGCTCGGACGGGCGCTCCTGGAAGCGGCCGCCGCGATGTTGCACAAACTCGAAGAAGGTCGCGTGCGCAGCCGGCCGGCCGTTGCCTGGGACGGCTGGGGCGAGGTTCGTACGGACTGGCTCATCGTCGGCGATGACAGCCTGCAGGATCCCGGGGACGGCCTCGTTGCCGACGCCACCCTGGACGCCGATCGCAACCAGGTCCGCATAAAGGAAACGGCCTGGCAACTCTCGCCGGAGGCCGGGAGCGACCGGTCGGAGTGGCTGCTCGGTGTCTTGTTCGGGGCGCTGCTCGACGCCGGAGTGATCGAACACAAAACGCGCCGGATTGTCTCGGCGAGGCGCGCCATGCTGGACAGCGTGGTTGCAGGCCGTCGCGACGCGCTGACGAGCGCCTTCGAATCGGGTCTCGCGCAGGTCAGCGAGGAACCGGGCGCGCCGCCGGAGCCGGAGCGGGACAACATTGCCTGGGACGGCGAGGCGCCAGTAGCAGTGCGTCATCTCGGACGCGATGACGATGTATTCGCGAGCCTGCCGCGATTCTGGGACCAGGCGGGCGTACTCTATCGAGACGGCGAGGCGGAGCGGCTGACGGCTGACCCCTTCCTTGCCACGGGCACCATGCCGCCGCTGTCAGCCACGTTCAACACGACCAGCGGTAAACGCAGCCGCATGCCGACTTTCGACCCGGCACTTTGCACCGGCTGTGCCACGTGCTGGACCCACTGCCCCGACAGCGCGATTGGTGTCGTCGCGGCAGGACCGGGCGCGCTGATCGACGCCGGCATCCGGCTCGGAGGCGCGGACGCCGTCCGGCCCGTCGCATCGAAGCTCGCGGGTCGTATCATCTCGGCAGCTGGGAAGGCCGATGCACCGGCACCGAACTTCGGGGCGCACCTCGAGGACGCCTACACGTGGCTCAAGGATAAGATGCCGCTCGACGAGGACCGCAAGAAGGCCATCGATGAAGGCGTGGCGGGCATCGTGAGCGAAATGGGCTCTCTGCCGGTTGCTATCACCCAGCCGTTCTTTCACGACGCTGAAGCCCTCAAGAAAGGCGGTGCCGAATTCCTGTCGATCGTCATCAATCCGGACGCGTGCAAGTCCTGCGGTATCTGTGTGAAAAGCTGCCGGGACGAGGCCCTCAAGCCCGTGGAACAGGATGCGGAGTTGCTGCTTTCGGCGCGCAGCCTCTGGTCGGTATTTTCGGATGCGCCGGACACGGCGTCCGAGACGATCGAACGCGTCGCAGGCAACGCCGACATCGGCAGGATGTCGTCGATACTGCTGTCCCGCTACTGCCAGTTCGCGATGTCGGGTGGCGACCAGGCCGAGGCCGGCTCCGGCGAGAAGATCGCCGTCAGGCTGGCACTCGCCGCGACCGAGTTTCACCAGCAGCCGCTGGTGCAGGATTTTGCGGCCTCGCTCGCAGACGCCGGCGCGTCGCTGGCGAAACTGGTCGAAGAGACTCTGTCGCACACGCTGGCGGTCGACGATCTGGAGGCCGTGAGCGAACGGCTCAGGACGACGAGCAGCCCGAGGCTCGACCTGCGCGAGCTCGCCGAAAGTGTCGGCGAGACGGCTGGGGATCACTCCGTCGATACCGAGTTCCTGTTGCGCCTCATCGATCTCTCGCAGCGCGTCAACAACGCGCATGAAAATCTCGTCTCCGGCGCCCACGGGCTCGGCCGCGCGCGCTACGGGCTGGCCGTCGCGGGCGGCAGCGCAGCCGCCTGGGCCGGCGCATTTCCGCACAACCCGTTCCAGGCCCCGGTCGTCATCGACATGACCGGCGACGCCGCCCAGATCGCCGCCGGCCTCGTCGAGGGCCACCTGCACCAGACGACGAACCTCGCCCGGCTGCTGCGGCTGGCGCGGCTCGAGATCGACCAGCCGGACGGCATCGAGTGGAAGCGCGCGGCCCTGTCGGACCTGCACTGGCAGGACCTGGATCCCGACGAACTCGAGCTCTGCCCGCCGCTCGTTTTGCTCGGCAGCGACGAAATGCTGGCGGGACAAGGGCTCGGCCAGCTCATCTGGCTCCTCAATTCCGGCCTGCCGGTCAAGATGCTGGTGCTCAGCGAGCTGGAATTCGGGCTGCGTGAAATCTGGACGAACGACCCACGTGCCGGACTCGGCCTGCTCGCACTGGCGCAGCGCAAGGCGTACGTCGCGCAGACGTCGATCGCCGACCCTGCGCATCTCGGCGAGAGCATGCTCGAGGCGCTGGACAGCAAAGGCCCCGCACTCCTGCAGATCTACGCGCCGAGTCCCGCCCGCCACGGATACGAAACCCGGCGCACGCTCGAACTCGCGCGGCTCGCGGTCGACACCCGCACGCTGCCCCTGTTCCGCTATGATCCGAACGCTGAAGGCGTGTTCGGTTCGCGAATCTCGCTCGCCGGAAACCCGGCGCCCGACGCAGGCTTGCCGCAGGATGCGGACGGCCGGATCCGTACGACCGCCGACTGGGCCTTCCTCCAGGAGCGCTTCGGCAGGCACTTCGAGCCGCTGGCCTCCAGCGCGCCGGCGCCGACACCGATCGACGAGTGGTTGCAGCTCGACGACAAGGCCCGGAAAGGCAAGACTCCCTTCGTCGTTGCCAGCGACGGTGACGAAGAGCAGCGCTATGCGGTCGCCACGCCGGTCGCACTCGTCGCGGACGGTTGCCTGGCGAACTGGCGCACGCTACAGGAACTCGCCGGTGTCGTGACGCCCTTTACCGAGCGCGTCGAAGCCGCGATCCGCGAGGCGGTGGCTGCCGAACACAGGGCAGAACTCGACGCGCAGAAGCAGGCGGCCGAGAAAGAGATCCGCGAAATCCGGGACCAGACCCAGGCCGAGATTGCCGCACAGATCCGCAGCCGCCTGCTCGCACTCGCATCGCGGAAGCGGGGCTAGCGGCGATGAAGGCTCTCCGGTTTCTGCGCCGCAATTTCGAGCACGGGGTCCATCCGGCACATCACAAGCAGCAGACCGAACACCTGCCAATCCAGCGCGTTCCGTTCGGCAGGCAGTTCATCATGCCGCTCGGGCAGCACATCGGCGTGCCGTCGCGCGCCGTCGTTGCCGCTGGCGATCCGGTCGAACGGGGGCAGCTGATTGCAGAACCAGGGGGCTTCGTGTCCACGGCGCTGCACAGCCCGGTCAAGGGTACCGTGCAGAAAGTCGGCGACTTCCGCGGCGTGGACGGCCGCTTCGCGCCGGCGATCGGGATCGAGGCCGACCCGTACGCGACCCAGGAAATCGATCCCGACGCCGCGCCTGACTGGCAGTCCCTGTCGCTCGACGCCTTCATCGAGGCTGTGCAGATGGCCGGCATCGTGGGCATGGGCGGCGCCGCCTTTCCGTCTCACGTCAAGCTCTCGGTGCCGGACGGCGCCAGGATCAGGCACCTGCTGATCAACGGCGCGGAGTGCGAACCGTACCTGACCACCGACCATCGCCTCATGGTCGAGCGTCCCGAGGCGCTGCTCGAAGGCGCGGAAATACTGCGCCAAAAACTGGGCGCCGAAGAGACGGTCATCGGCATCGAGGCGAACAAGCCGGATGCCATCGCAACCATTTCCAAACATCTGTCGCCGGACCAGCCGGTGCGTATCGTGAAGCTGAAGGTCAAGTACCCGCAGGGCGCCGAGAAGATGATGATCAAGAGCGTCTTCGGCACGGAAGTCCCGGCGGGTCGGCTGCCGCGAGACGTGGAAGTCAACGTGAACAACGTCGGCACCGTCGTCGCCATAGCGGATTATTTCAAGCGCGGTATGCCCTTGATCGAGCGAGTCGTTACCGTTGCGGGCCCGGGCGTAACCTACCCCGCGAACCTTATCGTACCGCTCGGCACGTCCGTCCGGGACGTCGTCAAGTTCTGCGGCGGCCTCGAGCCCGGTACCCGGGAGATCATCATGGGCGGGCCAATGATGGGCAGACCCATTGCGAGCCTCGACGTGCCGGTGCTCAAGGGCTGCTCGGGTGTGCTGGTCTTCACCGAGGAACAGACCGCGCGGCGCAAGGAGTATCCCTGCATTCGCTGCGGGCGTTGCCTGGAGGCGTGCCCCTATTTCCTCAACCCGTCCCGTCTTGCCCGGCTGTCGAAGGCGCGCATGTTCGACGAGATGAAGGCTTTCAACCTGTTCGATTGCGTGGAGTGTGGCTGCTGCACCTTTGCCTGCCCGTCCGATATCCCGATCGTACAGCTTATCCGCACGGCCAAGGATGACCTCAGAAGCCGCAAGGAACCCGACGAATGAAAGAGCGGGACCCCGACCTGCTGCTGTTCCACGCGCCGTTGCTGCGCCAGGGGATGACGACGCCGAAAGCGATGCGCGACGTCATCATTGCGCTGCTGCCCGCGACCGGGGCCTCGCTGTGGTTCTTCGGGCTCAGCGCCGTCCTCGTCCTCGGTTCGAGTATCGCGGGCGCAGTGCTGGCGGAATGGCTTTTCGCCGAACGGGCCTCGCGGGGCGAATCGCTGCGCGATGCGACCGGCATACTCACCGGGTTGCTGCTCGGATTGACGCTGCCACCCGGGCTGCCGATGTGGATGGCGTTTCTCGGCGGCTTCATGGGCATCGCACTCGGCAAGGTGATCTGGGGAGGATTGGGCCATAACCTGTTCAACCCGGCATTGGTCGGCCGCGCTTTCCTGCTGGCCACGTTCCCCATCGCGATGACGACCTGGGTGCCTGCGGGGCCTGAAGGCGGATTCTTCAGCGTTTACCCCGGCAACCTGGCGCTGCCGTTCATGCAGGTCGAGGTCGACGGCATATCGTCCGCGACACCGCTTGGCCTGTTGAAGTTCCAACAAGAGGTCACGCCGCTGACCGAACTGATGGTCGGCAGGATCGGCGGCTCGCTCGGCGAGACGAGCGGCCTCCTGCTGCTGCTCGGCGGCATCTACCTTTGGCTGCGCCGCGATCTCGACTGGCGCATACCCGTCAGCATACTGGGCACGGTCATTATCTTCTCCGCGGTCCTCGGGATCTTCGATGCTGAACGTTTCCCGACGCCTCTGTTCTCGGTGTTCTCCGGCGGCCTGCTGCTCGGTGCAATCTACATGGCGACCGATCCGGTGACTTCGCCCGTTACACCGCGTGGCGCATGGATCTTCGGCATCGGCACGGGCGTACTCGTGATGCTGATCCGCGTCTTCGGCGGGCTTCCCGAGGGCGTTATGTACGCCATCCTGTTGATGAACGCGGCGACACCGCTGATCGATCGTTATACCCAACCGCGGGTCTTCGGACACGGAGCAGACGAGTCATAAGCGCGGATGCAGGGAAGCAACCGGCTGCGCCGAGTTCGCTGCGCCTCGTCTTGACCCTTGCAATCGCCGGGCTGGTCTCCGGGATCGCGATCATCGGCATTTACGAGTCGACCCTGCCTACCATCACAGCCAACAAGGCGCGCGAACTGCGCGAAGCGGTATTCAAAGTGCTGCCGGGGGTCAGCCGCATGCAGGCGCTGGTCTACCGCGATGGAGGGATCGTATCGGTGCCGGAACCGGAGAAAGACGAACCAGTCGTCTATGGCGGCTATGACGAGCAAGGCAACTTCGTGGGTTATGCGATGCCCGGCGCAGGGCCCGGGTTCCAGGACACGATCGCGCTGCTCTATGGCTACCGGCCGCGCGAGAAGCAGGTCGTCGGCATGGAGATACTCGAAAGCCGCGAAACGCCCGGGCTCGGTGACAAGATCTACAAAGACGCCGATTTCGTCGCGGAATTCAGCGCGCTCTCGATCGAACCGGAGATCGTCTCGGTTAAGAAAGGCACGGGCACGCAGCCCAATCAAGTCGATTCGATCACCGGCGCAACGATCTCGTCGAAGGCCGTCGTGCGGATCATCAACGAGACCCACGCGGCGTGGACCGAACAACTGCCAGCGCCGGGCACGGAGCCGCCCTTCGCCGGCGACCCAGCAGATAGCGGAACGGGGCAATGAAGAAAAACGAATCCTATGAAGAATTCGTCAAGGGCATCTGGCGAGACAACCCCGTCTTCGTGCAGGTGCTCGGCATGTGCCCGATGCTCGCGGTCACGAACTCGGCGATCAACGCCATCGCCATGGGCATGGCGTCCATGTTCGTGCTGGTCGGGTCGAGCTTCCTGGTCTCAGTATTTCGCCACGTGATCCCGAAGCAGGTGCGCATCTCCTGCTTCATCATCATCATCGCGACCTTCGTCACTATCGCCGATTACACGCTGCTCGCGATGGTGCCCAAAGTTCACAAGGAGCTCGGCGCCTTTATCCCGCTGATCGTCGCTAACTGCCTGATCCTCGGGCGCCAGGAAGCCTTCGCTTCGCGCTACCCGACGCGGCTCGCCGTGATGGACGCGCTGGGCATGGCCGGCGGCTTCCTGCTGGCGCTGTTCTCGCTTGGCGCAGTCCGCGAGATCCTCGGTGACGGGGCATTGTTCGGTTTCAGGCTCTTCAGCGAGAACTTCGAGCCCTGGATCGTCATGATCCTGCCGCCCGGAGGATTCCTGACGCTCGGCGTCATCCTCTTGTTCTTTAACTGGTTCAAATACAAGAAAGACGAGTTCCTCGCGGACGTCGCCGAAGCGGAAAGAGGTGGCAGCTGATGGAAAACCTCCCCTGGATCTTCATAAGCGCACTGCTGGTGAACAATTTCGTGCTCACCTATTTCCTCGGGCTGTGCCCTTTTCTCGGCGTTTCCAATTCCTTGGAGACTTCCGCGCGGCTGGGACTGGCGACGACATTCGTCATGCTCGTGACCGCCGTCTGTGCCTGGGTGCTGAATACCTACGTACTGGTTTACGCACCCTACTTGCGACTGATTTGCTTCATCGTCGTCATAGCCAGCACCGTGCAGTTTATTGAAATGCTGATCAAGAAACTCAGCCCCACGCTGTTCAGGGCCATGGGCATCTTCCTGCCGCTGATCACGACGAACTGCGCAATCCTGGGCCTTGCTATTTTTGCAACGAATCGTGGCTACGGCTTCCTGGAGGGAATCGTCTACGCGCTCGGCGCCGGGATCGGTTTCACGCTGGCGCTGGTGCTGCTCGCGGGCCTGCGCGAGGAGTCCGAGCTGTCCAACATACCGAAACTGATCCAGGGAACCGCGATGAACCTGATCATAGCCGGCGTCCTGTCGATGGCGTTCATGGGCTTCGCCGGGCTGTTCAGCTCGTCCTGAGGTAAACTGGGCGGCCATGATCGGTTATCTGATACCCCTCCTCGCGATCGTCATCCTCTGCGGAGCCTGGGCCGTGTTCCAGATCTGGTTCGACAAGCAGGATCCCGAAGCGATACGCCGCTCCCTGAAATGCGGCGCATGCGACCGCAAGGACGGCTGCGCCGATCCGCAGAGGCAGTAGAACCGAAACACGATCCGAGTCGGCTGCGATCGGGGGCGATCCCGGTTCGTACGATTCCGCTCCGCACGTCAAAAAGCGGCGGATACCGAAGTACCCGCCGCATCGGGTTCGCAATACACGAGGTATTGCTTGAGGGAGACGTTTGCAGCTGTTGGTTCGACAATGCCAATGCACCCGCTTTTGGTTGTCACGCGGTTCAACCGCGCTTGTGTGTATCGGCTACGTCCTCTGGCAATAATTGTCGAATAACGGGGAGTATGCGCCAATAGAAGGCACGTCAGCGCAAAGTCAAAATTGGGTCAAAAGAGCGTGCTGCAGCCGATTCAGCCGTTCAGGCGGTAGCCGAATCCCTTGATATTCTCGATCGGCTCGCCGATGTCGGCCGAGCGATACAGCTTGTTGCGTAGCAAGTGGATGTACTGCTTCACATCATTGGCCGCGGCGCGATCGCTGTCCGGCCACAGGTGGGCGATGATCTCTTCGCTGGAGAACACCCGCCCCGGTTCACTCGCCAGTAGCCGCAGGAGCTTGTATTCCTTGGGAGACAGGGACAGGAACGCGTCGCCGACCGTCACGGTCTTGCTGCGGTCGTCGATATGGATGTCGCCCACATCGAAACTCGTCAGTTTGTCAGGCTGTTCGAGCCGGCGCAGTATGGCCTGAACGCGCGCGTCCAGTTCGCGGACGTCGAACGGCTTGGTCAGGTAATCATCGGCGCCCATGGCGAGGCCCCTGACGACGTCCTCGGTATCATCAAGCGCTGTCAACAACACCACGGGGACGGATGACGATGCGCGAATTGCCTCGAGCACCGCCCAGCCATGGAGTCTCGGCAGGCCGACATCCAGCAGCACGAGTTCTGGCAATCCTGCATTGAACGCCTTGAGTCCCTCGACTCCGTCCGCCGCCGTGCTGACGGCGTGTCCCTTGGCTTCGAAGTAGGCACGCAGCAATTCCCTGACCGGCAGATCATCTTCGATCAGAAGTACTCTCATGAGCCCGCCTCCGAATCCCGCGACGAGCTTTGTGCTCGCTTCGCTTCATTCTGCAACTGCTCCATCGCCGATTCAACGGCGGCGGTCGCCGGTGGCCGGCCCGCGTCGACATCGCTTCGGTACACACGGATGCGTTGTTCTAGCCTCCGGGCCGCGCGGCTGATACTCGGACAACCAAAGGTGCTGCCAGCGCCTTTGAGTTGATGCACCCTGTGACTCACGGTCTCATACCGCTCCGCATCCCTTGGCGCATCAAGCCATCCTGCCACCTCGCTCTCGATTGCGCGCACTTGCTCCGGCAGTTGCTCAACGAAGTTCGCGGACAATCGTGCCAGTTCCATTGCAACCAGTTCATCCGGCGTCGTCATATTCACTTCCCCGGTACTGTTGCCATATCCTCCCGACGCGGTCGGACAACGCCATTGGATCGAAGGGTTTAACGATCACGTCGAGCACGCCCAGCTTCTGGTAATGCACCATATCTCCTGCCTGCACCTTGGCAGTTATGAAAACTGCCGGCGCATTCGCTGCACTCTCGCGCTTGCGCAACTGCCGAAGCGTCGAAGGACCGTCCACCCCCGGCATCATGACGTCGAGCAGCAACAGGTCCGGGGCAAAGTCGTCGACGACTTGCATCGCGTCGGCGCAGGACCCACAGGCAGCGACGGTATACTCTCCGACCATCTCGAGCGACATGCTGACGATTTTGCGGATATCCGCGTCGTCCTCGACGTACAGTATCCGCTGTAGGCTTCCGACCGTCACGACAGTTACTCCACCGATGCCTGCAGGCCGGTGCTGGCCACGATACGCTCGCCGCCTGCTTCGATCGTCCAGTGCGGTTGCATCCTCGGCAACTCGAAATAGAAACACGTGCGGACGCCGGGCTCCGAATCGAAGCCTATACGGCCGCCCAGCCTGTCGATGATGGCCTTCGAGATGCTGAGACCGAGACCCGTACCACCACGGTGGCGTCGATCCGTCGCGTCCACCTGCGCAAACTTCTTGAATACCTCGCCGCGGAATGATTCGGGGATGCCGGGGCCGCAGTCGGTGACACAGACACGCCAGTACCCTTCATTGCTGACGGTCGCTACGTCTATGGTGCCGCCCTCCGGCGAGTGTTTGACGGCGTTCGAGAGTAGATTGGCAAGAACCTGCATCAGGCGGTCCTTGTCGCCGAGCACGCGCGCATCGTCCGGGCCCGGCTGTACATCAATCTGCACGCCGAACTGCTTCGCATACTCCTGGTTGGCCTCGACGGCATTGGCCACCAGCTCGGCGACATTTACTGACCGGAGGTGGAATTTCATTTTCTCCGACTCGATTTTCGCAATACCGAGAATGTCATCGATGAGCCGCAACAGCCGCTGGCTGTTGCCCTTTGCAATCCTGATCAACTCTGCCGACTTATCCGGCGACACGGACGCAATACCGCTATCGAGCAGACCCAGCGAACCATGTATCGAGGTGAGTGGCGTTCTCAGCTCATGACTCACGGACGCGATGAACTCATCCTTCATGCGTTCGGACGCTTTCAATTCACTGATGTCGAAAGTCACGGCGACGTAGTGCGTCACTTGGCCGCTGCCATCCTTGACCGCGTTGATATTGAGCCATTGCGTATAGGCTTCGCCGTTCTTCCTGCGATTGATGATCTCGCCCTGCCATTGCCCGGTCTCTGCGATGGAATCCCACATCTGTTGGTAGAATTCTCGCGTCTGCATTCCGGACTGCAGAATTCTCGGATTCTGCCCGATTACTTCGTCCGCACCGAAGCCAGTAATAGCGGTGAACGCCGGGTTAGTGGACTGAAGGCGCCCCGCGCTGTCCGTGATCATGATCCCTTCGCTCGTATTCTCGAAGACCGTCGCCGCCAGCTGCAGGCGCTTCTCCGCGCGCTTGCGCTCGGTCACATCCCTCACGATATGGACAATGAGCGGCCGGCCGTCCACCTTGATTCCCGTACCCTCCAGTTCCATGGAAAACTCGGAGCCGTCCTGTCGCTGTCCGGTATACTCGAAGATCTTGCCAGCGAGCTGTGACTCGGGTTGAAAATCGACGGATCGGTATTTCGTGCGACTCTCGGGCCGTATGAGGCTGCCGAAGTTTCGCCCCTCGATCGCCTCGGAGGAATAGCCGAACATAGTCTCGGCCGTCCGGTTCATCGACTCGATGTTTCCCTGTTCGTCGACGGTTAC
This sequence comes from Woeseiaceae bacterium, assembly GCA_041559075.1. Taxonomy (GTDB): domain Bacteria; phylum Pseudomonadota; class Gammaproteobacteria; order Steroidobacterales; family Woeseiaceae; genus UBA1847. The sequence continues at coordinate 10,797 of JBFFEB010000040.1, read as the reverse complement.
GACCCCATCCACCACGTTGTTGACGATCGCATTAAGACGTTCGGAGCTGGAGCGCAGCGCCTCACCCTGCGACGAAGTCCTGCGCAGGAGAGCGAGGCTTAATGCCGAACTGACCAGCGCCACGATCAAGATCAGATAGAGGCTGCCAACGCCGGCACGTCTCGCCGCGTCGAGGTCGAGCAACCGCTGATCAAGCACCTGGTCCATGGACGAGATAACTTCGAGACCCGACTGGAAAGCCTGGTCCATGCGCGCCATGGTTGTCGCCGCCTCGGTCTCCGCTGCACTGATCAGGGCCGTGTCAGCACCCGCGAGGCGCAGCGTCTCGCGTTTCTCGGCAAGGTTCAGCACACGCCATGCGAGTGTTTCCATTTTCTGCGCAGCCTCGTCCATGCCCCGGTAGTAGTCGCCGAGGTCCAGCGTTGACTGCCTGTGCATGTCGAGTCGACCACGCGCCTGCCGGTATTCCTGCAGGTAACGGCCCAGCGCCTTCACCTGGGCGTCGACTTCGTAATCCGCGAGCACGTCGTTACCCGGACGGTTGAGATTGCGCCATGGGTCGAACAATGCGTGCACGTCCTTGTCCATGGCGATCACGTCGTTGGACTCCGCCCATTGGCTCTGAATGTTGTACAGCAGGTTAAAGGTCCAGACGAAAAACGCCAGTATGAGAAGCCCTGCCAGCGCATATGCAAGGTTGTGGCGTTCGCTCTTGATGACCAACCCCCAATCTTCGGGAAAAACTCCCCGAAGCCTGTTCTTGCAGCCACTACCCCAGAACTCTAGTTTAGCGCATCGAGATTCGATCGCGCCGTACGAAGGTACAGTTTATGCCTGTCGTCCAGACCAGTATCGGCGCGTGACAATGCGTATCAACGGGCCAGTCGCTCTGCCCGATGCGCAAGACTCCGCGTAGTGCCACTGAACAGGAAAATATGAGCCGGCAACAGCAAATACCAGTAGAGGAGACCCCAGGCGCCGGCCGGGTGCCAGTGCGCCCGCATGTGAATTTGCCGCACATCGCCCTTGTCACGGATCGTGAATTCCAGGACGCCGAACCCGGGACCCTTCATTTCCATGAGAAGCGTCAGCCGATTCTCTGGCACCAGTGCGATGACTCGCCACGCGTCGATCACATCCCCGACGCGGAGTTCCTGTGGGTGTCGGCGTCGGCGGCGAAAACTCGGGCCACCAACCAGCCAGTCGAGGGCTCGACGCAACCACCAGAGCCAATAGCCGTAGAAATAATCCCCGTCGTTACCGATACGGCAAAGCTCAGTCCAGATACTGGCGGCGGTCGCCGGCGTCTCCGCACTACCGTCAGCCTGCTTCCGATAGAAACTGTACTGTGGGCGAAAATCCTCACAGGCGTAGGAGCCTTCCACCCAGTGCGCCGGCACGGCGTGCGCGCGGTCCGCCTCCAGCGCCTCACGCGCTGCCTCCTCGAAATTCAGCAGGTGCTGCGGGATGAGCTTCGCGAGTCGGTTGTCCGCTGCGATCACGTCCTGCGACAACCCGTCAATGAGCGCACGCGCGATATTGGTCGGCACCGAAGTCACGAGGCGCAGCCAGTAAGACGACAGGCGCGGCGTCAGCACCGGCACCGGGATGATGAGTGGGCGTTTGCCGACGAGCGCGCCGTACTGGCGCATGATCGCGGCATAGGTCATCACGTCAGGGCCGGCCACGTCATAAGTATTCCCGGCGGTTTCGCCGAATTTCGGGACTTCCGCGAGATACAGCAACAGGTTTCCGAGGGCGATCGGGGTCGAACGGGAGAAAACCCAGCGCGGAGTCACCATTACCGGGAGATGATTGACGAGGTCTCGGATCACCTCCCAGGCCGCGGAACCGGGCCCGATGATCATGCCGGCGCGGAGTTCAGTAACGGGGACGGCCCCCTCCCGCAGTATGTCTCCGGTTTCCGCGCGTGAGCGGAGATGCGCGGAGCGGGCCCGCTTCGGGATCAGGCCACCGAGATAGACGATGCGCATGACCCCGTGGCGTGCGGCCGCCGCCGCAAAATTGCGCGCCGCCTCGGCATCGATTTCCGGGAACTGTTTGCCGGCCGCCATCGAATGCACGAGGTAGTAAGCCGTGTCGACGCCGGACAGGACCCGGTCGAGCGTCTCAGGTCTTAGCGCATCGGCTGCGCAGAGTTCCACGCCTTCCCAGCCGCGTCCTTCGAGCACCTCGACATTCCTTGATGTCGCGCGCACATTTCTACCGTCGGCGAGGAGGAACGGTACGAGATTGCTGCCAATGTAACCACTGGCGCCAAATACCAGGTCGAGTTTGGCCACTGCGCACACCACGGCATCGCTGGTAATCGGGTGATTTTACAGGATGGGGATGCCGTGGTGGCAGAGTGACGCCATGGCAGAAAGTTCCTGCGTCCCATGTGGAAAGCCACGATAGCGACAGTCGCAGCGTTGCCCTAGCGTTAGGCTAGGACTCGGGGAGGATCATACGATGACCTCAAAATCGCTTTTGCCACTAAGTATTGCGATGTTCTGCGCCGGGCTCGGCGGCTGCGATCGCCAGGTGAGTTTTTCGGCAGACGTAAAGCCCATCCTCGACAATTACTGCGTCAGCTGTCATTCCGGATCGGGTGAAGGCGAATCTGCGAGCGGCTTTGCCGTGGATGATTACGATTCCGTGATGCGGGGCACGAAATTCGGGAAAGTGGTCGTTCCCGGCAGTGCCATGTCCAGTTCGCTCTACCTGGTCGTTACCGAGAAGGTCGACCCGAAGATCCACATGCCGCCCCACCACGACGAGTCGCTGGCCGAAGGCCGGGGATTCGCGTTGTCCAGGACGAACATCGAGACCATCGGCATCTGGATCGACCAGGGCGCAAAGGACAACTGAGCCCGCTCAATCCCGGGCGCGCCGCCGCACGAATTTCTCGAGCTCGACGGCGACGAAAACGATCGATCCCATTGCGAAGCAGGCCGCCAACTCGGGTAGCGACAGCGGCACGGTCCTGAATACGGTGTTCAGCGTGGGCAGGTAGATAACGGCCAACTGTGCCAGCACGGTCAGGAGTATTGCGCCCAGCAGCGCCGGATTGCTGGCGAGGCCGATACTGAACAGCGAGAAACGCTCGGAGCGGATCGCGACGCAGTGGAACAGCTGGGCGAACACCAGCACCGTGAACACCATCGTCTGCCAGCCGGCCTGATCCCGATACCAGGTCCAGGCCTGTGTCACCAACGTCAGTCCGCCGATCAGGAGGCCTACGCAGAGTATGTGCGCCGCCATGCCCTGGGCGAAGATGCTCTCCTCAGGCGGCCTCGGCTTGCGCTTCATTACGTCCTTTTCCGCGGGTTCAGCCGACAGCGCCAGTCCCGGCAGCCCATCGGTGACGAGGTTGATCCAGAGGATGTGCAGGGGCAGCAGGGGCAGCGGCATGCCGAGCAGCGGTGCGAGTACGAGCACCCAGATCTCACCGGAATTACTGGTCATTGTGTAGCGGATGAACTTGCGTATGTCGTCGAATATCCGCCGGCCCTCATGCACTGCCGCAACGATGGTGGCGAAACTGTCGTCGAGCAGCACGATCTCGGCCGCTTCGCGCGCCACGTCGGTGCCGCGTTGTCCCATCGCCACGCCAATGGTGGCAGCTTTGAGCGCCGGTGCGTCATTGACGCCATCGCCCGTCATTGCAACGAAGTGCCCACGGTCTTGCAGCGCTCGAACGATGCGGATCTTCTGTTCGGGGTCGACGCGTGCGTAGACACGCACTTTTTCGACATGCCGCGCCAGTTCGTCGTCGGACAACTCCGCCAGTTCGCCGCCCGTCAGTGATTCTGTCGTGTCGTCCGCAATCATGAGTTCCCGCGCGATCGCGTCGGCTGTCGCAGGATGATCGCCCGTGATCATCACCGGTACGATGCCGGCATCCCGGCATTCAAGGATCGCCTCCGCAGCGCCAGGGCGCGGCGGATCGATGAGCCCCGCGAAACCGGCGAAGGTCCATTGCTCGTCGAGTGCCGCAGCGTCGATATCGCGCGGGTCCGGGAAGTCCTCCCTGAATGCGAGCGCAAGAACCCGGTAGCCGCGACTGGCCATATCGTCGGCGGCTTCGAGCAGCGAGTCCGGCAAAGGTGCCCTGCCCTCGCCGGTTAGCTGGTCGACACAGCCCTGGATCACGCGCTCGGGTGCACCTTTCACCATTGCCAGCGGCCCGTCCGGCCCATCGTGCAGGGTCACCATACAGCGACGCTCGGCTTCGAACGGCAGCTCGCCGATCCTCGGCCAATCGGCCGCGATGGATAACTTGTCGAAGCCCATCACACGTGCGCCTTCCACGAGCGCCAGTTCCGTCGGCTCCCCGTGCATCACGTCGGCGTCGACATCATTGCAGAGCGCAAGGATGGTACCGATACGGCGCGCCAGCGTGTCCGGCAGCATGCCCGGCAGATCCTGGTACTCGCGACCTCCCGCATACAGAAGCGAGAGCGACATGCGGTTTTCGGTGAGCGTGCCCGTCTTGTCCGAACAGATATAGGTCACCGAGCCCAGGGATTCGACTGCGGGCAGACGCCTCACGAGGGCATTCCTGCTGCCCAGCCGTCGGGCGCCGAGACCGAGCGAAAGCGTGATGACCGCCGGGAGCGCCTCCGGTACCGCGGCGACTGCAAGGCTGACCGCGGTCATGAACATCAGCAGCGCCGGCTTCCCCTGCATCAGGCCGGTCGCGAGTATGAGGCCGCAGATCGCCAGTACGACGAGTGCGATTCGCCGGCTGAACTTTGCCAGGCGCTGCTGCAGGGGCGTTCTCACATCGCGCGCCGCGCGCAACAGGTCGGCGATACGGCCGATTTCCGTGCCTCGCCCCGTGGCAATCACGATGCCACTGGCACGGCCACGGGTCACGAGCGTGCTCTTGTAGGCCATGTTCAGCCGGTCGCCGAGCGCCGGTGCCCGCGCGTCCACGGTCGCCTCCGTCTTGGATACAGGCACCGACTCCCCGGTCAGAGTCGATTCGTCGATGCCGAGATCCGTCGTCGTGATCAACCGCATGTCCGCCGGAACGACGTCGCCGGCCTCGATGTGCACGATGTCCCCGGGGACAACTTCCCGGGCGGGAATTTCCGTCAGCGCCCCGTCTCTCTGCACGCGCGCCGTCGGCGCGCTCATACGGCGGAGTGCCGCAATAGCCCGTTGCGCGCGATACTCCTGGGTCAGGCCGACCGTGGCGTTCAGCACTACGATGACGATGATGGCGATGGTGTCCGTCACGTCGCCCAGCCAGCCGGAGATGATCGCCGCACCGACGAGCAATGCGACCATGACATCGGCGAACTGGTGCGCCAGCAACCGCAAGACACCGTGCCCGCGGTGTGCCCTTATTTCGTTGGGGCCGACCTCCTCGAGCTTGGCCCGGGCTTCGCTGCGGCCGAGACCATAGTCGGGCGAAGTGCCGAGCGATGCCAGCACTGCTCCGGCATCCCTGTGATGCCATGCCTCTACCGTATGCGGCGTGTTCATCGGCAGCTCGGTTCGTCGTTCCCATATGCTGCGCCGGCGGGCTGGCATACACTATTGCGGCAAACCACTAGCGCCGACTGTGCGATGGATTTCACCCTTTACTGGTTCATGTTTCCGGTCTCGATACTGGTCGCCACCTGCGCGATGCTCAGCGGCATCGGCGGGGCAGCACTATTCACACCGATATTCATCCTGGTCTTTCCGATACTGGGGCCCGAGTACGTGCTCGGCTCGACGATCGCGGCAATTGCGACGGCACTGATAACGCAGACTTTCGGCTTCCTCTCAGGCTTCATCGGTTACTACCGCCGCAAGTTGATCGATTACCGCCTGGCCGGACGGATCGTCGTGGTTTCCGTGCCGGTCGCGATAGCCGGCGCGCTCACTGCCGGAGTCGTGCACGACAGCGTGCTGCTTGCAAGCTATGCGCTCCTGGTGGCCGTCCTGTCGGTCGTACTGTGGCGCAATCGACCGCCGGCAACCGCCGCGGCGGTCGCAATGAAAGATCCCGCGTGGCGCACGATCGTCGACTCCAAGGGCCACACCTACGCGTACGACGTGCCGCGGCTCGGGACGGGTAGCAACTTGTTGACCGCGACTGGCGCCTTCCTCACCGGCATGGTCTCGGTGGGCATCGGGGAGGTGACCATCTCGCAGCTGACCCGCAAGGGCCTGCCGATAGCCATCGCCGCGGCGACATCGGTGATGGTCGTGATCACGACGGTCGTTTTCGCTTCGACGACGCTCTTCGCGCAGATGATCAAGGGCGCTGGCTGGACCGCGGTACCTTGGAACCTGCTGTGTTACGACATTCCCGGAGTGCTGATCGGCGGACAGATCGGTCCGCGCCTCCAGGGCCGCGTATCGCCGCACACAATGCGCCGGGCGATCAGCGTGCTCTTCGTCCTGCTGTCGGTGGCGATGATGTTCGTTGCACTGCGCAAGTCCGGGGTATTGTGACCGGGCACCGGGCCTGAACGCAGGTCCTTGCGCTTAGAACTTCTCCGGGCGCAACACGCGCACGTCGCTCTCGAAGAGGATCATCGCGTAGTCGTTGTAGTAATTGTCGCGCAGGTGTCGGGCAATTCGCTGCGCCACTTCGTCCTTGCAGACCACCTCGATGCGGACGTTGCTGCTGGACGACCAGCCTGCATCTCGGATGCCGCGGTGACCGGACCCTCTTGCGTTCGTGACCGTGTAGCCGGTCGCGCCGAGTTGTTCCAGCAACTCGCACAGTTCAACCTCGAGTATTGCCTCTGTGACTATTGTTATCAGTCGTCGGCTGTCGTCGGGCACGGCCTCATCCTCCCCACTGGTGCAATGCAGCGGCTATCGAATAATAGATCGGTATCCCCAAGAAGATATTGAAGGGAAAGGTCACCCCGAGCGATGCGGTGAGGGACAGCGACGGGTTCGCCTCCGGCACGGCAATGCGCATGGCTGCCGGCGCCGCGATATAGGAGCAGCTGCCGGTCAATACCGCCAGCAGCGTGGTGCCCCCGACCGAGAGTCCCATCAGCCATCCCGTGACGGCCCCGACCGTGGCAAGCGGCACCGGCGCGATAATGCCCAGCGCGACGACGGCTAGGCCCTTGTCGCGCAGGGCTTGTGCCTGGCTTGCGGCAATGAGCCCCATCTCGAGCAGGAACAGCGCGAGGACGCCCTTGAAAAGGTCGAAGAACAGCGGCTCGAGCGGGGCGATGCCCTCCGCGCCGGCGGCCCAGCCAATCGCCAGTCCGCCGACCAGCAGGACGATGCTCTTGCCCAGGAATATCTCGTGCAGCAGCTTCCCCCAGCGCTGCCCGCTGCGCAGGCCGCGCGCAAGCAGGATGCCGACGACGATCGCGGGAACTTCCAGCAACACGACAAAAAGCGGCAGTTGCGAGTCGTAGGAGACATTGTGCGCGGCGAGGAACGATACACCCACGGCAAACGTCGCAACGCTGACCGAGCCGTAGTGCGCTGCAAGCGACGCCGCATCGGCCCTGCCGAATCGACCGATGACGCGCAGGATCGGAAACACGATAAGCGGCAACACGAAACCGATCGCCAGCACGACAATAGCCTGCGGCAACACACCTGCGATCTCCGATCGCGCCAGCTCGACGCCGCCTTTCAGGCCGATGGTAATGAGCAACAGTGTACTGAGGAGGTCGTAAATTGCCGGCGGCAGCCGCAGGTCCGACTTTGCGAGGCCTGCTACCAGCCCCAGTATGAAAAACAGGATGACGGGATCCAAACTCAATCTTCTCTCATTGCTCCGCACATCTGCCGGATCTCCACGGTCTACGCTTCGATCCGCCGTGCGAGCGCTTCGCGCTCATCGTGCGCCACCAGCGCTTCGGCTCGCACATGATCGTTCGTCTCACTCTGCATGGATTGCATCGAATTGACAATCAGCGCGATAAAGAGATTCAGCACCCGGACGATGCGCAGCACCGAGAACGGTCCCGTCGTCGGCACCCAGGCTACCGCGACGATCAGGAAATCGAAAACATTCCAGGCGTCGCGGAAGAACCGGCCCCGGTACAGCCAGAGCTTCAGGCCGATTTCGACCGTGAAGATCCACAGCGCAAGAGTGTTGAGAGCCAGCGGAACGGGACCAGCGGTCTGCATGGCGAGCGGCCACGTCTCGAGACCGAGCGTAACCGCGTTGACGGCGATGACGATCGTGACGGCATCGGTAAAACCGCGCGACTCGACGATGTTCCTCAACAACGTCGGCGCGGGTGGCGCGAGGGCAGCATCGCCAAGGCAGCGAACGTTCCGCGCCTGACCCCGCAGACGATCAGCGGCCAGCTCAAACTGCTCGACGAAGCGGTTGGCCAGCCGCTGTTCAACCGCGCAGGCAGGCGGCTCGTGCCCTCGGACATGGGTAATCTCGTCTTCGAGTACGCCGACGAGATATTCTCGGCCGGCGCCGAGCTGGCCAGTGTCGTTCGCGGTAACCAGCTCAGCACACCGGCGACATTGAACGTCGGCGTGGTCAATTCCATGCCGAAGCTGATCGCCGAGCGCATCATCGCGCCGGCAGTAACAGGCGAACGGCCGGTCCGCGTCCGCTGTCACGAATCGTCGCTCGAAAACCTGCTCTCCGAACTCGCAATCCACAGGGTCGATATCGTGTTGTCCGATCAGCCGGTGCCGGACGGCCTCAGCCTGAAGGCATACAACCATCGCCTCGGCCGCAGCGGGATGTCGTTCTTTGCGCAGCGCAAGACGGCACGACGCTATCGAAACCGGTTCCCCGCTAGCCTGCAAGATGCGCCCATGCTGCTGCCGTCCCAGCATTCGGCGCTGCGTCGGCGGCTGGACGACTGGTTCGAATCCCACGATGTCTCGCCGCGAATCGCCGGTGAATTCGATGACAGCGCGCTCATGAAAGCATTCGGCGAAGCCGGCGTGGGCCTGTTCGCCGCGTCGACCGCCATCGAACAGGAGATTTGCCGGATGTATCGGATGACGGTCGTAGGCCGGACCGACGAGATCGAAGAGCGTTTCTACGCGATCTCGCCCGAGCGGCGCCTCAAGCACCCCTCGGTTCTGCTGATCACCAATACCGCCCGTGCGGACCTGTTCACGTCAGGCTGACCGTCGTGACCGCTTACATCCAGATATCGCGCTGCAGTATGACCTCGGACAGCCGCCGTATCGCCTCGACGAGGGCCGCGTCACGTAGCGTGGGCGAAGGTCCATCTTCTCGGCCGCTTTCGTCCCGAATACGCTGCCAGCGGGCAATGATGGCGTCCACTGCTGTGTCCATCTTGGCCTTCAGTCTTTTCTCCACCTCGTCCAGCGGCCACTGCTGGTTTTCGAGATTCTGCACCCACTCGAAATAGCTGACCACGACGCCCCCGCCATTGGCGACGATGTCCGGCAGTACGACGACGCCCCTCCGCTGCAAAATCTCGTCAGCATCCGGTGTCACGGGCGCGTTGGCCGCCTCGACAATGAGCCTCGCGCGGACCTGCGGCGCATTGTCTATGCGTACCTGGCTCTCCAGCGCGGCCGGGATCAGTATGTCGCAATCACAAGCTAGCAGGTCTTCGTTGGTAATGGTCTTGGTCTCCGGCAGACCGACGACGCTGCCGTGTTCCGCCTTGTGCGCGAGCACCGCCGCGGGATCGAGGCCGGCATCGTCGGCGACGCCACCCTGCGAGTCGGATACGCACACGATCCGCGCGCCCGCCGCGTGAAACAGCCGCATGCTGTTTGCACCCACGTTACCGAGTCCCTGGATCGCGACGCTCGCCCCGGCGAGGCTCTCGAGGCCATCAACGAGCCCGTGCTCGAGAAAGCGCTCTGTTGCGTTCAGGCAGCCGCGCCCGGTGGCGCTGTCGCGCCCCAGTGAACCGCCCAGCCGCAGCGGCTTGCCCGTTACCACGGCCCGGTTGTTCTGGCCCGGGTGGAATACGTCGAAGGTGTCGTACACCCAGGCCATGGTCTGTTCATTGGTATATACGTCGGGCGCGGGGATGTCCGTGTACGGCCCTATCGCATCGCCGAGCTCGATGACGAAGCGGCGAGTGATACGGCGCAGCTCCGCACGGCTGAGTTCCTTGGGATTACAGACCACGCCACCCTTGGCGCCGCCAAAGGGAAGGTCTACCAGCGCGGTCTTCCACGTCATGAGAGCCGCAAGTGCGGCTACTTCGTGCTCGGTGACGTCCGGGTGGTAGCGTATGCCGCCCTTGCCGGGGCCCCGCGCGGTATTGTGCAGTACGCGGAAGCCGTGGAAAGTCCGCACCGAATCGTCGTCCATGTGGATGGGGAAACGCACATGCACCGTACGTTTGGGCGTAACCAGGTAGTCGATGAGTCCTGACTTCAGGTCCTCGATCCAGGATAGGGCCCGGTCGAATTGCTGCTGCGCAATGACATAGAGGTCGAGGCCATTGTCAGCCCCGGCGGTATCGCTCATGGGGTCCCTCCTCCGAAGGAACAGGCCTGGGGATCATGATGACATCTGAGCGCCGGTGTCGCGCTACGTAGAATCGCGTACTGCTTTGCGCCACTCTCGAAAGGCCGCAGCGCCGAGACCGAGCGGCTCGAGAGGGAACTCGACGCAGCCGGCGTCGGGACCGTCGCCGAAACGAACTGAAACGGCGGCCGCCGGCGCGCCTATTTGCGGCGGCTCTTGATGTGCTCCACGTGCTCGATCAGGGTATCGACGGTCTCCTTGAGGAGATCGAGTTCCTCGAGCGAGAGCCGGTCGAGTTCCTCGAGGCTGTACTCGATGGACTCGATGATCTGATCCGGCGGCCGCTGCAGCGGCCGCATGAAGTAAGCGGTAACCGTGCT
>JBFFEB010000039.1:0-34010 GCA_041559075.1 Woeseiaceae bacterium | reverse complement strand
GACTGAAGAAAAGCCGGGCATCGCCCGGCTTTTTTTTGCTACAATTTTGCTCCCATTGTGGGCCTGGAGCTCAGTTGGTTAGAGCAGGGGACTCATCAAAAAGGTGCGTTTGTGCCGAGAGGCACAAATTCGAACGGGATGAATTCAGGGAAACCGTAGCAGCTTTGGCTGACGGCAATCCTGAGCCAAGCCGGCGGTACACCGCCGGACGGTGCAGAGACTACCTGAGAACTTCAGTGTTCTTAATGACAGGCTAGAGCGTCCCGCCCCTAGCAATTCGGTTGAGGGTGATGAGATAGTCCGCTCCGCTTGGAAACAGGCGGGTAAAGTGAATCCCTTGGTCCCAGGTTCGAGTCCTGGCGGGCCCACCAATTCCCTTCCGCACCGCGGACCGGGCGCCGTTCAGAAGTAATAGACCAGAACGTACGCCGTCCGCAGCACGGCAATTTATAATCCGTGACGCCGATCGCGCCTGCCGCGTAAGCATACGCGGCCGACAGCGCGTACCACTTCGCCTGCCGGAACGCGAATAGCCCGCCAACGAACGCCATCAGCGCAAAGATGGTCGCGAACAGCCGCCGAACGCGCGACGATACCGATGGCGTACCAGGAGGATTTGAAGGTCATGTCCTTGATCCTCGTATCTATGGCTATCAGCTGTCGTGCTGCTCGTCGAAGGCTTCCTTGTTGGCTTCGAGCTTTCGCACACGTGCCGGCGACAAGACGAGCTTCAGGAGTTCGCCCACCGTGCAGCTTTCCTCTATCGGGTGGCGCAAGTGAGCGCTCGTGTCGATGTAATAGCTGTTGCGGCGGCCGTGCCTCACCCTCGTTAGGATTCCCGCTTCGTCGAGGTGGGTGATCAATCGCTGGGTGCTTCGTTCGGTAATCCCCACTCGTTCCGCCACGTCCCGCAGTCGTGCTTCCGGGTCTTCTGCAAGGCACACGAGCACATGGGCGTAGTCAGTCAGGAATGTCCAATCCGGGTCTTTCACAGCCCGCCGCCTTCCCAACTGCTTGAGGCGCGGCATTGTAAGATATCGATTACCGGATATCACGATCATGTAATTTATGACCGGATATAAATTTCCGATCAGGCAGCCGCTTGCGAGGCCGGCCTCAGACGACGCCTGTGATACCCGGCAGCCACTCGCGCCAGTAGTCGTGCTTCGCCAGCAGTTCCTCGCGCGCGCTGTCGGTGTCGCGCCACAGCAGGCGAACGTGGTCGCCCGGCCTGAGCTGCCCGATCAGGTGGCGGTCCGCGCGCGCAACCTGCGCCACTCGCGGATAACCGCCGATCGTCTGTGCATCGATCGAAAGCAGGAACGGGATGCCGTCCTCGGGGCACTGGATCGTGCCGGGAAACACCGGGGCGCTCGCGAGACGTCCAGCCGAGCTGACGTCGAACCTGGCGCTTTCGAGCTGCATGCCCATTCGATCGGCACGGCGGCCGACCGAGAAGTTCGTGTCGAACAGGTCGAAGCGGCTTTCCTTGTTCAGCATCTCCACCTCGGCACCATAACATGCCCGCAGTGCCCAGCTGGTGCTCGCGCGCGGCCGGAATTCCTTGGGAGTCCTCAGTGTCGGTGGCGCGTCATCGAATGGCCGGACAGACAGCACGTCGCCGGCACGCAGCGCCCTGCCCCGGAAACCGCCGAACCCGGCTGGCAGGTACGTGGATGCCGAAGCGAGTATCTCGTCCGCCACGATACCGCCCGCGAACGCCACGTAATTGCGGGCGCCCTGCGTCGCCGGGCCGACCTCGAGTTCGCCGCCCGCGGCGATCACAAGCGTTCGGTGCCGCTTTACTCGCTCTCCGTTAAGCCAGACCTGTGCCTTGGCGCCCGTGACCGCCACGAAAGCCTCTCTTTCGAAACATAGCGACACGCCGGTGAGCGTCGTCTCCAGCGCCGGCGCCAGCATGCCATTGCCGACGAGACGATTGGCGAGCGCGAGCGAAAGGGGGTCAGCCGCACCCGAAGCGGGAACGCCAAGGTGCCGCTGGCCTCGCCTCGGGCCCGCCTGGACGGTCGTCTGCAGGCCGGGTTTCAGAACCCGGAACGTCATGCCGACGGTCCCGCGTCGAATTCCGCTTGGCTGATCGCGACGAATCGCACCCGCATGCCGGCCCGAAGCAGGAATGACTGCTCCGCGCCGGCGTCGAAAAGCCTGAGTGGCGTTCTGCCGACGATCTGCCAGCCACCGGGACCGGGCAACGTATAGATGCCCGTCCTACCGCCGGCGATCCCGATCGAACCGGGCGCCAGCCGGACTCGCGGCTGCGGCCGCCGAGGCACCTCGCGCGCAGCCTCGAAACCGCCGATGAAAGCGAAGCCGGGGGTGAAGCCGAGCATGTCCACCCGGTACTCGCCGCCGGTGTGGCGCTCGATGAAGGTCTCTGGGTCCACCCCGAGAAGACCGCAAACGTCGTCGAGGTCGGGGCCGTGATCGCCGCCGTAACAAACCGGCACTTCGACGAGTTCGGATTCTATATCACGGACCGGAGGCGCGGACTGCAGTGCTGTCAACAGACGCCGTTCGGCCTGCTCCGAGTTCAGGACGGCGAGATCGAACTGTACGACGCAGCTCGATATCCCCGCGACGCACTCGAGCCAGTCGCCGGACTCGCGCAGGTGATCGGCGAGTGCCTGTGCAGTGCGCGTATCCGTACAGTCGGCGGCAACCAGGTCGTCACCACAGGAATAGACGCGCGGACTCGATGCTGGCGGTTCGTCACGCACAGGCACGAATCTCGACTCCTTCGTTTTCGAGCGCCTCGCGGACCGCGCGGGCAGCCGCCGCGGCGCCTGGCGTGTCGCCATGAATGCACAATGTGTCCGCGCGCACGGCGATGGTGCTGCCATCGGCGCACTCCACACGGTTTTTGAGCGCTAGCGAGACGGCCTGCCGCTGGATCTGCGCGATGTCGCCATGGACGGCACGCGGCTCTGAACGCGGCACGAGCCGGCCGTCGGGCCGATACGCACGATCGACGAACGCCTCCGCGACGAAACGAAGATCGTGGGCGCGTGCTGCCTTCTCGAGCTCCGTCCGCGGCTGCCCGACCAGTGCAGGTTTGCCCGGCATCTCGGCCACCGCGCCCACGATGATATTGGCGAGTTCGGCATCAGCCACCGCATCCGTGTACAGGGTGCCGTGCGGCTTTACGTGGGTCACCGGCGCGTTCAGGCGGGCAGCCTCGCGATCGAAGTCCCGAAGCTGCGACCGCAGCGCATCGCGCAGCGGATCGCCGCCCATGAAACGGCTGCGGCGCCCGAATCCCTCCCGGTCCGGATAAGCGGGGTGCGCGCCTACGCTCACGCCGTTGGCGAGAGCCTCGCGTATCGTCGCCGCGATGCTCGTGGCGTCTCCGGCGTGACCGCCGCAGGCAATGTTGCAGCTGGAAACGACGCGCAGCAGCTCCGCGTCCGACGCATCGCCTTCGCCCAGGTCCGCATTCAGATCGATTGTCGTCACTTGTTTCCGCCTCCCTTGACGTGCCCCTTTTGCGACAGAACCGACTTGTACAGCCGCCCGAGCGCCCTGTCCCGCGCCCGGCGCTCCGCGATCGTCTCGGTATTGCGCCGCTCTTCCGCCCGCAGCTTGCGGAATCGCTCCAGCCGCCCCGGATCGAGCGCGCCCGACTCGATCGCGGCACGCACTGCGCAGCCGGGCTCGGCCTCGTGATGGCAGTCCGCGAATCGGCAGTCAGACGCAAGTGCAGAAATTTCGCTGAACACGTCGTCGAGCGCATCTTCGCTCTCGACGAGTCGCAGTTCGCGCATGCCGGGTGTATCGATGAGCCAGCCGCCCTGGGGAAGCCTGTGCATCGATCGGGATGTCGTGGTATGACGCCCACGCTGATCTTCTTCACGAACTTCGCGGGTCTCCTGGGTCGCTCCCGCCAGCGTATTGATGAGCGTGGACTTACCCACGCCGGAAGAACCGATCAAAGCGACCGTCTGGCCGACGCCGCACCACGGCCGCAACCGGTCCACATCCTCCGGCGCGCGGGCATCCATGGCTTCGACCAGCAGGCTGTTGCCGAGAGCCCGCGCGCGTGCGACATACGGTCCCACCGAATCGACCGTATCGGCCTTGGTAATCACAATTACTGGAAAAGCCCCGGCCTCGTAAGCGACGACCAGGTAGCGCTCCAGCCGCGAAACGTTGAAGTCCCTGTTGGCGGAGGTCACGACGAACACCGTGTCGACGTTGGCTGCGATCAACTGGACCGCACCGGAAGTACCTGCGGCGCCTCGCTTGAACGCGCCGAAGCGTTCGAGCACGCGGCTGAGCCGCGGTCCCTCGCGATCGACCAGAACCCAGTCTCCGACCGTCAACCGGAATGCCGCGCTGTTGCCGGATAGTACCGGGAAACCGCAGAAATCCTCGCCCACGACCTCCACCCGACCTCGGTGCACGGCCATGACCCGCGCGGGGACATAAGGGCTGTCCGGGTCGACCTGCGCCGCGAAGAAACTGCGCCAGCCGAGCGATTCGAGTTGTTTCATTTCACGCACCGGTCCATCGCTTCTGGGATACACTGCTCGACATGATACAGCGAGCGAGGGAATCGCGATGAAGGTTGCGCTCATAACCGGGGCGAGTTCGGGTATCGGCGCCGCTGCGGCAATCGAGTTTGCGGATGCGGGCTGGTCGGTGATGGCTGCCGGTAGAGACGCAGGACGCCTCGAGGAAGTTGCCGTCGCATCTGACTACATCGCCACCTGGGAGGGCGATCTCGACTCATCGGAGGCCTGCGATGAACTCGTCGCGGACACCATCGACGAGTTCGGGCGCATCGACTGTCTCGTGAACTCCGCGGGAATCCTGATCCGCGGCAACGCGGCCGAGACCGGCGACGACGACTGGCGAGACACGATGCACGTCAACCTCGACGTGCCCTTCTATCTCAGCCGCGCAGCCCTGCCGTACCTGCTGAACACGGCAGGCAGCATCGTCAATATCGCATCCGACTGGGGCCTGCGCGCCGGCGCCGACCACGTGGCCTACTGCGCCAGCAAGGGCGGCCTGGTCATGCTCACCCGGGCCATGGCAAAGGATCACGCCCGCGAGGGTCTGCGCGTGAACGCCATCTGCCCCGGCGACGTGGACACCCCCATGCTCGCACGCGAAGCCGAGGAGCTGGGCGAGGATCTCGACGACTATCTTGCGGAGGCCGCCGAGGAAAACCCCAACGGCCGCGTCGCGGAACCCGGTGAGATCGCATCGCTCGCGCTCTACCTCGCCACCGACGCGGCGCGGCACATCACAGGGACCACGATCTCCATAGACGGCGGCGCAACAGCCTGAATAGTCCGTCGCAGGAACGGCTCCGCAAAACGTGACGCGATGATCACAGGCCCACGCCCGCTCCTACGGGAGCGTACCGTGGGCCCGGTCACGATCGGTTCAGACGCCCGAGAAATCGACGCCGCTGAACACGAGCGACGGCGAGAGCGTCGACGAATACGGATACGGATCGTTGCCGACCATCTCGAGCCTGGAGAACAGGTCACGCAGATTGCCCGTCACGTTCATCTCGCCCACCGGGCGGCCGACCTTGCCATTCTCGATCACGTGCCCACGCAGACCCAGCGAGAAATCGCCCGTCGTGCTATCCGCATTGCCGCCGAGCCAGGACGTGACATAAATGCCTTCGCCGACCTCGGACAGCAGTTCCTCAAGATTCTGCTCACCGGGCGCGACGACACGATTCGACGGTGAACCCGTGGTGGGCGCCATGTCGCCTTTGCGGCCGTAATAGGTGTCGACGTACACGTTCCTGACGACGCCGCCTTGGACGATCGGCAGCGCGCGGGCCGAGATGCCCTCGTCGTCGTAGCGGCGCGATGCCAGCCCGCGGACGATCAGCGGATCGTCCACGATGGTGAGGTGCCTGCTGAACGCCTCCTTGCCGATGAGCGGCGCCCAGAAAGAGCGGTCTTGCTGAATGCTGCGGGCATTCGCAGGGCTGAGCAGACGGCCGATCAGCGACGCGGCAGCCCTCGCATCGACCACCATCGACGCCTTCAGCGTGGGTCCTTTCTCCGAGCCCAGCCGCGACACGGTTCTCGCGAGCGCCTTGCTGCCCACTTCTTCGGGCTCAGGTAGATCCGCAACGTGGGCGCCGCCAGCGTAGAAGCCGTCCTCGGCGCGCTTATCACCCTGATCGCGCAGCGTTACGGATGCACCGAACCAGCAGTAGGTCGAGCGCTGATCGTCGAGAAAGCCGTTGCTGCTCGCCGATGCCGATCGCTGCGTTCCGTCATAAACGCCCGAGGTCGCGGAAATCACGTCTGCGTGCTGATGGGTGACCTCGTCGAGCGCACGGCACCACGCGATGCGCTGCTCGCGTTCCAGCGACTGCACGCTCGCGTCCACGAGATCGAGATCGTCGGCGGGGCGATCCCGGAACAACCTCTCCGGAGTTATACGGCGATACTCGTCCGGCTCCAATGCCGCGGTAATGGCCACAGCCTCGGCGATGAAATCCTGCAGCCGCTCGGGATTCAGGTCCGTCGTCGCGTGGCTCGAATAGCGCCCGCCCGCATAAATCCTTATGCCGAGGCTCTGCGAGGTCGTGTCCTTGACCTTCTCGAGGTTGCCATCGCGGTATTCGAACTGAACGTTCCGACTCTGGCTGGCTGTGGACCATGCATCCTCCGCCCCGGCCTTCTGCGCGAGTTCCACGGCCTGTGCGGCGCGCGCCTTGAGATCAACCGACATTTTCGCCTCCTACCGTCATCTTCGAGACGAGCACTGTGGGGATTCCCTGCGAGACTGGAACACTCTGGCCATTCTTGCCGCAGGTCCAGCCGCCCGTGTCGAGGCGCGCGTCGTTCGCGACCATCGTTATGCGCTTCAGCGACTCCGGGCCATTGCCGATGATGTTGACGTCCTTGATCGGTGCCGTGACCTTACCGTTCTCGACCAGCCAACCGTTCTTGACGTAGAAGGTGTAATCGCCCGCCCCGATCTGCACCTGGCCGTTCGTGTACGTCTCGCAGATGATGCCGTGATCGACGGCTGCGATGATCTCCTCTTTCGTATGCGGCCCGTCCTCCATGAACGTGCAGCTCATGCGCGGCATCGGCGCGTACTGATATGACTCGCGCCGGCCCGAACCTGTCGGCTGCAGGCCGTACTGCTTCGCGCTGATGGTGTCGTGCAGGTACGACTTCAGGATGCCGTCCTCGACCAGTACCGTGCGGCCGGCCTCGTTGCCCTCGTCGTCGTAATTCAGTGCGCCGCGCTCGCGCGGAATCGTCGCCTCGTCGACGACGGTGACGAAAGGCTCTGCGACCTTCTTGCCGATCATGTCGGAATAGATGCTGACACCCTTGCGGTTGAAGTCCGCCTCCATGCCGTGGCCGATGGCCTCGTGCAGCAGGATGCCGCTCGCCCCGGAGGCGAGGATAACGGGCATCTCGCCGGCCGGCGGCCGCCGCGCATCGAACAGGACCATCGTACGGTCGACGGCCTCCCGGACCATGGTGCTCAGGCGCTCCTCGGTGTACCAACCGAACTCCTCGCGCGCCGCGATGTTGGAGTAGCCGGACTGCACCTCCTCGCCGCGCCTCGCCGTCACCGTCACGGTCACCCGCGTCATCGGACGGTGATCGGTCACCAGCCTGCCGTCGAGCGTCGCGATCATTACGCGCTCGTCCTGGTCGGCCCAGTAAACGGCGACTTTTTCGACCGCCTCGTCCATCGACTTCGCCTGCGTCTCGACGAACTTCATGAGCGGCAGCTTCTGGTCGATGCCGACTTCCGACCAGGGCACCGAGGTCTTGTACAGATCGCCCGCGCCGAGCTCGTTGAAAGCCTGCGGCGCGACGACCTGGCTGCCGGCCGCGATGGCGGCTGCGGTCTTCGCGGCCGCGAGCATGGCAGGCAGGGTCAGGTCTTCAGTGAAGGCGTAGCCGGTCTGGTCGCCGACAACGACACGCAGCCCGACGCCCTGCTTGATATCGGAACTCGCGCTGGAAACGATGCCGTCCTCGAGCGTCAGGAAGTTCGTGCGGCTGTGCTGGAAGTAGAGGTCTGCGGCGTCGGCACCGTTGGCCGACAGCTCGCTCATGACCCGCGCGGTCGTCGCCTCGTCGACGCCGAACCATTCCATGAACGGGTTTTGCGGCGTCTTGTCGGCGACCGATGTCGCCTGCTGGATGCCACAGCCCGACAGGAACGCGGGCATCGTCAGTATGGCGCCGCTGGCAGCGGCACCGCCGAGAAACTCTCTTCGCTTCATAATTCTCAATCCCCTTCTTGCGAAAATTTTCAGGTTAGATGCGCAACTACCGCAAATAGTTGCATCGATCAGGCCGCCCTGTCCGCCGCAGCGCTTTCGGGCAGCTTGCGCACCAGCACGCGGACCTTGCTCGCGATCGGCACCCAGCGGTAGAACGTGTTGGCGACCGGCTTGTTCGAATAGGTTCGCCAGACGACGAGTTCGAAACCCGTTTGCTCGAGCAGGTACTCGAAGGACTGTCGACAGAATTCGTTCACGTGGCCCGGCCGCCATTCTGGTGAGTACTTGGCGTTCTTGAGGCCCCGGTTTTTGAGGACTCTCTTCAGTTTGTAGCTGAACGAGCCGGTATTCGGGAACTCGAGCAACGCGAGACCATTGTCTTTCAACAGGGCGCCGATCTTGCGCATTGCGAGCTTCGAATCCGGCAGATGTTCCAGCACGTGGCGCAACGCGACGACATCGTACTTGCGGCCTTCCGGGTTGTCGTACTGCAGGAAGTCCGAGACGACCACGTCGATGCCCTGGTCCTCGCGGATCGAATCCGCCGCCTGCTGCGACAGTTCCATCCCGGCGACCTCCCAGCCGGCCTCCCGGGCCAGGTGCAGCAAGCCGGCGTTGCCGCAACCGATGTCCATGACGGACCGCGGCGAGTCCACGTACTGCTGCAGGAACTTCCAGCTGTCGACGTTGAGCCGGTTCGAGCGGTGCGCCTCGTCACGCGGGCTGATGTAGACCTCGCTGTACTGGGTCTGGTCGACGCCGCAGTCGAGGTCGTAATTCCACAACGAACAGTCGTCGCAGCGGTAGTAGACGAGGTCCCGGTTCCGCCCGTCCTTCATCCAGGCACGCAGCTTCGAGCTGCCACACAATCGACACGTGCTGATCATCAGTTCCGTCGCCGCGACCAGTGACGCAATAAAAGAAAGCCGAAAAGCATACCACCGAGATGCGCGAAGTGGGCGATGCCCGGCGCATAGCCGCTGACGCCGAGGAACAATTCGAGCAGCCCGTACACGATCACGAACACCTTCGCTTTCATCGGTATCGGCGGGAACAGCAGCATCACGGTGCGATTCGGGAACGCCATGCCGTAGGCAAGGAGTATGCCGAACAGGCCGCCCGATGCGCCAAGCGTCGGGTACACACCGCCCTGGATTTGGACGACGATCAGCTGGATGAGCCCGGCGCCGATGACGCAGGTCATGTAGTAGATCAGGAATCGCTGCGGACCCATCAACCGCTCGAGGTCGCGGCCGAACATCCACAGGCCGAACATGTTGAAGAATATGTGGCCAAGGTAGTCGGTGCTGTGCAGGAAACCGTAGGTGACGAGTTGCCAAGGCATGAACGACGGCCGGCTCTCCGGTGCGATCTGGGACAAAAGCTCCGGCGGAATGTTGATCGGCCACAGGGCAAAGTTCTTCAACATGAACTCGAACTGGAACTGCTGCAGTGCGAACACGAGCCCGTTCGCGACGAGCAGCGCGAAAATCACGTTCGGTATGGCGCTGTTGTCGACCGGGCGCCGGTCGCGGTATCCGGGTTGATTCAATGCCGGTTCCTTAGGGTTGACAGGCGGCAGCTGACGGAGTTTGTCACGTTTGGCGTGCTTTCTCTAACTTCAGATCCTCCGCTACGGGAAAGGTTTCGCTCACCAGCCGCCTCCGCCGCCACCTCCGCCGCCGCCACCGGAGAAACCGCCCCCGCCGCCACCGGACGTCGAACCCGGCGGCGTCACCGAGCTGCTGATGGCAGAGCCGAGCCCGCTCGACATGGAGCCGATGTTCGAGCTGATCCTCGAGCTGTCCCAGGAACCGCTATACCACGACGGCTGGTAGCCGCGGCCGTCCGGCCCGCGGATCGACTCAAGCACGGCCGCGAACTTCTCGGCCCACGCCTGTTCGACGCCGAGCGCGAGCGCGAAAGGCAGGTACGCCTCGAATAGCTGCGGTGTCTTATCCGGTGGGTTGCGCAGGTTCATTTCGTCCTTCTCGGCAACCACCAGGTAGTCCCTGAAGCCGAGCATCTCGTCGAGCACCTTGCGGCCGCGGGTCGTCGGCCGCCGCATGATAACGCCGAAGAACGCGATCGTCAGGATCATGGCGATCATGACGACGATCATCATGATCGACAACCGCCCGCCCACGATAAATGCAATGCCCACCGAAGCAAGCGCAATGAGAATCGACGGCACGTTCAGCAGCGCATTGAGGCGGAAATAGTGCCGCTTGTAATCCTTGAGCAGCGACGAGCGGTGCGCAGATCTTGCATCGCCCAGCAAAGCATGGTTGTCCTGCTCGAGCACGACACGATTGCCACCCTTGAAGAGTGCGCCATAGAGTTCCGCCTCGCCGGTCGCGAGAGCCGGCGCCTTCGCACCCGGGTCGAGCTTGAACAGCGTATGTTTACTGCCGAGGTCGTTAATCCGGAGGTAGCCCTTGACCGCCAGGCTCAGTATGGCGGCCGTCATTGTCTTGTCGTCGTAGTACATCTGCCGGATATAACGGAGCGAAGCCGGCGAGAAATCCTTCGGCGGCTCGTAACGGGTCACGAGCACGCCTTCTTCGGGATCCTTGCCGTAACGGCTCCACACGGGAATCGAATAACCGAGGATCCCGGCGAACCCCACGAGCAGGATCACCAGTCCGACGTTGTCCTTCAGGATCCAGGCAGCCCTGTCCAGCGCGGTAGGCTCGGTCACCAGTCCTTTGGGCCACGTCACGACGATCGTGAGGCCGTTCAGGGGCCCGAGCGGGTCGCTGGCCTCGAAGTGCGCCACCCCGTCGGCATCGACGTGCGACGTGAAATCCTGGCGACTGCTGCCCAGCGGGCCGGTGTAGCCCTCCGTCCCGACAGTGCCTGCCGGCACGTCGAAGTCGAAGCGCACGGTCGCGCTTCCGCGGTCGATCGGGAACACCCAGTCGAAGCCCGTAACGTTCCAGTAGAGCTCGTCGTATCCCTCGAAGAAGCCGAGCATCCTGGACGCGCGGTAGCGGAATTGATAGGTGTGCACGCCGTGATCGATGAACCGATCGTTGCGGCCGAAATACGTGCGCACACCGTTGCGGTATTCCATCATCTTGAAAGGTTCGTGCGCGTCATTGCGCAACACCACGAACGGCTGAAAGTCCACGACATAGCGGTTGCCGAGCTTGTCGTAGTACTCGGTGGGAAAATCTCGGTAGATACCGCGACGGATGCGATCGCCCTCCGCGCGGACACGAATCGTCTCCGTTACCTCGATCCAGCCGTCTTCCTTGATCGTGATGTCACTGTGGAACCCGAGGATGCGCTCGTCGGCCGCGGCCAGTAACGGCAACGCCAGCAACAGGCCCAGAACGAGACGCTTCACTCGATCGAGCCCAGCTTGACAAGAGGGACGTTCGCCGCATCGTCCGAACCCCTCTGGAAAAACTCGCGTGGCTCAAAACGAAACAAGCTGGCCACAAGGTTGCTCGGTACCGTTTCGGTCAGTGTGTTGTAGTCGCGCACCGAGCCGTTGTAGTAGCGGCGCGCGAACTGCAGATAGTCCTCGGTTTCCACGAGTTCGCCCTGCAATTTCAGGAAGTTCTCATTGGCTTTCAGATCCGGGTAGCTCTCCGCCAGCGCCAGCAGGCGATTCACACCATCGCTCAACGCTTGCTCCGCCTCGCCACGGGCCTGGATATCGACGACTCGAATTGCCTCGGCGCGCAGCTCGGTGACGGCTTCGAGCGTGGCCTTCTCGTATTTCGCGTAAGCATCGACGGCCTTGACCAGCTTCGGAATCAGGTCGTGTCGGCGCTGAAGCTGCACGTCGATGTCGCTCCAGGCCGTGCTGACCCGGTTGCGGCTGCGCACGAGCCGGTTGTACAGCACCGCGACGATGACGCCGATCGCGGCGAGAACGGTGATCAGGAAAGTCAGCGACATCCGCCGAATCCTACCACTCGTGGAGGCTCGATTCGGGATGTTTGTCGGCGCGGCCTGAAACCCGCGCAGCGAGCAGCCTGCCGACAGACATGCCAGAGCGAGCCGGTCTGTTTGTCTGTCAATACCAGAACGACACGAAGACCTGGTAGACGTTCGCCTTGAGCTCGTAGAGTTCCTCTTCACCGAGCGAGCCGGAGGTAATGTCCCTGAACTCGTGGTATTCGATGATCAGGTGATCGAGCGAGAAATTCAGCGTTCCTCGCTTGAATATGCCCCAGCCCTTATTGGGGTCGAGGAATTCGTAGCTCACCTTGCCCCGCAACGTGTAGCTGGTCAGCGGGCTGAGCTCCTTGTCACGACCGCGCAAATTCGTCGCTTCTGAGCGCGGGAAGATGTCGCGGAAGAACGCCGCGCCTGTCTGGTCGTGGTATCGGAACTTGCCCTCGAATGTAAACGGTCCCCGAGGATGCACGTATGTGAGCGAAGCCGTGTGCGCTTCGATTTCCCAGGTATCCGTGTAGAAACGATATTCGCCTTCGAGCGCCGCCCGATATGGAAGAAAGTATCGCGCCCTGAGCCCGAGTGCGTTCGAGGTCCGTGTCTCCGGGTACAGTTCCGGTTCAAAACTGAAGCCGCGCGCACTGCCAGCATCCAGGTAACGCACCGATCGATACGGGTTGTTGAGAAAACCCTCGTCGGTGACGGTTTCGAAATTCAGTGTCGTAATCAGGTTGCGGGTGAGGATCTGTGTCAGGCCCACGCCGTAGTGCTGGCGGGTATTCTCGCGCCGGAAGCCCGGATCGTCCGCGCGGCCCACGATGTCTTCGCCGTAGGCATAGCTGAGCGTGAGCGTCGTCAGGTCGCCGAACATGTCCTCACTGACCGAGAAGGCATACGTACTCGCGTCGAAGTCGGATTCGACGCTGCTGACATAGTTGAGGCTCATCGTCGTATTGCCGCGCAGGTAATCCATGCCGACGGACCATTGCGTTCGTTCCTCGGTGTAGGGGCTCGCCGTCGTTATAACGTCGATGGACGCCGAACTCACCATGTCGAGGTAGTAGTTGCCGACGAAAGACAGGCTCTTTCCCGCTTTCTTTCGCACGAGAACGGAAGGTCCGTCAATGGTCACGCCACCACCCTCGTAACGGTGGTAGAGAACGTCCCCGCGATCGTCCGGCAACACGCCGGCCAGCGCGCTGGCGGGCAGCGCGAGGAACAATGTCATAACCGTAATCGTCCGCCGGAACTTCACCGCCGTGTGCCTCCTAGTTGCAGCCGCAGCCGCCGCCGGCCGCGCCCTCGCCGCCGCGGGCGCCCTCTCGCGCCTCGTACACATGCTGCATGTACGCCGTCGACACCGGATCGGCGTCAAGCGCCATGATCGGATCGGCAAGCCGATCGCGTTCATAGGGCTTTACCCACGGCTCGACGCTGCAGGCCGAAAGGCCGTAACACGCCAGTAAAGCAACCAGTAACCGTGCAGATTTCGCGACCGTCATGTCCATGATTCCTACTCTAGTCGTCGAGGGGACGAGCAACCGTGACTCCTGCCTCAGAAGAAGAACGTAAAGCCCAGTGTGCCCTCGAGGTTATGCACCGTCTTCTCCTCGCCGAGCACGTCTATGTCGTAGAGGTGATCACGGAAGTCGAAGCGCAATGTCCAGGCATCGTTCAACAACAGGCGCAGTCCCGCACCGAAATTGACCGTGAATCGATCGTCGTCGGCGAACTCGGTCGAACCGAGCCCTGCAATCAGGTAAAACTGCGTGTTGTAAGCGCGCTTCTCACCGATGAAGCCCTCGCCCGGCAGGAGGTTGTAGCCGAGATTCAGGTTGTAATAGGTCAGCGTCCGATCTTCGAACAGACGAGCACTTCCGCTCAGTGACTCGAAACTGGTCAGACCCGCCTCGCTCCGACCGGCTGTGCCCTCTACGAAGAATCCCTCGGTCAGGTGGTACGCGAGCCTCGCGCCATACACCAGATCGGTTCCGAAGTCCTCGATACCCATGATGCCCGCGAACGCTCCGATCTCGAAATTCTCCGTGTCGATCTTCGGCTCCTTGATCTCGCGCCGCGCGACCTCCGGGTCGATGACCTGGCCGGGCGCTTCCGCCGTCGGCGGCGGTGCCTCGTCGCGGCCGAACCCGAAGAGGTTCTTCGTGGCCGCGCACCCCGACAGCGCCAACTGCGCCGACAGGATCAGAAAAAGAACGCGAAACCGACTTTCCATTCTTCCACTTCCTCGTTATCGTTCCGGCTGGTGAAGACGACGTGCGTCCTGTACTCGGCACGGAACAGGAATCGCCGCGCCACGTAAACGCGGAACCCTGCACCGGCATGACCGATCTGATCGTCACGATCTTCACCCTGGATAATCGTCGACTTCGGCTCGGTCCAGATCATGCCGGCACCGAGCGTAAAGAATGGCGATACTCGCCAGTCAGGCCAGGTTTCGTGAACGACGTTAACACTGGCGGTCCAGCCGTTCGAAAAATTACCAAGAATCTGTGAACCCGATACTTCGATGGAGACATGTGGGTTGAGCGAGTACCCGCCGTACAGGGAGACGATGTTCGCGCCGCCGAAATCGCCAGCCAGCGCCCCTATTTCCCACTTTGCATTCGTGAAATCGCGGAGGCCGGCGCGCTCGAAATCGACTTCCGAGCCGTCCGGATTGAGCGTAAGTTCCATCTGCGACTGGTTGACCCAACCCTCGTCACCGTCGGCATCACGCACCAGAAACCAGTCCGTGCGCTGCTTGACGATATCAACCGACTCGCCGCGGTCGACGACGTGGAAGACGGGATAACCGCGACCCGGACCCGTATGCATTTCCAGGTACGGATCGGCGACCACCACTCTGCGATATTCCCTGGCGGCCTCTGCTTGTCCGGTGGTTAAGGCCAGCAGCGCAAGAAACGCCAGGCTCGCGGCTCGGAATAAGTTAGTTGGCCGGGGCGTCGAAAGGGTTGTTGTAATACTGGGCTCCGACATCTAACCATTCCGCAATCAAGCGTCTCTCCGCTACGGACAGGATGTTGTAATGCAAATCATTGGGGCTCTCGAACCGATCGAAGAAATCGTCAGACGCCGCTGCCCCAGCGATAGTAGCCGGCGAATCAATCGGGATCGGTTCGAAAACAGGATTGCCGTCGATGTCGACGCCCACCTGCTGTTGCGCGTCGACGAGCGCGCCATTCACCACTTCCTGAAGATTATCAGTAACTAACAGCTCACGATAGGCATGAAAGTGGTCGGGTTCATCGGGCGACAGACCATCCTGGAGTTCAAGCTGCCCGGCGGGCACGCGCACTGCTCCGGCCGCGTCGACCGGCGTGTGGCAGTTGAGGCAGTTATTGCTCTGCTGCAAGCCGGTCACCGGATCGAGTACGGGGTTGCCCGTATCGTCGAAAACGAGTCTCGGCTGGTTCCACAACGGATGGATGACGGTTTCGTAATTGATGACCGCACGGCAATTCGACGACCAGTCCTGGGCGCAGCTTATGCTCGTCGGCAGTGGCGTGGTCAGGTCCGTATACTGCATGTCGATATCGGCATTCTGCGCCATGATCGCGGGATCGGCCGACCAGACATCGCGATACTCGATGTTCAGCGATGGTTCCAACGACGAACAGCCATCGTCCGTGCACGTGATTCGAGCGCGAACCTCGGCCATCGTCTCGCCGATGTCACCGACGAACCATCTCGTGTTCGTATTGGGAAATTCTACGCCCGCTGTCTGCGCGCCGGTCCAGGCGGAGTCGAATGCATCACTGCGTCCATGCGACAGCCCGCTATTCTGCACGTGGCAGCCGTTGCACTTGAGTTCCTGGCCGGGCACCAGCGCAATCCAGTTACGATGTCGCGAGGTGATTCGCTTCCCGTTCGCATCCAGCACGCTGATCTGCAGCGCGGTGTTCGCGGGAACCTTGACCATTACCGAGCCGTCGGGTTCGATCATCGCATAGCCGACGATCTCGCGCATGCCGTTCGCCCGGCTGACACCGAACGCGGTATTGTCGATGTCCAGGACATCGTCATCGGGTTGTGACACGGCCTTGACGATTCTCAGGAAGCGCGCCGGCCGGTCGATCGCCAGCGTCTGCGCGGGATCGGCCAGTGCATTGATGTCTGCCACCGCCTGGCCATCGAAGTCGTAGACGCTCCGAATATTGAGGACGGCCTCGCCATTCTCTGCGAGCGTTGGATCGAGCTGGAAGTCGTCTGTTCCGTCGAGGATCGTGGGCGGGGTCGTGCGCGGATCCGCGGCGACCACCTCACTGACCATGATCCCTTCTTCCCCAGGCACTACCGGCAACTGCGTGTTGTCGCGCGGGTCATACATCCAGATACCGTACAGCGGCGGCGCAATAATGAAGCCGCCGAGCGCCGGGGTCACGGGGTTGGCGGGATCGAAACCGACCACCGCGGCAAGCCGCTCCTCGGTGCACGGCACGATCCGCGGCGCGATCAGCGGATCGCCGAAGTCTTCGGTTACCTCGATCAGGCGACACTGACTCCAGCTGACGAGCAACCGCCCGGTGCCATCCTTTATGGGATACGCCGAGCCGTAACGGCCGCCGGGCGACGGGCCAGCCTGCGTCAGGACTTCGTTGATCGTCGCGTCTTCCTGGGCCGGACCCGCGAGCACGCCGATATTCGGCGCCGTTGGCTGCGTATTCTCGACATATTGTGCGGTGTCGATAGTGATCAGCTCGCCGCCGCCCTCCGAGTTTGTGAAGGGACGGATCAGCGCCATGATGCGGCCGTCTTCAACCTGCCTCGGTTGAGTGAACTGGACGGTGTCGCCGTTGGGTCCCGTCTCGTGACTCTGCTTCCCGTACAACAACTGGAGGTTCGAGCCGTCCGGATTCATGACATAGAGATCGACGCCGTCGTTCGAACGGGCACCATCCCAGCGGCTGAATACGATGCGGCCGTCGTCGAACACTGCAGGATCGAGGTCGTGGCTCTGGTTGAATGTCACCTGCTCCAGGCCCGATCCGTCGGAATTGATGACGTGCAGGTTGAAAGCCAATTCGTTGCGATTTTCGTCGACGTGCGGGAACGCACCCTTGCCCTCATCGAGCAGAATCGCCTGCGACCGCGTCTGCCGCGTCGAGGCGAAGACGATGCGGCCGTCCGGCAGGTACTTCGGCATGATGTCGTGACCGTTTTCTGCAGTCAGGTCCGTTGTAATCACGCGGCGCAATTCCGCGGTTTCGAACGTGTACTCCCAGAGATTCCAGGTCGGTTGATCCTGGTCGTCGAGGCCGAGATTCGGGTCGGCCGGACCACGCATGGAAAACAGCAGCTTGCTGCCGTCGAAGGTAATTTCTACGTCGCGCACATCACCCTGGTCGCCGATGACAGGTTCGGTGATGTTCACTGCCAGCGCACCCGGCGATGCGCGGTCGCGGAAGTAAAGGTTGCCGCCGACCTGGAACGTGATCTGCTCGCGCAAGTCCTGCTGCTCGAACGCACCGTTGTCGTCGAGGGGAATCGGCTGCTTCACATAGGCGATCGGAAAATCGATGACGACCGGGTCGGGATTCTGCCCCGTACCAATCTGCACGCCCTGGTTAGCACCATCACACGCCGCAGAGGCGACTGCCACGGAAATCAACACGGCCGGCTTCACTGCCGGCCGCACGCGTGCATCCTTGTTGGGTCGCGATTTCCTGTTCATAGCATCGTCCTCGAATGTGCGTATCCGTCCACCATTCGAATGATGGGTTATGTTGACTGCCAATCCGGCCGCTTACCGTTAACGCCATCACAAACCATTGCAGGGTCATCGCTTACGGCAGCGCGCGCCGTATTGTTGTCAGCCTGTACCTGCGGCCGGCTGAGGCCCCCGCGGAAGCGCTCCGCAGGCTGAATTCCGGCGCAGTATAGAAGAGGCCAGGACGCCGATGTAATGTGGAAAATGAGCGACAGTACGCATTGTCAAATCTTGCAAGACGCGGCGTGCGCAGCGCTTCTCATCGCGTTTTCGACCTCGGCCGGGCGGTTCGCGTGACATGCACCGCATGCTGCGGGATCTCCCCTCCCGGCCGACTGCCCGCCCCCTGCATCGTGCCCTCCCCTGCGACCGGCTCGGAGAGTGTCATCACATTGCACGCATCCGGCGCCGGTGTCTCCCTTCCACGACATCGCCCCCGCAAAGTGGAATCAGTGGCTTATAAGCGGCAGGGCGAGAAACTGTGTGAAAGCGGCGACAAAGGTTTGACATAGTCGGGTCTCGGCAATCACCTTGCAGGCCTTCGTAACCAATTGAATTAATTGTCTGTTTCTGACCCTGGGCGGCCCCGCGGCGAAGCTGGCACAGCAATTGCTTCTGCAAGGGCAGACCGGTGCTCTCGGTGCCCGAGCTGCGCGTTCCGCAAGCGGAGGATGTGAATGCATTCACGGCAACACACTCCATGCTCTGGCACCATCGTTTCGCCCCCTGGACAAGGGCGGTGGGGGAATGGCAAATCAAAAAACGCTTGGGCAGTAGCTTCCCAAACCAGACGGTCTCGTGACGGCTTAGGTGCGTTGCCGGTCTGCGGTACGTCGTTGAAAACCGCCGCCGTGACAATGGCGGACGACGAATTTTTGAATCGAATGGGTGCGTGAGCAGAATCGTTATGAAGAACACGACACACACGAAAGGGAAGTTCGCCAGTGGTCTCATACGAGCCATCGGACCCTGGCAGATCATGCTCACAGGCGTGCTCCTGGCCGGGTTCATGGCTACTGCCTGCGCCGGGCCCCGCGAGCAGGCGAAGCGCATACACGACCGGCTCGCCGGCGCACCGCCGACCGATGCCGTGCTGCAGATCATGGAGAACCAGATCGCTGGCGGCGACCCGGTCGCAGCCGCCTACACGGCTATGGACAACAGGTATTTCTACAGCGTCACGGTCAAGAACTTCGCCGCTCCGTGGACCAACCGTGACCGTTCGGTGTTCGTCCCGCTGAACGACTACATCGCGACGGTCATCGGTATGGTCCGCGACGACGTCGACTTTAGCACACTCCTTTCGGCCGACCTTGCATACGTCGGCCGCTCGGGCATCGTCTCGGCAGCACCCGCGGCGAACAACAACAATCACTTCGAACAGCTGGAAGACGGGAACGTGGATCTCGGCAACGTCAGCGATTTCGTCCCGACCGCGCAATCATCGATCCTCGGCATACCGTCGTCGGCGACTGCCGGCGTAATGACCTCGCGCGCGTCATCCCAGGCGTTCTTCGTCGCAGGCACGAACCGGGCGATGTTCCGATTCACGCTGATGAACCACGTGTGTTACGACATGGAGCAGATGCTGGACACCAGGCTGCCGCCCGACTGGATACGCCAGGACGTGAGCCGCAGCCCGGGCGGTGACAGCCGCCTGTTCCTCAACAACTGCATAGGTTGCCACTCGGGTATGGATCCGCTGGCAGGCGCTTACGCCTATTACAACTACAACGAGGAAACCGGTGTGCTGGAGTACACGCCGGGCAACGTACAACCGAAGTATTACAACAACGACCTGAATTTCCCGCAGGGCTTCAGGACGGTCGACGACGCCTGGGAAAACCGCTGGCGCCAGGGCCAGAACGCTTACCTGGGCTTCGACCATTCGCTCCCGGGCAGCGGCAACGGTGCCAAGTCGCTCGGCGAGGAGCTCGGCAACAGCCAGGCGTTTGCGTCCTGCCAGGTCAGGAAAGTGTTCAAGGCCGTCTGCCTGCGCGAACCGGAGAACGCCACAGACCGCGCGGCTGTGAGCACGATCACTGACACGTTCCGCTCGACCGGTTACCGCATGAAGCAGGTATTCGCCGACACGGCCGTTCACTGCATGGGCCAGTAGGGAGGCAGGACAATGAAGACAGCACACCGCACTGCTGCCCATTCGACCCTGGCCGAGAACGTGCGCGTTCTCAAGGCGGCCGTCTTCGGCATCTTCGCGAGCACCGTCCTTGCGGCATGCGGCGGTGGCGCAGCAACCACCGAGAATCCGCTCATCCAGGCGCCGCCTCCGGGCAACGCCCCGTACACCGGGCCCGTTGCACGCGATTCGGACGTCCTGAAGTTCCAGCAGGAGTTCTGGTCCAACGCCAAGTCATCCGACCGCTGTGGCTCCTGCCACAATGAAGTCGTCGGCCAGACCCCCATGTTCGTCCGCAATGACGACGTCAATCTAGCCTACGACGAGGCACTGCCCTTCATCGACACCACGCAGCCGTCTCTGTCGCGCCTCGTCGAGAAAGTGGGTGGCGGCCACAATTGCTGGAACGACGACCCATCGAGTTGCGCCGCAATCCTGACGACCTGGATCGAAAACTGGGTGGGCAGCAGTGGCGGCGGCGGCCGCGAGATTATACTCACGCCACCGGTTTCTGCGGATCCGGGCGCAAGCCTCAATTTCCCGATGGACACGGCTGCCTTCGAAGCCACGGTCTATCCCGTACTGGTCGCGAATTGTTCGGGATGCCACAGTTCCGAGTCAGCAATCGCGCAACAGCCTTATTTCGCCGACCCGGACGTGATCGCCGCCTACGATGCGGCCAAGCCGAAGATCAGCCTCGACACGCCGGCCAACTCAAGAATGGTCATTCGCCTCCGCAGCGAGTTCCACAACTGCTGGTCCGGTAACTGTGCTGCCGATGCCCAGACCATGGAGGATGCGATCACGGCATTCGCCAGCGGCATCACGCCGACGACCGTTGACCCTAACCTCGTTACGAGCAAGGCACTGCGCCTCGTCGACGGCACTCTCGCTTCGGGCGGCAACCGTTACGAAGATGCGCAGATAGCCCTGTGGGAGTTCAAGTCCGGCAGCGGAACGATTGCCTACGATACCAGCGGCGTCGATCCCGCGATCGACCTCAATTTCTCCGGCGGCGTCACCTGGTTCGGCGGCTGGGGCATCACGATCACGGACGGCAAGGCCCAGGCCTCGACGACCGCGTCGGCGAAGCTCTACGACATCATCCAGGAATCGGGCGAATTCTCGATCGAGGCCTGGGTCGTTCCCGCCAACGTAACGCAGGAAATGGCCCGCATCGTCAGTTACTCGGCCGGTCCGACGCAGCGCAACTTCACGCTGCAGCAGACGCTGTACGACTATCAGTTCCAGCTACGCACGACCGAGACCAGCCTGAACGGTGATCCGGCCCTGTCGACGCCGTCGGCCGACGAGGCACTGCAGGCAACGCTGCAGCATGTGGTGGCAACCTATGACCCGATCAACGGCCGCCGTATCTACGTGAACGGCAGCCTGGCCACGCAGACCGACACGGTGCCGGGCGGCACCGTGGTCGACTGGCAGCGCGAGTTCGCACTGGTCCTCGGCAACGAGGCGTCGGGTGACGGGCTGTGGCAGGGCACTATTCGCCTCGCTGCAATCCACCGCCGTGCGATGACTCAGGAACAGGTTGCGCAGAATTTCGATGCCGGGGTCGGCGAGCGCTTCTTCCTGCTTTTCGATATCTCGGCGAAAATCGGCGCGGCACCGGAGTCTTCGTACATCCTGTTCGAAGCGGCGCAGTACGACACCTACGCGTACCTGTTCGACCGGCCGCATTTCCTGACGCTCGACGGTTCGGCGCCCGAGGGCATTCCGATCCGCGGCCTGCGCATCGCAATGAATGGCGCCGAGGCGCCGGTCGGCCAGACCTACGCGACGCTGGATGCTACGCTGAGTGCGTCGGAATTCGTCGAACTCGGCCAGCCGCTGTCGTCGATGGGCGCCGTGCTGCCGCTCGAGAAGGGACCGGAAGACGACGAGTTCTTCCTGACCTTCGATGTGCTGGCCGGCAACAGCTTCAGCCGCCCGGCCGACCCGACCCTGGTGATCACCGAAGCGGATCGCGCGCCGTCGTCACATATCGGTCTCCGCACATTCGACGAGATCAACGCCACCTACGCTGAACTAACGCTCGTCGATCCGACGACACCGGCAGTCGACATGACCTTCCGGGAACTCAGGCAATCGCTGCCTGCCGTCGAGGGCCTCAACACGTTCCTGTCGTCGCACCAGGTGGCGATCGCACAGCTGGCAATCCAATACTGCGATGCGATGATCGGCACGGCCGCGAATCCGGGCCCGAATCTCACGACGCTGTTCCCGAACTTCAACTGGAACAACGGCAGCGAGTTCAGCACCAATCGCGACAGTTTCGTGAACCCGCTCATCGATCGCATCGTGGGCGTCAACATAGGCAGCCAGCCGGTCCGGACCGAGGTCTACGAGGAACTCGCGTCTTACCAGGACCCGACCACCGAAGTCAGCCCCGAGGGCGAGTCGCTGGATCGCCCGGACAACCTGGTCGACCGGCTGATCGCCGGCGGCAGCGATACCCGCTCGATCGGAAAGGGCGTATGCGCAGCAATGCTCGGCAGTGCCGTAACGCTGATTCAGTAAGAACTGACAGGACCGAGAAGGAACACAGCAATGGCCAGGAAACGCAATTCGAGGAACTTCGACGCGCCGCAGCGGCATGGAGACCATCCGCGTCCTGTCACGCGACGGCAGTTCGTCGCGCAAGGCTTTCGGACGGGAGCTGCTTACGCGGTAGGCGGCGGCATTCTGACCGCGATGGCGGCGAGCCCGAAGCTTGCACAGGCGGCCCTCTCGGGAGACCTGGACAGCCAACTGGGCAGTTGCGGCATCGCTACCGCCGGTGCGGGCAAGATCCCGTTCATCTGTTTCGACCTCGCGGGCGGCGCAAACATCGCCGGTTCGAACGTGCTGGTCGGGCAGGAAGGCGGCCAACGGGATTTTCTTGCTACGGGAGGCTACGAGCGGCAGGGCCTGCCCGGCGACATGATCCCGGGACTCGTCGACCCGATCACGCAGCAGGACTACGCGAACTTCGATCTTGGCCTCGGCTTCCACCTGGACTCCGCTTTCCGTCGCGGCATCCTGGCGAGCCTGACCGCCGGCCGGGAAGCAAACATCAACGGTGCGGTCATCCCCGCACGGTCGGACAACGACACCGGCAACAACCCGCACAACCCGATGTACGGTATCGCGCGTGCCGGTGCCAACGGCTCGATCCTCACGCTAGCCGGCTCCGAGAACACCGATTCTGGCGGCAACTCCATGTTGCCGGCGATGCTCTACGACCCTGAGCTGCGTCCCACGAAGGTCGACCGTCCTTCTGACGTGGTCAACCTCGTGGATACCGGCGACCTGGCGGCGATCCTGAACCCTCGGGACGCAACTGCCGTAATGGAGTCTATTTACCGGCTCACGGGCAGCAAGATGAGCAACGTCGATACGAGGCTGGCACCGTCGGAAGACGCCGCCATGAAACGCCTCGTCGAGTGTGGCTACCTCAAGTCGGCCGACATCGCCGACCGCTTCGCCGGCGTCCCGGTCGACCCGAGTGTCGACCCCGAGATAGTCGGCTCCGACGGCATCTTCACCGAGGCCGAGTTCAACGCCGGCGGCCAGGATTCACGTGAATTCCAGAAGACAGCGTCGATCATGAAGCTCGTGATGAACGGTTACGCAGGCGCGGGCTGCATCGAGATGGGCGGTTACGACTACCACGGCGGCCGCCGCGCCGAAGGCGAAGTCAAGGACTTCCGTGCCGGTCGCTGCATGGGCGCGTGCCTCGAGTATGCGGCACGCCTTGGCACGCCGCTGATGCTGTACGTCTTTAGCGACGGCTCCTTGTCGTCCAACGGCGCCATCGACAGCACGGTCGATGGGCGTGGCAAGGGCGAATGGACGAGTGACAATTCGTCGACGGCCGGTTCGTTCTTCCTGGTCTACAACCCCGGAAGACGCCCGACGATCATGGGGGCGACGGCAGAAGAGCAGGCCAGGCACCAGCAGATCGGCTACATGAGCGCCGACGGTGCCGTGCAGCGAGCCGCGACGCCTGCCGCGAACAACGTCAACCTGCTGGTGAACACGGTCATCCTGAACTACATGGCGCTGCATGGGGAACAGGCCCGGTTTGCCGACCTTTTCCCGAACCATGGCCTTGGCAATGCCGCGATGCAGGACAGCCTGACCGCGTTTACGCCGATCGTAAGCGGAACGATCGCCAACCCCGTATAGCATTGCGGCGGCAGGCGATCGCGGTCCATCGCGATTCGCGGTTCGAGAACCGCTCCTGCAGCCTCGAAAACCGCAGCCGGTAGCCCGCTTGTCAAGAGGAAAGCCTGCCGGAGGGTGGCTTGATAATCAACTGAGAGGCGTGTCCGGCGGGATGCGCGAGGCCATGCTATAAAGCGGCGCATGGGTGATGTGAAGCAACTGCAGACGTATCTTGCCTGCCCGCGCTGCGACAAGACGCCGCTTGCGTTTGACGGCGGTAGGTTTCGCTGCGAGGCCTGCAAGACCGATTTCCTGGACGTCGACGGTATTCCCTGGCTGTTCGCGGAGCCGGACGCGAGCCTCGGCGAATGGCGAAACCGGCTGCAGTTTGCTTTACAGCAGCTCGCCCACGAAATTGCAGGACTCGAGGTAGAGCTGCAAGACAAGGAGCTGCGGCCCCTCACCCGCCAACGGCTGGAACGTTACAGGAAGTCGCTCGATCTGCATCGGCGCACGATGCAAGAACTGCTCAGACCCGTCGACGTCCAGTCGCGAGGCGGCAGCTTCGAGTCCTACCTGGCACTCAGGACACGCCTCCCCGTCGACCAGGGACTGAATACCTATTACGCGAACATCCATCGCGACTGGGCGTGGGGCGAGGAAGAGAACAGTGCATCGCTGCAGCAGATTCGCTCCGTGCTCCACGATCATGCAGAACTCGGCGACGTGCTGGTGCTCGGCGCGGGCGCCGGGCGCCTTGCTTACGACATCTACACGCAGCTCGATTGCAGGCGCCTCGTCGCCATGGACTTCAACCCGCTGTTGATGCTGGTTGCCAACGAGATGGCGAGAGGAAAACGCCTGTCGATGTACGAATTTCCCATCGCACCGAGGTCTCTCGAGGACGATGCCGTCCTGCGCGAGTTATCGGCGCCGGAAGCCGCCGGCGAGGCCTTTCACCTGGTGCTGGGCGACGCACTGCGGGCACCGTTCGCCGCCGGCTCGTTCGATACCGTGGTAACACCCTGGCTCATCGACATCATCACGGAAGACCTGCCCGTGTTCGCGGCCCGCGTCAACCGGCTCCTCAGGGAAGACGGGCGATGGATCAACTTCGGGTCGCTGGCATTTGCCGACCCGTTCCGCGCTCGGCGCTACAGCCCGGAAGAAACGAAGGCGATCGTCGCCGAGGCCGGATTTTCGGATCCGTGCGTCTCGCAGGCAACCATCCCGTACATGTGCTCGCCGGCCAGCCGCCACGGCAGGCAGGAACGGGTGTTTTCATTCTGCGCCTACAAGCAACGTGACGCGGCACAGCCGCCGCGCCACAAGTCGTTGCCCGACTGGCTCGTTACCGGCAAGGAACCGGTGCCGCTGACGCAGTCCTTTCGCACCCAGGCGATGACGACCCAGATCTATTCCTTCACCATGTCACTGATCGACGGTAAACGTTCGATCGAGGACATGGCGAGGATTCTCGAGCAGCAGAAGCTAATGAGCCGGCAGGAAGCCGTACCCGCGATTCGATCGTTCCTCATGCGCATGTACGACGATTCGCAACGTCAGCAAGGCTTCTAGGGCTCTCCCGCGCGCCACAGGCCGTCATCCGGAAAACATCCGGGTTCCATCATGCCGTCCGCCGCCTGCGCCCGCAGGATAAGACTCGGCAATCTGCAATGGCCGGCAGCGAGGGCCTGAAGCCATGACCACACCCGCAATTTCGATCATCTTCTTCATCTTGGCCGCATTCCTCGGCGCACTCGGCCAATATCTGTACAAGTCCGGCGCCGACTTGGCCGGCAACGGCGTCGCGAGCTACGTGCTGAACTGGCGTCTCCTCGCCGGCGTAGGGTGCTACATCGCGGTGATGACGCTGTTCGTCGCTGCCTTCAGGAAGGGCGGATCGCTCACGGTACTCTACCCGATTTACGCGTCGACGTTCATCTGGGCCGCACTGCTCGCGCTCCTGTTCCAGGCGATACCCATCAGGCCGATCAACATCGCAGGCATGGGTTTTCTCGTCGTTGGCATGTTCCTGATGGGGAAGTAGGTCATGGTCATCGACATCGCAGGCGGCACCGCGGTCTTTGTGTACTACGTCATGATCGTCGGAGGTCTGCTGGTTCTTGCCGGGCTGCTGCTGTTCTCGCTGCGGCTGGCCGGAAAAGACGTGTCATCGCCGCTTGGAACTTACATCGGCTGGCTCGTCATGATTCCGATCGTGCTGGGCACAGTACTGCTCGGTCGGGAGGCAGTGATCGTCGGCGTGACTTTGCTCGCCGCCATCGGATTCCGGGAATTCGCGCGCGCAACGGGCCTTTACGAAGACTGGGGACTGACCGGTCTCGTGTACCTCGCGATCGCCGTCCTGGGCATCGTGTCCCTGATTCCCGATCCGCGACTCGCACGGCCGGGCTGGTATGGCTTCTTCATGGCGCTTCCGGCTTTCGTCATTGCGTCCATCCTGCTCGTGCCCGTATTGCGCAACCGCGCACAAGGCGAACTGCAGAAAGTCGCGCTCGCCATCTTCGGGTTCATCTATTTCGGCTGGATGTTCATGCATCTCGGCTTTCTTGCAAACACCGCCAACGCCTATGGTTACCTTCTGTTCCTCGTGTTTGCGGTCGAGATCAACGACGTCGCGGCGTTTACGTTCGGCAAGATATTCGGCAAACGCAAACTGCGGGATCGAATCAGTCCCAGCAAGACGCTCTCGGGGTCGGTCGGCGCGCTTGGCGTTTCGCTGGTGGTCCCGTGGTTGCTGTGGTTCTCGTTCCCACATTTCAGTCCGGTACTGCTCGTCCTGACCGGCCTGATCGTGGGGATCGGCGGTCAGCTCGGTGACCTGGTCATCAGCTACATCAAGCGCGATATCGGCATCAAGGACATGGGCACGACGATTAGGGGCCATGGCGGAATACTGGACCGCATCGACAGCATGATCTTCGTCGCGCCGATTTTCTTTCACATGATGCGCTGGTTCGACGGCGCGGGGTGATACGCGACATGAACACCTGGAACTACCATCCGTCCCGGGATATCGGCGTGCCGATGTCGAAGCGGCTCAAGAGCTTCCCGCGCGAGCCCGGTATGCTTGCATACGCGGTCCGGTCGCTCGCCGCCGTGCTCCTGCGCGCGTGGCTGCGCGCCTTTCACCGCCTGCGCATCGAAGGCCGGGACAACCTGCCCGCAGCTGGCTCGTTCGTGCTGGTCTGCAACCATACCAGCCACCTGGATACGCTCTGCCTGCTGTCCGCGGTCGCGCTACGGAACATCCACCATTGCTTCCCGGCTGCAGCAACCGACTACTTCTTCACCAGCCTGCCACGTTCCGCCCTCTCGGCTGTGCTCATCAACGCATTACCGTTCGACCGCGAGGCCGGGGGCGCGCGGAGTCTCGCCCTGTGCACCGAACTGTTGCGTGAGGATGAGAACATCCTGATCCTGTTCCCGGAGGGCACTCGCACCACGACAGGCGCGATCGCGCGATTCCGGTCCGGCATCGGGCGGCTCGCCGCCGGCAACGACCTCAACGTCCTGCCCTGCCATCTCGAGGGCGGCACTCGGGCATGGCCCAAGGGCAACCTGCTGCCGCGCCCGAGGCGAGTGCAGCTGCGCATCGGCCGGGCGAGAAACTTCCGCCATCTCGACACGAGCCCCGAATCCGTGAGAACCGTCTGTGACGAGCTGCAGAAATGCGTCATTGAACTCGGAGAAGACAGCCAATGACCCTGTACGACATCAAGCCCGCTTTCCAGAACCTGCTCCGGCCTGCCTGCAACACGCTGGCAAAGGCGGGAGTTACGGCCAACCAGGTCACCCTCGCTGCGATGCTGCTGTCACTCACCACAGGGACAGCGCTGGTGTTGCTGCACGAAGAACGCTGGGTCCTGTCGCTGGTGCCAGCGGCACTGCTCCTCCGCATGGCCCTCAACGCCATGGACGGGATGCTCGCGCGGGAGCACCGCATGCAAAGCGCGCTGGGCGGCCTGCTCAACGAACTCGGCGACGTGATCTCCGATATAGCCCTCTACCTCCCGTTCGGGATGATCGCGGGCATCTCGCCCGCCGCGGTCAGTGCCGCGGTAGTGCTCGCCGTGCTGAGCGAGATGACGGGCGTGGTCGCCGTGCAGATCGGCGCCAGCCGCCGCTACGACGGACCCATGGGTAAGAGCGACCGTGCGTTCGCGTTCGGCCTGCTGGCGCTCGTGCTCTGCTGCGGCCCCGAGCCGGGGGCCTGGGCCAACGCCTATCTCGCCATCGTAGCGACACTGACCGCGGTCACCGTCCTGAGCCGCGCACGCGCCGCGCTTGCTGAACTAGACCAGGCCGGGTAGCTGTTCGGGCACCGCTGCGAGGCGATGGGCGCCGGCACCGAGCAACTCGTCCTCCGTGCCATAGCCCCAGGTTACGCCGATTGCACGGAAGCCGTTGTTCAGGGCGCCGACGACATCATGGTAGCGATCGCCGACCATAACCGACTCCTGCCTCCTCGATTGTTGACGCGCGGCAAACCGGAGCAGCTCCGTCTTGCCGGCGCGCGTGCCGTCGAGTTCCGATCCGTAGACCTCCGTAAAATAAGGTGAGAGATCGAAGTGCTCGACGATGCGTTGGGCGAACACCCGTGGCTTGCTCGTCGCGACGAAGCAGGGGTGCCCGACCCCCGTGATCGCGCCCAGCGCGCCATGGATACCTGGGTACACGGTATTTTCGCGCCAGCCCGTCTCACTGAAGCGCTCGCGGTAGTAGCCAAGCGCCCGCGGTGCCCTCTCCGGGCCCAAGAGTTCATCGAAAGTCTCGAGCAACGGCGGGCCTATGAAGCGGCGCAACTCGGAGTCAGCTGGCCTCTCCTCGCCGAGCCTCTCGAGCGCATACGTGATGCAATTCGAAATGCCCTCGAACGGATCGGTCAGCGTGCCGTCAAGATCGATGTATACGTGACGGGTCATTCTGCTATCTTGGCATATATTGAGCGGCTGACATCGAACAGGAACGCGGCATGAAGACGGTACGCACGCCGGACGAACGCTTCGAGGATCTGCCTGATTACAATTTCGAGCCGCACTTCGCGAACGTCGACGGGCTGCGCATGCATTACGTCGACGAGGGCCGAGAGGACGGCGACCCGGTACTCCTGCTGCACGGCGAACCCAGCTGGTCGTATCTCTACCGGTACATGATCCCGCCGCTTGCCGAAGCGGGCTTTCGCGTTGTCGCCCCCGACCTCATCGGTTTCGGCAAGTCGGATAAGCCGGTCGTCAAGAGCGACTACAGCTACGCGGGCCACGTTGCCTGGATGTGCGGGTTCATCGAGTTACTCGACATTACGCACATCACACTCTTTTGCCAGGACTGGGGCTCGCTGATCGGTCTGCGGGTCGCTGCGGAAAACGAGCATCGGTTTGCCGGCATCGTACTCGCCAACGGCGGGCTGCCGACCGGCGACCAGACCATGCCGGACGCGTTCATGAAATGGCGGTCATTTGCGCTGCACAGCCCGTATTTTCCAATAGGGAAGATCATCCAGAAGGGCACGACGACGAAACTGCGCGACGAAGTCGTCGCCGCCTACGACGCCCCGTTCCCGTCGCGTAGATTCAAGGCGGGTGCGCGCATGTTCCCCGCACTGGTGCCGGTCCGGCCGGACGATCCCGCGAGCGAGGCAAACCGCCGGGCGTGGAA
This sequence comes from Woeseiaceae bacterium, assembly GCA_041559075.1. Taxonomy (GTDB): domain Bacteria; phylum Pseudomonadota; class Gammaproteobacteria; order Steroidobacterales; family Woeseiaceae; genus UBA1847. Next base: position 4,130 of record JBFFEB010000039.1, on the reverse strand, counting down.
CGCTTTCGGCCGGTGGGAAAAGCCGTTCCTGACCGCGTTCAGCGATAAGGACCCGATAACCCGCGGTGGCGATCGCGTGTGGCAGAAACACGTTCCGGGTGCAACCGGTCAGCACCACGTGACCATCGAGGACGCCGGGCACTTCCTGCAGGAAGACAAAGGAGAGCAGCTGGCCAACCTGACGATCGAGTTCATCGAGACCAATCGCAGCTAAGGAAGGACTCAGGTGCCGCGAATATCTGCCGCGCCAAGGCGGCCTTTGCCGCTGCTTATTCGAGGAAGTAAAGCGGACCGAAGGGAGCCATGACGAGAAGAAGCAGCGGCGGAGGCCGCAGTGATAGAACCGCTTAACGTTCGAGATACTTGAGCTTGTCCTTGACGTCCCGCCACTCGTCGGCGTCGGCGGGCGGATCCTTCATCTCGGTGATGACCGGCCACTCTCTAGACAGCTCGGCGTTCAACGCCAGGAACTGCTCCTGGCCGGCCGGCAACTCGTCTTCCGAGTAGATCGCCTCCACCGGGCATTCCGGTTCGCACAACGTGCAATCGATGCATTCGTCGGGATCGATGACCAGAAAGTTAGGGCCCTCATGGAAACAATCCACGGGACAAACCTCGACACAATCGGTCAGTTTGCATTTGATACAGGCTTCAGTGACAACGAACGTCATTGTTGCGAATTCCCGGTGTCTTTGACGGTTTTGGAGCGCGTAAGCTATGCGAACTGGCGCATCATATCAAGCTGCGCCGCACGGCATCACGCTCGCACTGGCGAATACGCTACACTGCCCGACACGCGGCTTGCCCCGCCGCACAATCTGGCGACAAGACCTCTCTTCCGGTGAACGAGAACAGGACCTTACAATCGATCGTCGTACGCCTTGCCGGCGACTCCGGCGACGGAATACAGCTCATGGGCTCGCAATTCGCGGTCTCGACGGCCCTCTCGGGCAGTGACTTCGCGACCTTCCCTGACTACCCGGCGGAGATTAGGGCGCCGGCAGGCACGACGTTCGGCGTGTCGGCTTATCAGATCAATCTCGGCGGCGACCCGATAACGACGGCGGGCGATGCACCGGACGTCCTCGTGGCATTCAATCCCGCCGCGCTCAAGGTGAGCCTGTCGATGGTTCAAGCCGGCGCGCTGATCATCCTCAACAACGACAGCTTCACGCCGCGAAGCCTTGCGAAAGCAGGTTATGAAGACGATCCGCGCGAGAACGGCGCACTCGACCAGTTCCAGGTCGTCACGGCAGACATCGCGCACCTGAACCTCGAGGCGGTCAGGTCATTCGGGCTCAGCAAGTCAGAAAGTGGCCGCTGCAAGAATTTCTGGGCGCTCGGCCTGCTGCTGTGGATGTTCGGCCGGAACCTCGAACCCGTCGAGGCGTGGATCCGGCGCCGTCTTTCCGGAAGCCCGACGCTCTGCGACGCCAACGTTGCCGCGCTGCACGCGGGGCATGCCTTTGGCGAAACAGCGGAACTGTCGGCGGCGCTTCCCCAGATAAAGACGGATAGTGCGCGTCTGGCGCCCGGTGAATACCGCAGCATTACCGGCGCCGAAGCGCTCGCGCTCGGTATCGCGGCTGCGGGTGAACTCGCGGACCGCCCGGTGCTGTTCTGTTCCTATCCAATTACACCCTCCTCGCCATTGCTGCACCGGCTCACCCGGTTGCAGGAACTCGGCGTAGGCACTTTCCAGGCAGAGGACGAGATCGCGGCGATTTGCGCGGCGATAGGGGCTTCCTTCGGCGGCATGATCGGTGTCACGTCCAGTTCGGGACCCGGCATCGCGCTGAAGACGGAGGCAATGGGACTGGCCGTGAGCGCCGAGCTGCCTCTGCTGATCGTCAACTGGCAACGTGGCGGACCGTCCACCGGCCTGCCGACCAAAACCGAACAGTCGGACCTCTACCAGGCCGTATACGGGCGTAACGCGGACACGCCCGTGCCGGTGCTCGCCGCTTCGTCATCCGGTGAATGCTTCGACATGGCCGTCGAGGGCGTGCGCATCGCCTTGCGGCACATGACGCCGGTCATCCTGTTGGTCGACGGTTACCTGTCGAATGCATCGGAACCCTGGCTCATCCCCGTCGTTGAGGCGCTGGCGCCGATCGAGAGCCACGCACCTCCCGATGCCAGCGGCGGACCGAGCGCGCAGATGCTCGCCTACCGGCGCGACCCGGAGAGCCTCGGGCGTCCCTGGATAACGCCCGGCATGCGGGGCCTCGTGCACCGCACGGGCGGGCTCGAGAAGGACTACCTGACCGGCGATATCTCGTACGACCCTGACAACCACCAACGCATGACGGAGTTCCGCCAGGCGAAAGTCGATGCGGTCGCCGGCTTTATCCCGGACCAGCAGCCCGAATTCGGCGCGGACGAAGGCGATATCGTCGTCGTCGGCTGGGGCTCGACCTACGGGCCGATCTACCAGGCGGTGCGCAAGGCCGGCGTGAGCTTCGTGCACCTGCGGCACATCAATCCGCTGCCCCGGAATCTCGGCGAACTCTTGTCACGCTTCGACAAGGTGCTCGTGCCCGAAATGAACAACGGCCAGCTGGCCACCCTCTTGCGCGACAAGCTCTGTATACAACCGGTCTCCGTATGCAAGGTCAGCGGTCACCCCTTCCGGATCTCGGAGTTGGTCAGTCGTATCGACGCCGAGCGCCGGGGAGACGAAGCATGAGCAAGAAACTCACGCCAAGAGACTTCGCGTCGTCGCAGGAGGTGCGCTGGTGCCCGGGCTGCGGCGACTATGCGATCCTCAAAGCCGTCACGAACGCTCTGGCCGACGTGGGCGCAAGCCCGGATTCGACGGTGTTCGTCTCCGGTATCGGCTGCGCATCGCGGTTTCCTTACTACGTCCAGACATACGGCTTTCACACGATCCACGGCCGTGCGCCCGCGATCGCCACGGGACTCAAGCTCGCGAACCCGGATCTCGATATCTGGGTCGTCACCGGCGACGGCGACGGGCTGTCGATCGGCGGCAACCACCTCGTGCACACGTTACGCCGCAACGTTGGCCTCAAGATTCTTCTGTTCAACAACGAGATCTACGGCCTCACCAAGGGGCAGTACTCGCCGACCTCACGCGTGGGAACGGTGTCTCCTTCAAGCCCCACCGGATCGATCGACACACCGGTGTCGTCGGGGCAGCTCGCCCTCGGTTCAGGAGCGCGTTTCTTCGCGCGCGCGATCGACACGGACAAGGCAGGACTCGGTCACGTGCTCCGGCAGGCACACGCGTTCGAAGGAACTTCGTTCACCGAAATCTTCCAGAACTGCATCGTGTACAACGAGGACGTGTTCGCGAGCTTCACGGACCGCAAGCACGCGGCTGAAACGCAGCTGCACCTGGAGCATGGCAAACCGATGCTGTTCGGCGAAGGCAGCAGCAAAGGCATGCGCTTCAACGCGGACACATTTGCGCTGGAGGTCATCGACGCGGTCGGGCCGGCGGACGACGTCCTCGTTCACGACGAAGGCAATGCGGTGCTGGCGCGTTTGCTGATCGAGCTGAAACTCCCGGTCGCGCTGGGCGTCCTCTACCGGCAACCGGCACAGCCGTTCGAAGACGCATTCTACGCACACCACCCGACCGGGATGAAGCGCACCAAGAGCGTTGAGGAGTTCATCAAGGGCCCGAACAGCTGGGTGGTTACGTAGCGAGCGAGCCGTGTCAGAAGAGCAACCGGCCGATGACTTCTTCTGCAACCACGCCCAGGCCCCAGGAAGCCAAGGGTATCAGCGCATAAATGATCAGGCGCACGTAAGTCGAGCCCGTGAATGGCCACTCCGTCACACCTGCAACCAGGGTTCGATACGCGACGATGTCCGCAAGGTCACCGCTCCGTCGACCAGGGTCCACATTCGCCAAACCGTTACGCAATCGCGAGATCTCGGCCGCTGTCCAGTCGAGTTCTCGCTGCTTGGCCTCACGCACGCGCTTTTGAACGCCCCGAACGGGCGCAAGCAAAGCCAGGACGGCAAGGACCAGCGTGCCGGTCCCAATGACTGTTATGAGCACCATGAATCCCGTCTCTAACATCATGAGCGCCGAAATGGACAGGACTCCGACGAGAAGGAGTGCATTGTTCAGCCCCTGCTGCGCAAATGGCGAGAGT
>JBFFEB010000038.1:0-34250 GCA_041559075.1 Woeseiaceae bacterium | reverse complement strand
GCCTTGTTGTGATGCAGGACGTGATTCCTGCGCAGGCGGCGTATGGCGGGCAGCCTGCCGAGCCGGGATTGCGGATCCAGGTGATACGAGAAATGGAATAGTTCATAGTTCAGGTAATAGAGGATTGCCGTGAACACGAACAGGTAACAGACGTTCGGCGAGACCAGCAAATACAGGATAGCCCCCACCGGAACCGCGAAGAAGCCGAAGAAGAAGACCAGCAAAATGGGTGGGAACAGCACGGCACGGTAGTCGCGTGGCGAATCGAAGCTGATAGCCTCGTCGGTGAAGAACGAGTGATGCTCGACGGTGTGCCGCTGGAATATGCCTGCAAGAAACCGCGTCCTATGATGCATCGGGCCGCGATGGCCGAGGTATTCGGCGAGATTGCAGTACAGGAACGTCAGCGGGATGGTCAACCACTCAGCCGACTCTACGCCGTCGAGCATCGCGAGGCTCGTGGCCGCGACCACAACTGAAAAGCCGATAACCGTCGCAAGATGCATGGGCCCGGAGTAGCGCTCCGGGATACGCGATTCGCGAAAAGCTGCCCTCGCCCGGGCAACAGACTCCGTCGTCATGACATCAATCGGGCTGGCCCGCCAATAAACCAGGTATACCGACAGAGTGTAGCTGCGGCCGAAGACGTCGTACATCCGCGTGTCGGTGTTATTGTCCCAGACCCATTGCGCCATCATCGGCGGATCTGTGTCGGTCCGGGTATCGGGGTTCGTGTAGGGCAACACGGCGATCGAGTGCACCAGCTTCGCGATCAGTGCGACGACGCCGGGCGCCGTCCGCATCTATTCCTGGATCTTGCTGAAACCACCGATGACGGCGACTCCGTCCCGAATCATCTCGCCTCCCATGGTCCCCGAAAACTGGCTGCCTGCGGACGGCTCATTGTCCGCTAGCGGCCGCGGAAATCGTCCATGCTGTGGCTGATGCCGAAGAAAGCCATCAGTGCGTCGAACCAGTCTACCGGCAGCAACCGGCTCGGCCATCCCGCGAATATGAATCGCGGCATCACGAGCCGCCGCCGGTCTTGTTCGATGGCGCTGACGGTGCGCCGCACGACATAGTCGGGATCCAGTATCGGCAACAACCGGGGGAATCGCGTCTTTACGCCTTCGAACATCCCCGTATCCGTGTAGAACGGGCAGACCACGGTCGTGACGATCCTGCTTCCCTGTCGCTTCAGCTCCACGCGCAACGACTCATCGAAGCCCACGGCTGCAAATTTGCTCGAGCAGTAATCGGTCAGTTTCGAAGTACCGGCGAGTCCGGCTGCTGAGGCGATGGTGACGATATGGCCCCGGTCCCGCTCCAGCATACCGGGAAGGAATGCCTTCGAGGTCCAGAAAAGAGCCAGTGTGTTGACCTGGAAGGTCCGTTCGATCTCAGCCGGCGTTATCTCGAGCAGATGCTTGCCGGACACGATCCCGGCGTTGTTGACGAGGATATCGACCGGCCCGCAATCGGCAAGCGTCCGTCCGGCAACGGCCTCGATGTCCTCGCGTCGCGTAAGGTCGCAGGCGTAGGTTTGAACCTCACGGCCCGCGCCCCGCAGCTTTGTTTGCGCGTCATCGAGCCCTCGCTCGTCGATGTCCCACAGCACCAGGCTGGCCCCTGCCCTGCCGAGTTCTGTCGCCAGCAGCCTGCCGATACCGCTCGCGGCGCCGGTGATCAAAGCGCGGCTCCCCTTGATATCCGTCATGGTTTCGTCTCCGGGATGCCGAATGCCAGACTATCACGAAGAGTTCACGGGCAATCGCCCGACACGCTCCGCTATAATTGCCGGTTCCAGCGGAGATTCTGAATGCAGCAACACCAGGACGTCATCGCCGAAGTCATGCAATCGCCCGAAGGGCCGGATATCGGGGCGTTTTTCGATTTCGACGGCACCCTGATTTCGGGTTACTCGGCGGTGACGTTTATCCAGGAACAGGTGAAACGGGGCAACCTCTCCGTGCGCGAGCTCGTGGAACTCGTGGGCGCCATGGTGAGCTTCGGCATCGGCAGGATGGGGTTCTCCGCGATGATGATCGCCGCATCCCAGTTCCTGCGGGGCGTTCGCGAGGATAGCTACGCGAACTTCGGCCAGGAGCTGTTCGAATAGGACATTGCGCGTCTGATTTACCCGGAGTCACGCGCACTGGTGCAGGCGCATCTGGCCAAGGGGCACACGGTCGCGATCATCACGTCGGCGACGCGGTACCAGGTCGAGCCCGCAGCCCGAGATCTGGGCATCGAGAATGTGCTGTTCTCCGAACTCGAAGTTGAAAAGGGCTACTTCACCGGCAAGGTCATCCAGCCGACCTGCTTCGGCGAAGGCAAGGTAATGGCGGCCGAGTCGCTCGCGGCATCACGCGGTGTCGATCTGGACAAGTCGTTCTTCTATTCCGACAGCGACGACGACATCGAACTGCTACAGCGTGTCGGCAAGCCGCGCCCGTTGAATCCGAATGGCAAGCTGCAGAGCATCGCCGAGCGCAACGGCTGGCCGATACGGCGCTTCGGCAGCCGCGGCAGCACCCACCCTTCCGACTGGGTCCGTTCGCTACTCATGCCGGCTAACCTCATCGGTTCGTTCGTCGCGGGCTTCCCGATATGGCTACTGACCGGCTCGAAGCGCGACGCCCTGAACTTCTCGATTTCGCTGTTCGCGGACACGGCAAGCGCACTCATCGGTCTCAACCTGAAGATCGACGGCGAGCAGCATCTGTGGTCGCATCGCCCGGCCGTTTTCATTTTCAACCACCAGAGCAACGTCGACCTCGTCATCGTCGCACGCCTGTTGCGGCGGGACATCACGGGGGTGGGCAAGCGCGAGATCCGCGATCTGCCGATCGTCGGCCGGGTCTTCGAGGCTGCCGGCGTCGTACTGATCGACCGCAGGAACACCGAGAAGGCCATCGAGGCAATGATGCCGCTGGTGGACGCAATGCGCGTCGAAGGCAAGTCGGTGTGCCTGTCTCCGGAAGGCACTCGTTCGATCACGGACAAGCTCGCGCCGTTCAAGAAAGGTGCCTTCCATCTTGCCATGCAGGCGGGCGTACCGATCGTCCCGATCGTCATCCACAATTCGAATGACGTTCAGCCGAAAGGTGACCTGCTCTTCCACCCTGGCACGGTCAATGTCAAAGTGCTGCCGCCGATCGACACGAGCAAATGGTCGGCGGAAACGATCGACAGGCACGTGGCCGATGTCCGTTCGATGTATCTCGAAGCGCTGCACCAGTAGGGAGTCGCCCATATGGACCAGTTAAGCCCCCAGGACGCCCAGTTTCTCTACCTGGAGAGTCCTGACAACCTGACCCACCTCACGTCGATTTCGATCTTCGATCAGTCGACCGTGCCGGATGGCGAGGTCGTGCGCTTCAAGGACATCCTCGCGCACGTCGAAAGCCGGCTGCATATGAGCCCGCTGTTCAAGCGGCGGCTCGTGCACGTGCCGCTGGAACTCGACTTCCCGTACTGGGTCGACGACGAACATTTCGACCTCGAGTATCACATCCGTCACGGTCGATTGCCGGAGCCCGGCGACTGGCGCCAGTTCTGCATCCACGTGGCACGCTACCACTCGCGGCCGCTGGATATGCATCGCCCGCTCTGGGAGATGTACGTTATCGAGGGTCTCGACAACATTGACTGGCTGCCGAAAGGCAGCTACGCGCTGGTCACCAAGATCCATCATGCTGCGGTCGACGGCAAGGCCATCATGGACTTCTTCGGTGCGCTCGCCGACATCGACAACATGGGCACGCCGGCCGTACCGCTGAACATGGCAAGGCTGCGGCGCAGCCCGAAACCGGGCATCGTGGACATGGCCGTGCGGGCCGCCTGGCACACGATCCGGTCTCCGATCGGGCTTACGGACGCCGTCATGCGCTCCGTGCCCAGTGTCTACCACACGGCACAGAAGCTCCTGACCGCGCAGAAGAAGGAAAACAACGAGGTCCCGGATACGCGGTTCAATCACACGGTCTCGCCGCGCAAGATGTTCGGCGCCAAAGCGTTCCGGCTGGACGACTTCAAAGCCATCCGGGTAGCCGTTCCCGGCAGCACGATCAACGATGTCGTGCTGGCCGTCTGCGGGGGTGCGTTACGCCGCTATCTGCAACACCACGGCGAACTGCCCGATGACACGCTGATCGCGTGGGTGCCCATCAATGCGCGCCGGTCCAGCAAGGCCGACGCCAGCTCACCCGGCAACCGCGTCACGTCGATGACGGCGCCCATATTCACGAACATCGGGAATGACGTGGACCGGCTCGCGTGCATCCAGGAGGCGACGAGCCTGAGCAAAGAGGCGAAGGCCGGCGTGTCGGCACGCCTCATGACGGATCTCAGCCAGCACGTCCCGGCCGCGACGCAGGTCCTGGCGGGACGTCTCGTCCTGCGTGCGGGCATGGCGGCGCGTACCTGCAACCTGTTCATCTCGAACATCCCCGGGCCGCAAATGCCGCTGTACATGAACGGCGCCCAACAGGTCGGCGCCTACGGGCTCGCCCCTCTCGTCAACGGCATGGGGCTGTTTATCGCGACCCCGAGCTACAACGGCGAGATCACTTTCAACGTCACGTCCACGCGGGAGATCGTGCCCGACATGGACTTCTTCATCGAGTGCATCGATGCATCCCTGGAGAACCTGAAGGCCGCGGCCAAGCCGAAGAAGAAGGTTGTGAGGAAGAAGGCAGCGAAGAGGACCGCCGCCAGCAGGAAGAAGCCAGCGAGCGAGCAAAGGCCTGCCGGCTGATCCGCAGACAGATCAGCCGGCGCGCCGCACCGTCGACCCGCTCAGTTTCGGCGCACCGTGATCGAGCTGGCCTACGATCCGATCGAGCTTGCGGCCGATCTTCGTCTGGATGCGGATCATCTCCATTTTTGGCCAGGTCACACGCTCGCCCATCGCGATCAATTCGACCACCTCCTCGACCGAGCGGTGCGCGAGCAGCTTGAGCGGGTTGAAGAGCAGCCTGTCCGGCAGGATGTTGATGTCGCCCACGTAGTCCTGGTTGATGATGCTCAGGCCCGCATTGGTGATCCTGTTCAGCGTCGGGTTCCAGGACAGCGGCTTCTCGAACAGGGTCGCGCCGGCGTTGAGCCATTCACGCGCGGTGCGGCTGCCGGCGGTCTTCATGATCGATAGCGGATCGGAGCCGCGCCGCGTATCGGTGACGAATGGAAACACGTGCGGGTTGACCTGGCTCACGATGAAGTGATTGACGCCGTAGATCCGCGTCAGTCGTTTTGCCGGGAGGTCGTCGCTGATCGAGCCGTCTACCCAGCGCCGCGACTTGAGGTACGGCTGCTTCTCGCCCTTGTCGTTGCGGGCCATGAGCCGCACCGGCGGATAAAAGCCGGGCACGGCGGCGGACGCCATCACCGCCTCACGCACACACACGTTCGGCGTGGTGATCGCGTTGAGCAGGCGTGACGTCTGGTGTTTCTCCGCCGCAGCGATGGAAACATTTACGTGCCTCCCTGTGCGCTCGAAGGCCTCCAGGAAGGTCAGGTCCGGGAGCAGGCGCTCGATCGCCTCCGAAACCTCCTCGAGTGATGCGACTTCCGGACGGAACATGTCGAAGTAACGCCACAGACCCGCATCGTGCTCGATCTCGTGTACCAGGTTCTCGGGCTCGAATAACCGCACCAGGTCCTTGTTTGCGTAGGTGCCGACCAGGCTGGCGACGATTGCCCCGCCGCTGCTGCCGGACAGCACGTCGGGCAGTATGCCCTCGAGCCACATCGCCTTCACGGCGCCGATGTGAAAGAACAGCAGCGAGCCGGCGCCGCTCATTACGAACGCGGAACAACCGAAGCAATGCTGGGCACGTCGGAAGAAGTCGACGCGTGTGTCGAACGGGATATCGGCGGCAGCACTACTCGCGAGCAGATCGAGTGCCCTGACGACCTCGTCGACGTATTCGACGATCAGCCGCTTGGTGCCGAACTTCGCCTTGCCGTAGAGCGCACGGCGGCCGATGCCGTCTATATTGCCGTGGATGCCCTCGTTCAGCGCATACAGCAGCCGCTCATGGTCCCCGGCCATGCGCAGCTTTCGGAGCCGCCGCAGCCGCCGCCGGATGGACACGTGATCGAAGTGCTTCGACTCGTCCGATTGCACCCATTCGTAGACGCCCGATGCCTTGTCGTGCGCGATCGCTGCTTCCCGCCACTCCTCGTAGCTCGTGGCAGTGTCCATGGCCCGCTGCAGGCGCCTTGTTGCCGAGATAATCATCCGTCCAATTTAGTATGAAGGCCCTAATTTTGCGAGCTACAGTTCCCATAATTTGAAAATAATCGCGCCGAGGAGAAAACCATGGCAAAGACAGAAAGCAAAGCAAAACAGAGAGTTAGCGAGTTCACCGAGCAGCTGGACAACGTATTCCTGGCTGGCCTCGGGGCTTTCGCCAATGCTCAGAAGATGGGCACGGAGACCTTCGAGTCGCTCGTCAAGGATGGCGAGAAATTCCGCAAGGAAGCCTCGAAGAAGACCGAGAGGCTTATCGACGACGTCCAGGACTCCGTCCGCGAGATGCGCGAAGACGCCGAAGAAAGGGCCGAAGGCCTGCTCGACCGCGTTCGTGATCGCTCGAAGCTCACGAAGCTGCAGAGCGCATTCGATAAGCGTGTCGCTGACGCGATGGATCGCCTGAACGTTCCGAGCAAGAACGACATCGACAAGATCAACAGGAAGCTGGACAAGATCCTGAAAGCGATCGAGCCCAAGGCAAAGAAGCCCGCAGCCAAGAAGGCCCCGGCCAGGAAAGCGGCAACGAAGAAAACAGCCGCCGCGAAGCCGACCGGCACGTCTGCACCGAAAGCTGCCTGACAGCAACTGGCTGGCCACTCACTCCGCGTAGTGAGTGGCCAGTTCTTCCAGTTCCGTCGCCGTATCAACACTGGCGATGGGCTTCAACAGCCCGAGAATCGAGCGCGCAACCCCGATCGCGGCGTCATCCGCCGCGCGGCCCGAATCGACGAGTTCATCGAAGCGCTCTGACATCAGCGCAATGATGGCGAGGTTTCTTGCGGTGTTCTTCACGCCGGCCATGTCCGTATTGAGGTGGCCGTTCCTCACCAGTCCGATCAGGTACAACTCGAACGCCGCGCGAACTGCGCGCGCAAAATGTCGCAGCGCTCGCGCCACCTTCGGGTAGTCGTCGGCGAGTACCTCCGTATCGGTCAGCATGAAACGGTAGGCGCCTTTCAACTCCAGCAGGTGGTGCAGGAACCACCAGAAATCGTCGAGCGACACGATTTCGCTCTCCGGCGGATGCAGGACCTTGCGTGCATCGGCCTGGAATTCGGCCGTCAATGCGTCGACGATTTCCTCTTTCCTGCGAAAGTGGTAATGCAGGTTGCCTGGGCTGATGTCGATCTCGTCGGCAATATCGTTGATGGTCGTTCGCGGCACGCCGTGCTCGTTGAACAGCAGCAGGCTGGCGACCAGGATTCGATGCCGGGTGTCACGGGCCATGGTCAGCTTCCGTTGCCGGAGACCGCATCCGCCACCCAGTCGGCATAAGGCCCGTAAGCCTGCGTGATGTCGAAAGCGACGATGGCAGGCAGATCGTAGGAATGCAATTCCAGGATGGCGGTTTCGACGTCCTGGTACCGTTGCTCCGTGGTCTTGATGAGAACGCGAAACTCGTCGTCGTTCTGCACTGCTCCCTGCCACGTGTATACGCTCTGGATCGAGGATATCTGTGCGCAGGCGCCGAGCTTTCGCTCCACCACGGCAGCCGCGATCGAGCGCGCCTCGTCAAGGCTGTCGGTCGTCGTCATTATGGCGATCGTTTTCATTGTTGCCCCGGATGATACCCGACAACAACCCGAACCGGGCTCAGCTCGCGAGCGCCAGGCGGCGGCATTCGGATTCCCGGCCACGCACGACCCGTTCACCTGCCATGGGCCCGTGCGTTTCGGTAACGATCGTGCACTGGCCTTCCTGGTGGTCATCGTCGTAGAAGTAGATGACCACCCAGTCATCCGTCTTCCCGAGGTCGTGCGCCCGCGCCGTATTCGAGAACAACGCGGTGAAATGCCAGCCTTCCCGCTCCGCATGCAGGACTGGCAACCATGCCTTGCCCTCGGGATTGAAGCGCTTCGGCGCGATCTTAGGCAGTTCTCCGGCGGCAGCCTGTTTGCGATACTCGCTGTCGATAGCGAGCGCCAACCGCACCGGCGGCTCCTGACCGTGCCTCCTTCTCCGTGCCTGCCCACGCCCGAGCATCGACGCCAGGCCTGCGCGAATCGCCGCGGCGCGGCGTTCGCCGATTCCCGGGACTGTCAGCAGGGAACCATCATGGGCGGCCGTCTCGAGGGCTTCGAGCGTGTCAACGTGCAACGTGCCGTGAATGTCCGCGGCAAGCTGGCTGCCGACGCCCGGCAATGCCTGGAATAACGCCTCGGGCGATGCTTCACCCCGCAGGCGATCAAGCTGTGACAAGCGCCCGGTACGTGCGATCTCGTCAATTGCAGCGGCGAGCCCCTTGCCGATGCCCGGCAATTTTTCGAGCCCGCGGGTCCCCTTATCTTCGAGTATCGCACGCACGTCATCCTGCAGCGCATCGAGGACGTTGGCGGCGCGGACGTAAGCATTGACGCGAAACGGATTGGCCGACTGGTGCCGCAGGATTTCGGCGCACTCGCGGAAGATTTCCGCTGCCCGCTCGTTGAGTTGTCGATCGCCCATGACCGTGTAGCCTCCGGAGATCGCTGCTTGTCCGTGCTATCCAAGCACGGCGAGCGACAAAAAGGTATCCGGGCTATCCGCAGCGGTTGCCCGAGGTTACTGCCCTAATACCTGTACTTTAGGACAGAAAGAAATAGCCGTTTGTCGAATTATTTTTGGCCGAAATATGTGGTTGGATTAGGACTATCTGAATTGGTACCAATCAGATCGCCTGTCAATAAGAAGAATAAGAGACGCGATATGGCCAAAGCCGAGGTCAACGGACACACCGAGTTCAATGGCGGTCAGACACAGACGTCCGACCCTGAGGGCAAGATTCGGGTCTTGATTGTAAACCGCTCGCCGCTCATGGCCACCGCACTCGCCACTTTATTCAGCTCGAATTCCGACTTTGAGGTTGTGGGGCAGGCAAGATGCTGCGCTGACTGCTGCAGCGGCGTTGCGGACTTGTCTCCAGATGTCGTCGTCTGTGACCTCAAAACAGAGGATAAAGTCGGCGCGTGGTCACTCGATCGCTTCCGAAACTGTCTTCCCGACATACCGACCATCGTGCTGAGCGACGACGACCATGAACAACGCATACTTCGGGTAGTCCGGCTAGGCGTGCAGGGCTTCCTCACAAAGGACGTGACCCCCGTCAAACTTTTTGACGCGATACGTACTGTCAGCAGCGGAGGATGCTACCTGGAAGAGGGAATCCAGTTGAAGGTCCTTGGACTTTTGGGCAAACGAAACGGCCATGGCGATCCCTACTATGCTCTGCTGAATCGGCGCGAGCGACAAATCCTGCAGCTTATTGCGGACGGACTCACCAACGATCAAATCGCGAAACAGGTTTGCCTCAGCAAGAGCGCCGTCAAGTACCACAATAACGCTATCTTCAAGAAACTGGGCGTGTCAAGCCGCGCCGAAGCCGTCAAAGTGGCCACCGCACAGGCCCTTATCAGTTAGACGGTCCCGCCGTCGGCGCGTACCGGCCGACAGTTTCTGACTTTCCCCGGTCTGCATGGGCAGCGCTCGCCTGCGGCACGCGCCCGGATAACTGATGGTTCGATCAGGCGGTCCTTGTCCTCCCGGATACTGACAGCGGCCAGGCGAACAGTCGTCATTGTCTTGCGGTGGCCAACACGATTGGCCCGCTGGTTATCGCGAAAATTTAGACTCAGACTAAATAATGGTGGTCGCCGAAAAAACGTAAATGAAATACGGGTGATGACCATGCACAGCCTCCGCTTTAACCAGAAATCCACGACCGTCTCGTTATTGGCCGCAAGTTTGTTGATGATATTGGGCATCTCCATTTCCGGCCCGACCAAAGCCCAGGAAGCACCGGCTGACCCCTATGCGATCTGCAACAGGATCCTGACAGCCGATATCGTGGCTTTCGACATGCCGCTCATGTGGAACCGCCTCGGCGCTCATAACATCAATGGCCAGATGTTCGCGCTGCGCCGCGATGTCGTAAACCTGGACACCGGACTTCCGCTAACTCAAGGTGGCGCCGCCATACCCGGCAGAGTCGCCCTGCGCCCCGACAAGCGACCACGGCCACTGGTGCTGAGGCTCGGCGCCGGCGACTGCCTCACCTACACGGTGACGAACTTGCTCACGCAGCAGGACAATCCGTTCAACCCGCTGGAGGAGCGCAGCCTCATACCGTTCAAGCTGCACATCAACAACCAGGTCAAGGACCGGCGAGTGAGCCTGCGCTTCCAGGGCATGGAACTGGTCAACGATATTTCGGACGACGGCTCTTTCGTTGGCGAAAACGACAGCAGTCTCGTCGCTCAGGGCGCTACGAGTGATCCCTACACGATTCACGGCCGCGAGGACGGCAGCTTCGTAGGCAACAGTTACGGTGCACCTACAGGTGGCGAGGGGCTCGGTGGCAACACGGCCAGCGGGCTCTGGGCCGTACTGAATGTCAATTCCCGGAATTCCGCCTTCTACCGCAGCCAGCTCACCCGTGAAGAATTGGACCTTGCGACTACTGGCCACTCGGCTACAGGCCATCCGATCATCAACTACGAGGCCACTTATCCGAACGAGGAGCCGTGGACATCGGAAGGTAAGGCGGGCCTGCCCGTTCTGAACATGGTTTGCAACGACAACGCAGTTGCTATCGGGGCATGCGCAGTCGGAGAGATCGTGCACTCTGACATCAACGCAGTTGTTGCCTACGGCCCCGGGCTCACGCTTGCCGCACCCGGAACAGGTCCGTATGCCGGAAAGATCGGTCATTTCCCGCCAGACACCTATCCGCTGGAGAAAGAGGGCTTTAGAAATCCAACAGTACCGAACCGCCTCGAGCCCTTCCGCGAGTTCACGGTGGCATTCCACGACGAGGTTGCTACCAAGCAGGCCTTCCCGGGCTTCTACGAGGACGCTGTACTCGAACATACACTGCACGGCGTGAAGGACGCTTTCATGATCAATTACAGCTCTGGCGGCATCGGCAGCGAAATCATCGCCAGCCGTCTGCGTGTAGGCCCGTCGCACGACTGCCTCAACTGTGCCTACGAGGAATTCTTCCTGACCGCGTTCACGGTCGGCGACGTCGGCATGCTCGTCGACATCCCTGCCAACCTCGGCCTGGAAGAATGCGACATCAATCTAAACAACTGTACCGACTCGGGGCCAAAAGCGAATTATGCGCTGTATCCGGATGATCCCTCGAGTGTGCACCACGGTTATACCGGCGACGCGACGGCGTTCCGCAACGTTCACGCCGGACCTGCCGAGGCTCACGTGTTCCACCTGCACAATCACCAGTGGCTGTTCAATGCGGACGACGATAATTCGAGTTATCTCGACGCACAGGGCCTCGGCCCCGGTGCCGGCTATGCCTACTGGGTAAATCTCGGCGGCGGCGGCAACCGCAACAAGACGGCGGGCGACGCCATTTTCCACTGTCACTTCTATCCGCATTTTGCGCAGGGCATGTGGGAAATGTGGCGCGTCCACGACGTGTTCGAGCAGGGCACGACACTTGCCGCCCAAGCCCCGACCATAGACGTGGACGGAGACCTCGTGGCCGACAGGCGCGCCTCCTTCGTCGACAATGGCATCGGTGTCGGAGACGGCACGCCAGCCGCGGGCGCTCGCGCGCTGCCGGACGGCGAGATCATCGCCGGCACCCCGATTCCGGCCGTCGTTCCGCTGCCCGGCAAGGCGATGGCGCCTATGCCGGTCGCGGGCGTTACCGTCAGGGAGAACGAGAACAAAATCTGCATCGATGATGCATTCGGTGGACTCGTCGCCAAGGTCGGCGGTGCATGCCCACCCTCGACCACCGAGCGCAGCACGGGCAGCCTGGCTGAAGTGCCGCGCGTAACCTATCCCGCAGATCATCAGCTCGCCGGCACCTTACAAAATCCGGGATTTCCCTTCTGGATAGCGGGCATCGAGCACTCGGTCGGCCAGCGGCCGCCGACACCGCCGCTCGACATGCTGACTGCGTCACGCGGCGCCGAGCTGCAGGCGACCGGCGATCCGCTGTGGAAACATCCGGGCATCGCCGACGCGGACGCCATCGACGGTTGGGACGGCGGTCTGCCGCGCTTTACCGTCGACGGATTCTCGGCCGGCGGCGAGGCCGTCGTCGCCCTGACGCGTCTCGATTTCTCGCGCGAGATGCTCAAAGCCAAGCCGTTCTTCTTCCCCGAGGAAGGCACGGATATCGAGCAGGCAGCGATGGCTTTCCACGCATTGCGTTGTCACGATACGTCCCGCCCGAACGGGGATGCAGCGATGTGCCCCGAAGCCGACGGCAGCGGCACGGACGGATTCGGCCCCGGTTTCGTCCTCAACGGCGCACCGCCGGTGCCCGGCGCACCCTTCAACGAGCCCTGTATCGACGACAAGGGCACGCTGCTCGCGGAAGGCGTGACCGGAAACTTTTTCGACGGCAATCTGAACGCGTGGTGGGACGACGGCGGCATGACGACGATGGGCCGCTCGCCGCACAACGCCACCGACCCACGCGTCTACAAGGCCGCAAACGTCCAGTTCGACGCCGTGTTCAACAAGCGCGGCTACCACTTCTCGCAGGAGCGCATCCTCACGCTGTGGCAGGACGTCGTGCCGACGATCGAGCAACGGCGCGCGCCGGAGCCGTTCGTGCTGCGCCTGAACACCTTCGACTGCACGCAGTATGTGCAGACCAACCTGGTGCCCAAGGTCTACGAACTCGACGACTACCAGGTGCGGACACCAACAGACGTCATCGGCCAGCACATTCACTTGCCGAAGTGGGACCTCGTCAGTGCCGACGGTGCCGCCAACGGCTGGAATTACGAGGACGGCATCCTGTCGCCGGAGATGGTCGTCGAGGTCATCGAAGCCATCAACCATTACCAGGATGACACGTCACTTCCCGACATCACGACCGACGTCATGGGCAACGACATTACCAACTCGGCCGGGCTTGCGCTCGACGGGAACAACCATCTGCATCCGCTGGATCATCCGTTCTTCAAGCACACGCCATTCGCTGCCAGGTGGGTCGGCGCGCGCAGCGGCATGCAGCGCTGGTTCGCGGATCCCGTGGTGAACGTGCATGGCGTGGACCGCGGCCTCGGCGTGATCTTCACGCACGATCACTTCGGACCGTCGACGCATCAGCAGACCGGTCTCTACGCCACCGTGCTGACCGAACCGGCCGGTTCCAAGTGGGTGCATAACGAGACCGGGACCGAGCTCGGCCAGACACCTGACGGTGCGCATCAGCCCGGCCGCATCGACGGTGGACCGACTTCGTGGCAGGCAGCGATCCTGACGGGCAGTAACGGTTACGCGGGCGAGGCGGACGAGTACAACAACGTCGGGGCCGAGCTGGTCGACAACCACCGCGAGTTCTTCCTCGAATTCGCGGACTTCCAGCACGCCTATCAGCCCGACGTTTACGTCGGCGCAAACGACCGGGGCTTCGCGCTCGAGGAGTACCATTTCGCGGAGGGCAAAGAAATCTCGCCCGGCCTGTTCCTGAACCTGAACCAGATTACGGGACCCGGATTCGGCGGCGTAACCGCGGACACCTTCCGCGACGCCATCCAGCCGTCATTCCGCCTGGAGGCGCCGCACAATGACAGCACCTCCAACTTCCCGCTGGATATCTGGGTATTCCCGCCGTACTGTCCCGGCGGCGCGGTCAGACCGTGCTCCGAGGCCATCACCGCGGATGACCCCGGCATGTACACGGTGAACTACCGCAACGAGTCGCTGGCGGCCCGAATCTACGACCCGAACAAGCCGGGCCCGGACGCAGCGGCAGGCCAGGACTGCAGCAATCCGTTGAATCGCAGCGGTTGCGGCACCCAGGCCGACGGCAAGGCGGGCGATCTCGCGTTCGCCATGCAGAGCAACGTGCAACGAGTACTTCCCGAGCTCAACGACAAGCTGGGTCTCGCGCCGGCCACCTACGCTGGCGACCCTGGCGGATGTTCGGACGGTACCGGCACAAATGTGTTCTGTCCCCCGATCAACGACCTCGACGCGCTCACTGGAGGCGACCCGTTCACGCCGATGCTGCGTGTCTTCGACGGCGACCGCGTACACATCAAGGCGCAGGCAGGCGCGCATGAGGAAGAGCACCACGTCATGATGCACGGCCTCAAGTGGCTCCTGGGCGGCTCCAGCTATGGTGAAGCGAAGAACTCCGGCTGGCGCAATGCGATCGCGGGCGGTATTTCTGAGAAATTCGCCTTCAAAATGCCGATCATCGCGGACAGCAGCCAGCGCGGCGGATTGGCGGACTACGCCTACACGACGAACGCCAGTTTCGACGGCTGGAATAACGGCGTCTGGGGCATCATGCGCAGCTACAGCGGCAGCCAGAGCGACCTGTTCGCATTGCCGGGCAACGACGCGACCAAGGACACGCGCATCGCTAACGCCAAGTATTTCGACGGCGTATGCCCGAAGTCCGCACCGAATCGTGATTACGATTTAACGGCGGTGCTTGCCGAGGACGTGTTGCCGGTACCGGCCGGCGTGACGGTGAAGGACTGGTTCCCCAAGGCTCATGAGGGCCGCGCACCGAACGGCGGCACCCTCGTGTACAACTCTCGCGGCACGAAGGTACCCGGTATACAGGGTTGTGCGATCGAGCCGGTCGGTGAGGAGTGCCCGCCCGAACACATAATCGAGGGCCCCTCTCATTACGGTCCGCTGCACGACCCGACGGCGATCCTGTATGTCAATACCAAGGACCTGGTCGCTGACGACGCCTACCTCGACAGCTATAGGAAGAAGGGCAAGGATGTCTATTACTGGAACTCCGGTGACTCCCGCTGCCTGAATGGCAGCTCCGGCGTGCAACACCTGCTGCGGACCTGCCCGGTCAAATTGCGCCCAGCCGAGCCCTATACCGATGAGAACGGCAATGGCCAATACGATGACGGCGAGCCCTTCGTCGACGTCGCCTGGTCGGCGCAGGCCACGGAACCACCTAACGGTGTGTACGACGGTGCCGTTGCGGTGGAGCCCATCGTCATCCGCGCCAACGCCGGCGACTGCATCAACGTTACCCTGCGTAACAAGCTGCTCGAGCATGCAACGACCAAGGTGGGTGATTACCTGGTCTACGACGACGGAGGACGCCCCATATTCGAGGATCCGTTCAACAAGCCCAAGGGCCTGAACGCGGACACCGACGGCGACGGCCTGGGTGATACGCCCTATGCGCGCGAGGACATCAATTTCGACTCGATGCCCGATCTCGCCACTGGCAACGCCATCACCGGCATCGTGCGCCGTGACCGCGACAATCCGCAGGGCATGACGACGTTCCAGAGCAACCTGATGGTGCCGTCGGCAACGGTCGGTCTGCACCCCACCCTGGTGGAATACGACGTCACGCGTGCTGACGGTACCAACGTCGGACAGAACCCGGCCCAACAGACGGCCGGCCCCGGCGAACAGCGCTCTTACCAGTGGTATGCCGGTCTGATCGAGGCGCGTGAAACCGGCGGCCCGACCAACAAGCGCAATTTCGAGCTGGTCGCAACCCCCATCGAGCTGGGCGGCTTCAACATCATGCCGACCGACAAGCTCGAGCAGCCGCAGAAAGGCCTGATCGCTGCCGGCGTGATCTATCCGCAAGGATCCGAATGGACCGTGGACGCCGGTACGACGACGATGGCGACGGTCAAATCCGGGCTCGACGGAACGTGGTTCCGCGACTTTACGACGATTGCACAGAAGGGCACCAGCATGTTTTACGCCAACTCCCATCCGGTGGAAAACATCGAGGGCGAAGGCGACTTCGGTGTCGCCGAGGACGCCCAGGACATGGGGCACCAGGCGATCAACTGGGGTACCGAACCGCTGTGGTTCCGCTTCGGTGTCAATCCGACGGACGGCCACGGTCTCGAGGAACTCAACAACGCTGGCGACGCCTACAGCAACGAACTGGTCGGCAGCGACCCCGAGACCGCGGTGTTCACGGTGCAGCCGGGTATGCCGTTCCGCCAGCACGTGCTGATGCCGACCGGCCCGGGCCGCGGATCGACGTTCGACCTGCACGGTCACGTCTGGCAGCGCATGCCGTACATCTGCCCGAACGACAGCGACCTGGGCATCCCCGGCAAGTGCAACATGGGTAACGGTCATGCCGGGCTTGGCGCGGCGCCAGGCGGACCCAACGGTGCGGAACCGGGCGACCCCTACTGGAACTCGCCATCCGTCGGTTCCCAGAATCTGGGCAACAACCCGATCGGCTTCGG
The DNA here is from genome assembly GCA_041559075.1 of Woeseiaceae bacterium. GTDB lineage: Bacteria > Pseudomonadota > Gammaproteobacteria > Steroidobacterales > Woeseiaceae > UBA1847. The sequence continues at coordinate 17,822 of JBFFEB010000038.1, read as the reverse complement.
CCAGGGTGGTATCGACGCCTGGTTCCCGGGCTCGCATTACGAGGTCGTCATCCCGAAGGCCGGCGGTAGTAACGAGATCCCGGGTGATTACCTGTTCCGCGACCACATGGGACTCGGTAATGCGCAAGGCCTGTGGGGAATCCTCCGGGTTGGAGACTACTAGTAGCAGAACTCAAAGCACTGCGTCACTGAAAGGAACCGCGGGCACCAGTGCAGGAGCAGCTTTCGGACGGGAGCTGCTCCTGCGGGGCCAGTCAGGATGACGCGCCGCATAACGCAGAAAATGTTGAGGAGCACAGTGTGATCAAGAACCCATTACGCCGCCCCGCGGTACTGATGACGACCATAGCCCTAGCCCAGGCGCTGACGGGACTCGGCACCGCGCAGTCCGCCGAAAATCCTGACGTCGACGCCAGCGCGCCGCAAGACCACTCTGTCGGTCCGCCGAGCGACATGCAGCGCGGGACCATCACACGCAACGGCGTCAAGGTAGAATTCACCCTGTCACCCGCCGATGGCACCCCCCCCGGCGAACCGCTCAAGGCAGGCGAGCTTGCCGACATCGCGTTCCGGATCACGAGCGCCGACAACGGCCAGCCGCTGCGGAACGCCTATCCGGGAGTCTGGATCGACATCGCCAAGGCGTGGCAGGCAAAGGATCGCAGCCCCGCACAGTGCGAGGACCGGGTATCCCTCTACCTTCAGGGTCTGGTGGGCATCCGGCCGCAGATCGACCTCAACAGTTACTTCGTCATGGTGCTCAATCGCGATCCGAGCATCTCGGTGATCGACCCGGTCGTCGGCATCAGCGGCATCACCAGCCTGTACACGACGATCCAGTTGAAGCGCCCGGGCGCCGATTGGACCAAGGACGAACTCGAAAAGTGGATGTACGTGAGTACACCTGATGCGAACGAGATCGCGGTCGTCGATCTCGATACGTTCAAGGTAGAGACGACGATCCCGGCGGGCGAAGCACCGACTCGCGTCGCGCTGCAGTCCGACGAACGCTACCTGTGGATCGGCAACAACGCGAGGGACGGAGCCGCTGGCGGCGTCACGGTGATAGACACCGCCGAACGCAAGGTCGTTGCCTCCATTCCCACGGGCGCCGGCCATCACGAAATCACGTTCGGATCCGATGACCGGTATGCCTTTGTCAGCAACCGTGACGCGGGCACGATCTCCGTGATCGACGTCCAGAAACTGAAGAAAGTTCGCGATATCGAGACGGGCGGTCTACCGCTGGCCCTCGCGGTGTCCCCTGCCAGCCAGTCGCTTTACGTCGTGGATGGTGAGGCCGGACGGATCGCCATTATCGACAGTCGTTCTCTGGACCTCGCAGGATATATCGAGCTCAAGGCAGGGCTCGGCCCCATTCGCTTCTCCGAGGACGGACGATGGGGCGTCGTGGTAAACCCGTCGGCGAACGAGGTTTACGTGATCGACGCGGCTTCGGGCCAGTTGGCCCACACGGTGCCGGTGCCCGGCAAGCCTTACAAGGTCAGCATCAGCTCGGCGTTCGCCTACGTTCGCGCCCTCGATTCCGAGCGCGTCTCGATGATCAACCTGACGCAGCTGTCCAGGGAAGGCGAGCTGATCGTCACCAGCTTTTCCGCAGGGTCCAACGCGCCTTCCAAGGCATTGGATATCAGTATCGCGGACAGTATCGTCCCGGCAGTCAACGAGGCCGCCGTACTGGTCGTGAGCCCGGCCGATGCGACCGTGTATTACTACATGGAAGGCATGAACGCGCCAATGGGCGCATTCCGCAACTACGGGCATGCGCCGCGCGCGGTCGAAGTCGCGAACCGCGCTCTGAAAGAGACGGAGCCTGGCCTGTACGCCGCCACGATCCGCGTGCCGACATCGGGCACCTTTGACGTCGCGTTCCTTAACGAGACGCCGCGATTCATGCATTGCTTCGCCTTCGAGGCCAACCCCAATCCAGCCTTGCAGCGTGCGCAGAAGCCGCTCGATGTGGATTTCCTGGTCGACAGGCGCAGGATCAGCACGGGCAAGTCCAAGCGCATACGTTTCCGCCTGACCGATCCGAGCACGGGACAGCCGCGTACCGATGTCGACGACGCGCGTGTCATGTACTACCGGGCGCCGAATTACGGCCGTACGACGGTTGCGGCACAGCATGTCGCCGAGGGTGTATACGAGGTGGAGCTCGACTTCGACCGTGCCGGCGCTTATTACGTTTACGTCGAGTCGCCGTCCGAGAATATGAAGTACCGCGACTTCGACTACCTCACACTCATGGCTACACGGTCCGAAGGTTCCTGACATGCGAATCCTCCGGTCAATCTGGCCCGCGGTTCTGATATTTCTCGGTGCCGGCGCTGCCCTGGCCCAGGACTACAACGTCATCGCCACCGTAAACGGCGAAGGCATCACGCGTGACCGCTTGCAGACCAGGGTCGACGCCACGATCGAAGAAAGCGGCCTGAACTACGGAGGCATCACGCGCCCCCAGCAATTCAAGCAGATGCAGCGCCAGGCGCTCGACCTGCTGATCGCTCAGGAGCTGTTATGGCAGACCGCGGAACTCGAAGATTTCGTCGCAGATGCTGCGGAAATGGACGCGGCTTACGCGGAGGTACGCCGGCAATTTCCCTCGGATCAGGCCTTCGCGAACTATCTCAGGAAGAACGCGTTCACCGAAGAAGCGTTTCGTGAAGACCTGATGCGCAGAATCTCGATTCGCAAGTGGGCTTACCGATCGCTCGGTGAGACGATCCGGGTTTCCGAGCCCGATATCCACGAATACTACGCAGCCAACCAGGTACGTTTCGTCCGGCCGGAGGAAATCAACGTGCGCCATGTACTGATCAAAGTACCTCCGGATGCCGACGAAGCCACGACGTCGGCCGCTCGAGAGACGATCGACAAGATCCTGGCGCAGGCTCGGGCCGGCAGCGATTTTTCTGATCTGGCAAAAAAATACTCGGAGGGACCGAGCGCATCCGGTGGCGGTGACCTCGGCTTCACTTCTCGAGGCGCGTTCGTGCAGCCTTTCGAGGATGCAGCTTTCGCCCTGGAAATAGGCCAAATCTCGGGAGTAATTCGTACGGGCTACGGGTTCCACATCATCAAGCTGATCGACCGGCGTGAAGGGCACACGCTACCCGAGTCCGAGGTGGCGCCGGCAATACGCCGCTATTTGTTCGAGGACCGGCTACTGGCAGCGATGGCGGAAAAGGTCGAGGACTTGCGCGAAAAGGCATCAGTCGAGATTCTTATTCGGTTCTAGGTGCTGCTAGAGCAAGAGTGGAGAGTAGCTCCGACCTTGTGCGTCAGCGTCGTTCTTGCATTGCCAACCCCCGAACGCCGGGTCGACGGCACAACGACCGAAGCTTGACGTAGCGCCCTGTGGTACACCCGCAAACAAAGGCCATGGCTACAACAAGGAAGCGCGTCCTCATGAGGCTTAGTCTGCCCGATCCAGCAACTCGATCCAGTGCTTGACCGGCACATCCGAGCGCGACGCGAGGTGCAGCTGGCAGCCGATATTCGCCGTGACGATCTGCTCGGGCTTACCCGCACTCAAGGCCGCCAGCTTGCGATCAAGCAGCCTTTCGCTGATCGCGGGCTGCAGCAATGAATACGTGCCGGCCGAACCACAACAAAGATGTCTTTCGGTGGTCGCCACGAGCGGTATGCCGACCCGCTCCAGGATGCGCTCGACGGCGCCGTCCCGCTTCTGGCCGTGCGACAACGTACATGGGCAGTGCACGGCGGTGGCCCGCTTCGCCATCGACCCGCGAAATACGTCGAGGTCCTCAGCCTCGACGACCTCGGACAGGTCCCTGGCCAGTTCGCTGATACGATGGGCTCTGTCCGCATATGCCTGGTCGTCCGCCAGCAGCGCGCCGTAGTCGTCGATCATCACCCCGCACCCCGACGCGCTGGAAACGACTGCCTCGGCGCCTGCCTCGATATGCGGCCACCAGGCATCGACGTTTCGGCGCACGAAAGCGAGCGCTTCTTCCCGCGCGGCCAGGTGGTAGCTGACGGCGCCGCAGCAGCCGGCCGACGGTGCGTCGATCAATTCGATGCCTACGCGCCGCAACACCCGGCGCGCCGCATCGTTGGTCTGCGGTGTCGCAGCCGATTGCACGCAGCCGCTGAGGATGATCATCTTGCGCTGTGTCACCCGCGGTATGGTTTGCCGTTCCGTCAGTGGCTGTCGCGGCGGGACCTGGCGCCGCAGATGAGGCGGCAGGAGCCACCGCACCATCCGGCCAGCAGTCATCATGGCCCGAACACGGGCCGGGTATGGAAACACGTTCCTCGCGATACTTCGCACTAATCGGTCTGTGATCGGGCGCTGCGTTTTTCGCTCGACGATCTCGCGCCCGATGTCGGCGAGCCTGCCATAGCGCACGCCGGACGGGCATGTCGTTTCGCAAGCGCGGCAAGTCAGGCAGCGATCAAGGTGCATGCGGGTCACATCGCCGGCCTGTCCGCTCTCCAACATGTGCTTGACGAGGTAGACACGGCCGCGCGGGCCATCGCGCTCGTCGAAGATCTCCTGGTAGGTCGGGCAGGTGGCGTTGCAGAAGCCGCAGTGCACGCAACTCTTGATGATGTCTCCAGCCTCACGCGCCAGAGCGTCGCCCGCAAAGTCGCTGTGAAGTTTCACGTACATCCCGTGCCCCTACATCCAGGAGTACAGTCGGCCCGGGTTGAAGATGCCGCCGGGGTCCAGCGCCCGCTTGAGTCGCAGCAACATCGCGCGGTACGGCTCGCTGCGCGCCGGGAAAACGTCGGCGCCGTTGCCGGCGCCTCGCACCTGCCAGGCTTCGCCGCCCGTGTCTCGCAAGTGGTCCTCGATCGACCCGCGATCGCAGCGCGCCGCAAGCCAGCGGCGCGCGCCGCGCCAGTCGATCAGCCAGTTCGCATCCGGCATGAAGTGCTCGCGGGTGGATCGCAGCGAGATGCACCAGAGGTCCTCCGCGCCGGCGAAGAAAGGCAGGTCCATCTGCCGCAACCCGGACCAGAAGCCTCGATCGTCGGGTACCACTCTGCCGTCGATTCGCTCGGCCGCGGCAGCAATGACGGATGCCGGCCCGGCGAGGCGCACGTACATCTCGCCGTCGTGCCAGCAGACACCGGTTAGCGGCAGGGGCGACCGGCACACGCCGTTCATGGCGCGCAACGCATCGCCTGCGGCGGTCGTCCGGCGCAATGTCAGCGTCGCCTCGGGCAGCGGCATCACTTTCAGCGTAATTTCGGTCAGTACGCCGAGCGTGCCCATCGCACCTGCCATCAGGCGTGACATGTCGTAACCGGCGACGTTCTTCATGACCTGGCCGCCGAACCGCAAGTGCTCTCCCCTGCCGTTGATCAAGCGCACACCGAGTACGTGATCGCGTATCGAACCCAGCCACGGCCGCGACGGCCCCGACAGGTTGCATGCGAGTGTGCCACCGACCGTGGACCGACCGTCGAATTCGGGAGGCTCGCAGGCCAGTACCTGGTTCTCGCCGGCAAGCACTTCTTGCAGCTCGGAAATCGTCGTGCCCGCACGCACCGTGATCACGAGTTCCGAGGGCTGGTAATCGACCACGCCGGAGTACCCGCTGATGTCGACCCGTTCGCCCATAGCTTCGCGTCCCAGGTGTCGCTTGCTGTTGCCGCCCACGATGCAAAGCGGCCTCCGGTCCGCGACCGCGGCTCTCACCTGCTCCTGCAGATCGGGCAGTGCGCTCATCGCGACCGGTACTCCTGGCAGCGCTTCAGTGTCGGCACCCCCTTGCCGGGGTTGAGCAAGGCACGCGGATCGAGCGCATCCTTGATCGCGTTCAGCTGTGCCAGCTCGGCATCGCTGAACTGGTCCAGCATCTGCGCGAGCTTCTCCACGCCGACGCCGTGCTCGCCGGTAATACACCCGCCCGCGGCGACGCATGCCTTCAGTATCTCGGCACCGAACGCCTCTGCCTTTTCGAGTTCCCCGGGTTCGCTTTCGTCGAACAGGATCAGTGGGTGCATGTTACCGTCCCCCGCGTGAAAGACATTGGCGACGCGCAGTCCGTATTCGCCAGAAAGCCGGCTGATCTCGGTCAACACGCGCGACAGCATGCGGCGGGGTATCGTACCGTCCATGCAGTAGTAATCCGGCGAGATACGCCCCACGGCGGGAAACGCAGACTTGCGACCCTTCCAGAAAAGCAGCCGCTCGGCCTCGTCCTGCGAAACGCGGATCGATCGCGCGTTGTGTTGCTGGAATACGCTTGTGACCTGCTCGATCCCGTGCCGGACGTCCTCCTCGGTGCCGTCCATCTCGCAGAGCAACAGCGCCTCGGCCTCCGTGTCGTAGCCGGCGCCGACGTAATCCTCGGCAGCACGGATAGCGTATCTGTCCATCATCTCGAAGCCCGCCGGGATGATCCCGTCCGCGATCACGGCGGTTACCGCATCGCCCGCGTGCTCGAGTTCGTCGAACGATGCGAGCACGACCTGGCAGTGCGGCGGCTGTGTCAGCAGCCTGACCGTGACCTCCGTGACCACGCCCAGCATGCCCTCGGAGCCGATCATCAACGCCAGCAGGTCGGGTCCAGCGCTCGCCATGCCCTCGGAACCGACGGTCACTATCTCCCCCTCGACGGTCACGACCGTGATCTGCAGGACGTTGTGCACGGTCAGCCCGTATTTCAGGCAATGCACGCCACCCGCGTTCTCCGCGACATTGCCGCCGATCGAACAGGCGATCTGCGATGACGGGTCCGGCGCATAGAACAGCCCGTGGGGTGCAGCCGCTTCGCTGATGGCGAGGTTGGTTACACCGGGCTGGACCCGGGCGAGGCCGGCATCCGGATCGATCTCGAGAATCTTCGAGAGTCGCGTCAGTGACAGCAGCACGCCGTCCGGTTGCGGCAACGCACCGCCCGAGAGGCCCGTTCCCGCACCGCGGGCAACCACCGGGACCCGTCGCTCGTGGCACACGCGCAGAACCTTGCGCACCTCTTCCGTCGAAGCCGGCATCACGACCAGGCCCGGCATCTGCTTGTAGACCGACAGACCGTCACATTCATACGGCCGTTTGGACTCCACCTCGGACACGACGTAGTGCGCGTCGATGAACTCGCGGAACATAGCGGCCAGGGTCGCCGTATCTTGAGCGTTCGCCATTACAGCCTGGTTCATGTGCCCGACGTCCGTTAGTCAGCCAGCCGTATCCGTGCCGAAGTGACGGTTCCTTCCGGGTTGGTGCCGTCCTCAACCCGGACAGTGCTGGCACGGGTAGCATAACCCGTCTGCCGACGCGTACCTATGGTCATCCGCCGATCTCTTGCCGCGCTGCACCGAACCGTCGAATTGTCGCTGCCCGGCGCCGGAAACGACAGCCACGCGACTGCCCCGGCCAATGCGCTAGAATCGGGGCTGGTGGGCAGGAACCTCGTTGCGCAAAGATGAAAGCAGCGTCAGTCCATGATTATCGACGGCTGGCCAGGAAGCGTATCCCGCATTTCCTGTTCGAATACCTTGATGGCGGCTCCTACGCCGAAATAACGAAGGAGCGAAACAGGGCCGACCTGGACTCGCTGGCGCTCAGGCAGCGCGTCCTCAGAGATGTGTCCGACATCGACACGGCAGCGACATTGTTCGGCCGCGATTACCGGATGCCGGTCGCGCTGGCGCCGGTCGGGCTTGCCGGCATGTATGCACGACGCGGTGAACTTCAGGCCGTCAGGGCTGCCGAGGCCGCGGGCGTGCCTTTTGCCCTCTCGACCGTTGGCGTGTGCCCGATCGGCGAGGTTGCGCAGGCCGCCACAAGTCCATTCTGGTTTCAGCTCTACATGATCCGGGACCGCGAGTTCATGCGCGACATGCTGGCACTGGCACGCGAGGCCGAGTGTTCGGCGCTGATCTTCACCGTCGACATGCCCGTGCCAGGCTCTCGATACCGGGACTACAGGTCGGGTCTCGCCGGGGAAAGCTGGCTGACGGGAAATGTCCGGCGCGTAGCCCAGGCAGTGCTGCGACCGCGCTGGGCCTGGGACGTCGGCCTTTTCGGCAGACCGCACCAGCTGGGCAATGTTGCACCGGTGCTCGGAAAGAAGAGCGGACTCGAAGATTTCATGGCCTGGATGCAGAAGAATTTCGATCCTTCGGTGTCCTGGCACGACCTCGGTTTCGTTCGCGAAAACTGGGAAGGACCGATCATCATCAAAGGCATTTTGGACCCCGGTGACGCGCGCGAGGCTGCGGCCGCGGAGGTGGACGGTATCGTCGTCTCGAATCACGGCGGCCGTCAGCTCGATGGCGTCGTCTCCACGTCCGCCGCACTGCCGAGGATCAAGGACGCCGTGGGCGACCGCCTCGTCATCCTCGCCGACGGCGGCGTCTATTCCGGTCTCGACGTCGTGCGCTTGCTGGCTCTCGGCGCCCATGGCGTAATGATCGGCAGGAGCTGGGTGTACGCACTCGCCGCCCGGGGACAAGCCGGCGTGGAGCACGTACTCGACCTGCTCGATAAAGAGATGCGGGTCGCGATGGCCCTGACCGGCTGTCGCAGGATCTCCGATATCGGCGGCGACGTCCTGGAGCAATAGCAGGCCAGACGGCCTAGCTCATCGGCCGGGCTGATACATCCGCATTTACCGCCACTGACACGCTGCGACGACGCGGTTAGTATTGCCGATTTTGGCTCCAGAGAACCATCCGATGACCTCAGCACCCCGCCACGCAGCGGTCGCGATCGCGATCGCGCAGCTGTTCCAAGCCACGGTCCAGGCAGACACCGCCGAGACCGCAGACCCCGGCGCCCAGCCGATCGAAGATATCGTCGTCACCGCGCGGCGGCGCGAAGAAAGCCTGCAGCAGGTCCCTATCTCGGTAACGGCGATGAGCGGCGCGCAGCTCGAGGCACGACAGATCTACGCGATGGATCAGCTGAGCGCCGTCGTGCCGAACCTGCAGTTCGACAAGGCAGCCCCTTCGTCCGGCTCCAGCTCCGTCGGCCAGATCTTCATACGTGGCATCGGTCAGGCGGACTACACGCCGGTCACCGATCCCGGCGTCGCGTTGTACGTGGACGGCATCTATATCGGCCGCTCTCCCGGTAACGTCCTCGACCTGATCGACATCGAGCGGGTCGAGGTCCTGCGTGGACCGCAGGGCACCCTGTTCGGCCGCAATTCCATCGGTGGCGCAATCAAGGTCCACAGCCGACTGCCCAGCTTCGACGACACCGCGAGCCGCGTCGAGCTCAGGGTCGGCAACGACGATTTGAAGGCAATGACCCTTCGCTGGAACCTGCCTGCGACCGAGTCGCTCGCAACGAGCGTCGCAATCGGCCGCCTGCAGCGTGACGGGTATGTCGAGCGCCCCGTCGACGGCATAGAGACGGGCGACCGCGACCGCTGGTCCGCGCGCGGCGCTTTGCGCTGGGAGCCGACCGACACGATCTCTGCCTCGCTCGTTGTCGACTACACGACCATCGACGAGAACGGCGCGCCGGTGGTCTCCGGCGGCGTCAACGACCGGCAGCCTTTCGCAACCTTCGGCAACGCGGTGCTCGAGACCTGCACTGCCGTGGTCATCAACCCGGCCTTCGACGCCACGCCCCAGGGTGGGCCACCCACGTTCCCGCCACCCGGCGCGCCAACCGGCAGTGCCCCGGGCTGCTACGGCGCCGATTCGCGGCCGGGAGCGTTCATCTCAGAAGGCACCTTCCCGGTCGCATCCGAACTCGACAGCGGCGGCGCGGCGTTGACGTTCGACTGGACGATCAGCGAGCAATGGCTCCTCAAGTCGACGACCGGCTATCGCGAGATGACGATGCTGTCGTCGAGGGACGGCGACAACACGCCGGCCAATATTTTTGCGACGCGCGACGACTACGAACACGATCAGATCAGCCAGGAGATGCAGCTGCAGTTCACAAGCACCGAATCCGGCCTGTCCGCGGTGCTCGGGCTGTTCTACTACGATGAGTCCGGATTCAACCTTGTCGACGTCACGGTGCCGACCGGCGCGATCCAGAGCGGCGGTTATTACGACAACCAGTCTTACGCGGTCTTCGCGCACGGCACGCTCGACCTCACCGACCGGCTGGCGTTGTCGATCGGCGCGCGGCACACGGAGGACCGCAAGGCCTACTTGCCGGATCAGCTGTCGCTGGGCGATTCGTCGGCGGGGTCAGCGCCCGGGTTCTTCCCGGCGACCTGGCCCGAACTCCAGGGATTCTATCTCGCGCCGACCGGCCCGATGGCGGCAGGCGAGCGCATCCTCGACTATCGCCGCAGCGAGCTGGACTTCGACGCGACCGACACGACCATCGATCTCAGCTACCGGTTCTCGGACGACGTGCTCGGCTACGTGACGTTCGCGACGGGGTACAAGAGCGGCGGATTCGACCAGCGCTTTGTCGGGCCGACGCCCGACCGCGCGCCGAGTTCGTACCGGCCGGAATCGGTGGACAGCCTGGAACTCGGCGTGAAAGGCTCGTACTTGGACGGCCGCTTGCGCGTGAACCTCGCCGTCTTCGATGCCGACTACGAGGACCTGCAGATCATCGTCCGCGAGTCCTTCAATCCGCTGACCGTGAATGCCGGCGACGCGCGCGTTCGCGGCGGCGAACTCGAGCTGGAATGGCTGGCGACGGACGACTGGGAGATCGGGTTCTCGGCCGGCCGCCTGGACACGGAATACAGGCGCCTGAACCAGCCTGCGCAGGACTCCGGCGTGCGCCTCGACAATCGACTCGCGAATGCGCCGTCGTGGAGCCTGGCTGCCGGAACTGCGTACCGGATGGGATTCCGCGGCCTGGGTGAGCTGACCGCCCGTCTCGACTGGTCGCGACAGGGCACCGTATACCACGACGCCGTCAACAGCCCGCAGATCCGCCAGTCACCGTTCAACCTCGCCAACGCGTCGCTCGCTTTCGTGCCTGAGGCCGGCCGCTGGCAGCTGACGGTCGCGACGCGAAACCTGCTCGACGAGACCTATCTCGTCACCGGAAACTCCGCGTTCGACACCGCGGCGGCTTACGTTGAGCAGGTCTATGGCCGACCCCGGGAGTTTCTCGCCTCGCTCAGCTATGAATTCTGACCGGCATCGAGCCAATGATGCAGAAATCGAGTGACAAGTCGGGCACGGAGGCCGACGCGAGACCGCGGAACATCTGGCTGATGGGCATGCGGCCGCGGACCCTGACGATGGCGGCGGTACCGGTCATCGTCGGCGCCGTGCTCGCGTGGGCGGGCGGTGCGAGTCGCGACTGGGTAACCTTTGCCGTTACCCTCACCTGCGCGGTGCTCATACAGGTCGGCACCAACCTGCTCAACGACGCTAACGACGGCGAGCGTGGCGCGGACGGACCGGACCGCATCGGGCCGGTCCGGATAACGGGCTCGGGCCTCGCCAGGCCGCTGCAGGTGCGCCGCGCGGCAGTGGCCTGCTTCGGTGCGGCGCTGGTAGCCGGCATCCACCTGGTCGTCGTTGGCGGTCTGCCGATACTGGTGATCGGGCTCGTATCGCTCGTCTCCGGTTATGCATATTCCTCGGGCAAACGACCACTGTCCCACGGGCCGTTCAGCGAGGTCTACGTGATTGTCTTCTTCGGCCTGGTCGCGGTGGCGGGAAGCTATTACCTGCAGAGCCAGCGACTACCGGATACCGCCGTCCTGCTGACCGGCCTCGCCATCGGCTGTTACGCGGCCGCCGTGCTGCTGGTGAACAACCTCCGCGACACGGTGGCGGATCTCAGGGCCGGCCGGAAGACCCTCGCCGGCAGGCTGGGCACGCGAGCGGCGCAGGCGCTTTACGGCTTCCTGGTGCTCGTGCCGTTCCCGGTGCTGGCGAGCGCGTGGGGCACGAAGACTCTCGGGCTCGTCTGGCTCGGCCTGCCCGTCTGCCTGTGGCTGACATTGCTGTTCGCGCGCATGCCGGTGGGTCCGGGCATGAACGCGCAGCTCGGGAGAACAGCCCTGGTACAGGTGCTCGTCGGCACATTGCTCATCGTGGAGCATCTTTCTTGAACCCGGTGATCGCCACGCTGCTGCCGTTGGGTCTCGCCTTCATCATGTTCGCGCTCGGACTAAAGCTGGGCGTCGCCGACTTCCGGCGTGTTTTCACCTATCCGGTGGCCGTGAGCCTGGGACTGGTCGCGCAGACGCTGCTGCTGCCGCTCACTGCATACGGAATCGCCGAACTGTTCGGCCTGGCACCACAAACGGCTGTCGGGCTGATGATCCTCGCTGCCTGCCCGGGAGGCGTCACGGCGGCGATGATCACCGACCTCTCGCGCGGAGACACGTGCCTGTCGATCACGCTCACTGCTTGCACGAGCCTGCTGTCCTTTATCACGGTGCCGATCATCGTCGGCTTATCGCTCGTGCATTTCCTCGGCCAGTCGGCTCCCGTCGCCTACCCCATGGGCCAGGCGATCGGCGGCCTCTTCCTCGTCACGCTGGTCCCCGTGGCGGCCGGCCTGCTGTTCAACGAAGCCGGGTGGCTGACGCCCGCTGTCGCGGCGTTCATCGGCCGGCTGGCCACGATCGTGTTCCTGATGATCGTCTTCGCAACCTTCTTTACTGAGTGGCCCAGCATCACGGAACATTTCGCGGCGGTCGGGCCAGCGATCCTCATGCTCAACATTACGACGATGGCCACCGGGGCCCTGCTCGGTGTCGCAGGCCGTCTGCCGACCGCCGGCAGGATCGCGCTCGCCGTAGAATGCGGCATCCAGAACAGCGCTCTCGGCATCACGGTCGCCGTCAGCCTGCTGAACGTATCCGGACTTGCCGTCCCCAGCGTGATCTACGCGTTCCTGATGAACATCACGGCACTCGCGCTGATCGTTATCCGCCAACTGCAGGTCAGCCGTACCGCGGTGACTACGCAGGGTTGATGTATAATCGCCGCGCCGCCGCGGGAACGGCTCGCCGGCTAGTTATTTGCCGCGTGGGGGGAACTGTCACCGATGACCGATGAATTTCGCGAACGCGCGTTGTACTACCACCGGCACCCCGTCCCGGGCAAGCTGCAGATCCAGCCTACTAAGCGCATGGTCAACCAGCTCGACCTGGCATTGGCCTACTCGCCGGGAGTGGCAGTCGCCTGTGAAGAGATCATCGACGATCCATCGGAGGCAGCCAGCTATACGACCCGTGGCAACCTGGTCGGAGTCGTGACCAACGGTACCGCCGTTCTGGGGCTGGGGCCGATCGGCCCATTGGCCTCCAAGCCGGTGATGGAAGGCAAGGCGGTACTGTTCAAAAAGTTTGCCGGTGTCGACGTTTTCGACATCGAAATCGACGAAACGGATCCGGACAGGTTCGTCGACATTGTCGCTGCTCTCGAACCCACGTTCGGTGGCATCAACCTCGAGGACATCAAGGCGCCCGAGTGTTTCGACATCGAGCGCAAGCTGCGCGAGCGCATGTCGATTCCCGTGATGCACGACGACCAGCACGGTACCGCCATCTGCGTGGCGGCCGCGGTCCGCAATGGACTACGCCTGATCGAAAAGCGTATCGAGGAAGTGCGTCTCGTCGTCAGCGGCGCCGGCGCAGCCGCCCTGGCTTGCGTCGACCTGCTGGTCGCTATGGGCTTGCGCAAGGAACACGTGACCCTCTGCGACATCGACGGCGTCGTTCATCAAGGCCGTGGCAGCATGGATCCTTACAAGGAGCGGTATGCGGTCGAAAGCGACGCTCGTGTCCTCGATGACGTGATCGACGGCGCAGATGTATTCCTGGGGCTGTCTGCGCCGCGCGTTCTCAAGCCCGAGCAGGTGGAGCGCATGGCCGACCGCCCGCTGATCATGGCGCTTGCAAATCCCGAGCCGGAGATCCGGCCTGAACTTGTACACGAGGTGCGGCCCGACGCGATCATAGGGACCGGTCGCTCCGATTATCCCAACCAGATCAATAACGTGCTGGTTTTTCCCTACATATTTCGTGGCGCCCTGGACGTGGGCGCGACCGATATCAACAAGGCGATGAAGATTGCCTGCGTCGAGGCCCTGGCCGACCTCGTCATGGAAGAGGCGGACGAGGAAGTGGCTGCTGCCTACGGGGGCGGGCACCTGCGCTTCGGTCCCGATTACCTGATTCCGAAACCCTTCGACCCGCGGCTGATCGCGGAAGTGCCGGTGCGCGTTGCGAAAGCAGCAATGGAATCCGGTGTTGCGACGCGGCCGATCGAGGATTTCGACGCCTATCGGCACCGTCTCGAGAACTACGTTTTCAGGTCAGGGCTGGTAATGAAGCCGGTATTCGAGCGGGCCGCCAGGGACCCGCGCCGACTGGTCTACGCCGAGGGCGAATCGATGCGCGTGTTGCGCGCGGTCCAGGTTCTGCTCGACGACGGCATCATCGCGCGCCCGTTGTTGCTCGGCCGCCGGGAGTCGATCGAAACAACGATCCGCGACATGGGTCTACACATTGTCTGTGACGAGGACTTCGACGTACTCGATCCGTCCAACAACCCGAATTACGAAACGGACTGGCACGACTACCACAGCATCATGGAACGCAAGAGCGTTTCCCCCGCCGACGCACGCGCGGTCATTCTCACCCGAACCACGGCCCTGGCGACCGTCATGCTGCGACGTGGCGACGTCGACGGCATGATCTGCGGCGTCAACGGCGGCTTCCACAAGCACCTGAATTACGTTCGGAACGTCATCGGCCTGGGACCGGGATTGAAGGATCTTTCCGCGATCAACCTGTTGATTACTCCGAAGGGCAGTTTGTTCATCACGGACACCTATGTGACCTACGATCCGTCGGCCGAGCACATCGCCCAGACCACGCGGACGGCGGCTGACGTGGTGCGCCGCTTCGGGCTGACGCCGAAGGCGGCACTGCTGTCGCATTCCAATTTCGGTGCCAGCGGCGCACCCTCGGCGCAGAAGATGCGCGATGCACTGCAGATCCTGTTCGAGCGCGAACCGGACCTGGAGGTTGAAGGTGAGATGCATTCTGACGCCGCTATCTCGGAACAGATACGCGAGCGCATTTTCCCCAACTCTAGACTCAAGGGCAGCGCCAACCTCCTGGTCATGCCGGATCTGGACGCGGCCAACATCGCCTTCAACCTGATCAAGGCTGTGGGCGACGGCGTGAACGTCGGCCCGATCCTGGCCGGCGTGGGCAGGCCCGCGCACGTGCTGACGCAATCGGCCACCGTGCGCGGCATCGTCAACATGAGCGCGATCGCGGTCGTGGATGCGCAGGAGTACGCCGCCGACCGGGGCGTGGCAATAGAGTAGATGCGGCAACTCCGCCCGTTGATCAGCCCCCGAGGTGCCGGCAGGAGGCGCGTCGAGCCCGTGAACACTGGGATCGTCCGGATCACCCGAAGCCTCGCGGGATTTATCCTCGCCGCACTGCTGGCGGTTCCTGTCAGCTTCACAACCAGCGCAAGTGCGCAGAAAGCAAGTGACGAACCTTCGGACCCGGGCATTCGAACCGTTCTGATCACTGGCGCCAACCGCGGCATCGGGCTGGAACTGGCGCGGCAGTATGCGGCGGCAGGCTGGCGCGTCATTGGCACCGCAAGGAAGCCGGACGAGGCAAAGGAACTGGACGCAACCGGTGCCGAGGTCATGCCGCTGGATGTCACGGACCAAGGAAGCGTCGACCGGCTGGCACGGGATCTTGCCGACCAACCGGTCGACATGCTGATCAACAATGCCGGTATCCAGCCGCTGATGTGGAGGTTCGCGGATATCGACTTCGATGCGTTCGAACAGGCGCTGCGCGTGAACACGGTCGGGCCTGTCCGGGTTACCAAGGCATTGCTACAAAACCTGCGATCGGGTCAACTCCGAAGGGTCGTCAATATCACGACCAATCTCAGCAGCATTGCAGGCAACACGGACGGTGGTTTCTATGGCTACCGTGAAAGCAAGACGGCACTGAACATGTTCACAAGGACGCTGGCCGCAGAACTCGGGCCGGAAGGATTCGTATGCGTCGCGCTGCATCCGGGATGGGTAAGAACGGATCTGGGCGGCCAACAAGCGCCATTGGACGTACGGGAGTCTGTCGAGGGCATGCGCCGCGTCATCGAGAACCTGCGCCCGGAGGACAACGGCGGTTTTCGCACTTATGCCGGCGATCGCATGAACTGGTAAATCTTCAGCCTTCCGCCGTATACAGGCCTGGCTTGCCTTGAAGCACACGACGAAGCTGTCCGTGTTTCAGCCGCTGTCGCCAAATTCGTCGAGACGGGCGATACGAACAAATCCTGCGTGCCCCAACGGCAGGGTGGGAACTATGACCAATTGTCATTAGTCACCGTCGTAGTCATCGGCTTCGTATTCATCTTCGCCGAATTCAGTGTATTCCTCCCAGAGGTCGATCAGGCCTCTCACATCACTTTCATCGAATCGGACATCGCCAACGAAGTCGTTCACTTGCACCGACATCTGGTCGAGCTTTTCGAGGGCTTCCTCTGACACCGGTTCGCTGTCCTGGGCAAAGACGGCGATTGGCGCTGCCGCGATTAAGACCACGGCGAGCAAATTTCTAATCTTCTCCGCCATTTTCTTATTCTCCTTACGGTCCGTCGCGCAGCTCACTCGCAACATCGTTTGCGATTAGATCACGTGAGATACTGTCCGTGACTCGAGGAACCTACCTATATCCGCTGTGACCAACGACATGAGATTATGTGTCTCGGACGCTTGACCGAGCTGCTCTCCGAGGCGAGTTACGCAGATATGGACCGACGGCGGCCTTCGGACCGGACTCGAAGTCCCAATCTGCTGTCGATCAGAACAAAGACGGGCCCCATAGAGGTCATGTAAAAACCAGAGGCCATCTCATTTGAGGTGGCCTCTTTTCATTTGGGATCAGGTTGCCAGTGCCTGGCAGAGAGGGAAAGACAAGCTATGGGTGAATCATCTCGCCCGAATCGCCGTCCAGTTTCACGATGAATACATCACCCCCGCCCCGATTCGTGGTTGAACCGATCGCACCACCCTCGCTGTGGATCAGAACAAACACGGATCCTTTGGCGTCAACCACGGGCTGTGAGCCAGCGTCGAATACGTCTGTGGTACCGTCAGCCAGCGCTCCCGACAACACGTTCTCCCAAACAAAATCACCGTCGCTATCGATCTTGGTGATGCTGACGTCGACGTTCGCGCCGGCGCTGGCCACCGTTTCCGCCGGGCCCTGCACGACCGAACTGCCGTCAGCCGCAAGCGCCCCTTTGAACGCCAGCCGATCTTCGTCTGCCACACTCCGGGACGTGGCCCAGATCTCGTTGCCTGCGGTGTCCAGCTCGGCGACAACCAGTCCGTGGGTACCGTCGGGTAACCCTAACTCATGGAAGCCAAGAACGCGCAAATTCCCGGCGGCAGTAAGTTGCATGTCAGGCAGGATCGCCGGCGGCGTATTTATCGGGAAGGCGCTGCTTACCAGCGGCTCCAGCCGGGACAGGATTGATCCGTCCGTCCCGTCGAAGCTCGCGAGCATTGTCACATTGTTTGGGGTTCCGGCAATCGTGTAGCCCAGTCTCGCGGTCATATAAAGCGTCTCGTTTGCGTCCACAGCGAGACCTCGCGGGAACACCCAGTATTCATCGTAAGGTCCTGCATTCAACAACGGATCCGCCGCGTCGTCGTCGATCGTGCCGAGAACCTTGATCCATGCAATTCGGGCGAACGGCGTAATCTTCATGAGCCGCGCCCGCCGAGGCGACGGCGGCCCCTGCCATGGTTCCAGGACGCTGACGTATACATTACCGGACGGCGCGATCACCATACGGTAGAACTGTTGAATCTCGCTCAATTCCGGGTAAAGCAGCTCCCAAAGCAGATTACCGTCGGCATCAAACTTGGTAATGTATGC
>JBFFEB010000037.1:0-34913 GCA_041559075.1 Woeseiaceae bacterium | reverse complement strand
GGTGGATTCGACGAATGCCGCCATCGAGAACTTCAATCGAGCAGCGGAGCTCGACCCCAATTTTGCCCTGGCCTACGTCGGCCTCGCCGATGCCTACCTGACCCTGGGCGCATACTTTCTAGGCGGATTGACGATCGACGAGAGTGTTGCGCTTGCGGAGCCGCCGCTTATGCAGGCGCTCAGGCTGGACCCGATGCTGGTCGAAGCCCAGGCTAGCCTGGGCATGCTTCGGGATCTGCAAGGCGACGGGCAGGCAGCCGAACAGGCGTTCGAGGAAGCCATCGCGCTGCGACCGAACTATGCCCGTGTATTCAGGCGCTACGGACGACTGCGTTGGCGGCAGGGAAGATACGACGAAGCGTTACAGCTGATGCAGCGTGCCATGCGCCTCGATCCGTACTCCGTGCCGGTCAATTTCGACGTCGCGAGACTGGACGAAGAACTGGGCCGATTCGACGAAGCGTTGGCGCGTTACCTGCGCATCATCGAAGTCGAACCGAGCCACGCGTTTGCTCACGTCTACATAGCGGCGATTCATTACCTCGTCTACGGCCGAGCCGACGAATCCCTGGTCTGGTACAGGAAAGCGGCAAGAAACGACCCGTCGAGCCCGAGCCTGCAGGTGTCGCAGGCGATCGCGTACCTGGAGCTCGGCGATCCAGTAAGCGCCAGGACCTGGGTCGAGCGGGGCCGCGAACTGGGACCAGAGACATTCTGGGTGCGATGGAGCAGCGCCCTGCTGAACCTCTATATCGGCGACAATGAAGCGGCTGTCACGGACGCCCGTGCCCTCCTCGACATTGCCCCGAGCAACTGGGGTGCGTTGCGTATATTGCGCGACGCGGACCTCGATGCCGGGCGCCTCGAAGCCGCACGATCACGCTACGCGAGGATATTTCACGAACTGCTCGAACCCGAAGTACCCGAGGTCCACGAAGGGAACTACGGTGCCGCGATCGATTTCGCACTGGTACTCACCCTGCTGGGCGAAGACCGGCGGGCAACCGACATCCTCGATGGCGCCCTCGCTGTTATCCAGACCAAACCACGCCTGGGCACCAACGGCTTCTGGGTTAGCGATGCCAGGGCCTACGCGATTCAGAAGCGCCCTGAAATGGCTCTGGACGCCTTGCGCACGGCGGTCGAAGCCGGCTGGCGCTTCCATACCTGGTACTACCTGGATTTGGACCCCAACCTCGAATCGATCCGCGGCACGCCGGAATTTGCCCGACTCAACGCATTGGTGAAGGCAGACCTCGAAAGACAGGCAGCGCGCGTCAAGGAACTCAAGGCGAGCGGCGAGCTGGCATCCCTGGGACGCGAACGGCCGGCGCTCGAGTAATTCTCTCTCGTTCCGCTGCCGACAGTCCGAAAAACCCCGCCGTGCGGGGTCTCCGTCTTCGTCGCGCCTTCAGATCCGTGATCGCCGCCCTGCTCTTGAAAAGCGAACAGGACAGGCACACGATAGGCATGCAAGGAGGTAAAAGAGCGATGAAAAGGACAAACACCATCTTCACTGGCAGAACGGTTCTCCTGCCGGCCGTCGCGATGCTGATCGTGCTTCCGGGACTGAGCGGCTGCGAAACGACGACCCACGCGCAGCAGGGTGAGGTCATCGGTGGCGTGCTCGGCGGCGTGCTCGGCTCCCAGGTCGGCGAAGGCAGCGGCCAGACGGCGGCCATCATCATCGGCACGATGGCCGGTGCCATGATCGGTCGCCAGATCGGCCAGACCATGGACGACGTCGACCGCGTGAAAACTGCCGAGGCCTTGAACAGCAACCGTACCGGGCAATCGACGACCTGGACGAATCCGGACAACGGGCGCGAGTACACGGTGACGCCCACGCGCACCTACGAAGAGCCCTCGGGTGCTCCCTGCCGCGAATTCCAGCTCGACGCTACCGTGGGCGGGGAGCCGGGGCAGGAGGTGTCCGGCACGGCCTGCCTGCAGGCGGACGGCAGCTGGAAGATCGTCAGGTAGCGGGGCTGCCGGCAGGGCGTGCCGGTAGGCACGAACCCTCTCGAGCTGGTAGTCTTGCGCAACTTTGCGGCGCGGCGGTCCGTTGCGCCTGCGCGTCAGTCAGCCAGTTTCAAGGAGCATGCCCGTGAGAGTTTGGTTCCCGCTTGTCCTGTTATGCCTTGCCGGCCTCGCCCAGGCCGGCCCAATCGATGCAAAGGTCGAAGCCGCGCTCGCCGCCGAATCCCGCCCGGAAGCCGATGTGGAACGCGATCGCAATCGCAAGCCACTAGAGACCCTCAAGTTTTTCGGACTCGAAGACGACATGACCGTGCTCGAACTCATACCGGGCGGTGGCTGGTACACGCGTGTCCTCGCCCCGGTGCTTGCCGAGAAGGGCAAACTGTACGTATCGCTCGGCACGGGTTATGTCTCCGAGAACGTGCTCACCGAGCCCGGCTTCGAGAAAGTCGAGGTCATCGATACCGACGCCAACATCCGCCGCCCGGAAGGCAGCCGCTACTACGCACTCGATGAGTTCGAGTTCGGCATCTCCGGCGTCGATATGGTGCTCACGTTCAGGAACGTCCACAACTTCGACGCCGAGTCCCGCGCGCGAATGAATAGTGCCGTGTTCGACGTGCTGAAGCCGGGCGGTCTGTACGGCGTGGTCGACCACACGAAGCGGCACATGGAGCCGGAGAATCCCGAGAACCGGCGCCGCATCGACCCCGTACTGGTCATCAAGGAGATGCTCGACATCGGCTTTGAGTTCGTGGGTTACAGCGACCTGCACTACCGCCCTGACGATGAGCTGCGCTACGAGGTCGGACGACGCAGCGTGACCGGCAACACCGACCGATTCACGCTCCTCTTCAGGAAGCCTTGAGCCCGCCCGCCTAATCAGGAGAGACAACAATCATGAAGAGACTGCTCGCAATCGCTCCGCTGGGCGTGGCGCTCATCATCGCCTCCTGCAACCAGGCGCCGCCCCCCGGTAACCCGAAGGTCATCGAAGACCTCTCGGCTGCATGGAACGAGGCGTTGAACACGAAGGACCTCGACACTTTGACGATGATCTATGAGAGTGACGCACGAATCATGCAGCCGAACGGCAAGATGAGGCGCGGTGCCGAGGGCGTGCGCGCAACCTTCGGCGCCATGATGGACGCCGGGCTCACCGGCGAAACCTCGATCGAAGAAATAACGATGCAAAACAACATCGCGTACAAGATCGGAAGCTACAAGGTCATGGACGGCGACAGCGTCGTTGACAATGGCAAATTCATCGAGACCTGGCGGAAGGGCGATGACGGGAATTGGCGCATCTCGAACGATATCTGGAACAGCGACAGTCCGCCCGCGCCTCCGAAAGAAGCGATGCACGGCATGCATCGCATGCAGGGTAAAGGCCAGGGCCAATCCCATCTCATGATCCTGCACGAGGTCGAGGACGCCGAGCACTGGCTGGCCGCCTGGCGTGGCGAGAACAGCCGCCATGACCTGTTCCGCGCCAATGGCGCCGCGCACGTCCATACCTTCCGGAGTGAGGACAAGCCGAACCTCACCGGGCTGGTCGTCGCCGTCGAGGACATGCAGGCATTAAGCGACATGCTCTCTTCGGACGACGGCCGGGCGGCCGCGAAGGAAGACGGTGTCATCTGGGATTCCATGTCGGTATTGATTGAGGCGAAGTAACGCCTGCACAAATCCCCTATTCCCGCGCACATTGACCCGTGCTAGCGTGCTCCTGTTGTTGACGACAGGAGCACGCCATGAACGTGAGACACGGCGTCCGCGTGCTGGCCGCCCTGCTACTCGTCACCGGTTGTGCAACGTCACCGGAGGAAGAAGACCGGCGCGAGGCGATCGAGGCAGATATCCTGGACATCCTGAGTTTGTCACTCGGCGAGGACGTCAAGCCCGTGCGTTGCCTGTCGGAACTTCAGTACAGGGGCATTCGCCCGCTCGACGAGAAGCACCTGTTGTTCACGGGAAAGGGCGACAAACAATGGGTCAATATCCTGCGCCATCGCTGTCACGACCTGCGTCACGGCTCCGTTCTGCGGGTGCGTTTGCACAGCACCATGCACATCTGCAGCACCGACCGTTTCGCGGTCGATGACTGGTTCGAGTGGCCATGGTACTCGCGCGCGCCATGGCACTGGGGCGCATGGAGTACCGGCATGACCTGCACGCTTGGTGAGTTCTACCCGGTCACGGAGGCACAACTGGCGGAAATCCTGGCCGTCATCCGACGCCCTTGAATTGGCCTCAGGCAAAGATCTCGTCGATGGTGGCCATCATATCCGGCGTGAAGCTGTCCACGAAGTCCGCGGCTTTCATGTTCTCGTGCACCTGATCGACGCGGCTGGCGCCGGTTATCACGGTGCTGACCCACTGGTTTTGCAGGCACCAGGCCAGCGAAAACTGCGCCAGGGTCGCGCCCATCTGTTGCGCAAGCGGTTTCAACGCAGCGACCTTCGCGAGGCGATCCGCATCCGTAATCTGGTCGCGCAACCACGCAAGACTCTGCAGCGAGCCGCGGCTGCCCTCCGGCACACCCTCCTGGTACTTACCGGTCAGTGTGCCGGACGCAAGCGGACTCCACGTCGTCGAGCCGTAGCCCTGGTCTTCGTAGATTCGCCGGTAGGCGTCGCTGAACCGGTGTCTTTCGAACAGGTTGTAGACGGGCTGCTCGACGATAGGCTTGTGCAGACTATGACGCTCGGCGACGTCGATCGCCTCCTGTATCTCGGCTGCTTCCCATTCCGAGGTTCCCCAGTAGAGCGCCTTGCCGCGATCGATGATGTTGTGCATGGCCCAGACGGTCTCCTCGATGGACGTCGAGGGATCTGCGCGATGGCAGAACAGCAGGTCCACGTACTCGAGGTCAAGGCGCTTCAACGAGCCGTCGATGCCCTCGAGCAGATATTTGCGGTTAAGCGTATTGGACTCGTTGGGGTTATCGTGCAGACCCCAAAAGAGCTTCGTCGAAACCAGGTAACTGCCGCGTCGCCAGCCCAGGCGTTTCAGGGCCTCGCCCATGATCTCCTCGGACTTGCCGTCCGCATACGCCTCGGCGTTGTCGAAAAAGTTGACGCCGGCATCGTATGCCGCGGCCATCATCTCGACCGTATCCCTGGTGCCGACCTGGGTGTGGAAAGTCACCCAGGACCCGAATGACAATTCGCTGACCTGTATGCCGGCCTTGCCGAGATGGCGGTATTTCATGACGTGTCCCGTGACTCCGTGGATGTGCGATGATAAACAAATCATGGCAACCGCGTTGGTGAACCCGGCGTCTCGTTTGGAGTCCATTTCAGGATGACCAGTATAAATCGCCGCGACTTCATCAGGCTCGGCGCCGCCGGCGGCGCGGGGCTGCTTATCGGGATACCGCTGCCCGCACTCGCGTCCGGAACGCCGGTATCGCTGCACCCGTTGATTCGCATCGGCGGGGACGGCAGCATCACCCTGTTTGCGCAGAACCCGGAGATGGGCCAGGGCGTAAAGACCGCCTTACCGATGCTGATCGCCGAGGAACTCGACGTCGACTGGCATTCGATCCGGGTCGATCAAGCGGACTGGGACCCGCGCCTCGAGAACCAGTTCTCCGGCGGCAGCCTGAGCGTGCGACTCAACTACGACGCAATGCGGCAGGCCGGCGCTAGCGCTCGAATGATGTTGCTCGCCGCCGCAGCTGCGAGGCTCGACTGCCCGCTCGGGGCACTGTCGACGAACAACGGTCACGTCATCGACGAGGGAGCCGGGCGCGCGCTGCGCTACGCCGACCTCGCGGCTGACGCGGCAGCCTTGCCGGTCCCCGACGAACCCGTGCTCAAGTCGGTATCCGACTTCAAGATTATCGGCCGTCCACTCGCGGACGTCGATCTCGATGACATGATCACCGGGCGGCAAGCCTACAGTCTCGACCTCACGTTGCCCGGCATGTTGTACGCCGTCGTGAAGCGCTGCCCTCACGGTGACGGCCAGCCGTTGTCGTTCGACACGACGGAAGCGGAGTCGGTTGCCGGCGTCGTCGGTTTTCACGAGTTACGCAACGACGAGCACGGCGGCCGCATCATCCTGCCCAACTGCCCCAACTTCGTCTCCGGCGTGGCCGTGCTCGCAACCAATACCTGGGCGGCCCTCGAGGGTGCGCGGCGGCTGGACGTTGCGTGGCGATACCCGGACGATCGCGAGGATACCGATGCGCTCACGCAACGTTTCGAGGACGCGCTTGACGGCGACGCAGAGACGGTGCGCGGCGAAGGCGATCGATCGATACCGGCCGGCGCGGCGTCGATCGACGTAACCTACCACTTGCCCTACCTCGCCCACGTACCGATGGAGCCGATGAACTGTACCGCGCACGTGAGGGGGGATGCGGTCGAGGTTTGGGCGCCGACCCAGAATCCGCCGATGGCCGCCGAAGCCGTGGCGAAAGTGCTCGGCATCGACCGGCAGAAAGTCACCGTCCATGTCATGCGATCGGGCGGCGCATTCGGGCGCCGCTTCTATGCCGACTTCATCACGGACACGGTACTGTTGTCGCAGCGGTTCCGCCGCCCTGTCAAAGTGGTTTGGCCGCGCGAAGACGACGTGCGCCACGATTACTTCCGGCCGGCCAACGTGCAGCGCGTGCGTGCGGCTGCCGCCCGGGGTCGAATCAGTCACTGGCAGCAGAAGGTCGTGAGCTATCCGCGCGACTTCTACCTCGAGCGGGGCGGTTCCGGCGCCGAGATCGGCAACTACGAGTTCCCAGCCGGGTTCGTGCCGAACCTTCTGTTCGAGTACGCGTCCGTGCAGGCACGTGTACCGCTCGGACAGTGGCGCGCCGTCGATCACTCCAGCAACGTGTTCGTGGTTGCGAGCGCCATCGACGAACTGGCTCACGCGGCCGGCAGCGAGCCGCTCGAATTCCTCCTGGGGCTGGTCGGCCAGGAACGATTCGTCCAGGTGCGGGAAGACTTTCGCTTCGACGCCTCCAGGCTGCGCCAGGTGATCGAGACGGCGGCTCGTCGAGCGGAATGGAGTCGGCCGCTTGCAAAAGGCGCGGGCCGCGGCATCGCCGCAAGCTATAGCCAGGGTAGCTGGATCGCCGAGGTGGCAGAAGTCACTGTCCGCGATGACAAGCTCAACGTGGACCGCATCGTCTGCGTTATCGACTGCGGCCTTGTCGTCAATCCGCAGAACGCGGTCAACCAGGTCGAAGGTGGCATCATCGAGGGCTTGAGCGCGGCGCTGTACGGCAAGATCACCCTTCGGGATGGCATCGTTCAGCAGACCAACTTCCATGACTATCGGTTCTGCCGACTACCGGACATCCCCGAGATTGACGTGCACTTCATCGAAAGCGATGACGCGCCGCGCGGCCTTGGCGAGGGGCCTCTGCCCCCGGTCGCGCCGGCGATCTGCAACGCGATTTTTGCCGCGACAGGCACGCGAATCCGAAAACTCCCAATCGACGTCTAGTTCTGCTTTGCGGCTGCGACGCGTCCGGGCGCTCTTGATAGCCTGCTTGCTGCAGCGGAACACATCCGTCGAAACCTGCTGCTCCCTGTACGGCATCGAATCGAGCGCCTGGCATGCTTCCTACGCCGTCGTCTGCCTGCGCTCATCGAAGTCTCTGGTGTGGTTGCTGGCGCCTCCCTCGTGGGTCAATGCGCCGAAATAGTCGGGCGCTGCACTGTTAGACTACCCGCATGTTTCTCGTGGTCATCGGCGCCCTGCTGGGCGCACTATTCGGCGGATTTGCCGGTCTTGTCATCGGTGCCACCCTCGGCTATGCCGGCGGCGCCATCTTGCGGCAATCCGTGATCGGCGGACTGCGTGTCGTGCAGTCTCAGCTGATCGAATCGACGTTCGCCATCATGGGTGCGCTGTGCAAGGCAGACAACGTAGTCACGCGCAACGAGATCAATGCTGTCGAGCGGATTTTCACGATGCTGAAACTTCAGGACGAGCAGCGCCGTGCAGCCAAGGCCGCTTTCAATCGTGGCAAGCAGCCGGACTTCGACCTCGACGCCGCTGTCGACCGGTTCGCGCGGGTCAGCCGCCGACGCGCACCGCTGGTTCAGCTTTTCCTGCAGCTTCAGGTCATGGCCGTTGCCGCCGACGGCCGCGTGGACCCTGCCGAGCACGCGATGCTGGTGCGCATTGCGCGCCGGCTGGGGCTGCAGGAACACGATGTTGCGCAGCTCGAGGCGCTTCTGCGTGCCAGCGACGCGGGCCCGTACGCACCGGGCGCACCACCGCCCGCGGATCGTCTTGCCGACGCCTATGCCGCGCTCGGCGTCGGCCCCGACGCAAACCCGGAGGAGATCAAGCGCGCCTATCGCAAGCTCATCAGCCAGAACCACCCCGACAAGCTTGCCGCACGAGGCCTGCCGGAGAGCATGAGAGCCGTGGCGGAGGAGCGTTCGCGCGAGATAAACGCAGCTTACGACCTGATCAAGGACGCACGTGGAATCGTGTGAGAGTCCGCCGTAACCGTATCAGCGCCTGCGCGGAGCCCGTTTGCCATTGCCCGCGTAATCGGCAGGCGACCGCTCACTGAAATCCGGGATCTCGAACGTGTCCGTCGCGTCCAGATCGATATCATCATCCTCGATGGCCCCCTTCAGCGAATAGATGATGCGCACGTCGCCAACCGCGATCACATCGTTGTTTTCCAGCGCCAGGCGGTGTGCCATCGCACCGTTGACCGCCGAGCCGTTGGTACTGCCCAGATCCAGGTAATACACACCCTCCTTAGAGCGTGCGATCAGCCCGTGAAGCCGGCTGACCTGGTTGTCCTCGATACAGATGTCGCACAGCCGGTCGCGGCCGATGAGCACATGGCTGCCGTTGAGCGCAACCGTCTGTTCCGGCATTCCACGAACCTTCACGATGAGGTGGCCGAACGAATCTCCCCGCAACCCGTTGGCCGCCACCGGGGACGCATCCTGCACGCCAGACGACGCCGGCAGCAGGCCCAGGAGCCTCGCGGCGACTTTGACGTCCGAGACGGAAATGGCCTTTTCGTCACTCCGGGCGGCAACTGCGATGGCCTTGCGGCAAAGCAGATCGACGGTCTCGGGCGCACCGGAACTCAGCTCGTGGATCAACTGAGTGGCGTACATCTCGAAGCGCAGCGCCTCGGTAGCACCGCCGGCACCGTTCGATACGCGGCGCTCGAAACGCTCGCGAATGAATTCACGGGTTTCAGAGAGCACGAACGGCGTGAGGACGACCCTAACCGCGGCCCGCGACGAGATCGCCTTGAGTATCGGGTCCAACGGTTCGAGTGGGTCATTTGCAGTACATGTCGCGACGACCATGAGGCCGAATTCATGTGCCGACTCCAGCTCGATCAGGTCGTGGATGCTTCCAAGCACGCCGGCGTCCTGCGCATCAATATCCCGGATCGCCACCACTGTGCGAAGGCTGCGAGTCTTCTGATGGTGCAGAAACAACCCCAATGCGTGCTCGAGATGCGGCAGGCTCGTCGCCCGGGAGCCGAACCCGACGGCGCTCACGATGTGCTTCATAAAGGCAACGGGCTCAGCAAACGACTGCTCGACAAGAATCACCATCGTCCCGCCGTCGATCGTGGCGAGAAACCGGTCGAGCACGTAGCCGGCCGCGAACCGGCTGCGGCTCACGAGCATCGCGGCCGGCGAGCAGTCCCGGTACGAGCGTGCAAGGCGCTTGACCGGCGACCGGCTGAGGCGGCCGAGAACCGGGACCGATGGTGGATCGGACTCTGCCATCTCGCGACGCCGGCACTCGTTGTACTGTTCAACGATGGATTTCATACAGCGGCCTTTTCAAACAACGATTTAAAGGCTCTTGTTGACTATTTGTCGAGCGGTAGCAGTCTATGTGCTCTGTCGCTTTATGTAAAACTCTTTATCGAACCGACCCGTAAGCCGTTGAAAACTGGAACATCGGCTCGCGGGGCACCGCCCCCCGTTTCGCGAGATTCCGAGCGCGGCTCGGTTAACAGAATTCGGCCGGAAAGCGCCCAACCGCCGGTTTTCGCGACGCATTCCGGCGTGGAACGCGTCCCATTTGCCGGCGCACCGTCATGAGCGTATGGTCCTAGACGTCCCCCGAAGAATAACAAGAACGAGGGTTGGCAATGGGAACGACGAATATGGCGGCCGGAATGGCTGCTCTCATCGCGGGTACAGTGATCGCGGTATGGCTCGTCGCAGGCTCGCCGAATAACGATCATTCACAACGCCCTCTCGGCGAAGCCGGCGCCTACGACCTCCAGGCCGGATATACCGTTCGCGGACAGGCGTGGGCGACGGAACTGTTCGGCCGCCGTTACGGTCGGCACCTGCTGGCTGCCGTGGCACCGGAACTCAGTGACGGCGAGGCGCGAGCGTAGCAGGACCGTCCCGCCGTAGCCGGGCATCAGCGACCCGGGAACCGTCCGCCTGACCGGGCGCTCGCGTTCGTAGTATCTTGGTGAACGACAGCCGTTCACCATGCAGACAACAGACCGATACGCGCGTAAGCAGCGAGAAGCCCGGATGCGCTTCTATGCGGAGCTGAACGATTTCCTCCCGGAGCACCGGCGGCAGCGCGAGTTCTGTTACCGCTTTGTCGGGACGCCGTCGGTAAAGGACACGATCGAAGCGCTCGGCGTACCGCACACCGAGGTCGACGTCATACTCGTGGACGGCAAATCCGTGGACTTCGCCCGGCTGCTGCAGGGCGGCGAACACATCGCCGTCTACCCCGTCTTCGAACGCTACGACGTATCACCCGTCACCCGGCTCAGGCCGGCCCCGTTGTTCAAAACGCGCTTCATCGCCGACGTGCATCTCGGAACCCTCGCGCGCAACCTGCGACTGCTCGGCTTCGACACGCGCTGGGGACGCGACCTGGACGATGCGACCATTATCGATACGGCCAAACGAGAGCGGCGCATCATCCTGACGCGTGACAAGGGCATCCTCAAAAACGGCAACGTGACCCACGGCTACTGGCTGCGGGCGACTGACCCCGACGAACAGCTCGAAGAGGTCATCCGGGCGCTGAACCTGGCCGGCAACATCGAGCCTTACGCACGCTGCATGGCGTGCAACGGCGAACTGGATGACATCACCCGAGCGGAGGCGGCCCAATGGGTCCCTCTCCAGGTGTTTGTCGTCTACAGGGATTTCAAGCGTTGCCGATGCTGCGGACGGGTCTACTGGCGAGGCTCTCACCTCAGGCGCCTGGACAAGATTGTCGAGCGAGCTCGATCGCTCGCTGCGCCGAACCGCGGTGAAGGTAAGTAGATGCACCTATGGGTGTGTCATGTGCCGGGTGACTAGACTGGCAGACACTACTCGGGTACCAGGGGCATGCAGCCTAACGCCCAAACGGCAGCGCCGGCCGACCCCCGCATGTCGCCAAGCGAGCGCGACAAGGTCGCATTCCTGAGTCTGCCGCACAACTACGCCGAGCGGCCAAAACGCGTCTGCATCATAGAAACGCACCACGCCTGGGTGTTCCTGACGGACCGGCATGCGTGGAAGATGAAGAAGCCGTTCCGACACGGGCGCTACGATTGCTCGTCACTTGCAGCACGCCGGCACCTCTGCATTGAAGAGTACCGGCTGAACCTGCCCCTCGCGCCGCAGACCTACCTCGAAGTGCTGCCGCTCGTCATCGATGAAGCCGGTAAACTGCACATCGACGGAGACGGACGGCCCGTCGAATGGCTGGTCAAGATGCACCGGCTGCCAGAGACCCGCATGCTCGACAACGCTGCACGGGCAAAGCTGGTTGGACGCCACGACATCGAGCGCCTGATGCGCAAGCTCCTGGACTTCTACACGTCCGCGCGCCCCTGCGAGGCCGACTCGCAAAGCTACGTGTTGCGGCTGCGCAGGGAATTGGCGGAGACCGTGACGGAGCTGCACAACCCGGATTTCGGGTTTTCCGCGATACAGGTCGACGCGCTCGCCGACAGCCTGAACTCCTACATGGAGAACGAGCAGGAACTGCTCGAAAGCCGCCAGCAGAATCAATTGGTTCGCGAGGTACACGGCGATCTGCGGCCGGAGCACGTTTGCATACTCGAGGGGGGGGACATCGAGATTCTCGACCGCCTCGAGTTCGACCAGGACCTGCGCTGCCTTGATTGTGTCGAGGAGCTTGCCTATTTCGGCCTGGAGTGCAGGGTGATTGGCGAGCGCTGGATAGAGACTGCCTGCAGGGAACTCTACCAGGCCAGGCACCATGACGGTGCACCACGTCACCTGTGGCAATTCTATGCCGCGCGTCGCGCCATGGTTCGCGCGATGTTGTCCGCATGGCACACGCTGGACGGGGACGACCGCCACCGTTGGCTGCGCCGGGGCCGCAACTACCTTTCGCTTGCCGAGGACTATCTGGACCCTGACGACGCGACCATGTCCCGCAGCTGATCGGCGAACAGCGCTGCCGCGCTGATGACGGTGATCTTTGCCAGATGCGCGTCGGGGAGACCCAGGTTCTCGACTGCCACCGTGTCGGCTACCGCGATCGAATCGATGCCGGCCTGCTCGAACAGCCGCGGCGCACCATCCTCGAACAGGCCATGCGTGGCGCCGACCGAAACGCGGCGCGCACCCGCTTCGAGACAGGCATCCGCCGCACGGCAGAGCGTCGTGCCGGTACCGATCATGTCGTCCACGATCAGCACGTGATTGCCAGCCTGCCCGATGAGGCCGGACCCCGTTACGAGACCTTCGCTGCGTCGCTTATCCATGACTGCCATCGGCAAGGCCTTGCCTGACAGCTCACGGTACGTATCCACGAACAGGCGCGTCGCCTTGATGCCGCCCAGGTCGGGCGCAAGGACGCTGTCCACGCTTTCGCCGACGGTGCTGCTGAAGTGTTCGGCGAGCAGCTTACGCGTCTCGATATTGATCGCCGGACCGCGAAAGCCATTGTCCAGCGCCGCGGGATTGTGCACATCCATCGTAACGAGGCAGTCGACGCCGACGCTTTGCAGAATCGTTGCAAGGTACCGTGTCGACACCGGGTCACGCGGCTTGGTACGACGGTCCTTCCTGGAATACGCGAGGTACGGCATGACCGCGGTCAGCCGCCACGCCCCCGCGTCCTTCAGGGCGCCGGCAAAAAAAACGAGGCGGCAGATCTTGTCGTTGACCGAATAATCGCGGTCGCCGTGCAGTGACGCCACGACATAGACGTCCTCGCCCCGGACGTCGGTCAGGGGCCTGGCCTTGTGCTCGCCGCGCGAGAACTCACGTTCCTCGTGCGGGTCGAGCGGCTTACCCAGCCTATCCGCGATGCGCTGCCCCAGCCCGGCCGAGGCATTGAGGGCGAAGAGCTTCATGGCTGGATTGTAAGCCGGCGCGGGACCGGGCATCTGTACGGAATACTACGAAGTGGTAGGTAGAATCACGTCTTGCGGCGCCATGCCGGCCCGCGGGATAGTGTCCGAACGTCGGATTGGCGACGATGGCCGTTGCCGCCGACACACATGCGCATGGATGATCGATCGCGCCTCAGGCTGTTTCTCGCAGGCGACGTCATGACGGGCCGCGGCGTCGACCAGATCCTTCCGCATCCGAGCGACCCGGGGCTTTACGAGAATTGTGTGGAAGATGCGCGCGATTACGTGCGTCTCGCGGAACGCGTCAGCGGCCCGATAGCGAGGCCCGTCGATTACGACTACATCTGGGGCGAAGCGCTGGCGCAATGGCAGGCATATCGGCCCGACCTGAGGCTCATCAACCTCGAAACCAGCGTAACCACGAGCCAGTACTACTGGCAATGGAAGGGCATTCACTATCGCATGCACCCGGACAACGTGCACTGCCTCGCGGCGGCGCGGCCCGACTGCTGCGTGCTTGCCAACAATCACGTGCTCGACTGGGGTTACGCGGGACTGATGGAGACGCTGACGACCCTGTATCGGGCGGGGCTCGCATTTGCCGGTGCAGGAGCCAACCTCGACGAGGCAGCGCGCCCTGCCAGGCTGTCGGCACCCGGCAACGGCCGGGTTCTCGTCTACGCCCTCGCCGAGGGTGAAAGCGGCGTTCCGGGCTCCTGGGCCGCTGCTCCCGATCGCGCCGGTGTCAATCGTCTTCGCGACCTCGACAGCCGAACTGCGAACCACGTCGCTCGGGCGATTGCAGCCGAACGCCGCGATGGCGACATCGTCGTGTTATCGATCCACTGGGGCGGCAACTGGGGCTATGACGTGCCGCCGGCGCAGCGGCGCTTCGCTCATCGCCTTATCGACAGCGGTGCTGTGGATCTGGTGTACGGCCACTCCTCCCACCATGCCAGGGCCATCGAGTGTTACGAAGGCAGGCTCATCATCTACGGCACCGGTGATTTCATTAGCGACTATGAGGGCATCCGCGGCCACGAGAATTACCGCCCCTGGCTGAGCCCGATGTATTTCGTCGACCTCGACCCTGCCACGGGCATGCTCGAACGTCTGCAGATCGTCCCGCTCCGGCTGCAGCGGTTCCGGTTGATCGAGGCGAGCACGGAAGACCGAATGTGGTTGCTCGAGCGATTGAACCGCGCCAGCCGGGATTTCGACACTGTAATCGAGCCGGGCAACGGCACCCTTGTCGTCGATTCCTGTGCGACCACTTGTCAAAAAAGAGGAGGCCATACCCATGCCAGATGTAACCGACGAACGTAGCATCAAAGCCGGTGATGTCACGCTCGCAGGCTTCCTGGAGATTCCGAAAAAGGCCTGCGGTATCGTGGTTTTTGCTCACGGCAGCGGCAGCAGCCGCTTCAGCCGTCGCAACAACGCGGTGGCGGCATTCCTGCGCGAAGCCGGCCTCGGCACCCTGCTCTTCGATCTACTGACCGCGGAAGAGGAGCGCGTCGACCGATATACGCGGGAGCACCGCTTTGACATTCCTTTGCTTAGCCGGCGCCTGGAGCGTGCCGTTCACTGGCTGTCCGGCGAACCCGAAGCCAGCGGACTCCGGATCGGGCTCTTCGGTTCCAGCACTGGCGCCGCGGCCGCGCTGATCGCCGCGGCGGCCTTGCCGGAACTGGTGGCGGCCGTCGTATCGCGCGGCGGACGCGTCGACCTTGCCGGCGAAGCGTTGCCAAGGGTCAAGGCGCCGTCACTCCTGATCGTCGGCGGCCACGACACCGAAGTGCTGCAACTCAATCGAGCCGCACAGGAAGAAATGCGCTGCCGCGCAGAAGTTGCGATTGTCCCCGGCGCCACACATCTATTCGAGGAACCGGGCACGCTCGACGAGGTCGCCGCACTGACGCGCGACTGGTTCGTGACACACCTGCAGCGAGCCCGGGCCGCCTAGTAATCGTCGAGATCGTCGGGGCGGTAGTCGGATGCGGCGAGGATATCCAGCACACGATTGATACGGTCGCCGTGGCGTTGCTTGACGCCGATCAGGCCTTCGTCGGCATCCTGCAGTAACGCCGCGGCTGCTTCGATATCTCCGAGCGTCGCATGCACATCGAGGATCTCGACGACCGTGTGGTCCTGCACCCCGGGGAACACGCGCGTGATGTCCTGGCGGGTTGCTGCGTCCATGGGGGAACGTTAGCACGGACCCTCGGGTCTCCGGAATCAGGGCTTTTACCGATTGGCCGTTGCGCGTAGGCGCAATTACCTACTCTGGCCGCCGGCACACTCTTATATGATCGTCATCGTGCGCAAAGTCCACAACTATCTCGACGGCGCTCGCGTGTACCTCGCGGGTCCGATGGACTTCGTCGCGAGTCGCGAAGTGGAAAAACGTTCCGGCTGGCGAACCCGCGTCAGGGAGTTCCTGCGACGCTTCGGCGTAACTGTCTTCGATCCGTGGGAAAAACCTCGGATCCGCGGATTGTTCGAGTACGGCAAGGAAGACACGAAGACCGTCATGAATCGTGAACGCTGGACCTTCGCACCGACACCCGAGGGCGCGGCAACGCGTGCGGAGCTCGCGGCGTACTTCTGGGAGACCGTGCACATCGATTTGCGCATGGTGGACATCAGCGACTTCGTCATCGCCTACTGTCCCACCGACGTCTACAGCGTGGGCACGGTGCACGAGATCATCGTGGCGCGCTCGCAGCACAAGCCCGTGCTGTTCGTCAGCCCTCCCACGGAGCGTAATCCCGACGGCACGCCGAGTCTCTGGTACCTGCCGCTCGTCGGCAGCGAGAGTTTTTTCGACGGATTCGGCTTCCGCGAACCTCTCTTCCTCGAGCGCTTCGGAAGCTGGAGGGAAACCAGTCCGCTCGACGCGCGCGAGAAGCGGCGGCCACCCGAGCGCCCGTTGTTACCGTACCTCGAGGAACTCGGCCGCGGCACGAGCGTGCCGAAGCGCTGGGTGCACGCGACCCGGGTGTATCAGGACGATGACGACTGGCTGCTGCTGGAGGAATCACTGCGATAGGCGGCATTCGCGGTCGATAATCGCCTACAATGCGCCGATGGCAGGCGGATTCGCAAAAGACGGCGCGGTGCAGGACCAGATCGACGCCACCGTGGAGGACGCGGTCAAACGCGCACGCAGTGAATTACCGGCCGGCGAAAGCCTGGCGCGCTGCTCGGAGTGCGACAATGAAATCCCGGCTGCGCGGCGTGCGGCCGTACCCGGTGTGCGCCTGTGCCTCCCCTGCCAGGCGGAGCGTGACAAGCAACGCAAGGCCGTAAGCGGCTACAACCGCCGCGGCAGCAAGGACAGCCAGTTGAGGTAAGGCGGCTATGATCAGGAATGGACTGCTGCTGCTCGTCAGCTTCGCTGCTTTCGCGGTGCCGGTAACCGCCGTGACGGGCGAGACCACGCTGAAGGAAATCATGCAGGAGCTGCGGCGCAATTTCCTCGAGGTCTCCGACGGTTTCCTGCTCGACGACTTCGACAGGGTCGCGGAAGGCGCACTCGCGATCGCGGAACACCCCAGAATCCCCCCGGAGCAGGTCGAGCTGGTGGCAAATGAACTCGGCCCCGAGATGCCCGTATTCAAGAACTTCGACGTTCAGGTGCACGAGCTATCGCTCGAGATGTACAAGGCGGCCGTCGATGGGGATCGTGCCGCTGCGGTCGCGGCCTACCAGGGCATGGTCGCCGCCTGTTTCGACTGCCATGCGGCCTACCGGGAGCGCGTAGCCGCCGCCCTGGTGACGGTCGACGAGTAAGAGACGCTTTCAGCCTGCTGCAGCGAATCTCGAACTCAGAGTTTCAGCGTCATGATCACGACGCCCGGGTCGTCCGGCGAGCGCTGTTGGTCGAAGCCGAGTTCCTTAGCGAGCGCGATCATGCCCTTGTTCTCACGTAGCACGATGCCGACCATCTCCTCGAGGCGGCGGTCTCTCGCGATGTCGATGAGCCGGCGCAGCAGTTCGGTCGCGATGCCCTTGCCGTGCCAATCGTCGGCGACGACGATAGCGAACTCGCAGCTGCGGCCATCGGGGTTCATCACGTAGCGGCCGACAGCAATCTGCCGCTCACCGTCGTCAGCATCCACCAGCGCGATCAACGCCATCTCCCGGTCGTAGTCGATCTGTGTAAAGCGCGACACCATCTGCAGGGTGATGTTCTTCAGGGAGTACATGAAACGCAGGTAGCGGGAGCGTTCGGACAGCCCGTCCACGAATTCACGCTCGGTCTCGGCGTCCTCCGGCCGAATCGGGCGTATCGTGATGTAGGTACCGTCGAGCAGCCGGTGCTCGTCGACGAGCTTGCTCGGGTAAGGGTGAATCGCCATGTGCGAGTATTCCCGCGCTGCCGGGCTCACGGGCCTGACCACGATGCGCGCATCGAGCGCCATGGCCTTCTCGGTGTCGACGACGAGCGGGTTGATGTCGAGTTCCTCGAGCCAGGGCAACTCGCAGACCATGTCGGACAGTCGCAGGATGACGTTTTCCAGTGCACGGCGGTTCGCAGCCGGCCGACCGCGGAATTCGTCCAGGAAACGCGATGCCCGGGTGCCAGCGATCATGCTCTTCGCAAGAAACCGGTTCAATGGCGGCAGGCCGATGGCACGATCCCGCAATACCTCGACCATGGTGCCGCCGAGGCCGACGCTGATAACGGGCCCGAACACTTCGTCGTTGATCACGCCGAGCATCAGCTCACGGCCCGCGTGCGCCTGCCACATGGGCTCGATAAGCACGCCGCGTATCTTCGCATCGGGCCGCCGCTCCTCGGCGGTTTCCACGAGTTGCCTGAACGCAGTCTGCACGTCGCGGCCGCCGTTGATGCCAAGGCGCACGCCGTCGACTTCCGTCTTGTGCGAGATATCCGGCGAGTGAATCTTCATCACCACGGGGAAACCGAACTCCTCGGCGATGGCGAGCGCCTCGCTGGGATCGTGCGCGGGGATACTGCGAACCACCGGGATGCCGAACGCGGCCAACAGCGCCTTCGACTCGACCAGGTCGAGCACGCGGCGCTTTTGCGCCAGCGCGTTCTGGATGATGAGCTGCGCACCTTCACGATCCGGCTCGGCACGCTTGCCGAGCGCTTGCGGAACCTGCAGCAGCAGTTCCTGGTTGGCCCGGTACGCGGCTGCGGCTGCAAACGCCTCGACCGCCGCTTCCGGCGTGGCGTAGGTCGGCAATCCGTGCTCGCGAAACAGGTTTCGGCTTGCCTGCACGGACTCGTCGCCCATCCAGCACGTCAGGACCGGTTTCTTCGCGCTTTCCTTCAGCCCGACGATGCGCTCCGCGATCGTTGTCGGGTCGGTCATGGCCTGCGGTACCACGATCGCCAGTACGCAATCCACACCGTCATCGCCCAGGCAGGTTTCCACCGCCGCTGCATACTGGTCGTCGCTCGCATCGCCGAGGACATCGACGGGATTATCGTGCGACCAGCAATCCGCCAGCTGCTCGTCGAGCTCCCGGCACGTCGACTTGGACAGGTCCGCGAGCACGAGGCCACGGTCGATGAGAAAGTCGGCCGCCATCACTCCCGGACCGCCGCCATTGGTGACGACGGCAAGCCTCGGCCCGGCCGTCCGCACGCCGGTATGCAGGGTCTCTGCCACCGCGAAGAAATCGGAATAGTCGTGGACGCGCACGACACCGGCACGGTTCAGTGCTGCATCGAAGACATCGTCGGCGCCAACGAGTGCACCGGTATGAGACACGGCCGCGCGGCTGCCCTGCGCGAAGCGCCCCGCTTTCATGACGATAACGGGCTTGGCGCGCGATGCAGCCCGCAAGGCACTCATGAACCGGCGCGGTTCGTGAATACCCTCGACGTACAGCATGATCGCCTGTGTCGTCGGATCGATCACGAGGTAATCGAGGATCTCGCCGAAGTCGACGTCGGCAGCAATGCCGCTTGAGATAACACAGGAAAACCCGATATTCCGCGGGCTTGCCCAGTCGAGCATGGCGGTGCACATCGCGCCAGATTGCGACACCAGAGCAATCTGGCCCGGCTTCGCCATGCGCTGGCTGAATGTCGCATTGAGTCTGGTCTCCGGACGCATGACGCCCAGGCAGTTCGGGCCGATAAAGCGAATGCGATGCCGCCGGGACCTGTCGAGCACGGCCTGCTCCAGCGCCCGGCCGTCCTCGCCGGCTTCGCGGAATCCCGCCGAGAGGATGACTGCTGCCGGCACATTTCGCGCACCGCAGTCGTCGAGCACGTCCGGCACGGCTGCCGCCGGCGTCACGATGACCGCAAGTTCGATGGGTTGCTCGATATCCCTCAGCGACGCAAAACAGCTTCTTCCCTGCACGGTGTCGTGCTTCGGATTCACAGGATAGATCGCTCCCTGGAAGCCCGCATCCACGAGGTTCCTGAGAACGACCGTGCCGAGTGAACCGTTGCGTTCACTGGCCCCGATCAATGCCACCGACCTGGTCTCGAATATTGGAGCGATGTCCGGTCCCTGATCTCTTGCGTATTGCATGCGTCCTTTCCCGTGATACATTGCGGCAGCGTGCCGTTCACTCTGCTGACCGGTCGCCAGCGGGGGATTGTACGTGACAACAGCGCTGCTTTATCACCCGATATTTGACCGCCACGAAGTCGCGGACGGCCATCCGGAATGCCCGCAAAGATTGTCGAGCATCACGGATGCCCTGCACGAGCAGCATCTTTACGACCACCTGGTACCCGTCGAGGCCCGTGCGGCGACCCGGCAGGAACTCGAGCGCGTTCACGAGCCCGGTTACCTCGAGATGCTCGAGACACGCTCGCCGAGCGAAGGCTTCGAGCAACTCGATCCCGACACCTGGCTGGGCCCGAACACGCTGCCTGCCGCTCGCCATGCCGCCGGCGCAGCCGTGCTCGCGACCGAACTCGTTCTCGAGGGACGCGTCGCCAACGCATTCTGCTGCGTGCGCCCGCCCGGGCACCATGCCGGGAAGAACTCGGCGATGGGATTTTGTTATTACAACAATATCGCCGTCGCCGCGGCGCATGCGCTGGGCAGCGGTGCCGTCGAGCGCGTTGCCATCCTCGACTTCGACGTACACCACGGTAATGGCACCGAAGAGATCTTCTTGCAGGACGACCGGGTGTTGCTCTGTTCCAGCTATCAGCACCCGTTTTACCCCTACACCGGCGCACCCTCCGAGCCCGGGCATATCGCGAACGTACCGCTGCCGGCGGGCACCGGCGGCAGCGATTTTCGAGAGGCCATCGAGACACTGTGGCTCCCCGAGATCGATCGATTCGCGCCGCAACTCCTATTCGTGTCGGCTGGCTTCGATGCCCACGCCGGCGACCCGCTTGCCCAGCTCATGCTGACGGTCGACGACTACACCTGGATCACGGCCCGGATCGTCGAACTTGCTGCAAAGCACGCAGAGGGTCGCATCGTCTCGAGTCTCGAAGGCGGCTATGCGCTGGAAGCGCTCGCCGCGAGTGCCTGTGCGCACGTGCAGACGCTCGCCCGGCTGTGAGCAAGTGACTATAGGCAGTTGCGCGTATTGAGACCGTGTCTAATACGTGAGACAAAGCCGCCAAACTCGAAATACGTGGAGAATCGTTTTGAATTCAATCAGCTTTAAGCTCGTACTTGCGGCGGTCGCCGTAAGCTTTCTGGCGGCTGTTGCCGGTTGCTCGCAACCTGCCGATGACCAGGCTGCCGAAAATCCTGCTTTGGCCACACCCGTACCGCCCGGCATGGTCCGCGGCAAGGTGCTCGAGACGATGAATTCGGGCGGTTATACCTACGCGTTCCTGGAAACAGGGCAGGACCAGCGCTGGGTCGCGGCCGTCGAGACGCCCATAGCGGTCGGCGACGTCGTGCAAACCGATGCGGGCATGGTCATGACCGACTTTACGAGCCAGACGCTGGGCCGCACTTTCGAGGCCGTGTATTTCGTAAGCGGCCTGCAGAACCTCACGGGCGCTTCGCAACCCCCAGCGCGGGTCTCGGGCGAAATGCCGGCCGGCCACCCGGATATCAGCGGAACCGCTTCGGCGGCGACGGCCGCCGCGAGCCTCGAAGCCTACGAGGACGGCAAGGACATCGCCTACGTCTACGCTAACAAGGAGGAACTCGCGGGCAACGAGTTCACCCTGCGCGGCAAGGTCGTGAAGTACAACCCCGGTATCCTCGGCTGGAACTTCGTCCATATCCAGGACGGCTCGGGCGACGCGGCCGCCGGCAATAACGATCTCATCGTCACGACCAAGGCCTCCACGGCCGTGGGTGACACGGTGGTATTGACCGGCAATATCGTACTCGACAAGGATTTCGGGGCCGGTTACAGCTACCCCGTGCTGCTGGAAGACGCCAGTATCACGACCGAATAGGGATCAGCCGCCGAGGCGTCGGCCAGCCGTGAGTTACTCGACGACGCATCGGGGGCCGCCGACGACACGATGAAAGTCCCGCTGAAGCGTATCGCGCAAGTGGTCAGCGGGGGCATCGCCGTGACCGGACTGCAGGAAGGAATCGGGCGGTAGATACCCGGCTTGGGTCGCCACCCCCGTAGCGCCTAGCCACTCTTCCGCCGGATTAGCTGCCGCCGCGTGTGCTTGTCCGGCCGGCCCTTCGTCTTCGGCATGAGCTTGCGGTCCTGGCGCAGTGCCTGGATCATTGCCTCGCGCTCGAGCACGATACCGGGATCTTCTTCATAACACTGCCGCGCTTCGGCGGCTGGCCCCCTTCTCACCGGTATGGCCTTCACATCCAGGACATACGGCAGGCGGTCGCGCACGAGTTCGATACGATCGTCGCACCTGACGCGGGCGCCGGGCGCCGTGCGTTCGCCGTTGAGACGGACATGCCCGCCGGATACGGCCGCGGTCGCCAGGCTGCGCGTCTTGTAGAAGCGGCAGTAGTACAGCCATCGATCTATGCGCAGGGCGCCAGGAGAGTCGGTCATACGCGCAAGTGGGGTCGCAGGTACCGTGGTTGATTATAACTGGCGGTC
The DNA here is from genome assembly GCA_041559075.1 of Woeseiaceae bacterium. Classification (GTDB taxonomy): domain Bacteria; phylum Pseudomonadota; class Gammaproteobacteria; order Steroidobacterales; family Woeseiaceae; genus UBA1847. Next base: position 12,619 of record JBFFEB010000037.1, on the reverse strand, counting down.
ATCCGCGTTGCGCGACGGGCTCACGTGTCACACGCTTTACTCTGCGCCATCAGGCCGAGGACCGCGCATTGCAGCCAGAGATCGCGATCATTCTGTTGATATTTCTCGTGTTCGTGCTGCTGGAGATCACCTCCGCCCGATTCTTCAGCAAGCCGGGACAAACGACCGACGGCGCCGTCGTCGAAATCGTGAGCACCTTGTCGCTGGTGCTCGTGAGCCAGCCCTTTGCACTTGCCGGCGGCGCATTTCTGGCGAGCCTCGCCGCACCAGGGGCCGCCATGGCAAATTCGGCGATGACGCTGCGACGTTCTACAAGGGGAACAACGGCAATCTGCTTTTCTTCTGGGACGTCCTCTTCGGTACAGCGCGTATAACGCGCCGTTACCCCGAGCGCATGGGCGTCGAAAACCTGGCGCCGATGTCCGCTGCCCAGCAGCTGTTCTGGCCCCTGGTTGGTTCCGGGTCGCTTTCCGGTACAGCGGACAGCCACGGTGTCTCGAAAGAGTCTCGAGCGGCCGATCATTCGTGCTCACGGGGCGCGGATGGTTCCAGCACCGCCTCGCTGGCAAGGTTCCGCGCGATCTCCTTCACCTGCTTTTCCAGCGTGCTTCGAATCAGGAAGCCGCCGATAAGCGGCGGCACGAAGAAATCCGGTTCCATGACGGCCTCGAACACGACCCGGGACCGGCCGCTTTCCTCACCGACGATCAACCAGAGCAGATAGCCGGATCGGAAATCGCCCCCGTCCGGGACGACGTCGGCCCGGACCGAATCCTCCGACTCGACGACATCTTGCACCAGCTTCATGGTCTTGCAAAAAAACAGGGCGCAGCCGCGCATTTCGGTGGCAACGCGAACCACGCCGCCTTCCCGGCTGATGATCTCCCTCTTCCTCACCACCGAGCTCAGGCGCGCGGGGTCCCGGTAGTCGGTAATCACCGACCTCACCTGGTAGGTGTTCGCCGGAACTTCGAAACTCATCCGGATCAAGTACGCGCGATCCCGTTTTTCGATGCGGAGGTCGTCACCGTCCGTTGCCAGCGCCACGATGGTATACAGCGCTGCCAGCCATACCAGCGTTGTCATCGGACTCGCCACACGCATCCCATCGACACCTCCTGCCAGAAGTCTAGCAGCGCACTCGCGGCCCGGGCGGCGATAGTCAAATAACTGCCTGAGTTTTATAAATTTCATCAGGGATTCATCAGGGCCTCCTCAGGTCATGGCCTCGCCGCTTCCGCATGATGGACACACGTCGGGCACCTGTCCCGGCACGACGAAAAGGGAGAGGTTCATGAACATAGCGCGATCCATCATTCGCACCCTGCATCGGCTCGGCGCCTTGCTGGCGATGACCACCCTGGCCGCGTGCGGCGGCGGCGAAGAAGAAACCCAGTGCCCGGCTCTCGTCGCCGTCGTTACGATGGGCTTCGGCTGCCTGGGCAACGTAACCATCGCGTCGCCACCGCCACCACCTCCGCCGGTCAATCCGCCGCCGTCGAGCCCGCCCCCAGCGCCGCCGAGCAGCGATATCGTGAAGATGCAATACCACGTCGAATACGAACCGAACAACACGCTCGACAACGCCAACCCGATTGGCTTCAGCAGAGCGGCACCCGATGAGCACATCGGAATCGACATTACCGGCACCGTCAACCAGGCTGATGACGTGGCGGATTTCTTTATCTTCACGCCGCCGCGCACCGGGCACTTCCTCGTGTACCTGTGTGCCGACACCTGCACGGAATCACTGCAGAGCGACGCGGTCTACCTGATGGTCTACGACCAGAGCCAGACCACGTTGACCAGCACCCCCGTCGGCGCTGTCGAAACACAGCAGCTCGGTGTCGATCTCGTGGCGGGCCTTGCGTATTACGTCGGGGTTCACGGTTACAACACCGGATCGGCGACGGCAGACTACAAGCTGGTAATCATCGACTGACCGGATCGGGTAACGACCGCGCGCATTGCCTATTTCAGCGCTTCGGCAACGGCCCGGCTGGCATGAATACGTGTCGTGTCGAAAAGCGGCACATCCGTATGCTCCGGGCCGACCAGCAGGCCGATCTCGGTGCAGCCTTCGACAACGGCTTCGGCGCCACGCTGGTGTAGCGTGTCGATGATGTGCAGGAACTGACTCCTCGATTGGGCCTCCACCCGGCCGAGGCAGAGTTCTTCGTAGATGACCCGGTTCACTACCGCCCTGTCGCCTGCATCCGGTACGAGCACGGTAAGCCCGCTCTGCTCCAGACGATCGGTATAGAACGATTGCTCCATCGTAAATCGCGTGCCCAGCAATCCGACGGTCTGAAAACCTGCCGCCATCACACTCCTCGCCGTGGCATCCGCTATGTGCAGCAACGGGATACGGATACCGGCCGCTATCCTGTCGGCGACCTTGTGCATGGTGTTGGTGCAGATCAACAACAGATCGGCGCCCGCCCTTTCGATCCGGCGGGCCTTTTCCGACAGGATGCGTGCCGCAGTATTCCATTCGTCGCGAGCCTGGAGTTGTTCGATTTCGTGGAAATCGACACTCACCATGACGATAGGCGCAGAATGCAGCCCGCCAAGCATCCTCTTGGTCTCTTCGTTAATCAACCGGTAATAGAGCTCGCTACTTTCCCAGCTCATGCCGCCCAGCAAACCGATCGTCTTCATTGCGGCCCTCCCGGTCGGTGCTCGTGTGTGTCACACGATTCCACATAATCAGTGATCCTGTCTACTCAATAGGGAACCCGATCGGCATTCCCAGCGTTACGAGTAATAGGGAATGCGTGCAAAGGCAGGGAAGAATGACTATGCGATTCAGGTCAAATAAACGGCGGCAGGAAGTCGGCTCCGACACTGGGACATACCGCGTGCAGCTGTATTCACGCCGTGCGGCGCTGATCAAGGAATTCTGTCTCGACGCCCGCGAAAACGGCCTCGCAGACATGGAAGCAGCCGAAGAACACCTGCGCCAGACGCTTCCCCCTCCCGGCTCCGCCTCGGTCACTGTCGCCCTGATCGACGAAAGCCCCGGCCACCACAACTACCTTCAGTTCGACATCGAACCGGCGTAGCACGAGCGCTGCGGAACAAACCGATCGTCATTGCCCGTTTCTGGCGGAAGGTCTCGACCTCGACTAGACTTGGAGCACGTAGGGTGATTCCAGCTGGGGGTGGCGGTCATGCGTGATCCTGGTCTCGTATTGGCACTCCTGCTATTCGCGGGGCTGGCGGACGCGGCTGAAGAGCCGGTGGACCTGCGTGAACACATTCGAATGAGCGAGCACCTGCACCTCATCGAACAACCCATGCCCCAGTTTCCCAAGTCCGAGCTGGTACGCGGCCGGGAAGGCTGGGTGCTACTCAGCTATGCCGTGCTCGAGGACGGCTCAGTATTCGGCCCGGCCATAGAAGCGTCGAGCGGAAGCGAGGCGTTCAACGACGCAGCGTTGGAAGCCGTTGGCCGCTGGCGTTATCTGCCGGGCGACGTTCAGACCGATAAGGTGCTCTTGAACTTCGTGTACGAGCGCAAGCAACCCTACGTATCCAAGAAGTTCTTTGCGCGAGACAGGAAGGTCCACGCCGCTATCGAGAAGAGCAGGCTCGACGAGGCACAGGCGCTCATCGACAGGATGCGCGACAAAGACGACCTCACCACGGTCGAGCTTGCATACACGTATATCGCGGAGGGCCGAATATCCGAGGCACGAGGCGACAAGGAAGGACAACTCCAGCATTTTCGCAGGGCCATGATCAACGACGGCCGCTGGCTGGACCGCAAAGATTATCTGAAGCTCCTGCACGCCGCTGTCATCCTCGAACTGCAGCTCAATGACTACTCGTCCGCGTTACGCGACTACCGGATCCTGACCGAGACGGAAGTCGGCAGGAAGCTGGCGGCGGATATCGAAGAGCCGATGACCACGATCGCAGCCGCCGTGGAAAGAGGAGCGGAACTCCCGCCACCTTACTCGCCCGCGGAAATGGAAGTGTTCATCGTGCGCGACCCGCCGGGGCCCAGCAGGTCGGATCAGATTCCGAGACCCGAACCGGAGCGGGCGCCGTCGCGCCCCGAACAACCACCGCGCACCGACCCACCGCCGCGGCAACAGAGCGGCTGACCGGCCAACCTACATCGACAGTGAGCCTTCGCGAAAGTCCGTCTTGTCCAGCCAGGCGTTGACCAGGACAGGCCTGCCGCCGCTGGCGGCCCCGCGCGCCTCCCGAAGGCCCGGCACCACCTGGTCCGACGTTTGCAGCAGGATCCCGTGGCCGCCGAGCGCGTCAGCCACCTCGTGATAGTTGCTGCGTTTCAGCACTGTACCGATGTCGTCTCTTAGTATCTTGACCTGCTCTCGCGCGATCTGCGTCCAGCCCGCATCATTGCCGACGACCGCGATAACGGGAATGCCGTGGCGCGCGAAGGTGTCGAATTCGGCAAGCGAATAACCGACCGAACCGTCACCGAAGAGCATCCACACCTCACTGCCCGGCCGGCATAGGCTCGCTCCCAGCGCGAATCCCGCACCGCAGCCCAGCGTACCGAAGACCCCCGGGTCGAGCCAGCTGAGCGGGCCGCGCGGCTTCACGATGTAGGACGCCGTACCGACGAAGTCGCCGCCGTCGGCGACAATGATGCTTTCGTCCGGCAGCTCCGCGTCGATGCGCCGGCAGAGCGACACCGGGTTGACAAACTTGGAATCGCGCCCGGCGGTTGCGTCTATCTCGGCTTCTCGCTCGGCATCCCGCGATTCGAGCACGACGTGCCAGTCGCGCCAGCGCTCCCGGGTTCCGGCCACGACTGTATCTGCAAGCGCGCGGAGGAATAGGCCGGCATCCGCGAGGATACCGACGTCGGGCTTGCGGTTCCGCTTCAAATCGACCTTGCTGCGATTGGCGGACACGAGGCATGCGGATCGCCTGACGTGACGGCCATAATCGAGGCGGAAATCCGAGGGCACGCCTGCGAGGATTACCACGTCCGCCTCCTTGAGTGCCTTGCGCCGCTGGTGGCGGCGATGCAGCGGATGCGCGGCGCCGAGCAAGCCGCGCGCCATGCCGGAGAGGTAAACGGGGATGTTCAGGCTGCTTATGGCCTCGGCGACCGCCTCCGCCTGCCCGGCCGACACCAGCGCCTGGCTCCCCACGACGAGTAGCGGCCTCTCCGCCCCCGCGAGCCGGGCCGCAGCCTGGTCGACCGCCCCCTGTGGCGGTGCCACGGCTGCGACCGTCGCTACGAACTCCGCGCTGACACCCTCGGCGTCGGCGAACAATCGTCGTGCATGATGCCGCAGGTATGCGCGCATGAAGCGATCCGGCAAGGAACCGCCCTTCGGGGTAGCGGCCTCGTACCAATCGCGGATTACCGGTTCACCGTACAACAGGTCGACGGGGCACTCGATGAAGACCGGCCCGGGGACACCGCTCTGTGCAACCTGGAACCCTCTCTGGATCGCCGGCGCCAGGTCGCGCACCCGCTTGACCGCCCTGCTCCACTTGACGTGAGGCCGGAACAGCGCGAGCTGGTCGATATCCTGTAGCGCACCGCGGCCCTGCAGAAGCGTCGCCGCCGCGCCGCCGAGCAGAACGACCGGCGACTGCGCAAGCTGGGCATTCTTGACAGCCGTTATCGTGTTGGTCACTCCCGGCCCCGCCGTGACGGCGGCGACCCCCGGAACGCCCGTCAGGCGCGCCGCCGCATCCGCGGCGAACACCGCCGTTGCCTCGTGGCGCGTATCCACGACGCGTATGCCGCGTTCCTTGGCGCCTTTCAGGATCGGCGAAATGTGACCGCCGCACAAGGTAAACAAAAACCTGACGCCGTGCGCCTCGAGGACACGCCCGATAATATCTCCACCGTTCATACGCTTACCTTACAGCAGGCCGAAAACATGGAACACGGCGGTGCCGGTCAGCGTCCCGAGCGCGTAGCCGAGCACGCCGACCAGCACCCCGGGCGTGACGAGATCATGCCAGCCTTTCGCCGCCGCAAGCGCGGGCGCTGTCGTCGCACCGAGAATCGCCGCGTTGGAGGCCGTCACCAGCTCCGGCAGCGTCAGGCGGAACAGCCGGCCGGTGCCCAGCAGCACCAGCAAATGCACACTGAGAAGGATGAGCACGAGCACGATCAGCAGGGGCGCGATCCGCACCATGGCGACCAGGTCAGCGCCGGCGGCGATCGCCGCAAAGAACACGAAAGCGAGGCCGACACCGAGTTCGAATCCGCCGTACAGCCGCTGCATGAGCCCCGGGAAGACGGTCGCCGCGGTGACGACAAGAATCGTTATGACCGCGTATCGCAGGCTGGGCACACCGGTGAGGGACGTGATGAAATCGCCGACCGCGACGAAACTGACCGCCGTCGCCATTGCCAGCGTCAGGCTCATCGCCGTGATCGGCCTGCCCTCATCGGCCTGCGTCCGCGCCTCGCCGTGATCATGCTTGCTGAAGCGACGCGCCAGCCAGTTCCAGCCCGGCAACATGGCGATCACGCCGAGAAACACGGCGCTGAAGAGATTGTCGGTTGCTGTCGCGGCAGAGAAGAACGACGCATCCTTGCTGAGCCCCGTAATCTCCCCGAGCGCCGCGTAATTCACGGAACCGCCGATATAGGTGGACGTGAAGAGCCCGGCTATTCCCGCCTCCCGCAGCGCCGGATCGAGGTCCGCCGCCGGCGCGAGGTGTCCCAGATCCAGCACACTTACCGCCACAACGACGCCCGAGACGGTCCCCGCGCTTGCGATCAGGAACGCCCCGGTCATGCGGGTCGTCTCGAACAGCATGTGGCACAAGTCCGCCTTGAAGAGGAACAGCGGTATGAGCACCGGCACGAAGTAGGAAAACACGAAGTCGAACGCCGGCGCCGAGTGCGGAATGATACGCAGGTTGGCCACAGCGATCGCCGAGAGGATCGCGATCACCGCGCCCGTCAGGTGGGACCCGATGCGGGTCTTCTCGGCCAGGAACGCGGCGCCGGCGATGACGAAAAGCACAGCCATTAGCGCGAGGTCGTTGTCCGGGCTTATCAGAGTCATGGGATTCCTTGTCGCACTCGCCAGCGGAACAGTTTAGTGGCGATTCGTGCGCCAAAGAACCTCTGATTTTCAGGTTCCCGGCACGGCGCCCCCTTCTGGGAACGCCGTTACCCTCAGTACTCAGAACATGCGCTTGCGGTGGCGCAGCGTCTTCGTGCAGTACCAGACGATCAGGCCGAGGCCGATCCCGATGAGAACCAGCGGCGCCAGCGGGATGGCGACCTCCCAAAGTTCCCAGAATCCGCCGACAACCAGGGCGATAGCGGCGATCACCCAGAACACGTCAACGTGAACGTGAAAAGCGGCCCTGAGACCCTGCAGGAGAAGCAGAAGAATGCCGGCGCCGACGAGTCCCCAGCCCAGGCTGAATTCGAGGAGCCAGGCAACGCCAATCCAGATAAAAAATACGGCCCAGCCGAGGACGTCCAACAGACTCGAACGATCCTGCTGCTCGACGAATTCGATCATCTTGTGGACATCCGGCTTCCCATCCGCGCCACGCCAATCATGCATTGCATGCTTCATAGCGAGCACCCTCCAATGCCGTTCCTATCATACGGCGCGCACTGCCTAGGCTGTCAATCGGGAGATTTACCTAAGCTCCCTGGTTTTCAGTCGACTAGTATCCGCGGATCAAACACTTCGCCGCCGGCGAAGTTCACGCCGTACTCGTAAGCACCGGATTCGGCATCGATTGTGACCGACACGACACCGCCCGATGAACCGCGCTTGGTCGCTCCGGGAAACGGCGCGCCGCCCGTGAAATCCACGAAATATTCGCGGTCCGAACCGGTCAGCACCCACTGCACCTGGTCGCCATTGCAAACGTGGACGTCTTCCGCCGAGCCACCGCGGTAACTCAGTTCGGGCATTCCATCGGATCCTTCGGTCACCTGGATCGTGTGATTGCCGCCCCTGTCACAGTTGTCCTGTCCATTCGAATCAGCGCTGCCCAGCAAAAGAACTGCGGAAACTGCCGCCGTGAATACCATCGCGCTCATCATCTTCATTTCTTGTTCTCCCAACTAATTTAAGTACAACGATCAAGAACTATTGTTGGAGACCAGCCTCTTGAAGCGTTCATCGTCTCGCAATGCTTCGAGCGCAGGATCTACTCGCAACAGTTCGCGTTCGTAATTCAGTTCGACGACACGCTCGAGTGCGGCGAGCGCCTTGTCCGGTTCACCGGACTGCACGTGAATGAGCGCGCTGTTGTAATGCACATACATGATGCCCGGTCCCTGGCTGGTAGCCCTCTCATCAAGTTCGTGCGCCCTCGCGTTATCGCCGATTCGCGAGTAATAGAGGGCAATGTCGGAAATTACCTGCGCGTCTTCATCATTCACCTGGAGCACGCTTTCGCCCAGTTCAATAGCGCGCTTGTAGGCAACTTCCGCGACTTGTTTCTGGTCGCCCTGGAAATGATAGGCGTCCCCCAGGTTGCCCCACATCCTGTAGTCATTCGGCGCAAGGTTCGCCGCATTGACGTAGCGGTCGATCGCGCGGTCGAAATCACCGAGATAAAAGTACATGGTGCCGGTATTGGAGTAGGCGCTGCGCGTCGGCTTGATCTCTATCGACCGATCCCATGCGTCGGCAGCCTTTTTGAAATCGCCGGAGAGGTAGTGGGCCGCACCCAGATTGTTCAGCGCTTGGGCATCGTCATCCACGCGATCCACGAACATCTGGTAGAACTCGGCCGCCTCCTCGTACCGTCCCTGGAAAAACATGAAATGGCCCATCTCGTTGAAAGCCCGCCAGTAACTGGCGTCGGTTTCGATTGCGAGCCGCAGGTTAGCCTCGGCCTCTTCCACCTGGTCGAGAGCCTGCCGAGCGCGCGCTATGCCAACGTACGCCTCCGCCAGATGAGTATTGGTGTCGCGGGCTTCCTCGAACGCGTGCAGCGCATCCTCGTTCTTGCCCGAGGCCAGGTACAGCCAGCCCAGCACCAGGCGCACGTCGACGGAGTCCTCGCCATGTTCCAGCGCGCTCTGGCAGGCCTGCTCGGCCCTGCCAAATCGCTGGGCATCGGCGGACAGCTGGTAGGCGGATAGGTGCTTGCGGCACATGGCCGCATGCGCATTCGCATAATCGGGATCGATTGCCAGCGCCTCACGCAACAGCCCTTCCGCCATCAACAGCGAGGTTTCGTCCGGCGGCTTACGGAGGAAATCGATGCCACGCAGGTAAGCGTCGTAAGCCTCGACGTTACTGGTACCGAGATTCTTCAGCCGCCGATCGGCCGCCACTGGCAGAACGACGTGCAATGATCGAGCGACATGACGGGCGATGTCTTCCTGTATCGCATAGATGTCGGAAAGCTCACGGTCGTACTTTTCGGACCAGAGTTCCCGGCCGTCGCTACCGTCGATCAGGCGGGCGGTAACAGTCACTTTGTTCTGGTAACGCCGTACGCTGCCCATCAGAACCGACTCCGCATGCAGCCGGTTCGCGATCGTTACCACATCCATGACGCTGTCCTTGAACTGGCGGCTGGTGCTCATGGCCACGACGCGAAACTCATTGAGCCGAACGATCAGGCTCTGTATCTCCTCGGTCAGCCCCTCGCTGAAATACTCTGTCTCGGCTTCGCCGCTGGTATTGACGAACGGCAGTACCGCGATCGACCGCCGCGGAGACTCCCAGAAATTCTGGGACAGGTAGTACAGCAGGAAACCGCTGCCGAGGGCGACCACCACGACGACGGCGACAAATGGCAGGAACGCGAGCCGCGGCGCGCGCGTGCCGGTCTCCTCGTGGCGAACGATGCCACGCGCCGTGAGTTCGTACGCCCACGCGAGGACCACCACTACCGGAAAACCGATGGCGACCAGTACGATGAGTACGGTCATCGAGTTTTCGGGGATGGGCAGGCGGTCGAAGGTGACGTCCGCTACCTGCAAAAGCATCCAGGCGACAACGCCGTAGGCCACGAGCGCACGAAACACGCTGCGGTTGCGGAGTTCCTGTACCAGCTTGCGTATGCGATCCTGCATCGCCGCGGCGTCCCCTACCCGGCTCGCTATCGAGTCTGGTCATCATGCCCCAGAAAACGTTACTTTTCAGTAGTATTTGAGCGATTCCTCCATAGGCTTGTGCCACAATTGCCGCCGATCACTCAGGAAGAGTCTGGCTTATGACTCAAGTTCTTCGGGCGTATGCGCATGGCGCTGCCCTGATCGTCTCTTGCGCTCTCGTGGCCTGTTCGCCGCCTGCCTCGTACGATGTAATTCTCCGCGCCGGCACCATCTACGACGGCAGCGGCGCTGATCCCTACGTCGCGGATGTCGGCATCGACGACGACGTGATTGCTGCGATCGGCAGTCTGGGCGATGCGCGAGCCGCCCTCGAAATCGATGCCGCAGGGCTTGCCGTCGCGCCCGGCTTCATCAACATGCTGTCCTGGGCCAACGAGTCGCTGATCCACGATGGCCGGTCTCAAAGCGACATCCGCCAGGGGGTGACGTTGGAAGTCATGGGCGAAGGCAACTCGATGGGGCCGTTGAATGCGGCGATGAAGCAGGAGTTGATCGACCGCCAGTCCGGCATTCGCTACGCCATCGAGTGGGATACGCTGGGAGAATACCTCGAGTATCTCGAGGATCGCGGTGTTTCGACGAACGTCGCATCATTCATCGGCGCGGCGACGCCGCGCAAGTATGTTATCGGCTATGAGAACCGTGCGGCGACCCCAGAGGAAATCGGGCAAATGCAGCAGATCGTACGTTACGCGATGCGGGAAGGCGCGATGGGCGTCGCCTCGTCGCTAATGTACCCGCCCGGACTGTTCGCGGACACCGGCGAACTCGTCGCACTCGCCGAAGCTGCGGCGGAATTCGACGGCATGTACATCTCGCACATGCGCGACGAAGGCGGACAGATGCTCGAAGCAATCCAGGAACTCATTACCGTTGCCCGTGAGGCAGGCATCCGCGCCGAGATCTACCATCTCAAGTCATCGGGCCAGCAGAACTGGTCCCTGTTCGACGACGCGGTGCAGATGATCGAAGAGGCGCGTGCCGAGGGCTTGCACATCACGGCCGACGTCTACACCTACCCCGCCGGCTCCACGGGCCTGAACGTCACCGTGCCGCCATGGGTACAGGACGGCGGGTTCGAGGCCTCGCTGGCGCGCATGCGGGACGCTGAGATGCGCAAGCGCATCATCGAGGAAATGAACACGCCCTCGGATGAGTGGGAAAACATGTTCCTGCTCGCCGGCTCTCCCGACAACGTCCTGCTGGTCAATTTCAAGAGCGAAGCGTTGAAGCCGCTCACCGGCAAGACGCTCGCCGAAGTGGTGGAGATGCGCGGCACGAGTCCGGAAAACACGATCATGGACCTGATCGTCGAAGACGGCAGCCGGGTCGGCAGCGTCTACTTCACGCAGTCGGAGGACATCGTCCGCAGGGCCGTGGCCCTGCCTTGGGTGAGCTTCAACTCGGATGCGGCGTCGCTCGCGCCCGAAGGCGTATTCCTCGAGAGCAACCCGCACCCGCGGGCGTACGGCAGTTTCGCGCGAGTCCTCGCCAAGTACGTGCGTGAGGAAAACGTCATCACGCTGGCCGACGCCGTCCGCAAGCTGTCCGGCCTGCCCGCGAAGAACCTGAAGCTCGATCGTCGCGGGCTGCTGAAAGAGGGTTACTTCGCAGATGTCATCGTGTTCGATCCCGAGACCGTGCAGGACCATGCCACGTTCGTGGAGCCGCACCAGTACGCGACCGGTATGCTGCACGTCTTTGTGAACGGCGAGCAGGTGCTACAGGACGGCGAACATACGGGTGCGAAACCGGGTCGCGTGGTTCGCGGTCCCGGCTGGACAGAACGAGGAGCAACTGAATGAACTCCGACATCATAGAAACAGACGCCGTAATCGTCGGTGCGGGCCCCTGCGGCCTGTTCCAGGTCTTCGAACTCGGCCTGCAGGGCATCAAGGCACACGTCGTCGATAGCATGCGCGTGGTCGGCGGACAGTGTGCCGAGCTCTATCCCGATAAACCGATCTACGATATCCCGGGCATCCCGGTTCTCATGGCGCAGGAGCTCGTCGACAACCTGATGGAACAGATTGCGCCGTTCGAAGCCGAGTTCCATCTCGGCCAGGAAGTCACAGTCGTTAAGCCAGTCGACGATGAATTTGATGTCGAGACCAGCGCGGGCACGAGATTCCGCACGAAGACCGTGTTCCTCGCAGGCGGCGTCGGCTCCTTCCAGCCGCGGCGCATGCGCCTCGAAGGCATCGAGGCCCACGAAGACAGGTCTCTTTTCTACAAGGTTCGCGATCCCAAGGCGTTCGAGGGCAAAGCCATCGCCATCCTCGGCGGCGGTGATTCGGCGCTCGACTGGGTGCTGGAGCTCGAGCCCATCGTTTCGTCGCTGACGCTCGTCCATCGTCGGGCCGAATACCGCGGCGCCCCTGCATCCGTCGCGAAGATGAAAGCCCTCGTAGAGGCCGGGAAGATGCGCGAGCTCATCGGCAAGGTCACCGACTACCGCTCAGATGAAGAAGGCATCTCGGGCATAACGGTGACGACCCTCGACGGCGACCAAGAAGACGTCGACTGCGAGGCCCTGCTCGTGTTCTGGGGCCTCGC
>JBFFEB010000036.1:0-35189 GCA_041559075.1 Woeseiaceae bacterium | reverse complement strand
GCCCGGCTGCGCTGACGATCGGTGTGGCGCGCTCAGCTGCGCGTCTTCGGGACAATAGTGTGGCCGATGTGTTCGGTGCGGTGGTCCACGGTGTAGGGCAGCACCTCGAAATTCTCGCCGGCTTCGTGCCGATGCTTGAGGTTCGTCCAGTACTCCGGCGTCAGCAGGTCGCTGTGATGCTCGAGGAACGCCTGCTTGGCGTGCGGTTTGAAGCCGAGGAATTCGATGAATTGCTCGGGGAAGATGTCGTGCGGTCCCACGTAAAACCAGGCGCCGGGACGCATCTCGTCGATATCGTCCCGCGGCTCCGGCATGCGGCGGAAGTTGCAGTCGGTAACGAGGCATAACTCGTCGTAGTCGTAGAAGATAACGCGCCCGTGGCGCGAGACGCCGAAGTTCTTCAGGAGCAGGTCACCGGCGAATATGTTGCTGAGCGCGAGGTCCTTGATCGCCTGGCCGTATTCGATCGCTGCGGCTTCGGCCTGTTGGTCGGTGGCCGTTTCGAGGTACAGGTTCAGCGGTATCATGCGGCGCTCGATGTACGCGTGCTCCACGACGACGTCGTCCCTCTCTACCCGGCAAGTGGATCCGCACTCATCTAGCAGGTCGTGTAACAGCTCCGGATCGAAGCGTCTGAGTGGAAATCGCAGCTGCCGGAATTCCTGGGCATCGACCAGGCGCCCGGCACGGTCACGCATGAACACGAGCTTGTACTTCTCCATGACATCATCCCGGCTGGCCGTCTTGGGATAGTCGAAACGGTCCCGAATGACCTTGAACACGACGTCGTAGGAAGGCAGCGTAAACACCTCCATGACCATGCCCTTGACGCCCTGCGCCCTGACGAACAAGTCGTGTGAATCGCGCAAGTGCTCGAAGAACAGGCGATAGCGCTCGGTCTTGCCCTGCTTGGCGCGCCCCAGCACCGTATAGATCTCGTCCATCGGTTTGCGCGGCATCAGCCGTTGCAGGAACCCCACGGTCGCGCCCACGTGTTCGAGGTCGACGTGGAAGTACGAACGCGTGAAACCGAACAGCATGCTGACGTCGTTGACGGACAGTATTACCGCATCGGCAAAGATGCCGTCATCGGAATTGCGCAGGGCTATGACCAGGGGAGACACCCAGTCATCACCGCCGATGCGACCGACGATGAACGCCCGGGTCGCGCGGTAGAAGATCGGTACCAGCAGTTCCACGACCTCCAGGTCCTGCTGCACGTTGTTTTCCCTGCAGTAGGCTTCGATCTCCGCCGTTACGAAACGGATCGTCCGTTCACGGTCCCGGAACGGCACTCCGAAACTGAAATCCGAAAGGACCTGGTCGATCAGGAAACGCAGCGCGCCGCGGTTGAAATAGGTCCGAACGTCCTTCTCGTCCAGCGGTTTCTCGTCGAGAAGCACGTCGGCCGCGATGAACTCGAGCGCCGGGTCGACGCCCACGGTGTTGAACAGGCGTCGAGAGATCGAACTGAAGAAGGTCTTGAAGAAGGCGTTGTCCGGGTATTCGCTGATGAGCGCAGAGTACCGCTCCTTGACTGCGATCCAGAACGCCTTGCCGACCTCGGACGCATCGACCGTAGAACCGAGCTCGCCGAGAGCGCGATTGACGGCCCTGTCATAGAGTTCGATGCGAGCGACGGCGTTCGCACGTCCCTGCTGCCAGTCACGCTCCTCGAAGCAGCGCGCCGCCCGCTGCGTCATCTCGCGGAAATCCGCGTTGTAGCGCAGGAACGCGTCGACGAGTTGTTGCGCTATCGCAGACTCTGCGGCGGGCGAATGCGCCTCCTCATCCATCCCGGGCGACTTACATGTTGGCGATCAGGGCATCGCCGAATTCGCTGCACTTGACCTTCGTAGCGCCTTCCATCAGCCGCGCGAAGTCGTAGGTAACCGTCTTCTTGCCGATGGTCCTATCCATGGTCTCGAGGAGGATGTCGGCTGCTTCCGTCCAACCCATGTAGCGCAGCATCATCTCGCCCGACAGGGTCAGCGAACCGGGGTTCACGACGTCCTTGTTCGCATACTTGGGCGCAGTGCCGTGCGTTGCCTCGAATACGGCGTGACCGGTCGTGTAGTTGATGTTGCCGCCCGGCGCGATGCCGATACCGCCCACCTGCGCGGCAAGCGCGTCAGACAGGTAGTCGCCGTTAAGGTTCATCGTCGCGATGACGTCGAATTCCTTCGGACGGGTAAGAACCTGCTGCAGCGTGATATCCGCGATCGCGTCCTTCACGAGGATCTTGCCGGCGCCGAGCGCAGCCTCCTGCTCCGCATTCGCCGCATCCTGGCCCTTCTCGACCATCGTGCGGTCCCATTGATCCCAAGTGTAGGTATGGTCGCCGTAATCTCTCTCTGCCAGCTCGTAGCCCCAGTTGCGGAATGCGCCCTCCGTGAACTTCATGATGTTGCCCTTGTGCACGAAGGTCAGGCTCTTGCGGCCATTCGCTATGCAGTACTCGAGTGCTGCGCGAACAAGGCGTTCGGTACCTTCCTGAGATACCGGCTTCAGGCCGACCCCGCAACTGTCCGGGAAGCGGATCTTCTGGTACTCGGCCGGGAAATTCTCCTTGAAGAGCGCGAGGAATTTCGCATTCGATTCCGAGCCGCGCTCGAATTCGATGCCCGCGTAGATGTCTTCGGTATTCTCACGGAAGATCACCATGTCGACACTGGCCGGATCGCGCACGGGCGACGGTACGCCGGTGAACCAGCGCACCGGGCGCAGGCAGACATAAAGATCCAGCAACTGGCGCAGCGCCACGTTGAGGGAGCGGATGCCGCCACCGATCGGCGTGGTCAGCGGGCCCTTGATGGATACGAGGTAATCCTTGCAGGCCGTGATGGTCTCGTCTGGCAGCCAGCTGCCGAAGTTGTCGAAGGACTTCTGGCCCGCGTAGACCTCCATCCAGTGAATCTTGCGCTTCCCGCCGTAAGCCTTTTCAACCGCGGCGTCCAGAACGCGCACCGTCGCACGCCAGATGTCGGGACCCGTACCGTCGCCCTCGATACACGGCACGATCGGATTGTCCGGGACCTGCAGTTTGCCGCTGTCAATGGTGATCTTTGCACCGCCTTCGGGCGGTGTCGGTGCTGCGTCGGCCATAGTTTGCTCCGCTTGTTCTGGTTTTGTCGGGCCGCTCGGGAAGCGGCGGGGCGCATATTATGAGGGATTTGCCCGCCAGTCCCAAGGGTATTGCGGAAAATGACTAGAACCGATAGCGAAACTCCACGAACAGTTCGCGTCCGCGGCCGGGAAAGTAGCGGTAGTTGCCGAAAGCATAGTCGGCGCGGTCCGCCATTGCCGTGTCGGCGAGATTATTTAGCCTGGCCGTGATCGTCAGCTGCTGCGTCGCGTCGAACGTGGCGCGCAGGTTCAGGAGATCGTGGCCGGGATAGTCGAAGCGGTTCTCGGCATCGAGGAAATAGCGTCCCATTGAGACCCATTGCAAGGCCCCTCGCACTCGTCCTCGGGCGTCATAGCCGATTTCGGCGCCGCCGATCCAGCGCGGAGCGGTATCTGCATCGCGCCCGGAAACGAAAGCCTCGCCTCGGGCGGCGACCGTGTCGAAGTCGTATCGGTGTCGGGCATAGGTCGCATTGACGGCGAGCGCCCAGGTGGGCGTGATCTGCCAGTCGACCGCGGCTTCGACTCCGTCATGACGCGTCCGCGCGCCGCTCACGTTGAAGCCCTCTGCATCGCGAAACACGCTGTTTCGCTTACGCATGATAAAGGCCGAGAGGTCGAGCGACAGCGATCCGGAGTCGTGCCGCAAGCCCAGTTCTGCGCTGTCCACTCGTTCCGAATCGAGGTCGGCAACCAGTTGTCCGCTCTGCAACCGGTACAGTTCGGTCATCTGCGGAGCCCGAAAGCCGCGGGCGGCGGAGAGGTATATCGCGGTCGACGGGACCAGACGGTAATTGAGCGAAGCCTTGGGCGCGACATTGAAGAAGCTGTCCGTCCTGTCCGCGGGCCGCGTGTAAAGGCAGCCACCGAATCCGCACGGTCTGCCATCGTCGCGCGTGTTGCCGTCGAGCATGCGGTTGTCGTAGTCGTAGCGCACGTACTCGGCGCGCAGGCCAAGACCGAGCGCCAGGTCGCCGGCGATATCGATGTCGCTCTGAACATACGACGCGATGCTGGTACTAACCACCTCGAAGTCGTAGTGCCGGCCCTCCGGGCGGGTCTCGACCAGGAAATCGGATCCCTCTGCGGGCCCGAATTGGGTCTCGGTCAGGTCGACACGGCTCCATTCGACGTCGATGCCGGCGACACTCGTATGGCGATCTGCGGCTGCCGTCACCGCGCTCATGATTCCGGCGCTGACGTGGCTGTTCTCCTCCAGCGGCTGACCGGGGAGAAAATGCTGCAGGAACTCCATGTTGGAGTGCCGCAGGAACGGTCGGAGGTCAATATCGTAATGAGGTAGCGATTTCGACCAGATGCCGTAAAGCCGCTGACTCGATGCTTGCCGGAATGCCTCCGGGTTAGGGTTGCTGCGGTTCACCGCCGGATCGCGGTAGGCATCTTCGCCGATAATGAATCCCGCAGTCTCCTGATCCAGCTCCGTCGCCGAAAAGGCAGAGGTCAACTCGCCGTCGAGGAACTCGTTCGTCGTGTTGACGTGCAGCTTGAACTGCCGGTACCCGGAATCATCGCGAAAGCCGCCATCGTCACTGAGCGAGAATCCGGCGAAATGGGCCGAGTCCGGGTTTGTCGGAAGTTCGGCCTGCAGCCGCAGGAATCGATTGGCGCCCAATTCCACGATGGCATGCGCGTCAGAGCGCTTGCCCTGCATCGGCATGAGGACGTTGACGATGCCGTGCAGCGCATTGGATCCGTACAGGGCGTTGCCAGGGCCGCGAATGACTTCCATCGACTGCGCCTGCTCGGTATCAATCTCGAACAGCTGGTTCACGTTGCAGAATCCGGCAGGCCGGATAGGGATACCGTTCTCCAGGAACAGGAATCCGGCACAGGATCCGGGCCCGGTCAACACGGGCGAGCGTATAGCAGTGAGGTGTTCCTGACCGCTGCCGCGGCTGATCCAGACGCCGGCAACGCGGGTCATGAGCTGGTGAACGTGCTGGTGGGCGACGTCGTCGATGAGCGCACCGTCCAGCAGCTCGACATTCCCTGGATGCGTTAACGCAGTTTGCTCGCGTCGCCGCCCTGTGACCACGATCTCGCTGACGGTTTCGCGCACGATTTCGTTTGCGACAGTGGCGGGCGCGGCGCCCGATTCCGCGAGCATTATAATCAGAGCGAGCTGAATCGGAACCAACAACGAGAGTCTCAGTCGATGAATCAATTTATGGCGTTACGGCGTATGGCGTTCCTGTGCACCGCGTTGTTGCTCGCAACAGTGGCGGACGCCGGGAGCACGGAACAGGCGACTGATGTTACGTCATCGGACCGGTTGCGAGTAGGACTGGTGCTGGGTGGTGGCGGCGCCCGCGGAGCTGCGCACATCGGCGTGCTGCGCGAACTCGAACGTATGCGAGTTCCGATCGACGCAATCGCAGGTACCAGCATGGGTGCGATTGTCGGCGGCCTCTATGCGTCGGGCATGAGCGTGGACGAACTCGAGAAGCTGGTTGCGGAAATGGACTGGGCGGACGCGATGTCCGATGACCCGGAGCGCAGCGACCTGAGGTTCCGCCGCAAGCAGGATGCACGAGACTACCCGATCGACCTCGATATCGGTCTCGAGCGGGGGAGGCCCAAGCTCCCGCTGGGTCTTGTGCAGGGACAGAAACTCGACCTGATCTTGCGCGACCTGACCCTGCCGGTATCTCACATCAAGGATTTCGATGACCTGCCGATACCGTTTCGTGCGATTGCTTCGGATATCGAGACGGGAGAGATGTACGTCATGCAACGCGGCGATCTCGCTCGTGCAATTCGCGCCAGCATGTCGGTGCCCGCGGCGCTTGCGCCCGTCAGGATCGACGGGCATCTGCTCGTAGACGGCGGGCTCGTCGGCAACCTGCCCGTGGATATCGTCCGTGAAATGGACGTCGATGTCGTCATCGCCGTGGACGTCGAGTTCCCACTGTATGCGCCGGACGAGCTGCAGTCGGCGATAACCATCTCCGAGCAAATGCTGACGATCCTCATCCGCCGGGAAACGCTTCGGCAAATTGAGAAGCTCGGCGACGATGACGTTCTTGTTAAGCCACAGCTCGGCACATTCGGGTCGGCGAACTTCGGCCAGATCCTGGACGCGATCGAACCGGGGGCAGCCGCAACGCGCAAAGAGGAAGCGCGCCTTCGGGAGCTGGCGATGGATGAAGAGAGCTATTCCAGATGGCAGGCAGGGCGAAAGACAACGGACGAGTTCCCTGATCGTCTTGCATTCGTGCGTGTGCAACACGACAGTCGGTTGTCGTCGAGCGTTCTCGAGTCTCGTCTGGGTGTAGCGGCGGGCGATGCGATCGACGCGGAGCTTCTTTCCCGTGAGGCCGCCCAGCTGCATGCACTGGACGTATTCGAAAAGGTCAGTTATCGCCTTGTCGACGATCAACGCGGAACGGGCGTCGTATTCGATGCGCGCGCCAAGTCCTGGGGCCCGAGCTTCCTGAATTTCGGGTTCACTCTCGAGGACGATTTCGAGGGCGCAACGAACATCGACCTGCGCGCGCGGATGACGCGACCTGCCGTGAACCGCTACGGCGGTGAGTGGCGTGTCGATCTCAGGCTGGGCACCGAGCCACAGCTTCTGACCGAGTTCTACCAGCCCCTGCGCGCGGGCTCACGGCTTTTCGTAGCGCCGTATGCAGACTTCGACCAGTCGAATTTCAACCTGTTCGACGACGAACGCGATATCATCGCGCGTCTGCGCGTCACCGAGGCAATCGCCGGGATCGATGCTGGCGTTGAGATAGGAAACTTCGGCGAATTCCGGATGGGCGCTTTTCGCGGCGCCGGCGAGGCGCGCATCACGATCGGCGACCCGAGCCTGCCGGACCCTGATTTCGACGTCGGTGGGCTACGCATGCAATTGCGATTCGACACGCTGGACAAACCATGGTTTCCCGGTAGCGGGGTACTCGCCGATATCGAATGGCGCCAGTCAAACGAGTCGTTGGGCGGGGACGATCGCTATGACCTCGTCGAACTGTCCATGCTTGCGGTGCGTTCGCGAGGCAAGTCCACGTTGGGCGTGGGCCTGGACTTCCAGACTACCCTGAGTTTCGATGGGGCTGTCCAGGACCTTTTCCGGCTTGGCGGCTTTCAGCGCCTGTCCGGTTACGAGCGCGGCGCAATCAGCGGACCGCACGCGGCCGTCGCAAAGTTGCTGTTTTACCGTCGTATCGGTGAATCGGCGGGAGGCCTGTTCGATGCGCCCGTCTACGTCGGCGCGTCGCTCGAAGCCGGTAACGTATGGGCGGACAGAAACGATATGTCTTTCGGCTCCGCCGAGTTACATGGCAGCCTGTTCCTGGGCATGGACAGCTACATCGGGCCGATGTTCCTGGCTGCCGGGGTCGGGCAGGGTGGCCTGACGAACTTCTACCTGGTCATCGGGGCACCGCCGCCGTAGCCGGAGGATTACCGTTCGACCTTCTCGAGTACCTGGGCAGGCGAGTCGGTCCCGCGGTAATAGCCGTGACGCCGGGCCATGGATTCGAACGCCTTGTCTCTCTCGGACTCGCTTGCGTACCAGTGCAGCCGTTCCCAGTCGTCGCCGATCACGATCCGGAACGTGTCCATCGCCGGTAAAGTTACGCGGATGCCAAAGCGCCGCTCGGCGTCGGCACTCTCGGGGTCGACCAGGTTGTGGCGGTGACAATAGCTCATTTGCGGGTTACCGCTTGATGCAGATGGCGCGAGTATACCCAAACCGCTGTGCGAATCATCGGCGTTCGCCGCGATCAGAGGCGCTCTCGCGATCGACCCATCCTCGCACCCTGCGCGTCAGGAAAAGGTGTGGAGGCTTGACGATCCGCATCCACAGGCGCGACGGCAATGCGTGCGGGCACGCCCTCGGGCCCGTCGAGTGCGACCAGCGCCCGGGCCTCGCGGCGCATGAGGCCACGCGCAAGCCAGCGCACCGGCAGGGCGGCGGCTGCGGTGTCGCGCACGATTTGCCAGGTTGTGCCGCGGGATTCCAGCCGAACTTCGCCGGACAGGTCCTTTTTAAGAAGCCGGGACTCGAGCATCATGGTTGTGGGCTGCGGTGACAATCGCAGAGAATACACCAATAAGAGGCGACGAGATTCAGGGTGACCACGAAGTCCGAAGGGCAAGAGCCGCGCGGCGAACGAACACGCGCAGAGTCGACCGGCGAGTTTTTCAGCGTCGGGCCGCCTCTGCATGCGGTGCGCAGCGGTTATGTGCGCCGCCGCGCTGACGACCTGCTCTTCGATGAGGTCCTCGCCGGACGCTATGCTCATGTGATCGCGCCCTGCCGAACCGGCAAGACCAGCCTGGTTGCGGCAACGGCCGCGCGCCTCGAGGCGCGGGGTATCAACGTCGCTATCCTCGACCTCGGCCAGGTCGGCGGGCGTGATGCGGGCACGGATGCGGGCCGCTGGTACTACAGCGTCGCCTATCGAATCCTGCGGCAGCTTCGGATTCGCTTCGATCTGCAGTCCTGGTGGCAGGAGAAGTCGGTACTGGGCAATTGCCAGCGGCTGCTCGAGTTCTACAACGAGATCGTCCTGCGGTACGTCAAGGAACGTATCGTGATCTTCGTGGACGAGGTCCAGCGTATCGGGGAAAACGCCATCGGCACCGAGCTGTTGGCCAGCGTCCGAATCGCACACAACGGACGAGCGACGGATCCGGAGTTCTCACGACTGACTTTCGTATTGCTGGGGGAATGCGATCCCGCCAGCCTGATCGACGAGCCCGGGCTCTCGCCGTTCGACGTGACGCAATCGATCCCGCTCGATGACTTCTCCCGGGATGATCTCGGCATTTTCGCGACCGAATTGAACCTGTCCGCCGAGCAGGCCCGGACGGCGCTGGATCGCGTCTATTACTGGACCCGCGGCCAGCCCTATCTCACGCAGAAACTGGCGCGCGCGATTTCGCGTGAATCGTTCAGCGACGCGGTCGACGAAACCGTCGACCGGTTGGTGCGGCAGCAATTCATGGGGGCCGCTGCCTTGCGGACCGAGCCTCACCTTGGCCACATTCACCGCGAAATTGTGCGCGATCGCAAGCAAGGTGAAGCGCTGCTGAATCTATACGGCCGGCTTCGCAAGGGCGCCGGCGTGGATACGGACTTGGGCTCGCCGCTGCAGCGGCGCCTCATGGCCATCGGCCTGTTGAGTATCGACAGCGAAGGTGAGCTCGAGGTTCGAAATCACATCTACGAGACGGTCTTCACTGCCCGATGGGCGAACGAGAACCTCCCCACGCGTCTGCGAGCTCCGCTCACGGCGCTGGCGGCGATCTTCCTGGTGATCGCGATTCCATTTATGTATACGCAGTGGCTGCCGCTGGTCTATACGAGCACATTGACGTCCTGGAGTACCGAACTCGCATTGGCGGAGACGGCGTGGCGGAACCTGCGGTCGTTTCCGGGCCACGGGGGCGCCGCGGACAACTTCTACCGGACTTTCCTGCGGACGCGCGCTGCGCTGGCCGAGGAGGTCAGTGTCGTTGAAGCGCTCGCGGCGCTGGCGGCCGAGCTCCCTCAGCCCGGCAGCCTGCCGGACGAACTGCGCGCCTCGTTCTGGGACCGGCAGGCGCGTGACGCGGCCCGCAACGAACAACGCGACCGGGCACTGATCGCTGCGCTCGAGTCACTCGTGCTGTCCACGACGCAGCGGCGTCATCGTGCGGCAATGCTCATCGGAGAGGACTACCCGCTGTTGATCGCGAGTCTGCCTGCCGCGGAAGCGGCGGGGGCGATCTTCGACCCCGGCAACAAGTTGCTGACGACGACGCAAGGCTCGAAAGTCCGACAGTGGTCACTAACGCCGCAAGGGCTGCAGCCGTCCGGGGAATGGACCATCACGGCGCTCGAGGTTTCGCCGCTGGTGCGGCGCGTCATCGTCGACCGTGAGGGCATCGTCAACCGAGCCGGACTGACACTCAATATCAGTCACCCGCGCCTGTCCGATCTCAGGATCAAGGTCATTGCCCCGTCCGGCAGGGCCGTGGAGATCGAAACCGGTATCGATCGTGCTTCGAGCAGTGAGGACATCCGCATACCGGCCAGCCAGTTGCGGGACCTCATTGGTGAATCGATGACCGGCACATGGACGCTTTCCGTTCGAGACGAGGAACTCGGCGTCGCGGGCCATCTCGTCGGCTGGAACCTGACGCTGAACGCGCAGGGGCTGGTCGAGGATTTCCAGCGCGGTTTGCACATACCCGATCCGGCGGAGAGGGATACCGACAATATCTGGATCGGCCCCGAAGGGCGCTACGCCGTCGCCCGTGCCCTGCAGAGCGACAGTGCGCGCGTCTGGGACCTGGCATTCGCCAAGCCGATCCGGGCCATCGCATTGAGCCAGAACGAGAAAATCATCGGCCTCGACACCGGGGCGCGCAGGCTGGTGACGGCGACCGTCGAGACGGTGAATGTCTGGGGCACCGCGACGGGCGACAGGGTCCAGTCCATGAAGGTCGGTCCTGCAAGCATGAATTCGCGGCTTACCGCAGATGGCCTGCACCTGGTCGCGGAAATCCGCGGCGACATCGACACCCGACTGCAGCTGTGGTCGCTGGAGACGGGCGAGGTGCAGGGGCGGCTCGATATCGCCGGCACCCCCGCGCTCGTCGCGCTGGATCCCGGTGGCAAACGGATCGCGGTCGCAGACTTTGACCGGGCCATCCGCGTCTGGGACTTCCAGAGTGGTGAGATGCTGGCGCAGATCGATCTGCCACTTCAGCCGAGCGCTATCAGCATGGACGCCGGCGGAAATCTGCTCGGCGTGATCTATGGCGACTCCGGCGCCGCGCTGTGGCGGGTAGGGAGGCCCGGGGTGCCGATGCTCGATGAAAGGGGCAAGGGCCACTGGAGGTTGGCGTTCTCGCCATCGGGTTCGAATGTCGCCGTCGGGCGGCCGCGCAGCGGCTATCAGGTGTACCGCGCGGAGGACGGTCGAAACGTCGGACCCGTACTGGGTTCCGGCGGTTCGAGCGTTACCAGTCACCTGCTTGACTTCAGCTCGGACGAGCGCGTTCTGCTGACGGGCGGGCCCGACAGTGCCGCGAGATTCTGGCGCGTACCGAGCGAGGTTGCGCCGGTAGCGGGGTCGAGGCCCGAGTCCAGCCATGCCGTCTGGACGGCAGCCGCGGACTCGGTGGTTGCGGCGACGCCGGATGGCGCCAACCTCGTCATCGGCGATGGAGGCGGCCACGTCCACGTATTGCCGGCCGACGTTTCGCCGGAGACACTTGCCGCTGCGGTGGAGGAGGTGAGTTTCGTCGGTCACGATGCAGCGGTGCGCCTGTTGCGGATCAGTGCGGATGGTAGCCTCGCAGCAAGTGCCGGGGACGACGATTCCGTCCGTGTCTGGAATCTGGCTGACGGCAGGCCGTTGCCCTTCATGGCGGATATGCCGGGCGGCTCGGTGACGGCGCTGGCTTTTTCGCCGGATGCATCGTTGCTTGCAGTCGTCAATGCGTCCCGCATCGTGTTGCTCGATACGGCAAGCGGTGAAACCGCAGCCGAGTTTCCGCTCGGTGAGATGCATGCCGGGGTCGCATTTGCGAACGACGACAACCTTTATCTTGGCGCCGATTCCGGCGCACTGAGCGTCGTCGCGCGAAGCGCATCGGGCGACTGGTCCCTGCAACCACGCTGGCAGGGGACGGCTCCGATCAAGTGGTTGCGAGCCTCACCCCGTGGTCGGTACCTGGTGCTCGTGGACGAGAACAACCTCGCTCAGCAATTCAGTCTGGAAGAGGGCCGGGTTGGTTCGCGCTCGGTGAGTCTTCCCGAAAGCGTGGAGGACGTGGCCTTCAACCCTGTCGGTTCGCGCGTCTATTTCAGGACGGCGCGCTGGGTTCACCGGGCGACTTCATCGACGAACGGGTTGATATGGCTGGACGCGATTCTTGCACCGCGCCCGGTGCACGGTGGCAACATCCTCGTCACCACGGCAACGTCTGCGGGGAACGAGATCCAGCTGCCCGTGATCCGCGGGGGCTCCGTCACACTCGCGCGGTTGCAATACAATGCCGCCGGAACCCCGGGCCTGTTCGGGAACCGCGATGAACTCATCGAAGAGTGGCTGGCGAAGCTGGGAATGACGATGGAAGGGCGCTGGGGAACGGCGGCAACGGAGAATGCCGGCATCTCCGACTGACTGAACGTCGTCGGCGACTAGCGACGGTCGCCGCGCAGCGTGCGCACGAGGATCTCGAGTCTGGCAGCAGTCACGTCGCCGGGCATCACCGGTTCGCCGATGACGACGGGTACCCGCGCGAAGAGTCGTCGCGGGAACTTGCGGATCAAGCCTTCCTTGCTGCGGCTGAACCAGCTGCCCCAGAGATTCTGCAGTGCGACCGGCACGACAGGCACCGGTCGTTTCGCGATCACTGTCTCGATGCCCCGGCGGAATCGCTGGACCTCGCCATCGTGGGTAATGCCGCCTTCCGGGAATATGCAGACGATATTCCCCGACGCCAGTTCGATGTCTACTTGCTCGAATGCTTCGTTCATGAGCCGCTCGTCCTCCCTCGCCGAGGCGATCGGAATCGCCTTCGCGTGCTGGAACAGGAAGCGCAGCAGGGGGAGCTGGAAGATCTTGTAGTACATGACGAAGCGCATCGGCCGGCGAATGCAGGCAGACAGGATTATGGGATCCATGTAGCTGACGTGGTTGCATACCACGACCGCGGGCCCGCTGTCCGGGATGTTCTCTGTGCCGCTGGAGCGTACCCGATAGATCGTGTTGACGAGGATCCACGCCAGGAAGCGCATCATGAATTCGGGCAACAGCGTATAGATGTATACCGCAACGATCGCGTTCAGCAGCGCGAGGATGATAAACAGCTCGGGTATGGAGAAGCCGGCCGCCAGCACGGCGATCGAAAGCAGCGATGCCACGACCATGAATGCGGCATTGATGATGTTGTTCGCGGCGATGATTCGGGACAGGTGCTTGCGTTCGGATCTCTGCTGGACGAGTGCGTACAGAGGGACGCTGTAAAAGCCGCCGAACGCACCGAGGAGCAGCACATCCAGGAGAACGCGCGGGCTGCCGGGTCGGCCGATGAACTCGGTAATGCTGGAGACTGCCGTGGCCGCGGCGACCGGCTGCGCAAAGTAAAGGTCGATCGCGAACAGGCTGAGACCGATCGATCCGAACGGCACCAGCCCGAGTTCGATACGATGTCCGGACATGCGTTCGCAAAGCAGCGAGCCCAGGCCGACGCCGATCGCGAACGCCACGAGCAGCGCGGTCGTAATCGACTCGTTGCCGTTCATTATCACGAGCGTGTACGCCGGGAGTTGCAGGGTCATGGCGGAGCCGAAAAACCAGAACCACGAGATTCCGAGGATGGCGAGAAACACGTCGCGCTTCTCACGTGCGTAACGCACGATTCGCCAGGTTTCCGACCACGCATTCCAGCTGATCGAAAGGCCCGGATCAACAGCCTGCGTCCGCGGTATCCGCCGGCTTGTGAGGTAGCCGATGACCGCGACGGCCACCAGGCTTGCGCCGAGCAGCGTCTGCGAATCAGGGTTCACCGCGACGGCGGCGCCACCGGCGATGAGGCCGAGGATGATCGCGATATAGGTGCCGGCTTCGACCAGCGCATTGCCGCCGATGAGTTCGTCCGTTTCGAGCTGTTGCGGCAGGTAGGCGTACTTGACCGGCCCGAACAACGTGGACTGGCAGCCCATGAGAAACAGTACCAGCAGGAGCACGATGTAGCTGTCTGACGTGAAAGCGATGGCTGCCACCATCATCAACGTGATCTCGAGCAGCTTGATCCGCCGCATGAGCATGGACTTCTCGTACTTGTCGGCGAGTTGTCCGGCGGTGGCCGAAAACAGGAAGAACGGCAGGATGAACAGCGCGCCCGCGATGTTCGCCAATTCGCTCACGTTCATTCCTGCCACGAGGACTCCCTGGAACGTGACTAGGATGACGAGGCCATTGCGGAATATGTTGTCGTTGAGGGCGCCGAGGAACTGTGTGACGAAAAACGGCGCGAAACGGCGTTGACCGAGCAACCGGAATTGGTTCTGACCTGACACGTGAGGTGCTTCCCCCGGGCAAAGACGCGCGTCACTATAGCATCGGCGAAAATTGCGAACTCGCACCGCTCAACGGCGCTGACATAAGTGCGAAGATCTTGATCGCAGCAAGCAGATAGCTTTACAACGCAGCCAGTTTAAACGGATTCGATGATGATGTTTCGTGTGACAGTACGGTTCGGCGGTCTCGCCGAGCTCGAAGCCCGGTCGGAGCGCAAGCGGCAGGCACTCAGGCGCGCGTAGCAAGCGGCCGCCGAGGACGACTACGGTGAGCCCCCGGACCTGGTCCCGTCCGACTCGAGCAACGCGCCCATGGTGGAGGTTGAGTCGCAACCCGAATCGGATACCCGCCGGGATCTCCACGAGATCCGCGAGGAACTGGAGCGCCGAAACGACGAATAGGGGGCGTGCTCAGTAGTTCGGATCGTTCCAGGAATCGCCCGTATTTCCGGTATCGTCCGCTTCCCCGGGGGCCGGCATGCCGAAGGTCTGCACGCTGGATTCGGCCTCGCGCGCTGGAACCGGAGCCGGTGACGGCAGGGTCTGCATGCCTGGCGCCTTTGCGAGGCGCGTCGTCTGAGCCGTCAGGACCTGCACGAAACGATTGGCGCTGTCCGGCGCGATGTTCGGGGAACTGGCGAAGATTTTCTCGGGTGTAATGCTTGGAGAACCGTAATAGGCCGCGTTCGCCCGGCGGTCCATCGTGACCCCCGACCCGGCGAAGGAAACGCCGGCGAAGATACCGCGAGCGCGGGAGTAGGAGACGATCTCGGCCTCGAAGCGCATGTCGGTCGCACCTTCCACACTGCGGCCCACCGGTCCCGCCGCTATGGATGCGTCGGCGCCCAGCGTCAATTTGCCGTTGGTGATGTTGTCGACACCGCGGCGGCTCTTGAAAACGAGGACGACGTCGGTTCGCTGCACGCCGGCCTGGAACCCGAAACTGCCGCCTGTCAGCGTGATAAATGCAGGATTGCTCCACGAGCCGTCCTGCTGCCGCACAACCAGGATGCCTTTGCCGCGTCGCGCACCGAGCCCGAAGCCAATGCGGACGACGCTCGGCACGACCGCGACCGCGTAGGCCCGCGAAAGCATCGCAGGAGGAATGCTCTGTTCCGGGATGCGAAGCAACTGGTCAAGTACGTCGGCCGCGTCGGCGACGCGCTGTTCTTCCTTGCTGGCGGCAAACGTCGGAATCGCAAACAGCAATACGGCTACGGCCAGGCAAGCCTGAAGTTGTCTACTACGCATGATTTTCTTCCCCGTGTCGGGAGCGGCACGCCAGCGCCTGTTCCCTTGAGTGCCCAAAATCGCTCAAGGCCCTGATCATACGTCAATTCCGGCCGTTACTCACTCTCGCCTCGCTCTCCCGCGAGCAGCAGTGGCAGCGGCACGTCGAGGGACGCGCATACCGTGCGTATCAACTCGGTTTCGGCGGTCGTCACGCGGCTGTCGTGGACGGCGACGGCGCTCACAGCCCTGACGATCACGCGCCGACCCTTGCCGTTCAGCGCCGTCAAAAGATCGAGGCTGCGCTCGAGCGTACGCAGCGTGTAGCGATGCTTCGACTCGAATCGGTGCTCCTGGGCCCAATTGCCGAAGCAGGCTTTGCCGGCCTCGAAAGCCCGCTCGGCGGTCGCGGCGTCCCGGTGGCCGTAATCGGCGACGACCGTGAGCAGATCGATAGCGGCCTGGCGCAGTTCGCGCCTCGCCTTGCGCCGCGGCCCGCGCTGCTGCGCGGGGTCAGCCGCCTGGCCGAGGCTGATACGCAACACCCTGTAAAAGCAGTACTCGTAGAGATCGACTCGGCCGTCGACGTCGATCAGCCGGCTTGCCAGCTCGACCAGGTATTCGAGTTGTGCCGCCGGCCTGAGCTTGAGTGCCGGGAACGTGATTTCGAGCAGCGGCAGGCGATGGTCGGCGCTCATCGACACTGCCTCCTCGTGCAGGCTGGTGACGATCCGCGCGCGCTCGGCGCCGAGCTGTTCCTCGACGAGCCTGAGCTGGCGCTCGCGGTGTTCCTGCCCCCTGTCGACGATCAGTGCAACGACCAGCAGATAGGCGAGTTCTGCAGAGTGCGCGGCGTCGTAAAGTGCCGCCGGGATCGACTGCCTGAGCTGATGCGCGTAGGCGACATCCTGCGCACTCGGGTTACCGGCCGATTCGACGACCCGGTCGGGCAGGGATGCCGACTCGCCTCCTGACGCCGGTGCCGCCGCGGCGGCCATCCCGCGTGCCCGATCGTCCGCCATCCGCTCGCTCACGGATACGGGGACCACTACCGGGTAGTCCGATTCCCGGAAGGACGGTTCGATCGCGCGGATTCGGTCGCCGAGTGGTGGATGAGTCGCAAACAGGCCGGTGAATCGTGCGCCGCTGCCGAACAGCATGTGGCTTACCTCCTCGGGATCCGCTGCCTTGATGTAGGAGGCCTCCTTGTAGCCACCGATTTTCTTGAGCGCGTTCGCGATTCCGTCCGCCTGGCGCGTGAACTGCACGGCCGACGCATCGGCGAGATACTCGCGCTGGCGTGATACCGCCGCCTTGATGAGGCGGGCGAAGAACACGCCGATCCAGCCGAGGATCGCTACGCCCAGACCGATGAGTAAAACGACCGGGGCGCCCTTGTCGCGGCGACTGGATATCAGTCGGCCGTGATAGCCGCCGCGAACGATCATGCGGCCCATCAGGCCGAGGACCAGGATGCCGAAAAGCACGCCCATCAGGCGGATGTTCAGGCGCATGTCGCCGTTCAGGATATGGCTGAATTCATGTGCAATGACGCCCTGGAGCTCGTCACGGCTGAGTAGTTCCAGCGTGCCCCGCGTGACCGCGACCGCCGCATCGCCGGGCGCGTAGCCTGCCGCGAACGCGTTGATGCCACCCTCCTCCTCCAGGACGTAGATCTCCGGCACCGGGACGCCCGACGCGATGGCCATCTCCTCGACCACGTTGCGCAGGCGCCGCCGCAGCGGGTCCGTCACGTCCGCGGCAACCAGCGTCCCGCCCATCTGCCGGGCGACACTTCCACCACCCGAAGCGAGGATCGCGGTCTTGTAGATGCTGGCACCGAATATGAACAATGCGGTAATGGCCGCCGTTCCGAGCAATGGCCCGGGGTTGGCCGCGAGGATCTCGCCGGGAGAATAGTGCCGGCCTTCGATCGAGGTGCCGAAGAGCGCGAAGCCGACGATGGCGGTCACGCCGAGGACGATAAGCACCGTGGCAATGAAGTAGACCACGACCAGCCACTGTGTGGCCCTGCGTGCCCGGTCCTGCGCGTCGAAAAAATTCAATGCCCGGCAGCGGGACGTCAGGTAAAGGAGACGTCCGGCACGTCGCGTTTCTCTTCAGACTCGATCTCGAGGAAGCTCGCGAGCTCGAAGCGGAACGTCCCGGCGATGATGTTGTTGGGGAAGTTCTCTGCCGTATTGTTGTAGCTGAGGACCGAGTCGTTGAACGCCTGGCGCGCGAACGCCACCTTGTTCTCGGTACTTGCCAGCTCCTCCTGGAACTGCATCATGTTTTGATTGGCTTTAAGGTCGGGATATGCTTCCGACAAAGCGAACAATCGGCCGAGCACGGCGCCCAGCGCACTCTCGGAGGCGCCGAGTTCCCTGATCGCCTCCGCGTTCGCGGGGTCGGCCTTCGCGGTCTGCAGGCTCTGCTGGGCGGCGTTGCGAGCGTTGATCACCGCTTCCAGGGTCTCCCGCTCGTGCTTCATGTAGCCCTTTACGGCTTCGACGAGGTTGGGGATTAGGTCGTAGCGCCGCGTCAACTGCACGTCGATCTGCGCGAATGCGTTCCGGACGCGATTGCGTTCGTTGATCAGCCGGTTGTAAATACCGATCGCCCAGATCACTATCGCCGCGATAATCGCGAGGAAAACCAGGAATGAAGTCACCGTCCCGCTCCTTTTCGAACAACCCTGGTCGCAAGTCTAATGCGTGCGCAGGCGCAAGCCTAGGATTTGTGGCGTTTTTCCTGCTCTTCGGCGCGGCCCGGGGCGAGTGGTACTCCGACGTGCGGCCGAAGATGGGCACGGAGGTGAGCGTCTACTTCTGGCTCGACGACGAAGCCGGTGCGCAGGCCATCATTGAGGATGTCTTCGCCGAGGTTGACCGTATCAATTCGTTGATGAGCACCTACTTGGAATCGAGCCGGATTTCCGCTATCAACCGGCGTGCGGCGGACGAACCCGTGGTCGCGGGCGAGGAACTGTTTCAGCTCATCCGCCGTTCGCTCGACATTTCCGTCCTGACGCGCGGTGCGTTCGACATTACCTATGATAGCGTCGGCCAGCATTACGATTTTCGCGAACGGCGGCGGCCGGACGACGCCACGGTACAGGCAGAACGCAAGCACATCGACTTCCGCCACGTGCAGCTGGACCAGGGAACGGCCTCCGTGCGCTTTACGGAAGGCGGCGTTCGCATCAACCTGGGCGGAATCGCGAAAGGCTATGTCGTCGAGCGCGGGGTGGATATCCTGCGCCGGCACGCGGTCGAATATGGCGTAGTAACGGCGGGCGGCGACTCGCGGCTGCTTGGCGACCGACGCGGCCGGCCGTGGATGATCGGCATCCGTGACCCCCGCCAAGAAGCCGAGGTGGCGATATCGGTGCCGCTGGAAGACGAAGCGATTTCGACGTCGGGGGACTACGAGCGGTATTTCGACGAAGAGGGTATTCGCTATCACCATATCATCAGGCCGAGTTCCGGCCGACCCGCCGAGGGGATTCACAGCGCGACGGTGATCGGCCCTGATGCGGTGATGACCGATGCGTTGTCGACGTCCGTGTTTGTGATGGGCGTCGACGACGGGCTGAAACTCATCGGTTGCCTGCCGGATTACGAAGCGATCGTCATCGACGCGCAGGGTGAGATTTATTACTCGACCGGACTCGCCGACCCCGCATCGGCGAATAGCGATGCGGCGTACGCGGCACCGCGACCGGATACCTGTGACCGGTCGTAGCTTCGGGCCGGCGCAAAAAAACCCGAATTGTCGCCGAAAGGCGACGAATTTTCACTTTAAATTCATATTGATACGCCTATCATAGGGTGTCCGTACAGAGGCCTCTCAAGGACTCCGGATACGGCGCTCGCGGCAGGTGCGCCGGCGCGCCTGCAAACGCTGGTACCGGCGCCGTAATCCGCACGTGTCGAATCAGCTGGGCGCCTGTGGCGAACAACGTCTCATGCGTCGGTTTCGGGCTCGATCGGACCGGTTTCCCGCGTATTGCGCGGGTGATTATGTTCAGAGCATGCGAGGCAATTGTGACGATAATCACGGCCGCCGAGGGGCCTGACTGTCACCATTCCGGATCGACGCGTGGCGCGCGTCCGGCTGAGGCGTGCACATCGTCGCATCGGCCGAAGCCTCGATCGCAATACGGCGGCAGGCGCCCAGGCGGCGACGAACCAGGGATGGATATTGGCGGGTATCAAGAGGAAAGGAATCATGAAGACCAGAAACTTGCTCGCAGGCCTCGTATACAGCGCGTTTGTAGCCACTAGCCTGGCCTCGTCCGGGCTGGCTGGACAGCCGGCGCCCGACTTCGCCCTGAAGAGTTCGACCGGCGAGAATCTGCGACTGTCGGAGTACCGCGGCGACGTGGTCATGATCAACTTCTGGGCCACTTGGTGCGGGCCCTGCCGGCAGGAAATGCCGCTGCTCGACGAGCTGTATTCGCGTTACCAGCGAGTCGGCTTCAACCTGCTCGGCGTCAACATCGACGACGATTCGAGCCGGGCGATGGCGATGATCAACGAACTCGGGGTGAGTTTCCCGGTGTTGTTCGATGCGAGCAAGGAAGTCAGCCGCCTTTACGATGTGGACGCGATGCCGGTCACGATCATCGTCGATCGTGACGGCAACGTCCGACACGTCCACCAGGGCTACAAACCCGGGTACGAGCAGAAATATCTCGACCAGGTACGCGCGTTATTGCGTGAGTAATCCTTTGCTGCCGGCAGGAGATACAGGGTGACCAAAAAGTTATTGATAAGTGTTGTGGTGGGCTTCGCACTCGCCTTCACGGCGTCGCTGCCGGCACAGGATACCGCGGCGCCGGACGCCGATGCGGCATCGCGGGATCAATTCCGGCAGCTCGACCAGGACGTACAGTCTTTGAAGAAGGAAGTACTGGACCTTAATCGCGACCTCTTCCTGCTCGAGGAAGAACTGCTGTTCCCAGCAAATTCCCAGGTCGCTTTCTTCGTGTCGATGGACGTCGGCGAATACTTCAAGCTCGACTCGGTCAGCCTGAAGATCAACGGTACGGAGGTCGCCAACTACCTGTACACGGACCGCGAGGCGGGGTCGCTGCTGCGCGGCGGCGTGCACCGCATGCATATGGCCAACCTCAAGACCGGCGACCACGAACTGGTCGCCATATTTACGGGCCAGGGCCCGCAATCCCGCGAGTACCGGCGAGGTGCGACGCTGAATTTTTCGAAGGGCATTGGTGCCAAGTATGTCGAACTCGAAATTACGGACCGAGTGAGGAAGCAGCAGCCGGAATTCGTTATCAAGGAATGGGAGTGATTATTGGTCACTGCCCGCGCCATCGTCGTCCGTTGTTGCCTCGTCCTGATGATCCTGGCGCCGGCGGCGCCTGCGGTCGCAGATAAGGGCGGCCCGTCACCGATCGTCGTAAAGGAACCGCACTACGGCGAGATTCTGTTCTACTTCTACCAGGAAGACTATTTCCCGGCGATCGTGCGTTTGCTTGCCGCTCAGGAGCAGGGTCAGCTCGCGGCGCATGGCGCCGAGGCCGAGTTGCTGAAAGGCGGCCTGTATCTGTCCTACGGGCACCATCTCGAAGCGGCGGACGTATTCGAGCGCCTGCTCGCCGACAACGTCAATTCCGAGATTCGCGACCGTACCTGGTTCTTCCTGGCTAAGATCTGGCGCCAGCGTGGCTACCTGGACAAGGCGCAGCGAGCACTCGACAATATCGGCGAAGACCTGCCCGAGGACGTCGAGCGCGAAGCCAGGATGCTCCGGGCGCAACTCCTGATCGACGGCGGCGACTACGACCGGGCGATCGCAATGCTGAAAGACTGGACGGGCAGGACTGAGTGGTCGCGTTATGCGCAGTTCAACCTCGGTGTCGCCCTGGTGCGCAGCGGGCGCGTGGACGAGGCGCAGCGGATACTCGAAGAGCTCGGCGGCATCGATCCCTGGAACGAAGAGCTGACTTCACTTCGAGACAAGGCCAATCTTGCGCTCGGCTACGCGTTGTTGCAGTCGGGCCAGCCGCACTCGGCAAAGCGGCCACTGCAGCGGGTCAGGCTCGAGGGGCCGTTCTCGAACAAGGCATTGCTCGGCGTCGGTTGGGCCGATGCGGAACTCGATAGCTTCCAGAGAGCCCTGGTGCCCTGGATGGAACTTCGCGGACGGGACCTGCTCGATCCTGCGGTGCAGGAGTCCATGCTCGCGATTCCCTATGCGCTCGCCAAGCTGGATTCGATCAGCCAGGCGGCGGATCACTACCTGAACGCCGTCGAGGCGTTCTACGAGGAGTCGAGCCGAATCGATCGCACGATCAGCCATATCGAGTCCGGCCGTTTCTTCGACGAGTTCCTCAGTGCCGACCCGCTGGACAGCACCGGCTGGTACTGGCGCATGCAGTCGCTGCCCGAGGGCCCCGAGGCCCGCTACCTGTTTCACCTGCTCGCGACCCACGAGTTCCAGGAAGGCCTGAAGAACTATCGCGATCTGAACTATCTGTGGAACAACCTCGATCGCTGGCAGCGGCGCGTCGATGTCTACGCCAACATGCTGGAGACGCGGCGCCTCGCCTTCGAGGAGCGCCTGCCGCGAGTGCAGGGGACGCTCGCTCGCGCGGACATCGACAGCATGGTGAAGCGCAAACTGGAATTCGACGCATTGCTGAACGATATCGAGCAGAGCGGCGACTGGCTGGCGCTCGCCACCAAACGGGAATTCGAGATGTGGGGAGAGATCGCCAGTTTCGAGAAGACGCCAGCGCTGTCGGCAGACATTCCCGAAGCGGAAGAGGTCCGGGACAAGATCCGGCTCCTGAAAGGCGTGCTGCAGTGGGGTCTGGAGAAGGACTTCCAGGCGCGCCTCTGGGGTATCCGCAGAGACCTGCGTGAAACCGGCGAAGCACTCGTGGAAACGCAGCGGGCGCGCCGCCAGGTCGACGACTCCATGCAGAAGCATCCACACACGTTGCATGCTTTCGACGCGCGCGTGTACGGACTGGATCCGCGAATGCAGTCCCTGAAAATGCGCGTCCGCGACGCGATGGCCGAACAACGGGCGTTCCTGCAGGCGATCGCGGTCGGTGAATTGCAGGCGCAGCAGCGCCGCCTCGACACCTACACCGTCCAAGCCCGATTCGCGCTCGCCGCGATCTACGATCGTGCGGCGACGGTCACAGAGGCGGCGGTGAAATGATGCGCCGCGAGTCGATAATCACGATCGCCGGCGTGGCGCTCCTGATTGCCGGCACGGCACGCGCAGACATACGGGAAGAGGAAACGATCAAGAGCCTCGAGAACGAGACCGTCGAAATCCGCCCTGGCACGGTCATAATGAACAGTTCTGACCTTGCCCGCGACAACTATCGCGAATTCCTCGATCTCGTAACGGACGATCCGTCACTGAGTGCCGAGGCCATGCGCCGCCTCGGTGACCTGGAACTCGAAGCCAGCGAAGCGGCGCAGCTTGCCGAGAACATCGAGGGGCTGGAAAAGATGAGCTACGGCAATGCCGTCAGTCTTTACCAGCGGCTGCTCGAGGCCTATCCCGACTACCGGCGGAACGACACCGTGCTGTACCAGCTCGGACGCGCTTACGAGATCGGCGGACGCATGGACGAGGCGCTTGCGGTGCTCGACGAACTGGTTTCCCGGTATCCGGCGACGCCCATGATCGACGAGGTCCAGTTTCGTCGCGGTGAAATGCTGTTCCTGCGCAAGCGCTACAACCAGGCCGAACAGGCATACCGCGCGGTTATCGATTTCGGAGGGGAGTCGCGTTTCTACGAGCAGTCGCTGTACAAGCTGGGCTGGTCGCAATTCAAGCTCGCCTGGCACGAGGACAGCCTCGATCCATTCTTCGAGTTGCTTGACCGCAAGCTCGGGGGCGTCGAGTTGCGTGACGGCGACGACCGGCTGGCGGCGCTGAGCCGCGCCGAGCAGGAACTGGTCCAGGATACGTTCCGGGTCCTCTCCCTGGGCTTCTCGTATATGGCGGGCGCCCAGAGTATCGATGAGTACTTCGACAAGCGCCGACAGCCGGAGTACGCGTACGTGATTTACATGAATCTCGGCGATCTCTATCTCGACAAGGAACGTTACGTCGACGCTGCTGAAACTTACGGGGCGTTCGTCGACCAGGACCCGTTCCATCCGAAGGCGCCGCTGCTGCAGGTTGAGGTGATCGAGGCCTACAAGCGAGGCGGTTTTCCGAGCCTTGTGCTCGACGGCAAGAAAGGCTTTGTCGAGCGCTACGGCATGGACAGCAACTTCTGGGTGCGGAATCCGCGCGAGCAGAACAATGCCGTTGCTGCGCACCTGAAAGCCAACCTAACCGACCTGGCACAGTACTACCACGCCGAGGCGCAGGAGGGGGGTAAGCGCAGCGACTATCGGGAGGCGGCGCGCTGGTATCGCAAGTACCTGTCCTATTTCCCGGGCGAGGAGGATACCGCGAACACCAACTTCCTGCTGGCAGAGATCCTGTTCGAGAGCCAGGACTATGCGGAAGCGAAGACCGAGTACGAACGTACGGCTTACGCCTATCCGATGCATGAGAAGTCGGCGGAGGCGGGGTACGCGGCACTGCTTGCCTACCAGGAGCACGAGCAGTCGCTGCAAGGTGCCGAGAGAACGACGTGGCACCAGGAGTACATCGACAGCGGCCTGCGTTTCGCTGACACCTACCCCGAACATCCGGAGTCGGGTGCGGTGCTGACGACCGTGGCCGACGATCTGTTCGCGCAGAATCAGTTCGACCTGGCGATCGCGGTGAGCCAGGCCGTGATCGCCAAACAGCCTCCCGTCGAGCCATCGCTGGCGCGTACGGCATGGACCGTGATCGCGCATTCGCAGTTCGACCTCGGGAACTACGCGGAGGCGGAGGCTGCTTATTTCAGCCTGCGCAGCGTGACGCCGTTCGACGACGGCGAGGCGTCGAACGCGGTCGAGGAACGCATTGCGTCATCGATCTACAAGCAGGGCGAGCAGGCGCGGGACGCCGGCGACCTCGAGACCGCGGTGGCGCATTTCACCCGGCTCGGCCAGGCGGTACCCGATTCGGAGATCCGGGCGACGGCCGAATACGACGCGGCTGCCGCGCTGATCAACATGGCGGCCTGGGACCGCGCGACGGGCATGCTCGAGCAGTATCGGGAGAATTACCCGGGCAGCGAGTTCGCCGACGACATCTCGCAGAAGCTGGCAGTTACCTACATGGAGACAGGGAGGGCGACCGAGGCAGCCGCCGAGTTCGAGCGCATCGCGGTTGCCGATAGCAGCGACGACGTCGTGCGCCGCGAGGCGCTTTGGAAAGCGGCGGAACTCTACGAGGCAGGTGGCATCGTGGCGAGTGAGAAGCGCGTACTCGAGGACATCGTGGCGCGTTATCCGGACCCGCTGCCCGAATCGATCGAAGCCCGATACCGGTTGCTCGAGATCGCGGAAGTGCAGGGTAACAACGCCGAGGTCGCGGCACGCCTGCGCGACATCATCGATGCTGACGCGCGTGCCGGCGAACAGCGCACGGATCGTACCCGCTACCTTGCGGCGAAAGCGTCGGTCCGGCTCGCGGAACCGCTACGCGAGCGATTCGAGGTCGTGAAGCTCACGCAGCCGCTTGCGGAGAGCATGAAGCAGAAGCGGTCGCTGATGGAAGACGTCATCGAGGCTTACACCGGTGCGGCCGAATACGGAGTTGCTGAGGTCACGACGGAGTCCACGTTCCGCCTGGCGCAGGTCTACGAGTCGTTTGCCGACGATGTGCTCGAATCGGAACGTCCGAAGGACCTGGATGCCGACGCCCTGGAGCAGTACGAGCTGTTACTCGAAGAACAGGTTTTTCCCGTCGAGGAGAAGGCAATCGATCTCTACAGGGCAAATACCGACCGTGCGTCCGACGGTGTCTGGGACGAGTGGGTACGGCGCAGTTTCGACCGGCTGGCCGGGTTGTTACCGGCACGTTACGCCAAAGTGGAGCGCAGCGAAGATGTGGTCACGGCACTTTTCTGACACAGCCGCCCGGGTGGCGGCGCTGATCGGCCTGGCGCTGGCGTTCGCGGGGTGTGCATCGAACGGTTCCGGCGAGGACGATCCGGAGCGCGGCCGTGCCGAGCAGGTGGCGGGTGATCCGGAGGCGGCCGAAGTGCCGCTGCAAGCATTGACGATGTACGAGCAGGCTGCGGCCGTGATGGCGTCCGGTGATTTCCTCGATGCGGAACTGCGTTTCAAGGAGTTCTTGCTGCAGTACCCGGATTATCCCGGTGCTCATGTCAATCTCGCCATCATCCATGTGAACAATAACAATGACGATGCTGCGCGGGAGGCTGTTGACTCGGCACTCTCGATTGACCCCGATTACGCGCCCGCACTCAACCAACTGGGCATGCTGCTTCGCAGAAACGGCAAATTTCTGGAGGCAGAGGGCGCATATTTGAAAGCCGTCACAGCGAGTCCGGATTATGCCTTGGCACACTACAACCTGGGTGTCCTCAACGAGCTGTACCTACAGCGCCTGGATTCTGCGCTGCACCACTTCGAGCGTTACCAGGAAATCGTCGGGGGCGATGAGCAGGTCGAGAAGTGGATAACCGATCTGCAGCGTCGCGTGGCGGTGTCTCAACGCACAGTGAACCTATCGGAATGAGGCGCATGGGAAATCAGGGCCGCAAACTGTTCGCTACGGGGTTCGCTCTCTCTGCAGCGCTTGCCACGTTCGTAACGGTGGCGCAGGAGCCCGACGACGATCTCGGACCGGCGGTCGATACGTCTGTCGTATTCGACGAAGTTGACGGGTTGGAGCCGGCGGTGGATACGTCCGTGCAACCGGCGGCTGAGGAAGCCGAGGCGGTGGTCGCGCAGGACATCACCCGGCGCGAAACCTACAGTGGTGTGATGGACGAAATGACCCTGGGCCGCACCGAGATTACCGGTAACCAGGAGCTGCCCAAGGTGCTGTATATCGTTCCCTGGAAGAAGGCGCAGCCGGGGGAACTGACGGGCCGCCCGGTGAACACCCTGCTCGACGAGGTACTGGCGCCCCTGGACCGGGAAGAATTTACCCGGCAGGTCGACTATTACGGTGAGCTGTACGGCGACGAAGACTAGGAGCGCGCCTCAGCGCGCGATTTGATCGAAGAGGAGCAATCAAATGGGCACAATTGTGCGGTTTTTCCAGGACGGCGGTGCGTTCATGTACCCGATCCTGTTCGTATTCGCGTTCGGCGTCGCGATCGCCGTCGAGCGCTGGATGTATCTCACCATTTCTGGCGCCAGTAATCGCGCACTCTGGAAGAAGATCGTGCCGTTTCTCAAGGCCGGCAACTTCCAGGAGGCGGCTGCACACACGGCGAAGTCGAAGGCGGCGATCGGCTCCATCCTCACCTACGGTCTGTACCGGGTGAAGTCGGCGCGCCGGCGTGACGATATCGAAAAGGCAATGGAAGAGAGCCTCATGGAGGTCCTGCCGCGTCTCGAGAAGCGCACTCACTACCTGGCAACGCTCGCCAACATCGCCACGCTGCTCGGGCTGCTGGGAACCATCATCGGCCTGATCCGTGCGTTTACGGCCGTATCGAACGCAAACCCGGCCGACAAGGCTGACCTGCTCTCCGCCAGTATCTCCGTCGCTATGAACACGACGGCGTTCGGCCTGATGGTCGCGATTCCGTTGTTGCTGGTGCACGCGCTCTTGCAGACAAAGACGAATCAGCTCGTGGACAGCCTCGAGATGGCAAGCGTCAAGTTCCTGAATGCTGTTACTGAGAGACAGCTGAAAGGCGCCGGAGTGTAGTCATGATTCGAAGCCGAAAGA
Source organism: Woeseiaceae bacterium (assembly GCA_041559075.1). Lineage (GTDB taxonomy): Bacteria > Pseudomonadota > Gammaproteobacteria > Steroidobacterales > Woeseiaceae > UBA1847. The sequence continues at coordinate 7,969 of JBFFEB010000036.1, read as the reverse complement.
GCGGTCGTCGGAACGTAGAGACGGCTGAACTCAATATCACGGCATTTATGAACCTGATGGTCATCCTGGTTCCGTTCCTGCTGATCACGGCGGTTTTTTCGCGTTTGGCGGTTCTCGAATTGAACCTGCCCGGCTCCTCCAGCGAGCCCGTCGAGTCGCAGGACCTTGCTTTCCAGCTCGAAGTCATCATCAGAACCGACAAGATCGAGATCGGCGATCGTAACCAGGGACTGCTCGGCGTCTATCCGAATACGGACGACGGTTACGACTACGAGGCGCTCAGCAGCAAGCTGTCCGAACTCAAGAAACGGTATCCGGCGAAAACGGATGCGTCGATCCTGCTCGAGCAGGATATCGAATACGACACGTTGGTCCAGGTAATGGACCGCGTGCGGATTGCGGAACGCGTGAACGAGGAAGAGCAGTCGGTCAAGCGCTACGACCTGTTTCCTGACATATCGATTGGCGATGCGCCGGTCGGCAAGGGAGGTGCTTAGCAATGGTCAAGTCAGCCCGCGCCAAGCGGATGGAGAAGCACCACAAGCGCCACGGTAAGAGCGCAGGGCTCAACCTCGTTTCGTTGATGGATATCTTTACGATCCTCGTGTTCTTCCTGCTCGTCAATTCATCGGATGTGGAAACGCTGCCAAACACGAAGGACCTGCAGCTGCCAGAATCGATCGCCGAGGACAAGGCGAGAGAGTCCGTGGTCATACTGATCGGCGAAGAAGACATCCTCGTTCAGGGTAAGCCGGTCGCGAAGATTGACGAAGTCATGGCGATAAAGGGCAACGACATCCCCTCGCTGCGTGAAGCACTGCTGTCGCAGAACGACCGGGTTCTGCGCCGTGAGGCGAGCCAGGACATCGCCAACCGCGAGGTGACGATCATGGGCGACAAGGAGATTCCCTATCGGCTCCTCAAGAAGGTCATGGCGACCTGTACGCGTTCCGATTATGGACAGATTTCGCTCGCCGTCCTGCAGAAGAGTTCCGACAAGCTCGATAGCCTGCAGGCGGCCCGTTAAGGGCATCTCGAGGGGCGACGCGCGGCAAGCGCGAGAGAGAATCAGGAGAGACGGCTTTGGATTTACCGTTTTACAGAGAGTACGAACTGCCCTGGACGACGGGCAAGAGCCAGGAGAAGCGTTTCCAGCGGCTGCTGGGCATCGTGTTCCTGATCGCTCTTGTGCTCGGTATCGCCTGGCCGTTCATCCCCGCTCCTGAGCCGGATCCGGCCGAGATCATCGAGATTCCGCCGCGCATTGCGCAGTTGATGCTGGAAGAAAAGCCCCTCCCGCCACCGCCGCTGCCCGAGCCGGAGCCTGAAGAGCCCGAGGAAGAACCGGAGGCCGAACAGGTGGCCGAGGCCGAGCCGGAGCCAGAACCCGAACCCGTTCCCGAACCGCAACCCACACGCGAGGAAATCGCGCGCGAGAAAGCACAGGCCGCACTGATGCCGTTCGCCGAGGACCTTGCCGATCTCGTGGACAAGGACCTTACACAGACCGTCGACGCCCGGCAGCTCACGGCCTCCGTCGGTGAGGCGCAGCGAAACGAGCGCTCGATGATTACGTCAAAGGTCGGTGCGGCGTCGGGCGGCATCAATACGTCGACCATGAGCCGTGACACCGGTGGAACGGGCATTGCCGGCCGCTCGACGACGAAGGTGGACAGCCCGGTTGCCGGCCTCGAGCAGCAGAAGGCCGGCGGTGCAAGGCGCACGGGCACCAGCGGCAAGGCATCCCGCTCGCGCGAGGAAATCGAACTCGTGTTCGACAAGAACAAGGGCGCGATCTTTGCGCTTTACAACCGCGCCCTGCGCGTCGACCCCACGCTCGAGGGAAAGCTGGTTCTCAGACTCACGATCGCCCCGTCCGGCGAAGTGACATTCTGCGAGGTCGTGTCAAGCGAGCTCGGTGATCCGGATCTCGAGCGCAAGCTGGTATTGCGCGTCAAACAGTTCCGCTTCGAGGCGAGGGACGTCGAGCCGATAACGACAACCAAGCCGATCGACTTCTTCCCGGCCTGATTTCGCCGTCTGGTCAGGCGGTGTGCGGTCCCGTATCCTCGGGAGCATCGCAGGAACCACCCAGGAACCAATCGTGTTGCGAACCCTAATTTCTTGCCTGGTTGCGGCGGCGGCCGTCATGCCCGTTCATGCGGACGTTTCCATCGACCGCCTCATCGAGGATGCCGGCCTGAACGAGGGACCTGTCGCGAGCCGCGACCTGCCGGGCTGGAGACCGCCGCAGAAGCTCGTCGTCCGGGATATCGGAAATCTCGTCGAATCGCTGCGAGCCGAATTCCCCGGCGTCCGTTTTGTCGCAGCGCCCACGCCCGCCGATGCTACCGTCGAAGCGGCCGATGCCGACGCGATTATCGGTTTTTGCAACGAGGAACTCGTGGCTGCGGCCGACAGGGCGATCTGGGTGCAGATCTTCAGCGCGGGTGCGGAACGTTGTCTCGATGTCGAGGAAATCGCGAGTGGTGCAGTACTGCTGACGAATATGCAGAAGATGTCGTCGCCCGTCATCGGCGAACACGCCGTCGCAATGATGTTGAGCCTCACCCGCGGGCTGGTGCAGCAGGCGAAGACGATGCAAGACGGCGCGTGGGATCGTTCCATTGGCGACGAAATCGGCATGATGTCCGTCGACAGGAAGACGGTGCTGATCGTCGGACTGGGGGGCATCGGTAGCGCGGCTGCCAGTAGAGCCGCGGCACTCGGCATGCGGGTAATCGCAACCCGCAACAGTTCGAGGTCAGGGCCGGACTACGTCGATTACGTCGGTCTTTCTGACGAACTCCTGGAGCTCGCGACAGAGGCCGATGTGGTCATCAATGCGCTGCCGTTGACACCCGCGACCGAGGGGCTTTTCGACAAGACATTCTTCGATGCCGTCAAGCCTGGCGTGGTCTTCGTTAACGTTGCCCGCGGCGCGAGCGTCGTGACGGACGATCTCGTTGCCGCGCTTGCCGACGGGCGCGTCGCGGGCGCCGGCCTCGACGTGACCGATCCGGAGCCGCTGCCGGCGGACCACCCGCTGTGGCGTATGCCGAACGTCATTATTACTCCGCACATCGCCTGGTATGGAAACAACCGGGAGCGACAGATGATGCTCGCGCGGGAGAATGTCCGACGCTTCATTGCCGGCGACGCGCTCCTGAACGTCGTGGATCCCGAAGAGGGATACTGATCGCCACGCCTGTTCAGCGGCAGAGGCTGCTACGTTTTCGCTTGAGCTTGCGCAATTGCGCTTCGAATTTCTCGCCCTGCGCGCGCGAGTAGCCGGTGCGCATCCGCGACTCGATTTCCCGGATTTGCTGTTTGATTTCCTCGCACGCCAGCTTGTTGCAGTCCGGCTTTGCGTCAGCCAGCGGGGCAAGGAACAGAAGAACCAGTGCTGTGATCGAACGTGTATGCATGTCGTAACCCGGGAGTTCGTTGCGTTTATACTGCGAGGACCTCGGCGTTGCGTACGCAGAAACTCTCCATTTCAACGAAGAACATGAACAGGCAGGACGCGAGCCGCGAAAGGAGCCGCATTTCGAAAGGGTTCCCGCCCATCGCGCGAGGGGACGCTCGCGTGTTGGTGCTCGGCAGCCTGCCGAGCAAGGCTTCAATCCGGGCGCGTGAGTACTATGCGCATCCGCGGAACGCTTTCTGGAAGATAATGCGGGTGATCGCGGGCGCTTCAGGCGACTATGCATCGCGTTGCCGGGCGCTCGAAGAGTGCGGCATCGCCGTCTGGGACGTCCTGAAGAGTTCCATGCGGCCCGGCAGCCTGGATGCGGACATCGACATGGAATCCGCCGTGCCGAACGACTTTGAGGGGTTCTTCAGTTGCCATGGGCAGGTTCGCCTCGTTTGCTTCAATGGCAGGAAGGCGCAGGATATGTTTCGCCGGTTCGTGCGGCCGGAACTCTCGCAGCAGCACCTGGGGTACGCGTTGCTGCCGTCGACGAGTCCGGCCCATGCAGCGCTGACGCTCGCCGGGAAGGTCGATGCGTGGCGTGGCATAATCGAGCCCCAACTCCGTCAGGGACAACAATGATGATCGGGTACGTGACGCTCGGAACCAATCGTATCGACGAAGCCGCGAGATTCTATGACGACCTGTTTGCAGTGATCGGCGTCGGCAGGCTCATGGAGACCGACAGGCTCATCGCTTGGGGTACGGGCATGAAGTCGCCCGCCGTTTCGATTGCGAAGCCCTATGACGGCAAGCCGGCGACCGCGGGGAACGGTGTGATGGTCGCGCTGGCGATGGATTCACCGGAGAAAGTCGACGCGGTATACGCAAGGGCACTGGAGCTCGGCAGTAGCGATGAAGGCGCGCCCGGGCCGCGCGGTGAACAGTTCTATGCGGCGTACTTCAGGGACCTCGACGGTAACAAGCTCAATGCGTTTTGCGTGACCGGCGGCTGATCACAGCGCGCTGTCGCCCGATTCGCCGGTGCGGATTCGCCAGACTTGGTCGAGCGGCGTAACGAATATCTTGCCGTCACCGACCTTGCCCGTCTTGGCGCTGTCGATAATGGCCTCCACGATGCGCTCTACCAGGTCGTCCGGGACCGCAACCTCTATTTTTGCCTTTGGCAGGAAATCGACCACGTATTCGGCGCCCCGGTACAGCTCAGTGTGCCCGCGTTGTCGACCGAAGCCCTTGACCTCGCTGACCGTCATTCCCTGTATGCCGACTTCGCTCAAAGCGTTGCGAACATCGTCCAGGCGAAATGGTTTTACTATCGCGGTGACCAATTTCATTGCGGTTCTCTCTGCGCCGGGTTTCGCTTCTATGCTAGCAATACGATACCGCTAAGTGTACAACTGGTGACAGGAAAATCGGTGCTGGTAAGAGGGCATGTCGGCGACCGCCCGGCTATTCAAGGAACCAAAGGGCGTGCTCATGAATGGTGGCGCGCTGCTGTATGCCGTTGCCGGTTACGTGGTGGGGTTCGCCGGCCTGTTTCACGACTCCTGGGCCGTGAATACGGTGGCCACTCTGCTGCTGGCGCATGCGATGGTCATCGCGGCCTACCTGATCCACGAGTGCGCTCATAACCTCGTTTTCAGGCGCGGCCGGCACAATGCCGCGCTGGGTCGCGCGCTGAGCTGGCTTTGCGGCGCGTCCTACGGCACCTACGAAGACATGCGGTACAAGCACTTCCGGCATCATGTCGACAATGACGACGTCGTCTGGTTCGAATACGAGAAGTTTTTCGAGAGGCACCCGCTCACGCTCAGGCTCGTACGGGCGCTCGAGTGGCTCTACATTCCTGCACACGACCTGGTCATGCATTTCGTGATGGTGTTTACCTCGTTCTTCATCCCCGAACGGCGCGCCCAGCGCCGCCGCAACTTGACCGTGATCCTGGTCCGTGGCGGCGTGTTCGTCGCGTTGCTCGTGTATGCGCCGAAAGTCGCATTGCTGTACGTCGCTGCCTACCTGGTGATGATGCACCTGTTGCGCTTCATGGACATGCTGCAGCACGACTATCCGTACAATCCGACCCTGTTCGAGTACGCCCGGCCGCCGCACAAGGGCGACGATGCATGGGAACAGGAGCACACGTTCAGTAACCCGATGTCGCTGAGGTTCCCGCGGCTGAACTGGTCGACGCTCAACTTCGGTTACCACAATGCCCACCACTCGGACATGAATGTGCCCTGGTACCGGCTGCCGGAACTGCATCGCGAACTCACCGGGAACGACCCCGAGCGGGTCATTCCGTTCAGTTCCCAGCTGAAGCTGTATCACCGTAACCGCGTGCTGCGCGTCTGCAATCCGCAGCCGGAGGACTATCCGAAAGGGGCCGCATACCTGCGTCTTGCTCGCGCGGGAGAGGGGCCGATCGGGGGCAACGCCGCATCCTTCCTTACTTCTTTCTGATGCGGAGGTTCCATGGGTAAACAAACTGGCAAGGTCGGATGGATCGATATCACCGTCGGCGACGCGACCGGCCTGCGCGACTTCTATGCCGACGTCGTGGGGCTGGTGCCCGATGCCGTCAGCATGGGTGAATACGACGACTTCAATATGACCATGCCCGCGGGAGCCGAGCCGGTTTGCGGCATCTGCCACGCGCGGGGCGGCAATGCCGATCTTCCTGGCGGGTGGCTGGTTTATTTTACCGTCGACGACGTCGAGGCAAGCGCGGCGGTCTGCGCGGCGAAGGGTGGCAGGGTCCTGGTCGAGCCTCGCGGGCTGGCAGGCGGCCGGTTCTGCGTTATCGAGGACCCGAGCGGCGCCACCGCGGCGCTGTATCAGCCCTGAGGCGGGCAGGTGTTGAAATCGAGGTTCGAATCGGCGGAATGGTTCGCGGCGATGGCGCGGCTCGTGGAGGGCAGCGACATCGACTCGACGGCGGGTGCGCTCGCGGATGCGATTGGGTTCGCCGTCCGGCACGAGGGTACCTGCCTGCTCGCGTTTCATCGTGACGCACCGCCGGAGGTGTTCCACCACACGCTGGAGCCCGCGGGGCGGAAGCACTACGTCGATCGGTACGTGGCGGGTCCCTACCTGCTGGATCCGCTTTACCAGCTGGCCCTCGGCGGCGATAAACCAGGCCTGTGCCGCTTCCGCGACGAGTCACCGGACCGATTTCGTTCCAGCGAGTATTACCGCCAGTACTGCGAGCGCACCCACCTGAGAGATGAGATGGACTTCCTCATCGATGTCGCACCGAGCAGCACGCTGGTACTGGTGGTCGGGCGACGCACGCGCCGGTTCACGAAAGCCGAGCTGGAGCGGCTCAGAATGCTGGAGGCGCTCGTTCACGCAGCCATGCGGACCATATGGCAGCGCAGTTCGGCGAGTGACCGGCAGCCCGAAACGGGCGGCAGCGTGCACAAGCGTCTCACGCACTGCTTCGAGAACTTCGGCGAGGGGCTGCTCACGGATCGGGAGCGCCAGATCACGCAGCTGCTGCTGCGCGGCCACTCGACGAAATCGGTCGCCCGGGAACTGGGTATCGCGCCCGGCACGGTAATGGTCCACAAGCGCAACCTGTTCGCGAAGCTTGGCATAACGTCGCAGTACGAACTCTTCTCGCGCTTCATCGACGCCCTGTAGGGCCCTACCGCGACCATGGTATTCAGCTGCCCGGCCGGATGCCGCAAACTGTGGTACAAGTGATTGATTTAATTCAGGAGTAATCCGCATGTTCGATTTCGATTTCGGGCTCGGCGAAGACATCGACCTGCTGCGCGAATCCGTTGCGGGTTTCGCCGCCGATCGGATTGCGCCGCGTTCGGCTGCAATCGACGAGAGCAACGAGTTCCCGCGCGACCTGTGGCCGGAACTCGGCGAACTCGGGTTGCTGGGCATCACCGTCGAGGAACAATACGGCGGGTCGGGACTCGGGTATCTCGCTCACGTGGTGGCGATGGAGGAGATCAGTCGCGCGTCCGCCTCGGTGGGGCTGTCATACGGGGCGCATTCGAACCTGTGCGTCAACCAGCTGCGTCGCTGGGGCAGCGACGAGCAGCGGCAGCGTTTCCTGCCGCGGCTGGTATCGGGCGAGCATCTCGGCGCACTGGCAATGACCGAAACGGGCGCAGGCTCCGACGTCATGGGCATGCGCGCGACCGCCACACGCGACGGCGACGAGTACGTGCTCAACGGCTCGAAGATGTGGATCACGAACGCACCGCAGTCGGACGTCATGATTGTCTACGCGGTCACGGACAAGGATGCCGGCAGTCGGGGCCTGAGCGCCTTCATCGTCGAGCGCGGCATGCCCGGCTTCTCGACCCCGCAGAAGCTCGACAAGCTCGGCATGCGCGGCTCGGATACCAGCGAGGTGCTGCTGGAGGACTGCCGTGTCCCGGTGGCGAACCGGCTCGCGGAGGAGGGCAAGGGCGCCCGGATCCTGATGAGCGGGCTGGACTACGAGCGCGTCGTGCTGGCGGGCGGTTCGCTCGGCATCATGCGCGCGTGCATGGATCTCGTCATGCCCTACGT
>JBFFEB010000035.1:0-35470 GCA_041559075.1 Woeseiaceae bacterium | reverse complement strand
TATAGAGGCTAACAATGGCAAGATATTTAGGACCAAAGTGCAAACTGTCCCGCCGCGAAGGCACGGATCTGTTTCTCAAGAGCGGCGTGCGGCCGCTCGAATCGAAGTGCCGGCTGGAGGTGCCGCCGGGTGGTGCACCGCAACGTCGGCCACGCCTGTCGGATTACGGCCTGCAGCTGCGTGAGAAGCAGAAACTGCGTCGCATGTACGGTGTGCTCGAGCGCCAGTTTCGCAACTACTACAAGCGTGCCGCCCAGCTGAAAGGCTCTACGGGCGAGAATCTGCTGCGCCTGTTGGAAGGGCGGCTGGACAACGTCGTTTACCGCATGGGCTTTGCGTCCACGCGCGCGGAAGCCCGCCAGCTTGTCAGCCACAAGAGCATCGAGGTCAATGGCAAGGTCGTGAACATTCCTTCGGCGCAGGTGAACGCCGGTGACGCGATCAGTATTCGTGAGAAAGCCAGGAAGCAGCTGCGCATCCAGAGCGCGATCGAAATTGCAGGCCAGGTGGGTCTGCCGGAGTGGGTAGAGGTTGACGCGAAGAAGATGACCGGGGTTTTGAAGTCGTTGCCGGATCGGGAGGATATCCTGCCGGACATCAACGAAAACCTCGTCGTCGAGCTCTACTCCAAGTAAGTCAGGAGGGATTATTCCCATGCAGGAATCTGTACATGAGTTTCTGAAGCCGCGCGTCGTCAAGGTGATGCCGGTCAGCGATCTTCAGGCGAAGGTCACCATCGAACCGTTCGAGCGCGGTTTCGGCCACACGCTTGGCAATGCACTGCGCCGGATCCTGCTGTCGTCCATGCCCGGCGCGGCGATTACGGAAGCAGAGATTGAAGGCGTGCTCCACGAGTACACCAGTATCGAAGGCGTGCAGGAAGACGTAGTTGATATCCTGCTCAACCTCAAGCAGGTGGCCGTTCGCATGCACGCGCGCGACACTGCCGAACTGCGGGTTTCCAAGAAGGGCCCGGGGCCCGTTACGGCGGGCGACATCCAGCTGGATCACGATGTCGAGATCATGAACCCTGATCACGTCATCGCGAACCTGACCAGCGTCGGTGAGCTGAACATGGTTCTCAAGGTAGAGCGCGGTCGCGGCTATCGGCCGGCAACCCAGCGCCCGATGTTCGAAGAGCAGGCCGGCCCGATCGGTCGGCTGCAGCTCGATGCGTCTTTCAGCCCTGTGCACCGCGTCACCTACAACGTCGAAGCGGCCCGCGTCGAGCAGCGCACCGACCTCGACAAGCTGCTCATTGACATCGAGACTAATGGTACGATCGACCCGGAAGAGGCGATCCGCCGTGCGGGGAGCATCCTGAAGGATCAGCTGTCGGTGTTCGTCGACCTGCAGGGCCAGGAAGAGGGTGTCGGTGCGCAGGCACAGGACCAGGTGGACCCCATCCTCCTGCGCCCCGTGGACGAACTCGAACTCACGGTGCGTTCGGCGAACTGCCTCAAGGCCGAGAACATCATGTACATCGGCGACCTGGTGCAGCGTACGGAAGTGGAACTTCTCCGCACGCCTAACCTCGGCAAGAAGTCACTCACCGAGATCAAGGAAGTGCTCGAAGGGCACGGCCTTGGCCTCGGTATGCGTCTCGACAACTGGCCGCCGGCCAGCCTGCGCCCGGAACACGAGCTCGCTATCTAGTAAAGGACAGAGAAATGCGTCATAGAAAATCCGGTCGTCGACTGGGTCGCAACAGCTCGCATCGCAAGGCCATGTTCCGCAACATGGCGACCTCGATGGTGAAGCACGAGACGATCCGTACGACGGTGCCCAAGGCCAAGGAGCTGCGTCGCGTCGTCGAGCCGCTGATTACGCTCGCGAAAGAGGACAGTGTGGCCAATCGCCGTCTGGCCTTCGATCGCCTGCGCGACAAGGAAGCGGTCGGCAAGCTGTTTTCGGAGCTCGGTCCGCGCTTCAAGGACCGGCCCGGCGGCTACCTGCGCATCCTCAAGATGGGTCCGCGCCCGGGCGATGCCGCGCCGATGGCCATCGTAATGCTCACGGAGCAGGCCGCGGACGCTAATACAGCCGCGGAAGAGTAACTCGCGCCCTGTTGTAGGATCGCGGCTGGGTGCGCGACGCAAAAAGCCGGGCTTTGCCCGGCTTTTTCATGGGGAAGTAGCGTTTGAGGCCGGGCCGTCGAGGAAGGATCGGAGCCCGGCCAGGTAATTCCGCTCGTCCCGCAGGAAGGCATCGTTGTGGGTGCCGCGAATCTCGAGGAAAGCCTTTGGCCCACCCGCTGCCGCGAATATCGCCTCGCCATGGCGGAATGGAACGATCTCGTCATCCCGGCTATGGACCACGAGGACAGGACATTCGGCCTGTCGGACGAAATCCTCCGCCGAGTGCTGTATGCGGCTCAGCCAACGCACCGGCAGCCACGGATAGTATTCACCGGCGATATCCGGCACCGACGTAAACGAAGACTCGATAACCAGCGCCTGGGGGCGGTGCCGTGACGCCAGGTAGGCCGCGGCGGAAGCTCCCATGGAGCGGCCGAACAACACGATGCGCCCTTCCGGCGTATCGTTGTCATCCACGAGGTACTGCCAGGCAGCTTCAGCATCGTGGTAAATGCCCTGCTCGGTCGTACGCCCTTCGCTTCGCCCGTAGCCGCGATAGTCGATGATCAGCACGGACAGGCCTAATTGCAGAAACTGGCGGAGCGATTCCAGCCGGTGCGAGATATTGCCCGCATTGCCGTGGAAGAATAACAGCACGCGGTCGGAGTCTCCGGGCAGGAACCACCCGTGGAGGCGGACACCATCGCTCGTGCGGATCGAGACGTCCCTGTAGTCGGCGCCGATGTCGGCAGGCGTGCGGTCGAGCGATCGTCCCGGGACGTCCGGGAGGTACAGCATACGCGCCTGCATGAGGTAGACCACGAGTACCAGGACGGCATAACAGGCAACGGCGGCAAGCAGCAGTTTAAGCATAGCGACTCACGACCCGCCTCGATTCAGGATTCCGTTGCCTGGCGGTTCCTGGGCGACGACCCCAGCTTGTCGATGAGCTGCGATACGTATTCGGGCGAGTGGGTGTTCTTCGCGAGCAGCATGTAAACGGTCGGAACAACCACCAGCGTCAGGAGCACCGAAAACGTTACACCGAAGAAGACGACGGCGCCGATCGACTGGCGTGACAGTTCGCCGGCTCCCGAGGCGAGTAGCAGCGGGACGGAGCCGAATGCCGTGCACATGCTCGTCATAAGCACCGGCCGCAGCCGTGTCCGGGCGGCATGGATTACGGCCGCGCGATAGTCCTCACCGCGGTCGCGCAGCTGGTTGGCGAACTCGACGATCAGGATACCGTTCTTGGCTGCAAGACCGATCAGCATGATGGCGCCGATCTGGCTGTAGATGTTGATTGTCGAGCCGAAGACCCAGAGTCCTATCAAAGCGCCGGTGACGGCCAGTGGCACGGTCGTCATGATGATCAGCGGATGCTTGAAGCTCTCGAACTGCGCGGCGAGTACGAGGTAGGCAATGACCAGCGCCAGGAGAAACGTCATGTAGATGGAACTGCCTGTCGCCTTGAAGTCGCGGGATTCGCCGTCGTAACCCAGCCTGACGGAGTTCGGCAGGTTGTCGCGCACGATGCGCTCGAGCGCGGCGAGCGCGTCGCCCAGCGAGTAGTCGTTCGCGAGGCTGGCGCTTATCGTTATTGAGCGCATCCGGTCGAAGCGCCGAAGGTCGACCGGGCCCGCGATTTCCTCGAGCCGCACCAGGTTGGACAGCGGGACCAGCGCGCCCGAGGTCTGCGAGCGCACGTAGATGGTGTCGAGATCGCTGGGCGTCTGGCGGCGTTCATCGGCGCCCTGCAGGATGACCCGGTACTCCTCGCCGTCGCGGATGAACGTCGTCACGATCCGGGAGCCGAGTATCGTTTCGAGCGTCCTGCCGACGTTGGAGAGGGACACCCCGAGGTCCGCGGCCCGGTCGCGGTCGACGAAGACGTCGATCTTCGGTTTGCGTTCGTTGTAATCGGACTGCAGGTTAGACAGTCCGGGCAGCTTGGCCGCTTCTTCCATGACGATGTCGCGCCACTGCGCCAGTTCGTCGTAGTCCGTTCCCCCCAGGACGATGTTGAGCGGGCGCGAACTCTGGCCGATCGCCCACGCGCCCGGCGCGAACGCGAAGACCTGCGCGCCCGGCAACTCCGCAAACTGGCGGTTCCAGCTCGAAACGAGTTCCTGCGCGGAACGCTCGCGTTTCGACCAGACCTCGAGCGGCGCCAGGACCCGGCCGACATTTACGTCGGCACCGGCGCGCCAGCTCCCGGAACGACCGAGCACTCGCAGCACATCGCCCTTGTCTTTGTCTGCAAGTATGATCTCCTCGACCTGCTTGATGTAGCCCACGGTGTAGTCGAGGCTGGAGCCGTCCGGCGCCTGGATCAACGCCATAGCGAGGCCCCGGTCTTCGCGTGGCATGAATTCGGCCGGCAGCCTGTCGAGCAGCAGCAGGCTGCCGAGGAACATCGCCAGCGCAGCCGCGATGACCAGGGCCGGGTGTGCCGACACGCGCCGCAGGGCGCGCTCGTACGCGGACGACAGCCGCTTGAACAGGCTGTCGACGAAGCGAGCGAAGCGGCCGCGATGCAGGCGATTGTCGTGGAAAAGCTTGGATGTCAGCATCGGCACGAGCGTCAGAGCGACGAGGCTCGAGAATGCGACGGCGGCCGCGAGCGAGATACCGAACTCGTTGAAGATGTCGCCGATGTTGCCGGGCATGAAAGAGACCGGGAGTATCACCGCGATGAGAACCAGCGTGGTGGCAATGACGGCAAAGCCGATCTCGCGGCTGCCGTTGACGGCGGCCAGCAGCGTCGGCTCCTTGCTCTCGATGCGCCGTACGATGTTCTCGAGCACGACGATGGCGTCGTCGACCACGAGGCCGATCGCGAGCACGAAGCCGAGCAGCGTGAGCGTGTTGATCGAGTAGCCGAGACCCGCCATCACGGTGAAAGCGGCCACGATCGAAATCGGGATGGTGACGGCCGGGATGATGGTCGCGCGCACGGTGCCGATAAAGGCATAGATCACGATCAGCACGAGGCCCAGGGCAATTGCCAGGGCCTTGCCGACTTCCAGCAGGGAGGCGCGTATGAACACCGCGGTGTCGATAATGGTCCCCAGCTCGATGTCGGGTGGCATCGACGCCTGCAGCTCGTCGAGACGTCTTGCAACGTCGGTATTGACCTGCAGCAGGTTGGCCTGAGCCTGGGGGACGATGCCGAGGCTCATGTCGGCACCGCCGTCGGTGGCCGAGTAGGTGCGGGAGTCCTCCGGCGCGAACTCGATATCGGCGACCTCGCCGAGGCGGATCATGTAGTCGCCCTCTGCCTGCCTGAGGATGAGCTGTTCGAAATCGCTGACCGACTGGAAGCCGGTATTGGTCCGCAGCGTGAACTCTCGCGCCGTGGATTCCAGGCGGCCCGACGGTATCTGCACATTTTCCCGGCGCAGCGCATCCTCGATGTCCGCGACGGTCAGCTCACGTGCAGCGAGCCGCTTCGTGTCGATCCAGATGCGCATGGCCGGCCGCCGCAGCCCGCTGTTGCGAACCCGTGCCACGCCGTCCACGGCTGAGAGCGCGTCGACGATGTAGCGTTCCGCGAAGTCCGAGACCTCCATGATGGAGCGCGTGCTGCTCGACACGCTGATCCACATAGAGGTCTCCGCGCTGGCATCCTGCTTGCTGATCTGCGGCGGATCCGACTCGTCGGGGAGGATGCCGAGTACGCTCGACACCCGGTCACGGACATCGTTCGCGGCATCATCGATGTCGCGGTCGCGCGTGAATTCAAGCGTGATGATCGAGCGCTCGTCGTAGCTGACCGAGGAGATCTTGGTGATGCCGGCGATGCCGGCAAGCTGGTCTTCGAGCAGCTGGGTTACCCGCCGTTCGACGATGTCGGATGCCGCGCCCCGGTAGTCAGTCGTGATCGACACGATCGGGCGCTCGATGTCCGGGAACTCGCGGATCGGCATGCTGCCGACCGACATCGCACCGATGATCACGAGGATCAGCGATATGACCGCGGCAAAAACCGGACGGCGGACCGAGACGTCGGATATCAGCATGGAATTATTGAGCGCCGGCAGGCGCTTCGCTCAAAGCGGCCTTCGCTTCGAGGGTCTCGACCCGAGCACCGTCGCGCACCTTGTGGGTGCCTTCCGTCACGACACGCTCTCCCGCGGCAAGGCCCTCGGCGATGACCACGTAGCCCGGAATCCTGCGTCCCAACTGCACCTGGCGCTTTTCGACCAGGCCGTCGCTGACGACGTACACGTACTGCCGCGACCCCTCCGGCACGATCGCCTGCTCGGGGGCCATCATCACATCGCCGCGGTCGCGCTGCAGGTCGACGGTCATGAACATGCCGGGCTTCAGGAGTCCATCGTCATTCGGGATTACGGCACGTACCTCGACCGCGCGCGAGACCGGGTCGAGGCGGGTATCGATGCTGGCGACGGTGCCGTTGAAGTCCCGCTCCGGGAACACGAGGCTGTGGGCGACGATGTTCATACCCTGCCTGACGACGTTGACGAAGGTCTCGGGGACCGAAAAATCGAGCTTGATGACGCTGACGTCATCGAGCGTCGTGATGACCGAATCCGTGTTCACGAAGCTGCCGGGGCTGACCCGCCTGAGGCCGATGCGCCCCGAGAACGGCGCGCGGACCCGGGTGTGACTCAACTTCGCGCGCGCGGCCTCGACGTTCGCCTCGTCCACCTTGACCTGCGCGTGCAGCGCTTCGAGGCTGGATGCCGAGATCGCCTGTGTCGACTCGAGTTCCTTGCTGCGGTTGTAAAGGCTGCGGCTTTCGGAGAGGGAAGCTTCCGCGAGCGCGAGGCCGGCCCGGATCTCGCTGTTCTCCAGTTCGACGAGCAGGTCGCCGTCTTCCACGAACTGGCCTTCCTCGAACAGGATGCGGGTGACCAGGCTCGAGATTCGCGGACGAATCTCGACCGACTCGTTGGCTTTTGCGGTGCCCAGCGCCTCGATCTCGTCGACCAGGGGGCGCAAGTCGATCTGCTCCGTCACCACCGTCGCTGCGCCACCCCAACCGCTGGCAGGACGGGTTGGCGGCTCGTCGTCGCAGGCGGCGAACAGCGGCAGGGCCAAGATCATTGTTGTTATGGACTTCGGGCTGTGCATGTTCACGTGGGACCGGTCGCGCGGCGACACCGACAATCGAAAACGACACACCAGTTTACTCCTTACGGTGGGAAAAATGTCACGCACAACAAATCGTTACAATCGCCGGCAGCCGGCTGCGAGGTCGAGAGAAGCCGCAAGCCAGCAGTTTTACATAACGCTAGCCGGGAGTCCGGGTTACTTCTTTACTTATTGAAATATAAGAAAAGACCAGAAATTCCCGCAGCTGTGAGCATGCTCACAGCCAATAATGACCGAGCGCACTACAGTGAGAATTCTGCCGTACCGGGGACGACACGATCAGCAAGGACAGGCCATTCGATGATTGCGTCATCCTGTCGAAGGACGCCTTCGACCCGGATGCCGTCTTTCTTGATGACATCGTCGATGACGAGGTGTTGCCCTACCTGAGCCTCGCGGTCGATGGTCTTACCGACGCCGCCGACCGCCGCAACGCCAGCCAGGAATTACGGCCGGAGGATGCCGCGGCGAATGAGCCGGTGTGCCCCGATACGACGATGCCGACCATAAAGTTCGATCCGGAGCAGCTCGAAGTCGATGGCTGGGAGTCGTCGTTCCTGCGAAAGATGAAGCGCATCATCGGCTTTTAGATCGCCCCTGCATCGCATAAGATGCGTCGATGATCTTCAAAGACAAGACGGTCATCGTCACCGGTGGCTCCGAGGGCGTCGGCGCGGCAGCCGCGCGGCTGTTTGCGCAGGCAGGTGCGAATCTCATGCTGGTGGCGCGCAACCGCAAGAACCTGGAGGCGATCGCGGCGGAGCTCCGCGACAGGGCGCGTGTCGAGATATTTCCGATGGACGTGTCCGATGCGGGCGGCTGCGTCGACCTGTTAAAGAAGACCCATTTCGAATTCGGCCGTATCGACGTGCTGGTGAACAACGCCGGCTTCCATGCACGGGGTAACGTCGAGTCGACCAGTGCCGATGACCTCGCCCGGACGATCGACGTGAATCTCAGGGCGCCGATCATGCTGACGCGCCTCGCGCTACCGCACATCCGCGAGGCTGGCGGCGGCGCTATTATCAATGTCGCGTCGCTCGCTGGGCGCACGCCGGTGCCCGGGAGTGCCGCGTACTCTGCGAGCAAGTTTGGCCTGCGCGCATTCACGTTTGCACTGGCCGAGGAAATACGGGATTCCGGTGTCAAACTCGCCGTGGTGTCGCCCGGCCCGATCTCGACGCAATTCATCCTGGCGGATATCGATACCACGTCCGACCTGACGTTTTCGCAGCCGATGAGTTCGGCGGAAGAAGTAGCTCAGGTCATTCTCGACCTGTGCGGTAACAACCAGCGCGAACAGGCGATACCTGCAATAAGCGGCGTCCTGACCACGGTAAGCTACCTCATGCCGTGGCTCGGAAGGGCGCTTCGTCCGACGCTGGAGCGCCGGGGCGCCCGCGTGAAGAAAGAACTCAAGGCGAAGGCGAGGGCGACCGAAGCGGAAAGCGGCTCCTGAAAAAATGGCGGCCCGCAGGGGGGAGATGCGGGCCGCCGGATGATCATCGATGGTCGTTGCCGTCCGCAGGGGATCGATGATCGTTACTGCTCATGCACTTGGTGTCTCACTCACCCTTTGGCAAGACGCGCGAGATTGATCTTCGGTGCTGACAGTCCGGTATCCAACCCAACTGCCTCCAGGAATGTCTCGCGTGCCATGTCGGTGCTGCCCTTGGCGGCCTGCAAAACGCCCATATTCGAAAGGGCGAGGGCCAGGTATACGCGGTCCAGCTTGTTGGCCGTGGCAGGCGCGAAGTAGGTGCTGCGCGATTTACCGCCGTCGAGCATTATTGCCAGCGCGGCTTCGCAGGCTGTGGTCGCCTTGTCCAGTGCGCCCGTCTTGGTATACGCGACACAGAGATTGGTCTGCTTCGAGTAGGCGTCCCCGCTGTGCTTCGAAGCCGTGATCTTCTCGATTGCGCGCGTGTACTTCCCTGCGGCCACCTTGCTGCCGTGCGCCGCGTCGACAATCACGGTCATCGTGTAGGCGTGGTCGGACTCCTCGGCGTTGAGCGGTGCAGCGACGACGAGCGACGCGAGGAGCGCAAGCGGGCGAGACAGTCGTGTAAAGCGACCGAGCTTCCTTTCTGGTTTCATGATTTTCTCTCCAAACGATTTGAGGATTTCTTGCGACGTCAGGGTCGCAAACCATTTCGTCGCGGAAACAGTAGGGCCGGCATCGGCAGGCCGCAAACGAAAAAAAATCGCTCGAACCGTGAAAAAAATTCATCGGCAAACGTCGAAACTCCGTAACACCCAGCGCCTCAGTGTCTGGATAGTCTCGTTGTCTTCGTCGCCGCTGCGGCAGACGAAGTAATACGCATCGCGTGTCAGCAGTTCGTGATTGGACAGTGGCACGAGGCTGCCGGATTCGAACCAGGCGTCGCTGAGTTGTACGGGCACGAGCGCCGCCCCGAGTCCGCGTTCCGCTGCCCGTGCGATGGCGATCATGGAGTCGAGCCGGATGATGCTTGCGCCTCGCGGTACGTCCACGCCGGATGACTGCGACCATTGCCGCCATGCGGTAGGTCGGCTGTCGTGTACGAGCAGCGGTACATCGCCGGATATCGAGGTCTCGTCGATTACCATCTTTTCGCAGAGCTCGGGGGAGGCGGCCGGTATCAGGCGCAGCGGGAATAGCCTGTCGGAGGCGAAGCCGCCCGGCGCCGACCGGAATACCCGTATCGACACGTCTGCCGTCGTCGGGTGCTTCTCCGCGGATTCGTCGCTCGTGTCCACCTTGATGTCGATGTCTGGATGGGTGCGAGTGAATTCCGGCAGCCTGGGAATGAACACTTCGCTCGCAAAAAACGGTTGTACGGAAATACTCAAGGTGCTGCGCGCCGCGGCTACCCGGTGCCGTGCGGCGACCTCGTCCAGACGTGTGATCAACGGCTTGATGTCGCGAAGCAGCGAGTGTCCTGCATCGGTGAGAATCAGCGAACGACCGGTGCGCTCGAATAATTTCTGGCCCAGTTCTTCCTCGAGGTTCTTTATCTGGTGACTGACCGCCGACGCCGTGATGAACAGCTTTTCCGCGGTTTCGCGGAAGCTCTCGTACTCCGCGGCGACACAGAAGGTCCGCAGTCCACGCAGCGACAGGTTTCGGTTGATCGGAGTCATGGCCGATGATTGCAGGATGCGTACCAGATTATCCGCGGGGTCGACGCTGCCAGTCGCCTTCCAGGTTATTGAAATACATGAAGAAAAAATGCTGACCCGGTTGGCGGTTGCGCCGGACGCACCATGATGACGCAGGTGCACGAAAGCCGTGCACGCTTTTCGCGCGCGAATCCCGATGCTGCCTCGGTCGTGTTACAGGGGTATTACGGAGGGCTTACCCGAGCTCGGCAAAAGCGTCCCGGGTCAGGTTCTCGCAACCGTCCACGAGGACGCGCACATTGTCCTCGATGCGGATGCCGCCGAACGGCCGCAGTGCTTCCACGGTATCCCAGTTGACCAGCGCTTCTGCGGGCGTGCCGTGCAGCTCGTCGAGGAGCATGTCGATGATATAGAGTCCCGGCTCGACCGTGAGCACCATGTCTTCCTCGAGTTCACGCGTCAGCCGCAAGTACGGGTGACCACTCGGCGGGTCGATCGTCGTGCCGCTCTCGTCTTCCATGAAGCCGGCGACATCATGAACCTGTACGCCGAGCAGGTGGCCGATACCGTGTGGCATGAATGCGCTGGTGACGCCTGCCGACAGCAGCAGTTCCGGGTCACCGGAAGCGAGCCCGGCATCGATCAGCACGCCTGCCGTGAGCCGATGCGTTTCGATTTGCAACTCCCGGTAATCGACGCCGGCCCGGATGCGGCTGACGAGGTTTTCCTGCAGCGACTGCATGCGCGCGACGAGCTCGGAGAACCGCCCATCGCCGTTGCTGTAGGTGCGCGTGATGTCAGATGCATATCCGTGAACCTGGGCGCCCGCGTCGATCAGGAACGACCGCAACTTCCGGGGCGGCTCTCGATCGAGGTCCGTGTAATGCAGGATGGCGCCGTGTTCGTTCAGGCCAATGATATTGCTGTAAGGCAGTTCGCTTTCGGCGTGCCTGGTCGCGTTGCAGAAAGCCTGGTGGATGGCGAATTCAGACAGACCTTCGTCGAAGGCCGCGGACGCCGCGAGGTGACCGAGCACGCCGCGACGCGACGCGAGACGCATGCAGGCGAGTTCGTACGGGGTCTTCGATGAACCGCGGGCAAAGTGGAGGATATTGATCGCCGTCGTCGGGTTTACGCGCTCTATGCCAAATGCATGCTTCTCATCCTCGACCTCGCCGATGAGAATGCATTTCTCACGGTCTTCCGGCAGGTGCGCGACGACATCGTCGAGTTCGTGCACGATGCGGATATCGAATTGCGACGTCCAGTAACCGTCAGGGCTACCGGGTACGGGATGCCAGTAGTCGTGCGGCTGGTAATAGATAAGGATCGGTGTCTCACCGGGCGAATGGACGATGTAGGATAGCGGCAACCGGGTCAAAGGCGCCCAGCCGACGAAATGCGGGTTGGCGCGAAACGGGTATGCGTTGTCGTCGAGAAATGCAAACTTCGGTGCGCCGGAGAAGATTACCGCGTACGATGCGCCGGCGCGGTCCAGTGCGTGATCGTGGCGGTGGCAGATCTCCTCGACATGTTGCGGATAGAGGTGCCCGAGTTCGTTGTTCCTGTCGCTGAAGTCCAGTTCCATGGTCTCGATCATACCGGTAGCCGATCGCTCGTACGAGTTTAAATCGCACCTCAAACTAGGCATTATTGTCGGCCTCTGGAATCTCGCGGAGGGCCTGATGAGGCGATTGTATGGGCTGGGAGGAATCTTGTTTCTGATGTCGGGAAGTGGGGTCATGGCCGAGAGTATTGCGGCCTACGATCGCGTTGCCGGATTGCCTCACGCATCCCGTTCGGAAGTCATCGCGCCGCACGGTATCGCGGCGACCAGCCAGCCGCTGGCAACACAGGTCGCCCTGGATATTCTCAAGGCGGGTGGTACGGCCGTGGACGCTGCGATCGCGGCAAACGCGGCACTGGGACTGATGGAGCCAACCGGCTGCGGCATCGGCGGCGATCTGTTCGCCATCGTCTGGGACGCAGAAAATCGCCAGCTGGCGGGCCTCAATGCGTCGGGGCGCGCGCCGGCGCTGATGACCATCGAGTATTTCCGCGAGCAGGGTCTGGACGCCGTCCCGCCGCTCGGCCCGCTGCCCGTCAGCGTGCCTGGCGCGGTCGACGGCTGGTACGAACTGCACGGCCGCTACGGGCGCCTCCCCATGGACCAGATCCTTGCCCCGGCGATCCGCTATGCGCGGGAAGGATTCCCGGTGTCGGAAGTAATCGCTTATTACATGGCGCGTAACAGGCCTTACGTCGCCGAGTACCCCGGTTTTGCCGACACCTACATGCCGGGCGGCGATACGCCGAAAAAGGGCGAGATCTTCAGGAACCCCCGGCTCGCGAAAACCTACGAGATGATCGCCGAGGGCGGCCGCGACGTGTTCTACAGGGGCAAGATCGCGAAAGTGATCGATGCGTTCATGAAAGAACAGGGCGGCCTGCTGCGCTACGAGGATCTCGCGAACCACCGTTCCGAGTGGGTGGACCCCGTGTCGACGAACTACCGCGGCTGGGATGTCTATGAATTGCCGCCGAGCGGCCAGGGTATTGCTGCACTGCAGATACTCAATATCCTGGAAGCGTACGATATCGGTTCCATGGGCTTTGGGAGCGCTGAGTACATTCACCTCTTCGTGGAAGCGAAGAAGCTGGCCTACGAGGATCGTGCGCGGTATTACGCGGATTTGGATTTCACCGATGTTCCGGTGGAGATGCTGATTTCGAAGGACTATGCTGCCGCGCGCCGCGAGCTGATCTCCACGAAGCAGGCCGCGAAGAGCCTGCCCGCCGGCGATGCGACGCTGGAAGAGGGCGATACCATCTACCTCACCGTCGCGGACAAGGACGGCAATATGGTGTCCCTGATCCAGAGTAATTTCCGCGGCATGGGGTCCGGCATGATCCCGGGCGATCTGGGCTTCATGCTGCAGGACCGGGCTGAGCTCTTCAGCCTCGAGACCGATCATGCGAATGCACTGCAGCCAGGCAAGCGTCCGTTCCACACCATCATTCCCGCATTCGTCATGAAAGACGGCGAGCCGCTGATGAGTTTCGGTGTGATGGGGGGGTCCATGCAGCCGCAGGGCCACGTGCAGATCATCGTGAACATGGTCGATTTCGGCATGAACCTGCAGGAAGCAGGCGATGCCGCCCGCGTTCGCCACGGAGGATCCTCGCAACCGACCGGTGAGCGCATGACGGATGGCGGCACTCTTTACCTGGAACGCGGTTTCAGCAAGAAGACGCGGAGCGCGCTCGAAGGGCTGGGCCACAAGCTCGGGGACAGCGACGGGAGCTTCGGCGGTTACCAGGCGATTCTGCGCGATTCCGTGCAGGGCGTGTACTATGGCGCCTCGGAGGTCAGGAAGGACGGCCAGGCAGCCGGCTACTGAAGATGACCAAGGACATTTACCTGACCGGTATCACGACGACCGGCACGCCACATATTGGTAACTACGTCGGAGCAATTCGACCGGGAATCGAGGCAAGCAAGGATCCGTCGACGGAGCATTTCTATTTCCTGGCCGATTATCACTCGCTCGCCAAGAACGAGGACCCCGACAGGATCGCCGGGTCGACGCTCGAGATTGCGGCTTCCTGGATGGCGCTGGGGCTCGATACCGACCGCGCGTATTTCTACCGCCAGTCGGATATCCCGGAGATCCCGGAGTTGACTTGGATACTGACCGGGATGACGGCCAAGGGTCTCATGAACCGCGCGCATTCCTACAAAGCGGCGGTCCAGGCCAACGAAGAGCGCGGCAATGCCGACCCCGACAAGGGCGTCATGATGGCGCTCTACAGCTACCCGATCCTGATGGCGGCGGACATCCTCATGTTCAGGTCGACGAAGGTGCCGGTGGGGCGCGACCAGAAGCAGCATGTCGAGATGGCGCGCGACATCGCGCAGCGATTCAATCATCACTACGGCGAAACGTTCGTGCTTCCGGACCCTGTTATCGGAGAGCACACGGCAGTGCTGAAAGGCCTCGACGGTCGCAAGATGTCCAAGAGCTACAACAACACGATCCCCCTGTTTGCGGGCGAGAAGCGCTTGCGCAAGCTGATCATGAAGATCAAGACCAACAGCCTCGAGCCCGGCGAGCCCAAGGAGACCGACGACAGCACGCTGTTCGAGATTTACAAGGCGTTCGCGACCGAGGAAGAGACGAATGCCATCGCGAAGCGGTACGCAGAGGGCATCGGCTGGGGCGAGATGAAGCAGCTGCTGTTCGAAAACATCAACCAGCAGCTGAAGCCCGCGCGGGAAGAGTATGAGCGGCTCATCGCCAACCCCGGAATCGTCGAAACGGAGCTGCAGAAGGGTGCCGAGAAGGCACGCGCACGCTCCGCGCCGTTTCTCGCCGAGATTCGCGACAGGATCGGGATTCGCAGGCTCGGCTGACGGCCATGCCGTACCTGCTGGCAGCGGACGCAGTGCTTCTGTTACACGTGCTGTTCGTCGTGTTCGTCGTGGTCGGGCTGCTCTTGATCCTTGCGGGCAGGCAGCTGTCGTGGGGTTGGGTGCGCAACTGGTGGTTCCGCGTCATCCATCTCGCCGCGATCGGCGTCGTCGTGCTACAGGCATGGCTCGGTGTCATCTGTCCACTGACGAGGCTCGAGATGTATCTGCGTGACAGGGCCGGTGATACGACGTACGTCGGCAGTTTCGTTTCGCACTGGCTCGAGGCAATCCTATACTATCGAGCTCCGGCCTGGGTTTTCGCCGTGGCTTATACGCTGTTTGCGATCGTCGTGGCGATGAGCTGGATCTGGGTACGGCCACACGGGAGGCATTGACGAGTGCCCGACAGTTTCCATCTTGCGCGAAAGGGTATCGAGTCCGGTCGCCTGGGGGTGCAGGGATGATCACCGCCCGGGAAGCGCTGCTGCGATTGCAGGAAGGTAACGCCCGATTTGCGGCGGACGAGCCGGAGCGCGGGCTGCAACATCACCGTGTACCCCGCGAGCGGCTCGTTGCGGGGCAGGATCCTTTCGCGATCGTGGTTGGCTGCTCCGACTCCCGGGTACCTGTCGAGATCGTCTTCGACCAGGGACCGGGCGAGCTGTTCGTGATACGAGTCGCGGGGAACGTTATATCCTGCACACAGATGGCGAGCATCGAGTTCGCTGCCGAGAATTTCGGCGCGCGACTGGTCGTCGTACTCGGCCACACCGGCTGCGGCGCCATCAATGCAGCGCTTGCCGCGGTGCAAACCGGCGTGGAGCCGAAGCCCGAAAACCTTCGTCTGCTGATCGAGAAGATCCGGCCGGCAGTGCAGCGTGCCGTGGAGCTCGGCGGCGGCCGCGACTCCGCGGAGATCGCGCAACTGGCGGGCCGCGAATACGTCCGCCATGCCGTCGAGTCCATTTGCAGCGGCTCGGATACCATTCGGCGGCTTATCGAGAATGACGGGTTCTTGGTTGTCGGCGCGGAATACTCGCTCGCGACGGGGCTGGTCGAGTTCTTCTGACGCGTCTGGGAAATCTCCGCAAGCGACGATGCAAGGTCCCGTATTGAAAACCGAGAGGCTCGAACTGCGCTGGCTGACATTGGACGATACGCCGATGATGTTCGCGGTCTGGAACGACCCGGCGTTCGTGCGCTACGTGGGCGACCGCGGTATCCGCTCCCTGGAACAGGCAAGAGCGGCCGTTGAGGCCGGGCCTCTCAGTCTGTACACGGAATACGGGTACGGCCCGTTTCATGTGCGACGGCGCGAGGATGGCGTGGACATGGGTATCTGCGGGCTGTTTCGTCGCGATGGTCTCGAAGAGCCCGATATCGGTTTCGCGATCCTGCCGGATTTCTGTGGCATGGGCTACGGATTCGAAGCGTCCGCAGCCGTGCTCGAGCATGCGCGAGACGCGCTGGGACTGTCGTGTGTGACGGCGATCGTCTCGCCGCACAACGAGGCTTCGATCGGCCTGCTCGAGAAGCTGGGCATGCGCTATGTACGACCGATCCGGATGCCGGGCGACGATCACGACGTCAGGCTCTACTGCATCGAGTTTGCACGCTGAGCGAAGCCAGTTCCCAAAATACGGGCAGCAACAGCTGCGCCTGCTTGACAGCCCGGGTTTGGCCGGTCGAATATGGGCCGCTATGGCGTCGAAACGATTCAAGTCGAAGGTCGATCGCTGGCTGCTTTACCTTCTGATTGCGGTCATGGTCTTCGAAGTCGTCGTCATGAGTGTCGCGGCTACGCAGGCGGATACCGCGCTCGAAGCGACCACCCTGGTGATGGCGGCCCTGGTGATCGTCGGGTTGCTCGGGTCCATGTTGATCGGCACACACTACACGGTGGACGGAAACACCCTGCGCATCGCGTGCGGTCCGTTTCGGTGGAAGGTGCCCGTTGACGCCATAGAATCCGTGGAGCCGACGCGCAACCCGCTGTCCTCTCCGGCGCTGTCGCTCGACCGGTTGCGAATCCGGTACGGCAAACGGCGGATCCTGGTGTCGCCGGCGGACAAGGTCGGCTTTCTGAGAGCAATCGGGCAGGACCCTGCCGATGCCCGACGATAGTGCAACGGTTGACTGGCGCATGCTTCGCGAGTTTGCCGGTGTTGACCTCACCGGTTCCTTCGTACTTACCTGGCATATGGAGGTGGATACGCTGTTCATAGACAGCGACATCCTGTTGCTGCCAGAACATCCATTCTACGAAAAGCCTCGTCCCGCCGAGAAGAAATGTATTCGTCCCGCGATCATCGAATTCCCATTCTGCACGGGCGTTTCCATGGACGGCTCCAAGGGCAGCGACGACATCAAGTGCTTCGTGAGCGGGCTCGGCCACGGTGCCATCAACGGCATGCAGCGCGACGACAACGGGCGCTACGAAATACAGGGCGAGTTCGGTACGGTGACCATCGACGCTGAGCGCCCCGTGCTCAGGCTGAAGGGGCTCTAAACACAAGGGGGAATACACCATGCAGGCGGAGAATCGAATCGACTATATCGAAATCCCGGTCACCGACCCCGCGCGGGCAAGGGACTTTTTTGCCGAGTTGATGGGCTGGGAGTTTCAGGACTGGGGACCGGACTACATCAGCTTCAAGGACGGGCGTCTTGCGGGCGGTTTTCGCCGGTCCGACGCGCCGCCGTCGCCGAACGGCGTGCTGCTGGTGTTCTTCAGCAAGGATCTCGAACGCGATCGCGCCCGCGTGATCGAGCTCGGGGCCTCGATCAGCCAGGACATCTTCGAATTTCCGGGCGGCCGCCGATTTCATTTCGTAGACCCTTTGGGTAACGAGTATGCGATCTGGGGAGAACCAGAAAACAAATAACAACGGAGCGGACCATCATGCATGTCAAGATCGATCACCCCTGCGTGCAGCACAAGCTGGCGCTGATTCGCAATGTCGAGACGGGTCACAAGAAGTTCAGGGAACTCGCGACCGAAATAACCGAGTTCGTCTGTTACGAGGCCTTGAAAAACGTCAATACGCGCGAGGTTGAGGTGCAGACACCGATCGAGGTTGCAAAGTGCCGGATGATTGACCACGACATCGTGGTCGTGCCGGTACTGCGCGCCGGAATCGGTATGCTGGAGGGCATACTCGAACTGGTGCCGACCGCCCGGGTCGGCTTCGTTGGGCTCTACAGAGACGAGGAGACCAAGGAGCCGGTCGCTTACTACGAGCGCTTTCCGCCGCAGGCAAAGACCGGCACCTGCATCATCATCGACCCCATGCTGGCAACGGGCGGATCGACGGTTGCTGCGATCGACCAGCTGAAGGAATTCGGCGCTAAGGATATTATCGTGATCTGTATCGTGACCTGCCCGGAGGGCCTGGCGCTGGTCGAGGACAAGCATCCCGAGGTTCCCGTCTATACCGCGGCCATCGACAATTATCTCAATGAAAACAAATACATAGTGCCAGGCTTAGGGGATGCGGGGGATCGCCTCTTCGGCACCGCGCACTAGATGGAAGATGCGCCATGGCAGAGAACAAGACGCGTCCGACCCGTGCCAGCGTTACCGTATTCATGAGCACGATCGAAGACCCCGGGATGCGCGCCGACGCGAAGAAAGTTGCGGCGATGATGCGGCGCGCGACAGGCAAGCGTGCGACGATGTGGGGTTCGAGGATTGTCGGTTATGGCAGCTATCATTACCGTTACGACAGCGGACGCGAGGGGGATTTCCTGATCACGGGCTTTTCGCCTCGCAAGCAGGCCCTGACCGTCTATATCATGCCGGGCTTCAGTCACTTCGAGGAATTGATGTCGAAGCTCGGCAAGTACAGGACCGGCAAGTCGTGTCTTTACATCAAGCAGCTTGCCGATATCGACGAGGCCGTGCTCGGGCGACTCATACAGGAGTCGGTGCGGTACATGAGAACGCATTACGAAACGAGATGACGCCATGAGTGACACCATCAAGACAACGAGGCTCGAAGGTAACGAACTCGTCATTGAAACCAAGTGCGGCACCGAAGTCTATGACGGCAAGTTCCTGGTCGCAGCGTTGCTGATCTACGTGGCGAAAGGAAGCGGTACGATCGAGCCGGAGGAGGTTGCGAAAATGATCGACCTGATCGAGCAGCACTTTCAGATCGAAGGCGCCAGGTCACTCGAACTGCTCAGTCGTGCGATGAGTGAGCTGGCCGAGAAGCCCGAACTCGCGGAACATCTCGTCGAACTGGGCCGTACACTGTCGGACAAGCAAAAGGAAGATATCGCGGTCATGGCGCTCAAGGTCATTGCCGCCGATGGACGCAGGCAGGTGTCCGAGATGGAGCAGTTCAATCGCGCCGTCGAGGCGGTCGGCGTTGCCCCGGAAATCGTGCACCGAGCGTTCGATCGCTATTTCGAGGAGACGATGCCGGGTAAGTGAGGCGTCTGGACCCGTCACTGTAAAGATCGAGAGACGATGAAAGCTACAATTCGCAACTTCCTGCAAATGGAGTCCGCCGGCGGTCTCTTGCTGATGGCTGGGGCCGCACTGGCGCTGGTGGCAGCGAATTCCCCCTTGGCCGATTACTACGATCTTTTTATCGAAACGCCCGTCGAGGTACGTATAGGCCGCCTGGAGATCGCGAAGCCCCTTCTATTGTGGGTGAACGATGGCCTCATGGCGGTGTTCTTCTTCCTGGTCGGACTCGAAGTCAAACGCGAAATCCTCGAAGGAGAACTGTCCCGTCCGTCGAACGTGCTGTTGCCGGCGCTCGGTGCAGTTGGCGGTATCGTCGCACCGGTGGGCCTGTATGTGCTCTTCAACTACGGCGACCCGGTGGGGATGAACGGCTGGGCTATTCCGGCTGCCACGGACATCGCATTCGCGCTCGGCATACTCATGATTCTCGGCAAGCGCGTGCCGCTCTCGCTCAAGGTTTTCCTGGTATCGCTCGCGATCTTCGACGACCTCGGCGCGATCATCATTATCGCGATCTTCTATTCGGGTAATCTGTCGATGAATGCGCTGATCGTGGCGTCTGCGTGCCTGCTGATCCTGGGCTATCTCAACTGGCGCCACGTGAGCTCGGTATCAGCTTACGTACTCGTCGGGATCATAATGTGGGTCGCCGTCCTGAAATCCGGCGTGCACGCCACGCTGGCAGGCGTCGCGCTCGCAATGTTCATCCCGATGCGCTCGAAAGAGGAACCGGACCGCTCGCCGCTCCGGGAACTCGAGCATGACCTGCACTCGGTAGTCGCCTTCGGCGTGCTGCCGCTGTTCGCTTTCGTCAACGCCGGGATTTCGTTTGCCGGCATGAGTTTCGCAGACCTTCTACATCCGGTGTCGCTGGGGATTGCCGCGGGGCTGTTCGTGGGCAAGCAGTTCGGCGTCTTCCTGCTGTGCTTCATCGCGATCAAAGCGGGTCTCGCGAAATTGCCCGGCGGGGCGTCCTATGGGTCGCTCTACGGCGTCGCGATACTGAGCGGTGTCGGGTTCACGATGAGCCTGTTCATTGACACGCTCGCCTTCGAAAACCTGCCGGCAGATACGGTCTTCGACTTCGACGCACGCCTCGGCATCCTGCTGGGCTCGCTCGCGTCCGGCGTGGTTGGCTACTTCGTGCTCGACAGAACGCTCCCCAAAGCTCAGCCGTGACGTCGCCGGTCGAGCGCGATGGCTGGCAGCTCATCGAGGCAACGGATCACGATCTCGACGAACTCATGTCGTGGTTCCGCGACTCGGCTGCAGTCGATATCTGGGGCGGACCGCGATTTCGTTTCCCGTTTACCAAGGCCACGTTTCGGAAGGACTGCCACTGGGGCCGGATGCCGAGCTACCGCCTGAATTCGCCGGCGGGGGAGTTTGCCGCATTCGGTCAGATGTACGAGCGCTATGGACGCATCAACTTCGCGCGGCTGGTCGTCAACCCACGCATGCGTGGCAAAGGGGTCGGCAAGCGGCTCGTAGGGGCGCTGATCGAGGCCGGCCCCACGATGTCCTCTGCAGATGAATTTTCCCTGTTCAGTTACCGGCACAACGCCGCCGCTCTCGGATGCTACCAATCGATGGGATTCGTCATTCACGATTACCCTGAAGGCGCACCGATGGCCGAGTGCTGTTACTACCTGACCAGGCCGGTCTAGAAAGATCGGAACGAGGCGGCAAGCGTCTCCAGCTCGCCCCAGCGCTCGACTCGACGCTCGAGTTCGGCCTCCGTGTCTGCGAGCCGGTGCAGGGTTTTCCGTACCGCGTCGGCGTCCTGTGCGTAGAAATCGGGATCCGCGACCGCTTGCTGCATCTCGGCGATCGCGGTTTCTAGCTTCTCGATCTCGGCTGGCAGGGCGTCGAGTTCCCGCTGGTCCTTGTAGCTCAGCTTGGTCGCCGGCCGCTGCCTGCGGCGTTCGGCGGCACGGCGTTTGCGCTCTTCCAACTCGTAGGGATTATCGGTGACGGCGAGCTGCTTGCCCTGGCGCACCCAGTCGCTGTAGCCGCCGACATATTCCTGGATACGGCCGTCTTCCTCGAAGACGATCGTGC
Source organism: Woeseiaceae bacterium (assembly GCA_041559075.1). GTDB lineage: Bacteria > Pseudomonadota > Gammaproteobacteria > Steroidobacterales > Woeseiaceae > UBA1847. The sequence goes on along the minus strand of JBFFEB010000035.1, from coordinate 14,217 downwards.
TCGTGACGACATTATCGAGAAATTCGCGGTCATGACTGACGACGATCAGCGTGCCACTGTAGTCGCACAGCTTCTCTTCCAGCACTTCCAGGGTCTCGATGTCGAGGTCGTTCGTAGGCTCGTCCAGTACCAGCAGATTGGCAGGCCGCGTAAACAGCTTCGCGAGGATCACGCGATTACGCTCGCCGCCAGACAGTGCCTTCACCGGTGTCTGCGAGCGTTTCGGGCTGAACAGGAAACCCTTCAGGTAGCCCACCACGTGCCGGTCCTTGCCATTGAGCTTTATGTAGGTCCGGCCTTCACCGACGTTGTAGGCGACGCTTTTCTCCAGGTCCAGCGTCTGCCTCAGCTGGTCGAAATAGCCAATCTCGAGATTGGTGCCGTGCTTGAGCGTCCCGCTCTGCGGCTCGATCTGGCCGAGCAGCAGCCGCAGCAGCGTCGTCTTGCCGACGCCATTGTTGCCGATGAGACCGATGCGGTCGCCACGCATAATCTTTATCGAGAAGCCCTCTATCAACGGTTCGTCACCGTAGCGGTAACTGACGTTCTTTGCGCGGATGACCTTGCGCCCGGACTGTTCCGCTTCCTCGATGTAGATGCGCGCCCTGGCCTCGGGTGAAAGCCGCTGCGCTCGTTCCTCTCGCATGCGGACGAGTGTGCGCGCGCGGCCCTCGTTACGGGTGCGGCGTGCCTTGATGCCCTGGCGGATCCAGGCTTCCTCTTCCTCCAGTTTCTTGTCGAAGCGTGCGTTAGCGGCGGCCTCGTCCTCGAGCGCCTTTTCCTTGCGGCGCAGGTAGTCCGTGTAGTTGCCGGGCCAGCTGGTGAGCCTGGTGCGGTCGATCTCGACGATTCGCGTCGCCAGCCGTTGCAGGAACGCGCGGTCGTGCGTGATGAAGATGACGGCCCCGGGGTACGTGTACACGCGGTCTTCGAGCCACTTTATGGTCGCGATGTCGAGGTGGTTCGTGGGCTCGTCGAGCAGTAGCAGGTCGGGTTTCTGCACAAGTGCTTTTGCTAGCGCCACGCGGCGACGCCAGCCACCCGACAGTTCATTCATCTTCTTGTCCGCGGGCAGGTTGAGGTCCGAGATCACCGTGTCGACGCGCTGTTCGATATGCCAACCCTCGTGAGCGTCGATCCTGGCGTGCAGCGCCTCGAGCTCCAGCATGCCCTCGCGGTCGAGATCCAGTCCGGAACGGCGCTGGTATTCCGCCAGCAGCGCTTCGATATCGTTCAGTCCCGAACGCACCACGTCGCGCACGGCCAGGTTCATGGCTTCGGGCAGGGTCTGCGCGAGCTGGCTGATGACCAGATCCTGGCCGCGGACGATCTCACCGCGATCCGGCTCGAGCTCACCGGTGATCAGCTTGAGCGTCGTGGACTTGCCGGCACCGTTTCTGCCGATCAGGCATACCCGCTCGCCGGGTTCGATGGAGAACTCCGCCTCGGAAAGGATCTTCAGGTCGCCGAATTCCAGCGACACTTCGTCGAAGCGAAGTAGTGACATAATTCAACCGCGCTCGTCGGGCGCTCCAGGACTGCAAGAACCGGAGGCTACCATGACAGAACAACGCTTCGTCGATCTGGAGACAAAGCTTGCCCACCAGGAGCACCTGCTGCTGGAACTTAACGACATCATCACGAAACAACAGGAAAACATCATGCGCCTGGAGAAGCTTTGTGACTCAATCATCGAAAGGGTTCGCTCATTGAGCGAGGCGGCGCCAGTGGATGTCAATGTCGAAGAAAAGCCGCCGCACTACTGATCCGGAGTCAATTTCTGACCCGGAAACTGCGTTGCCTGCGTTGAAGTATAGTGTCAACGAGGCCGTGCCGGAGGAAGGTCATGTCGTGGATGCAAAGACTGATTCTCGTTTGGTTGTCGCTGCCTGTCGCGGCGCAGTCCGCCGATGTTTTCGTTCCCGACCAGCTGCAGGGTTGGGAGGAGTGGGTGCTTCACGACAAGGACTACAGGGAATGCCCCTTCTGGTTCAACGGCAGCGCTGCCGCGCGCGGCGATTTCGTGTGCGCCTGGCCCGCGTTGCTGGATATCGCGATCGGCGCGGATGGCGGCCGTTTCAGCCAGCAGTGGACCGTGTACGCGCAGGAGACATGGTTGCCGCTGCCGGGCAGCAGCGAGTACTGGCCGCACGAGGTGACCGTCAACGGCGATGCCGCGGTCGTTGTGGAGCGCGACGGTCTTCCCGCCGTGCGGGTTGCTCCCGGCAGGTATAGGCTGTCGGGTTCCTTCGCGTGGGACGAGCGGCCGGGCGTGCTGCCTATCCCCGCACAGAGCGGCCTCGTGGCGCTCAGCGTCAACGGCAAGCGTGTCGAAAGGCCGGAACGCAGCCCACGCGGTCTCTTTCTCGGCGAGCGGGAGCCGGATACCGCGGTGCGGGATTCCGTCGAGGCCGAGGTCTACCGGCTGCTGGTCGACGACGTGCCGACGCGCATGACGACGATTATCCGGATCAATGTCGCGGGAGGCGTCCGCGAGGAACTGTTCGGCCCCGTGCTGCCCGACAGGTTCGTGCCGATGCTCATCGACAGCCCGCTGCCGGTGCGCCTGGAGGCTGACGGTAAGCTACGCGCCCAGGTCCGCCCGGGGCGCTGGCGGATCATGCTGACGGCACGGGCGCCGGACGCAGTCGACGAGATATCGCTGCCGGCAGACGGCAGGAATCTGCCCGAATCCGAAATATGGTCGTACCGCTCCAACGACCGGCTTCGCGTGACCGCTGTCGAAGGCCTGCCGCCGGTCGACCCCCAGCAGGCCCGGGTGCCCGAGCAGTGGCGCCAGCTGCCAGCGTTCCGGGTCACGGCCGACCAGGCGATGACCATCGTGGAACGGAGTCGCGGCCTCGTGGCTCACGACAACGAACTCGCGCTGAACCGTGTCCTGTGGCTGGATTTCGACGGCGGCGGTTTCGTGGCCCGCGACGAGATACGCGGCACCATGCGCAGTAACTGGCGGCTCGACATGGCGCCTCCCTATGCCCTGCTCAGTGCGACCGAAGCCGGAGAGAACCTCCTCATCACGAACGGCGATGAGCCGGGCGAAACCGGCATCGAATTGCGACGCACAAGCGCCGACGTGACGGGTCTCGCTCGCAGCGAGACCCGTGCGGCGATGCCCGTGACGGGTTGGGACGCGCGCTTCGCGAGCGTTGCGGCGCTGTTGCACCTGCCGCCCGGGCACAAGCTGCTCGCGGCGCCCGGTGTCGACAGAGCACCGGCCAGCTGGGTCGGCCGCTGGCAGCTTCTGGATTTCTTCCTGGCATTGATCGTGACGATCGCGGCCTGGCGCCTGTTCGGCCCGTCTGCCGGGGTCATCGCCCTGCTCGCAATCACGCTCAGCTACCAGGAGTCCGGCGCGCCCGCCTGGCTGTGGCTGAACCTCCTGGTGGCGATCGCGCTCATGCGCGTGGCGCCACCCGGGCGGCTCCGGCAGGCTGTACAGGCCTACCAGGGCGTCAGCGTCCTGATCCTCGTGCTCGCCCTGGTTCCGTTCATTGCGGGGCAGTTGCGTATCGCTATCTATCCGCAACTCGAGCCGCAATACGATACGAGCTACCGGGTCTTTCCCGCCGCGGAGGTTCCGGCAACGGCGCCCGTTGCCCTGGAAGGCGCCATCGAGGAGTCTGCGCTGCAGTTGCAGACCGAGAAAGCCGACCGGTCGGGGGTGCGCACCATGCAGGTCGAGGAGGCCGCGGACATGACCACCGTGACCGGCGCGCTGCAGAAACTGCCTCGACGCTATTCGCGCTACGCCCCCAATGCCGTGGTGCAGGCCGGACCGGGCGTGCCCTCGTGGGAGTGGAACAGCTACCGGCTGACCTGGAGCGGGCCCGTCGACGCCGGCCAGGCCATGCGCCTGGTCGTACTGCCGCGCTGGGCCGTCACGGGGCTGCGCTTCTTCGAGGTCGCCATGCTGCTGCTGTTCGCGTCGGTTCTCACGGCCGAAATTCTGGGCAGGCGCTGGCGGTTGCCGGGCGGTCTGACCCTGGGTACGGTCCGGTCGCCCGCGCTGCTGGGGGCAGGATTGACTGCGTTGATGCTGGTCTCGAGTCCCGGCGCGGAAGCGCAGACACCGGATCCCGAGCTGCTGCGCGAACTCGAGGCGCGGCTGCTCGAGCCGCCAGACTGCGTGCCGCGGTGCGCCGAGATTGCCGCCGCCAAGGTGCAGGCGCGTGGCGACGGTATCGCGATGACCCTTACCGTGCATGCCGCGGAGGAGGTGGCCATTCCCCTGCCCGGGTCGGGGCAGGGCTGGCACGCGCAAGCCGTCGCGCTGGACGATTCCGCGGCGGCAGAGATTTTGCGAACGGCCGTTGGCGCGCTCTGGCTGCGTGTATCGCCCGGACGCCACAGCGTCGTGCTGCGGGGCGCAGCGCCCGCCGCGGACAGCCTGGAGATCCCGTTTCACACGCCGCCTCGTGTCATCGAGGTCGATAGCGAAGGCTGGCTGGTGGCGGGTATCAAGGATCGCCGCCTGTTGTCCGGGTCCCTGCAACTGACGCGACTGCAGTCGGCGGACGGGAGCGAAGCGACACCGCGCTGGGAGAGCAGCCGCTTCCCGGCGTTCGCCAGCGTGGAGCGCAACGTCGAACTCGACCTTGACTGGAGCGTTACCACGACGGTGGTTCGCCTTGCGCCAGTACAGGGTGCCATGACGCTCGAGGTCCCCCTGCTCGACGGTGAGACCGTGCTCAGCGAGCACGTCGTGACCGCCGACGGGAAGGTGCTGATCTCGATGGAGCCGACGCAGCAGACCGTGACCTGGGCGTCCAGCCTGCAGCGTGAGTCGCCGCTGAATCTAACCGCTGCCGCGGGAGAGCCCTGGAGCGAAGTGTGGCGCGTCGGTGTCGGCAGCATCTGGCGAGCGCAGTTCAGTGGGGTGCCGGAGAGCGAGTCACAGCAGGCCAATGAAGGCGCCAGGATCGCCGAGTTCCATCCGCGTGGCGGCGAGCAGCTTACCATGACGACGACACGCCCCGAGGCGATCGAGGGAACCACGCTGGCATTCGACAAGGTGAATCTCGCCGTTTCGCAGGGAGAGCGTTCGAACACGTCCCAGCTGACGCTGCAATACCGAAGCACACGCGGATCGCAGCATGTGCTTGGCCTGCCCGCTGGTGCCGAGATCAGCGAAGTCCGCATCGACAACCGGATCGAACCGCTGCGTTCCGACGGTGGTGAACTCACGGTACCGATCCTGCCCGGCTCGCACACGATCGCCGTTACGTGGCGGGAGGGCGAGGGCGTGGACAGCTTGGCCACGACACCGGACGTCGATCTCGGCGCCCCCGCCGGCAACATTACGATGCGGCTAACGCTGCCGCAGAACCGCTGGTTGCTGGGAACGAACGGACCGCGCCTCGGTCCGGCGGTTCTCTACTGGCCCGAGCTCGTGGTACTGATCCTGTTCGCTTGGCTTCTCGGACGGGTCGAATGGACGCCGCTGAAGACGTGGCACTGGTTGTTGCTCGGCTTCGGCTTCAGCACGTTCAACTGGCCGGTCCTCGGTATCGTCGTCGCCTGGCTGCTGGCGACCGGTGCCCGCGACCGCTGGCGTATGCGGATTCCCTGGTGGCAGTACAACGCGGCGCAGGTCCTGTTGGCACTGTTCACCGTGGTGGCGCTGCTGTCGATCATCGGCAGTCTGCCGGACGGGCTCCTCGGGACGCCTGACATGCACGTGACCGGTAACGGCTCGGCCGGTAATTCGCTGGTGTGGTTCGCCGACCGCAGCGTATCGGCACTGCCGATTGCGGCCGCCTGGACAGCGCCGATCTGGATCTACAAGGTGCTCATCCTGGCCTGGGCACTCTGGCTCAGCTTCGCATTACTGCGCTGGCTGCCCTGGGTCTGGCGGGCCTTTGCAAAAGAGGGCTTCTGGCACTCGCGCAAGGGTGATGACATGGGCGCATCGGCCGGAGCGCAGTGAACATGGATGAATTTCGGCTGACCGAACCGCGCCCGGCCACCTGGATCGCCGTGTTTACGGGTTTCCTGCTCTGGTCTGGGTTCGAACCCAAGGACGGCGTCACCTGGGTGCTGGAGGTGTTGCCGGCAGTGGTTGCCGCGGTCATCCTGTACGCAACACGCAGGCGTTTTCCGCTGACGCGGCTGGCGTACGTGCTGATACTCGTCCACTGCATTATCCTGATGGTCGGCGGCCACTACACCTATGCGGAGGTGCCCGCCGGCGAGTGGTTACGGGATCTGTTCGATCCGCCGCGCAACAATTACGACAAGCTCGGCCACCTGGCGCAGGGTTTCATCCCGGCGATCATCACGCGTGAAGTCACCATCCGGCTGCGCGTATTCAATGGCGCTGCCTGGAGGAACTTCTTCATCGTCAGTTTCTGTCTTGCCGTCAGCGCTTTCTACGAACTCATCGAGTGGTGGGTGGCGGTGTTTTCCGATGAAGCGGCCGAGGCGTTTCTCGGTACGCAGGGCTACGTGTGGGATACGCAGTCCGACATGTTCCTGGCGCTGCTCGGCGCGGTACTCGGACTCGCGCTGCTCGGGCGGTTGCACGACCGCCAGCTCGCCGAGTACGTCGAAGACCTGTAAGCTCCGGCCGTTGCCAGCGGGCAAGATCGAGAGGCGGGGATGGGCAGGCGTTGCGCTTACCTTACGACGGACGACATCAGCGGCTTTGTTTCGGATGCCGAACTCAGTCTTGCGCCCATGGCCGAGCTGGAGTGGGAGGTCGACATGGTGTCCTGGCGGAGCGACGTCGACTGGGACGAATACGATTTGGTCTACATCTGCACGCCTTGGGATTACCAGAATGACGTCGCCGGCTTCCTGGATGTGCTGGCGACCATCGAGGGGTCGTCCGCACGCTTGGTCAACAGCCTGGATCTCGTGTGCTGGAACCTGGAGAAGACCTACCTGCGTGAACTCGAGACGCGCGGCGCCGACATCGTGCCGAGCCGATTCTTCGAGCGCTTCGACGCGCACCGGGTCGCAGCCTGTTTCGACGCGTACGCCACCGGCACGATCGTCGTGAAGCCGGTCGTAGGCGCTAATGCCGACAACATTTTCGTGCTGACGCGCCCCCTGCCGGACGACGTCACCGACGAACTCGGGCGCGTGTTTGGTAACCGCCCGTTCTTCGTGCAGCCATTCGTGGACAGCGTGCGGTCGGAAGGCGAGTATTCGCTGTTCTTCTTCGGCGGCGACTACAGCCACGCCATACTCAAGAAGCCGAAGCAGGGCGACTTCCGCACACAGGAGGAACACGGAGCCGACATCCTGAGTGTCGAGGCGCCCGCGGCGCTCGTCGAAACGGCGCGCCACGTTCTCGGCGTCGTGAACCCGCAGCCGGTTTACGTGCGCGCCGATTTCGTGCGCGGTGCCAGCAACCGATTCCTGCTGATGGAGCTCGAGTTGATCGAGCCGGCGCTCTACTTTCGCACCGATCCCGAATCGTCGACCCGCTTTGCGCGCGCGCTCACCCGGGCTGCCGCCTGATTTTCGACTACTGCAGGTGTTGCAGGAAGAACCGCAGGATATGCGCGTAGACGTGCTTGCCGGTAGCCGGCACTCGCGTCAGCCCGTGCTTGCTGCCGGGATAGGTCATGATGTCGAAGGGTCGGCCCTCGTCCTGCAGGGCTTTCATCAGCTTGGTGCTGTTCGTGAACAGGACGTTATCGTCCGCCATGCCGTGGATCAGCAGTAACGGTGCATCCAGGTTCCCGGCGTAAGGGAACACCCCCGAGGCATCGTATCCTTCCGGGTTGTCCTGCGGCGTGCCCAGGTATCGCTCGGTGTAATGCGTGTCGTACAGCGCCCAGTCCGTGACGGGCGCGCCGGAAACGCCGGCCGCGAACACGTCGGGCTGCTTGAAAAGGTTCATCAGCGTCATGTAGCCGCCGTAGCTCCATCCCCAGATGCCGATACGGTCCGGGTCGACGAAATCCTGTGAGCGAAGGTGCTGGACGCCGACCATCTGATCGGCGACCTCGATATCGCCCATGCGCCGATGGACCGGGGCGTCGAACGCAGAGCCGCGAAAACTCGTGCCGCGATTATCCAGCGTGAACACGATGAAACCGCGCCGCGCGAGGATCTCGTTGAAGCCCACGCTCCACTCGTTGGTCACGTCTTGCCCATGCGGTCCGCCGTAAACGTAAACAACCACCGGGTGGCGCTTGCTCTTATCGAACCCTGCCGGTTTCAGTACGCGATAATAGAGTGCCTGGCCGTCTTCGGACTCAAGCGTACCGAATTCGATCGACGGTCGTGTCGCGAGGTAGGGGTAATACGGGTGCGTCTCATCGAGCCGGTTCTCTTCGATGTACGCGATGCGCGATCCGTCTGCCCGGTGCAGGCTGAGCTGCGGCGGCGTGACGGCGCTGTTGAAGCTGTCGACGTAGAATTCGCCGTTGTCGGCAAAGTCTGCCTTGTGCCAGCCGGGCTCCTCGCTAATGCGGCGCGGCTCGACCGCGTCGGCTAGCGAGACCGCATAGACGTTGCGCTCCATCGGGCCGTCCAGGGTTCCGGTGACGAAGATCCGGTCGCCGGTTTCGTCGATGTGCAACAGCGCCGATCGTGCGCGTGCCCCGTCCACCACGTCCCAGTCGCCGGATGTGAGAGGGCGCACCAGGTTGCCGTCGTTGTCGTAGAGATAAAGATGTGTATGCCCGCTGCGCTCGGAACTCCAGATGAACCGGGGCACGGACTCGAGAAAACTCAATTCATTGTGCAGGTTGATCCAGGTGTCGCTGGTCTCGGTTACGAGCACACGGGATTCGCCGCTTCGCGCATGCACTTTCAGCAGCTCGAGTGTTCGCTGGTCGCGCGACTGCCGCTGCACCGCGAGAAAATTGCCGTCGGGAAACCAGTCCACGCGTGGCAGGTAGATGTCGGTTTCGTCGCCGATATCCATCCATCGCAGGTCCGAGCCATCGGGCCCGACAACGCCGAGCGTCACCAGCACGTTCGGCGTGCCGGTCGCGGGATAGCGCTGTTCGTAGACCTTGAAATCTTCTGCATGGATCTCGAAGCGCTCCGCAACCTGCACGGGCGACTCGTCGACACGGATGAAGGCAACGGCAGAGTCGTCGGGTGCCCACCAGTAGCCGGTGTAGCGGTCCATCTCCTCCTGGGCGATGAACTCCGCCATGCCATTGCGGATGAGGGCGCCGCCATCGCGGGTCAGGCGCACCTCCTCGTCCGTTTCGAGATCGAAGGCGTACAGGTCCTGACTGCGTATGAACGAAACGTAGCGCCCCGTCGAGCTGAACTTCGGATCCGTTTCGCCCGCTTCCGTATCGGTCAGCTGGCGTGTCTCGCGATTGCCCAGTTCGTAGAGGAACAAGTCGCCGTTCAGCGGGAACAACAGGCGCCTGCCGTCCGGGGAAAACTGGTAGCTGACGATGCCGCGCTGCCCGACAATGCGCAGGCGCTCGCGTCTCGCGAGTTCCTCTTCGGACAGGGCCTCGTCGCCGGCGAGCAGCGCGGTCGAGTCGACCAGCAGGCGCATCTCCGCGTCGGCGAGGTTGTATTCCCAGAGGTCCATCTGCAACGGATCGGTGTCCTTGCCACGCAGGAACGTTACCCGGGCGGAATCCGGCGAGATCCTGACGCCCTTTGGTGATGGACCGTCGAGGTCGGGCGCGCCATACAGTCTTTCAATGTCCAGAATCGCCATATTGTCATTTTCGCTCGCTGTCTCAGGACCGGTCGCACGTTGCCCCATCGTTGAGGCGCAGCTGGCCAGCACGACGGAGGTGCACAACAGGATCAGTCTCGTTTGCATGGTGGGTTCCTCGGCCAGATTGGTCAGGCGCTTTGTCTCGCACGGTTGTCCCGCAGCAGCGGTTTCAGGTATTGACCCGTAAACGAGCGCCGACATGCGGCGACGTCTTCGGGTGTGCCGGCCACGATGATTTCGCCGCCTCCGTCACCACCTTCCGGCCCGAGGTCGATGACCCAGTCGGCTGTCTTGATGACGTCGAGATTGTGCTCGATGACTACGACCGTGTTGCCGCGATCGCGCAACCGGTGAAGGACCTCCAGCAAGTGTTCGATGTCCCGGAAGTGCAGGCCGGTCGTCGGCTCGTCCAGGATATACAGCGTCCTGCCGGTGTCGCGCTTGGACAGTTCCCTGGCCAGCTTGACTCGTTGGGCCTCGCCGCCCGACAGCGTCGTCGCATTCTGGCCCAGGCGTATGTACGACAGCCCGACGTCGGTCAGCGTCTGTAACTTCTTCGCCACCACCGGGACATTCTTGAAGAACTCGAGTGCGTCCTCGACGGTCATCTCCAGCACTTCGTGGATGTTCCTGCCCTTGTAGCGAATCTCGAGCGTCTCGCGGTTGTAGCGTTCGCCCCTGCAGACGTCACAGGGCACGTAGACGTCCGGCAGGAAGTGCATTTCGACCTTGAGGACGCCGTCGCCCTGGCAGGCCTCGCAGCGGCCGCCCTTTACGTTGAAACTGAAGCGTCCCGGCATGTAGCCGCGCGAGCGTGCTTCCTGGGTGCCGGCGAAGAGTTCGCGGATCGGCGTGAACAGGCCGCTGTAGGTGGCCGGATTGGACCGCGGCGTTCGGCCAATCGGGCTCTGGCTGATATCGATGACCCGGTCGATCAGTTCGAGGCCGCATATCTCATCGTGCGGTGCAGGATTGCGGCTGGTTCGGTTGAGCAGGTCCGCGACGGCCTTGTACAAGGTATCGTTGACGAGCGTGGACTTGCCGGAGCCGGAAACGCCCGTCACGCAGGTCATCAGGCCTGCCGGGATCGAGGCGTCGATGCCCTTCAGGTTGTTACCCCGGGCACCGACGATCCGGATCTGCCGTCCCGGGTCGGCGGCGGTGCGCTCGTCGGGTACCGCGATGGCACGTTTGCCGGCGAGATACTGGCCGGTGAGTGACTCCGGCGTCTTCATGATCTCTTGCGGCGTGCCCTGGCCGACGATCTTGCCGCCGTGGACGCCCGCGCCGGGACCGAGGTCGACAACGTGATCCGCAGTCATGATGGCTTCCTCGTCGTGCTCGACGACGATGACCGTATTGCCGATGTCCCTGAGGTGGGTCAGGGTACCCAGCAGACGCTGGTTGTCGCGCTGGTGCAGACCGATCGAGGGTTCGTCGAGTATGTACATGACCCCGACGAGGCCGGAGCCGATCTGGCTCGCCAGCCGGATGCGCTGCGCTTCGCCGCCCGACAGCGTCTCGGCGCTGCGGTCGAGCGAGAGGTAGTCGAGGCCGACGTCCGACAGGAAGCCGATACGATCGCTGATCTCCATCACGATCTTGTCCGCGATCGTCGCCCGCCAGCCGTCGAGCTGCAGTTCGTTGAAGAACTGCTTCGCGCTGCCGACCGACTTTCGCGTGATCTCCGGCAGGGAGTGATCGCTCACGAACACGTGTCGGGCGGCACGGTTCAGGCGCGTACCGCCACACTCCGGACAGGCCTGGCTATTCAGGAACTTGGCGAGTTCCTCGCGCACGGCACCGGACTCGGTCTCACGATAACGGCGCTCGAGATTCGGGATGACGCCCTCGAAGCGGTGCCGTTTGCGCACCTCCATGCCGCGGGAATTCTGGTAGAAGAAGTCGATTTTTTCGCTGCCGCTGCCGAACAGGATGATTTGCTGCAGCTTATCGTCGAGTTCCTCGAAGGGGGTTTCCACGTTGAAACCGTAGTGGTCCGCGAGACTGCGGATCATCTGGTAATAGTAGGTGGTTCGTCGATCCCAGCCGCGGATGGCGCCGCCGGCCAGCGACAATGAACGGTTCACGATGACGCGTTCCGGATCGAAGAACTGCTTGACGCCGAGGCCGTCGCAGGACGGGCAGGCGCCTGAGGGGTTATTGAACGAGAACAGTCGCGGTTCCAGCTCGGTGAGGCTGTAGCCGCACAGGTTGCAGGCGAAGCGGTCGGAGAAGATGATCTCTTCCTGCTCCGGACTGTGCATCCACGCGATTCGAGCGACGCCGTCGGCAAGCCTGAGCGCGGTCTCGAAGGATTCGGCGAGCCGCAGGCGGATATCCTGCTTTACCCGGAAGCGGTCGACGATTGCCTCGATCGTGTGTTTCCGGCGCAGATCGAGCTTCGGCGGCTGATCGAGTTCGTACACTTCGCCGTCGATCCGGGCACGAATGTATCCCTGTGCCATCAGTTCCTGCATGAGCTGGACGTGTTCGCCCTTGCGCGCGTCAACGACGGGCGCCAGCAGCATCAGCCGCGAGCCCTCGGGCATCGCGAGGACCTGGTCGACCATCTGGCTCACGGTCTGCGCCTCGAGCGTCGTGCCATGATCCGGGCAGCGCGGAATGCCGGCGCGTGCGAACAACAGGCGAAGGTAATCGTAGATCTCGGTGACGGTGCCCACCGTGGAGCGCGGGTTGTGGGACGTGGACTTCTGCTCGATGGAAATGGCCGGCGACAGCCCGTCGATGTGGTCGACGTCGGGTTTTTCCATCATCGACAGGAACTGACGCGCATAGGCGGAGAGCGACTCGACGTAGCGCCGTTGACCCTCCGCGTAGATGGTGTCGAAGGCGAGCGACGATTTTCCGGATCCCGACAGGCCGGTGAAGACGATCAGCTTATCGCGCGGCAGGCTGAGATCGAGATTGCACAGGTTGTGTGTGCGGGCGCCGCGGATATCGATGGATTTCATGAATTCGGGGGAGAGTTTGCCGACCAACCTGCTAATATACGCCGCCCTGTAACTCCGGCGCAAAAACGGCCGACAATGACTCCGGAAAAGAGCAAAAGCAAGATGACCTGGCTGCCGGCCGAGCGGCGTGCCGTCGGCATCATTGCCGTCATCGGCATGTTGAGGATGTTCGGCCTGTTCGCGCTGCTGCCCGTACTCGCGCTGCACGCGGCCACGCTCGAGGGCGCGACGCCGATACTCATCGGCATGGCCGTCGGGGCTTACGGACTCACGCAGGCCGGTCTGCAGATCCCGCTCGGCGCACTCTCGGACCGCATCGGCCGGTTTCCCGTGATCGTCGGCGGCCTTGCCGTATTCGCGGCGGGTAGCATCCTGGCAGCCTACAGCGACAGCATCTGGGGTGTGATCGCAGGTCGGCTCCTGCAGGGAGCGGGTGCGATCTCGGCAACGCTCACCGCACTGATCGCCGATGCCACACGCGACGGGGTGCGGACGCGGTCGATGGCTGTGTTCGGTGTCGGGGTAGGCGGGGCTTTCATGCTGGCGATGATCGTGGGTCCGAAGTTCTCCGGCCACTTCGGCGTCCCCGCGTTGTTCCTGTTTGCGGCTTTCCTGGCCCTCGTTGCGGCGCTCCTCCTCATTGCATTGCCAGGCGAAATTCAACGCCCGGAGACACCCAGGCGATGGAATTTCAGGCCGGCTTTCCGGGTAGAGCTGCTGCGCCTGGACGCCTACGTGTTCCTGTTGCACGCCATACTGACGGCGAGCTTCGTCGCGCTGCCGTTCCTGTTCGTCGAGCGCCTGGAGCTGCCGGTCACCGAGCACTGGAAGATGTATGTCGGCGCGTTGCTCCTGTCGCTGGCGGGCACGGTGCCGCTGATCATCCGCGACGAGCACCAGGGGAAGGGCAGCACGATGGGCATTGCGGTATCGCTCATGGTCGCGGGACTGCTGATGCTCACGTTCGCCGGCTTCGCGATCGCGCCCGTGTTCGGCGGGCTGGTGCTGTTCTTCGCCGGTTTCAATTTCCTCGAAGCGGGGCTGCCGGCGCGTCTCTCGCTGATTGCCGCCGACGATTCCCGCGGGGCGTCGCTCGGGCTGTTCGCGAGTTCGCAGTTCCTGGGGGCCTTCGTGGGCGGTCTGATCGGCGGCCGGTTTCTCGCGACGGGACGCCCGGCGGACGTGTTCTTCGTTTGCGTGTTGCTTGCCGCGATCTGGCTCGCGATGCAGGGCTTCAGTCGCTTCCGCGCCAGCTGAGAAACGCCCCGCGGCGCCCTGGCTGGGTTTCACCTGGGCGCGGCTCTCGAACCGCGACCGGATCCGGTCTTGCACGTTGAAGCGCAAGCAGGAGCGGTTCTCGAACGTCGACCCCATCGCCGGAGCCGGTCCGCGCTCGTGCTTCGAGACGCGCCCCCACCTGACGGTTGGAGACCGAAAACTGCTTCCGAGGCCAGAAATCGGGGTGGTTTTCGGGGAACAACCCTCTACAATAAGTGCCCCTTCGAGAGGGTATCAACACAACATGCGCCGCAAGGGCGCCACAAGCAGAGAATCGTTATGGCCCGTGGAATC
>JBFFEB010000034.1:0-35777 GCA_041559075.1 Woeseiaceae bacterium | reverse complement strand
CGAAGTAAAGCGCAGCGCAGCGAGCCATGAGGGAGACAAATGCTCCGTGCGTCTGTCCGCCATGGACTCCAGGCGATCAGCACCGGCGCCCAAGATCCGACCGGGGCGCGCCCTGCGGGGAAAGGACTCGGGGGAGGCGGTGCTTGCAGCAGGGCGGCGGTCTAGTATCATCGCGTGCTATCTAACCGTTCCCCTTTAGGCCCGCTGCGCTTGTCGAAACCTGCCGCTGATGTCGTGACCCGGACACCTGTCGACATGCTGGAACTGGCCGGTCAGCCCGCGCTGTCGGAATTCCGTCTCGAGAAACTGGCTAACGCCCTGCGCAAGGCAGACGCGCGTGTCACCGGGGTCGAAGCCCGTTACGTCTATTTCGTTGACCTGGCCGCGCCGCTCTCGGCGGAGCACCGCGAGCGGCTGGAGGCGCTGCTGCTCTCGGGCGAAGCCGCCGGCCGTCTTTCCAAAGGGACATCGAAGCTTTACGTCGTGCCGCGCCACGGCACCATCTCACCGTGGTCCAGCAAGGCCACCGATATCGCGCTCGCCTGCGACCTGAGGGACGTACGGCGGATAGAACGGGGCGTCTGTTACGCCATCGGGTTCAGTGGGCGTCCTTCGCAGGATGACCTGCTGCAGCTGTCGCCGTTGCTGTTCGACCGCATGACGGAGACCGTACTCGAATCGAGCGGTGATGCGGGAGCGATGTTTGTGGCACAGGACCCTGCTGGCCTCATCACGGTTTCGGTACTGGAGTCGGGGCGCGAGGCGCTCGAAGTCGCCAACGGCGAGCTGGGACTCGCGCTGTCCGAGGAAGAGATCGACTATCTCGTCGCCAGCTACACAGAGCTGCAGCGCGATCCGACCGATGCCGAGCTGATGATGTTCGCGCAGGCGAATTCCGAGCATTGTCGCCACAAGATTTTCAACGCGGACTGGATTATCGACGGCGAACCCCAGCAGGAGCGCCTGTTCGGCATGATTCGTGCCACGACCGAGACGAATCCCGACGGCGTGATCTCGGCTTATTCGGACAACGCGGCCGTCATCGAGGGGTGGGCCTCACAGCGTCTAATGCCGGCACCGGGCAGCCGCGAATACACTTATTGTGCCGAGCCCGTCCACATCCTGATGAAGGTGGAAACGCACAATCATCCCACTGCCATCTCGCCATTTCCCGGTGCGGCCACCGGCGCGGGCGGCGAGATTCGCGACGAAGGCGCCACCGGCCTCGGCGCGAAGCCCAAGGCCGGGCTGACCGGTTACACGGTGTCGCACCTGAGGATCCCCGGCTATCCGCAGCCGTGGGAGTCGGATTTTCCGCATCCCGACCGCATGGCGACACCGCTCGAGATCATGATCGAGGGACCGATCGGCGGTGCGGCCTTCAATAACGAGTTCGGGCGGCCGAATCTGTGCGGCTATTTCCGGACCTTCGAATGGCAGTCATCGGAGTTGCCGCCGAACGAGATGCGCGGCTACCACAAGCCGATCATGATCGCGGGCGGCGTCGGCAACGTGCGCGCGGAGCACGCGAAGAAGATCGATGTCCCGGTGGGCGCAAGGATCGTCACGATCGGCGGGCCCGCTATGCTCATCGGTCTCGGCGGCGGAGCTGCATCGAGCGTCGCGAGCGGTACGTCGAGCGAGGACCTGGATTTCGCGTCCGTGCAGCGCGGCAATCCCGAGATGCAGCGGCGCGCACAGGAGGTCATCGACCGCTGCTGGGCGATGGGTGAGGACAATCCGATATTGCTGATCCATGACGTGGGTGCGGGCGGGCTTTCCAACGCCGTACCGGAAGCCGTGGACCACAGTAAGCACGGCGCTCGCATCGAACTGCGCGACGTCGCCAATGCGGAGCCCGGCATGTCGCCGATGGGCATCTGGTGCAACGAGGCGCAGGAGCGCTACGTGCTCATCGTCGGAGAGGACCGCGTCGAGGAATTCGAGACGCTTTGCGATCGTGAGCGTTGCCCTGTATCGGTCATCGGCACGCTCACCGACGATGGCAGGCTGGTCGTTGGCGACCGCGAGTTCGGCAATGAACCCGTGCACATGCCGATGCAGATGCTGCTCGGCAATCCCCCGAAGATGACGCGCGACGTCCAGCGGGTCTCGCGCTCTGTGGGCTTTATCGATCTTGCCGATATCAGCCTCGAGGACGCCGTGTACCGTGTACTGCGTTTTCCCGCGGTTGCGAACAAGGGCTTCCTGATCCACATCGGTGACCGCACTGTCGGCGGGCTGAGCGCCCGTGACCAGCTGATCGGACCCTGGCAGGTGCCGGTCAGCGACGTTGCCATCACGATGTCGAGCTTCGAGGGGGTTACGGGAGAAGCGATGGCGATGGGTGAGCGCACGCCGATTGCCGCCTTCAATGCGCCGGCGTCGGGTCGCATGGCCGTCGCCGAAGCGGTCACCAATATCGCTGCGGCGGCTATCGACGGTATCGACAAGGTCCGCCTGTCGGCGAACTGGATGGCGGCTGCGGGTCACAGCGGCGACGATGCGAACCTTTTCGATACCGTCAAGACGGTGGCCAACGACATCTGCCGCGAACTGGGTATCGCCATCCCGGTCGGGAAGGATTCGCTGTCGATGCGGACCCGCTGGCAGGAGGACGGCGAGGAGTACCAGGTCGTGGCGCCGGTTTCCCTCATCGTATCGGCATTCGCACCGGTCACGGACGTGACCCGGCAGCTGACCCCGCAACTTCGGGCGACGGACGAGCAGAGCTACCTGCTGCTGTTCGATTTCGGCGGTGGCGCCAACCGCCTCGGCGGCTCGTGCCTTGCGCAGGCCTTCAACCGGGTCGGCGGGGAAGCGCCCGATATCGACGACCCCGGGGTGCTCCGCAATTTCTTTGCGGCCATTCAGGAACTGGCATCGCGAGACTTGCTGCTTGCCTATCACGATCGCAGCGATGGCGGCCTGCTGGCGACGGTAGCAGAGATGATGTTCGCCAGCCGTCTCGGCGTATCGTTGCAGCTGGGCGGCTCCCGGGAGAGCCTGCTGGCAGAGCTTTTCAGCGAGGAGGCGGGCGCCGTCGTGCAGGTCACAAAGGGCAAGCTGACCCAGGTGCAGATGGTGCTCGACCGGCATGGCATCAGCGCGCGGGCCATCGGTCGCGTCGAGAGCCAGTCGATACTGACGATCCGCGATGGAGACAATGCGCCGCTGCGCTTCGCGCACAAGGATCTTCAGCGCGCCTGGTCCGAGACCAGCTATCGCATCCAGGCACTGAGAGACAATCCGGGCACGGCGAAAGAGGAATTCGATGTCATCCTCGACGATAACGACCCCGGCCTGAATACGCTGCTGACCTTCGACGCCAGCAGCGACATCACGCTGCCGTTGCGCGGCGGTGCGAAGCCGCGCGTTGCGATACTTCGCGAGCAGGGGGTCAACAGCCAGTACGAGATGGCGGCTGCATTCTTGCGAGCGGGATTTGCCGTGGTGGATGTGCACATGAGCGACCTGCTGGAAGGCCGCGACGATCTGGCCAACTACCAGGGTATGGTCGCCTGCGGCGGTTTTTCGTTCGGCGACGTGCTCGGCGCCGGTGGCGGCTGGGCGAAGTCGATCCTCTACCATTCCCGCACCCGCGACCAGTTCCAGGCGTTCTTCGAGCGCAGCGACAGTTTTGCGCTCGGTGTCTGCAATGGTTGCCAGATGCTGTCGCACCTGCGCGAGCTGATTCCCGGCTCGGACAACTGGCCGCGCTTCCTCAGGAATCGCTCCGAGCAGTTCGAAGCGCGGCTGAGTCTTGTGGAGGTCGTCGAGAGTCCGTCGTTGTTTCTCCAGGGCATGGCCGGATCGCGTATGCCGATCGCGACCTCACACGGCGAGGGGAGGGCGGTGTTCGGCAGCGACGACGCGCGCTACGCCGCGTCTTACACGGTCGCGCTGCGGTACGTGGACAACTACGGACAGGTTGCGGATCGCTACCCGGCGAACCCGAACGGCTCGCGCGACGGAATCTGCGGGCTCGCGAACGAGGATGGCCGCGTTACGATTATGATGCCGCATCCCGAGCGGGTCGCACTGACGCGTCAGAATTCCTGGCACCCGGACAACTGGGGCGACAACGGGCCCTGGATGCGTATGTTCCGGAATGCCCGGGTTGCTGTGGGCTGATCAGGCCGACGAAGCGAGGTCTTCGTTGTCTTCCTGCACGAAGAAGCGTCGCACCTTCAGCGCGCGCGTCAGCTTGCCGCGGCGCACGAAGCACTGGTAGAACATGTCTTTCATCACTTCGAGCAGGATGCCCGCCTGGATGCGATTCAGCATGGGCAGCAGTTCTTCCTCACCGGCGTCGAAGAGCACCGCCTTGATCGAGGCGAAAGCGTCGTCATCGATGCCCGCGATGTCTTGCGCCACCATCACTTCCTCGAAGGCACGCAGCTTGCCGCCCTCGCCGAGCGCCGCGTAGGCGCTGACGGCAGAGCGCCGGCACATCGATGCGAACGCGTTGAAATTGTTGGAGGAATAGCAGGACAGGGCCTCGCGAAACAGGACTTCCGTGTGTTTCGGCAGGTAGGAAAAAGCGAAACGTTCCTTGGGACGCTCCAGCTCGACGAAGTTCCGGTAGAGCTCCACGCGGTCATCGCTGAACGACTTGGTCGCGAAACGCAGGAATACCGGCGCATGACAGGAGTCGCATTGGTAGACGAGGCCGACGTGCTTGGGGCGCGTCTCGATGATGTCGCCAGCCCTCGGGATCGACTGCGGCGTCATGTGCGAGTAGACGTTGCAATACGGACACTCGAGCCCGATTTGCCCGTCACCCTCGTTCACCAAACCCTGGTGCCTGTCCAGTGCTAGCGTCATTCGCTCAGACCGCTCGTTGCCGCCGGTCACCGTTGTCGTTATTGGCCGTGCCGGCGCTTCTTAATTGTATGACCGGCGCGGTGCGACCCGCCGGTATATCAAGTATGCACCATGGTTTTACCACGCCAGCGGCCCTTGGACATAATCCAATAACCCGAGCGCCCGCAGGAGCGGTTCTCGAACCGCAAACAGTAGCGGGCCCAGGTGTCCGCTCCGACGTTGTATCCACTAGGCTTCGAGGCGCCTGTAGCGAATCCGGTGCGGACTTTCCGCCTCGGCGCCCAGGCGCCGCTTGCGGTCTTCCTCGTAGTCGGCGTAATTCCCGGCGAACCAGGTCACGACCGAATCGCCTTCGAACGCGAGGATGTGCGTGCAGATGCGGTCCAGGAACCAGCGATCATGCGAGATCACGATCGCGGACCCCGGGAACTCGAGCAGTGCCTGTTCCAGCGCGCGCAGGGTTTCGACGTCGAGGTCGTTGGTGGGCTCGTCGAGCAGCAACAGGTTGCCGCCGGAGCGCAGCATCTTCGCGAGGTGCACGCGGTTGCGCTCGCCGCCCGAGAGCAGACCGATCTTCTGCTGTTGCTCCGCGCCGCGGAAATTGAAGCGGCCGACGTAGCGCCGTGAGGGCGTCTCGTAGTTGCCGACCTTGATCAGGTCCTGGCCGTCGGAAATCTCCTCCCAGACGGTCTTGCTATCATCGAGACTGTCGCGAGACTGGTCTACGCTGGCGAGCCGCACGGTGTCACCGAGGCGTATGCTGCCGGCGTCAGGCTGTTGCTCGCCCGTGATCATGCGGAAGAACGTCGTCTTGCCCGCGCCGTTCGGGCCGATGACCCCCACGATGCCGCCCGGGGGCAACTGGAAGCTCAGGTCGTCGATCAGGAGCTTGTCGCCGAAGCTCTTGCGCAGGTTCTCTACCTCGAGGACCACGTCGCCGAGGCGAGGACCCGGCGGAATGTAGATCTCGTTGGTCTCGTTACGCTTCTGGTAGTTCGACGAAGCGATCTCCTCGAACTGGCGGAGCCGGGCCTTGGACTTCGCGTGGCGGCCCTTCGGGTTGGAGCGCACCCATTCGAGCTCGGCCTGCATCGCCTTGCGACGGGCTTTCTCGGAGGCTTCTTCGTTGGCAAGGCGCTTCTCCTTCTGATCGAGCCACGATGAGTAGTTGCCTTCCCAGGGGATGCCGTGGCCGCGATCCAGTTCGAGAATCCAGCCGGCCACGTTGTCCAGGAAGTAGCGGTCGTGGGTCACCGCGATGACCGTGCTCGGGTACTCATCCAGGAAGCGTTCCAGCCAGGCGACCGATTCCGCGTCGAGGTGGTTGGTGGGCTCGTCCAGGAGCAACATGTCGGGCTGTGACAGCAATAGCCTGCACAGCGCGACGCGGCGTTTCTCACCGCCCGAGAGCTTCGTGACATCGGCGTCCCACGGCGGCAGGCGCAGCGCGTCCGCGGCAATCTCGAGCTTGCGCTCCAGTTCCCAGGCGCCGGCCGCGTCGATTGCGTCCTGCAGTTTTCCCTGTTCCTCGAGCAGCGCATTCATCTCGTCGTCGGCCATCGGTTCGGCGAATTTCTCGCTGATTTCGTTGAAGCGGTCGACCAGGGCCTTGGTCTCGGCGACGCCCTCTTCGACGTTGCCGCGTACGTCCTTCGACGGGTCGAGTTCGGGCTCTTGCGGGAGGTAGCCGATCTTGATACCGGGCTGCGGCCTTGCTTCGCCATCGATATCCGTGTCGATGCCCGCCATGATGCGCAGCAGGGTCGATTTGCCGGAACCGTTCAGACCAAGCACGCCGATCTTGGCGCCCGGAAAGAACGACAGCGAGATGTCGCGGATGATCTGGCGTTTCGGCGGGACGACCTTGGCCACCCGGTTCATCGTATATATGTATTGCGCCATTTCTCTCGGGTAATGATTAAGCAGCGCGCATTATCCGGTATGCTGCAGCGATAGCAAATCATGCTTTCACGCTCATGAATGACCCTGTACTGGTTTATCGAGGACCGGAGATTGCGGCCTACGGTTTCGGTGACCCGCATCCTTTCGGCACCGACCGGCACGACGTATTCCAAGGGGAACTGGCTGAAGCGGATCTCGGCGACGCACTGCGATACATGGCGCCGCGTCGCGCGACGGTCGACGAATTGCTGCTGTTCCACACGCCGGAGTACATCGACAAGGTATCGCGCATGTCGAAGGAGGGCCGGGGCTACCTCGACGACGGTGATACGCCGGCATTGCCCGGCATTTTCGACACCGCGTCGGACGTCGTCGGAACGACCCTGGCGGCGGTCGATGCGGTGATGCACGGCGAGGCGAAACGGGCGTTCGTGCCCATCGCGGGCCTGCACCACGCCGCCCGAGACCGGGCGGCAGGCTTCTGTGTCTTTAACGACTGCGGCGTGGCTGCCGAGTACCTGCGTAACCGGCATGGAGTGAGCCGTATCGCGTATGTGGATATCGACGCCCATCACGGCGACGGCGTCTTCTACGGTTTCGTCGACGATCCCGACCTGATCTTTGCCGACATCCACGAGGATGGCCGTTACCTGTACCCGGGCACCGGCGCGGCCGAGGAGACCGGCACCGGCAGGGCGCGGGGCACCAAGCTGAATGTGCCGCTGGCGCCGGGCGCGGACGACGCGGAATTCCGCATGGCGTGGCGTCGGGTCGAGGCATACCTGGATGCGGCCCAGCCCGACTTCATCATTTTCCAATGCGGCGCGGACAGCCTTGAAGGTGATCCGATCACCCACCTTTGCTTCTCGGAGCAGGCGCATGCAGATGCGGCGGCGACCCTTTGTCGCCTCGCCGATAAGCACTGTAGCGGTCGCCTGGTGGGCACAGGTGGCGGTGGGTACAACCGCCGCAATATTGCGCGCGCCTGGACGCGCGTGGTGCAGGCATTCGTCGAAGCCGGCTGAGGCTTTTCGTCAAACCGGCCTCTACAGCGGGACATTTTGCAGGTAACATCGCCCTTTTTTCGCGCCCCCCTTATCGAACCCAAGGACCCGGAGAACCTCACCCATGGTTGCCACCAAGCCCGTATCCGCCACTCACACCGACCGCTCACTGGAGGTGTTCGACCCCGAGCTCGCCAGGGCAATCGAGCTCGAACAACGACGCCAGGAAGAGCATATCGAGTTGATCGCGTCGGAGAATTACGCGAGCCAGTGGGTCATGGCGGCACAGGGTTCCGTGCTGACCAACAAGTACGCGGAAGGCTACCCGGGCAAGCGGTACTACGGCGGCTGCGAGTTCGTCGATGCCGCTGAAATCCTCGCGATCGAGCGTGCCAAGGCCCTGTTCGGCGCCGACTATGCGAACGTCCAGCCGCATTCGGGCTCGCAGGCGAATGCAGCCGTCTGCATGGCACTACTGAACCCGGGGGATACGCTGCTGGGCATGAGCCTGGCCGAGGGCGGCCACCTGACGCACGGCACCAAGGTCAATTTTTCCGGGCGCCTTTACAACGCCGTCCAGTACGGCCTCGACCACGAGACGGCGCTCATCGATTATGACCAGGTGCAGGCGCTCGCGGATGAGCACAAGCCGAAACTGGTCATCGCCGGATTCTCGGCGTACTCGCGCGTCATCGACTGGGCGCGCTTCCGCGAGATCGCCGACAGCGTCGGTGCCTATCTCATGGTCGACATGGCGCACGTCGCGGGCCTCGTGGCCACCGGCCACTACCCGAACCCGCTGCCGCATGCGGACGTGGTCACGACCACGACGCACAAGACGCTGCGCGGACCGCGCGGTGGGCTGATCCTCGCGCGCGACAATCCCGAGCTCACCAAGAAATTTAGCTCTCTGGTGTTTCCCGGTATCCAGGGCGGCCCGCTCATGCACGTTATTGCCGCCAAGGCCGTGGCGTTCAAGGAAGCGATGGAGGCTGGCTTCAAGGACTACCAGCATCACGTCTGCGAGAATGCAAAAGTCATGGCGAGGGTGCTCCAGGAGCGCGGCTACCCTATCGTCTCCGGCGGCACCGACAATCACCTGATGCTCGTCAGCCTGATCGAGCACGGCATCACCGGCAAGGATGCGGATGCTGCACTGGGTCGGGCCAACATCACGGTCAACAAGAACGCAGTCCCCAACGACCCACAGTCCCCGTTCGTCACCAGCGGCTTGCGTCTCGGCACTCCGGCCATAACGACACGCGGCTTCGGGGTCGAAGAGACGCGACTGCTGACGGGCTGGATTGCGGATATACTGGACAATATCGAAAACGAGGAAACCATCGATCGCGTGCGCGCCGACGTCCTCGAGCTCTGCGCGCGGTTTCCGGTCTACGACTAGATGCACTGCCCGTTCTGCGCCAACGAAGAAACCAAGGTTATCGATTCCCGCCTTGCGGGCGAGGGAAGGCAAATCCGCAGGCGCCGGCAGTGCCTCGACTGCAACGAGCGATTCACCACATTCGAGACGGCGGAACTCGTCATGCCGCGGCTGGTGAAGAACGACAGCA
This sequence comes from Woeseiaceae bacterium, assembly GCA_041559075.1. Lineage (GTDB taxonomy): Bacteria > Pseudomonadota > Gammaproteobacteria > Steroidobacterales > Woeseiaceae > UBA1847. The sequence continues at coordinate 26,473 of JBFFEB010000034.1, read as the reverse complement.
GCCGCCAGCCCTTCGACGAGGACAAGCTGCGCTACAGCATGGTGCGCGCACTGGAAAAGCGGCCCGTGCCGAGCGAGGCGCTCGAGCAGGCCATCGGACGGCTGGTGCACAAGTTACGGACGATGGGCGAGCGGGAAGTGCCGTCGCGCCTCGTTGGCGAACTCGTGATGGAAGAGCTTCGCGCGCTGGACGAGGTCGCCTACGTGCGCTTCGCCTCCGTCTATCGCCGCTTCCAGGACGTGACCGAGTTCGAGCAAGAGATCAAGCGACTGCAGCGGATCTCGGAAGCAGCCGCCAGCCGCGAGCAGATGTCCCTATTGCCCGAGCTGCTGGGCAAGAAGAACCGGTAAGGCCCTGTGGCTGACTTCGCGGCCGCGGAAAGCGCATTCATGGCGCGTGCCCTGCGCCTCGCGGAGCGCGGCATCTACACGGCTCACCCGAATCCGATGGTCGGCTGTGTGCTGGTGCGCGATGGCGAGGTCGTGGGTGAAGGCTGGCATCGGCGCGCAGGAGAAGCACACGCCGAGATCATTGCTCTGGCGGCCGCGGGCGATCAGGCGAGAGGCGCGACCGCGTACCTGACACTGGAACCCTGCTCGCATCATGGCAGGACGCCGCCCTGCGCGCCCGCCCTGATCGAGGCGGGTGTGAGCGAGGTCGTGATCGCCATGCAGGACCCGTATCCCGCGGTCAGCGGCAACGGCAAGGCGGCGCTCGAAGCGGCCGGGATCAGGGTCCGCAGCGGGCTGATGCAGGCGGCCGCGCAGGCACTGAATGCCGGTTTCCTGAGCCGCATCCGCCACGGCCGTCCCTTCGTGCGGCTCAAGGTCGCGAGCAGCATCGACGGCGCGATCGCCATGAAGTCCGGGGAAAGCCAGTGGATTACCGGGCCGGAGGCCCGTGCCGACGTGCAGCGACTGCGAGCGCGGTCGGGCGCGATCCTGACCGGCATTGGAACGGTGCTCGCAGACGATCCGGCGCTGACAGCGAGAAACAGGGAACTCGACAGCGTCGGCCGGCAGCCGATCAGGGCGGTCCTGGATTCCAGGCTGCGCATGCCGCTCTCGGCCGGCATGCTCGCGATGCCCGGGCAAACGGTCCTGTACTGCACCGAGGATACACGGCAGCAAGCGCTGGTTGACGCGGGTGCGCGCGTCGTTTGTGTGAAACGTGTCTCCGGCGTGCTGGACGTGCGCGAAGTGCTCGCCGACCTCGCTGGCCGCGAAGTCAACGAGGTGCTCGTCGAAGCGGGGCCTTCGGTATCCGGACACATGATGTCGCGCGGTTTCGTCGACGAACTTGTGATTTACCAGGCGCCCCATATCATGGGAAGCGAAACGAAACCGATGTTCCGCACTCCTGAATGGTTGCGGCTGGCCGACCGCCGGGCGCTCGAGATCGTGGACCTGCGGCGCGTCGGCACCGACATTCGCATAACGGCGCGGCTGAAGGACTAGGGCCTGGTGTTTACGGGAATTATCAAGGCGAGGGGCAGGATCGCTGCTATCGAGAAGCGCGGAGGCGACGTGCGCCTGCGCGTTACGGCAGACGGTCTGCCGTGGCCGGAATACGCGGTGGGCGACAGCCTATCCGTCAACGGCGTGTGCCTCACCGCGGTGCGGCTGCGCGACAGCGGCTTCGACACCGACGTCTCCGTGGAGACGCTTGAGGTAACGACGCTGAAGCAGCTCGCCGTCGGCGACGCCGTGAATCTCGAGCCGGCGCTGCGCGTGGGCGACGCACTCGGCGGGCACCTGGTCAGCGGACACGTGGACGGCATCGGCAAGGTGATTGCACGAGCCGACGACGCGCGTTCGATCCGCATGAGTTTCGAGGTCCCCGGCGAGCTGGCGCGCTATATCGCCAGGAAAGGGTCGATCTGTGTGGACGGCGTCAGCCTTACCATCAACGAGGTATCCGGAAACACGTTCGGTCTCAATATCATCCCGCACACGGCCGAGGTCACGACGATGGGCGCTTACGAGGTCGGAACCGCCGTTAATATAGAGGTAGACCTGCTCGCACGTTACATCGAGCGCATGCTCGTTAGCGACGGCGGAGGGTTATCCATCGAATTCCTGAGAGAGCATGGTTATGCCTGATAGCACGACAACGCACCCCCGGGCCATCGATACGCCGTTCAGCGACATCGAGGATATCGTCGCCGATATCCGCGCGGGCAAAATGGTCGTCATGGTCGACGACGAAGACCGCGAGAACGAGGGCGACCTGCTGATGGCGGCCGAACTCGTGCGGCCCGAAGACGTCAACTATATGGCGACGCACGGCCGCGGACTGATCTGCCTGACACTGTCGCGCGAGCGCTGTAAACAGCTGCGGTTGCCGTTGATGGTGTCGGAGACCGACGAGCACCACGCAACCAACTTCACGATCTCGATCGAGGCCGCCGAGGGCATCACCACCGGTATCTCAGCGCACGACCGCGCCCGCACGATCCGGGCCGCTGTCGCCCCGGATGCCCGGCCCGACGACCTCCGGCAGCCCGGGCACATATTCCCGGTCATGGCGCAACCCGGCGGCGTACTGACTCGTGCCGGGCATACCGAAGCCGGGTGCGATCTCGCACGCCTCGCGGGCCTGGAGCCTGCGGCTGTGATCGTCGAGATTCTCAAGGAGGATGGCAGCATGGCGCGCCGGCCGGACCTGGAGCGGTTCGCGCGCAAGCGCGGCATCCGAATCGGCACGATCGCCGACCTGATTCGCTACCGGCTCGAGAAAGAACGCAATATCGAAAGAATCCTGGAGCAGCCCGTGGATACCGCGCACGGCCGCTTCACGATGTATTGCTACGACGACCTGATAAACCGCGCCGTCCACGTCGCGCTGGTCAAGGGTGATCTCGAGACCGCCACCAAGCCGCTCGTGCGTGTGCATCTGCAGGATACGCTCGGCGACATCATCGGGGTGAAGAGCCGCTCCCTCGGCTGGCCGCTGGAAAGTGCGATCGAGCGCATCACGCGTGAGGATGCCGGCGTCATCGTCATCCTGCGCGAGCAGGAGTCGTCGCGCGACTTCATCGATGCCGTCGAGGGACTGGGACGGGATACCAGCGAGCTCGAGGTGCACCGCGGCGGTGATGCCGTGTTGCGAACTTATGGCCTCGGTGCCCAGATTCTCCGCGACCTCGGCTTGTCGAAAATCCGTGTATTATCGGCACCCAAACACATGTACGCGATCTCTGGATTCGACCTGGAGATAACGGAGTACGTGGAAAGCTGAATCTCCGCATTCGTAGCGAGCCCTCATGGACAAGATAAAGACGATCGAAGGCGACCTGATGGTGCGCGACGCGCGCTTCACGATCGTCGCGTCGCGGTTCAACGACTTCATCGTGGATTCACTGCTCAAGGCGTCGCTGCACTGCCTTCGGCAGCATGGTGCAGCCGACGCCGATATCGAGGTCGTGCGGGTTCCCGGCGCATTCGAGATGCCGGTCGCGGTAGGCAAGGTGGCTGCTTCGCGGCGCGCTGACGGTATCATTGCTCTCGGCTGCGTGATTCGTGGCGGCACTCCGCACTTCGACTACGTGGCCGGGGAATGCGTGCGCGGTGTCGCCGGCGCTGCGCGCAAGCACGGTACACCGGTTGGATTCGGCATTCTCACCGTGGATACCATCGAACAGGCGATAGAACGGGCCGGTACCAAGGCGGGCAACAAGGGCGAAGAAGCGACGTTGGCCGTGATCGAAATGGTCAACCTTCTGCGCCGCATCGACTGAGAATGAGCAACGCGACGTCATCCGGCGCACGCACGCGTGCGCGCGAGCTGTTGCTGCAGGCCTTGTACCAGAAACAGATCGCCGGTCACGATCACCGGGAGCTTCTGTCCCAGTTCAGGGAACAGACCGCTTACCAGCGTGTCGACCAGGCATACTTCGAAGAGTTGCTGAGCGCCATCTGCGATACCCAGGAAACGCTCGAGGAGGCCGTCGGCGGATTCATCGACAGGCCCCTCGATCAGCTGGACCCGGTAGAGCTCGGTGTCCTCATGATCGGCGTCTATGAACTGCAGTCGCGCATCGACATCCCGTACCGTGTCGTGATCAATGAAGGCGTCAACCTTGCGAAACGCTTCGGCGCGATGGACGGCCACAAGTACATCAATGCCTGTCTCGACGCCGCCGCACAATCGCTGCGCGAGATCGAGGTCCAGGCCGAAAGCAGTGGATGAATTCGAGCTGATCGGCCGCTATTTCTCGCGGCCCGTGAATTCACCGGCGGTCGTGGCCGGTGTCGGCGACGACGGCGCGGTGCTGAGGCCGGCCGAGCGGAGAGAACTCGTCACGGTAATCGACACGATGGTTGCGGATACGCATTTCCCGGCAACCATGCGCGCGGAGGATATCGGCTATCGCGCCGTCGCGATCAATCTGTCGGACATCGCAGCGATGGGCGCGGAACCCCGCTGGATGACGCTGGCTTTGACGCTGGTCGAAGCCGAGCACCAGTGGCTGAAGGCATTTGCCGCGGGACTGTACGAAGCAGCGGCGGAGTGGGGCGTGGCGCTCGTCGGCGGCGATACGACCAGGGGTGATCAGCTCGTGGTCAGCGTGCAGATGGAGGGCGATCTGGAGCCCGGCACGGCCGTGTATCGCAGCGGTGCGAAACCCGGCGACACGATCTTCGTTACGGGCACGGTGGGTGATGCGGCCGCCGGGCTGAGCCGTTTCTCCGGCGACTCGGGGGACGATTACCTCGTGCGCCGATTTGCGCGCCCGACCGCGCGGGTCGGCGTGGGCAGGGCGCTGGCGGGTGTCGCACATGCGGCGATCGACGTGTCCGACGGGCTGGTCGGCGATCTGCGAAAGATCCTCGTCGCGAGCACCACAGGGGCGGAACTCGACCTTCAGCGCCTGCCCCTGTCGAATGAACTGCTTGCGGCGGTCGGCCGTGACCGGGCACTGGACTACGCGATGGGCGGCGGCGACGACTACGAGCTGTGCTTCACTATGCCGGAATCGGCGCTGCCTGCCGCGATCGTGGCCGAAGCTACTGCGATCGGCCGAATAACGAGTCAGCCCGGCCTGGTGTGTCGCGACGGCGAAGCGGTTGTGGACTTCGACGATGCCGGGTACCGTCATTTCTGATGGCCAACGTACCGGACAACCTCGCTCGGACCGTTTTCACGGACCCGGTGCACCTCCTCGCTTTCGGTTTCGGTACCGGGCTGTCGCCGGTCGCGCCCGGCACCGTCGGTTCGCTCGTCGGCGTCCTTTTGGCCTGGCTGACGCTCGACATGGGACTGCCGCTGCAACTCGGGGTGGCAGCGGCGATCTCGCTGTCGGGCATCTGGATATGCGGAGAGAGTGCTCGCCGTATAGGCGTGCATGATCACGGCGGGATCGTCTGGGACGAAATCGCGGGAATGTACATCACGTTGCTCGCCGCACCGCCTACGGTTGCCGGCTGGATTCTGGGTTTCGTTCTGTTCCGGTTCTTCGATATCGTCAAACCGTGGCCGATTCGGGACCTGGATCACAGACTGGGCGGAGGGGCGGGAATTATGCTGGATGACCTCGCCGCCGCGCTGTATGCACTGATTTTACTGGGTTTGTACGGGTGGCTCATGACCTGACGTGAAACAAAATGGCCAGTCCTGTTAGCGAAATAAAGCGCCGCCATGACGTGCCCGGGAAGATCGGCAAATACGTCATCGTCAACAAGATTGGCAAGGGCAGCACCGGTACGGTCTACCTGTCCCACGACCCCTACTACCGCCGCGATGTCGCCATCAAGGTTTACAACCTCGCAGAGGACACGGATGCGGATCGCGCCCGGGTCTCTCGCAAGATGTTCTTCAACGAGGCGCACATGGTCGGTATGTTGCAGCATCCGAACATCATGCCGATCTACGATGCCGGTGAAGAAGACGGCAAGTACTACGTCGTCACCGAGCACATTCAGGGCGCGCGCACGCTGGCAGCCTACTGCCGGCCGGACAACCTGCTGCGCGTCGACGACGTCGTGGAGATCATCTACAAATGCGCCAAGGCCCTGCATTACGCGCATGGCCGCGGCGTCATCCATCGCGATATCAAGCCCAGCAATGTCATGCTCACGATCGACAACGATGTACGGATAATCGATTTCGGCATCGCCATCGTGAGCGACTCGGAAGTTTCGCGCATCGAGGGCATCGCCGGTTCGCCGAGCTACATGTCGCCAGAGCAGGTGCAATCCGAGGAACTGACGCCGGCTTCCGACCTGTATTCGCTCGCTGCGGTGATGTACGAGTTGCTGACCGGTTTCCGGCCGTTCCGGGCGGACAACCTCTCGAAGCTCTTGCACCAGATCGTCTTCGCGACACCGCCGCCGATACACACCTACCGCGACGACCTGCCCGAGGCCCTCGAGGAAGTCGTCGCCAAGGCGATGATCAAAGACCCGCAACGGCGCCTGGGCTGCGGCGCTACGATGGCGGCGGAACTCACGCGCGTCCACAAGGACCTGCGGCAGAAGTACGATAGCCTCGACAACCGTGAACACTTCGACCTGCTGCGTACCCTGACTTTCTTCCACGAGTTTTCGCACGCTGAGATCCGGGAGGTGCTGCGCGCGTCAGACTGGCACGAGTACCGCGATGCCGACGACATCGTTCGGGAAGGCGAGATCGACGACCGCTTTTACATCATCGTCTCCGGCAACGTATCCGTGCAGGCCAACGGCAACGCCATCGGGACCCTCGGCCCCGGCGACTGTTTCGGCGAGACGAGCTACGTGCACGGTGCCAAACGCCAGGCCTCCATCCGTGCCGAGGGGCCTGTGACCATACTCCGTGTCAGTTCCACGCTGATGGAGCAGGTGAGCTCCGCCTGCCAGCTGCGCTTCAACAAGGTCTTCCTGCGCTCGCTCATCACGCGACTGCAGGGTAACGGCGGCGCGAATACCTGATTGGGTTGGTGGGCCGGCCGTCCGGCCTGCGTAGCAGCGGTTCTCGAACCGCGATCTAAGACCGAGGCACGCTCCCATAGGTGAGAAACACCGCTCGCGGGCCGGGATGGGTTAGTATTCGGGGACGTTCCGTGCGTTCCTCCAGGGGGTCCCGATGTTCCGAATCGTTGCCGTGGCCGCGGCGATCTTCGCTGTTTCGTTTTCCGCAAATGCAGATGGCCTGACCGATGCCGTCAAGAAGGACTACGACGAGTATCTGTGGCCGCTGTTCGATCACTTCCATCGCAATCCCGAGTTGTCGCTCATAGAGAACGACACGGCCGCGCGAATGGCGAGTGAGTTGCGCGCGGCCGGTTTCGAAGTGACGGAGGGTGTCGGCGGTACCGGCGTCGTGGCGATGATGGAAAACGGTGCGGGCCCGCTGGTCATGATGCGTGCCGATATGGACGGGCTTCCGGTGGAGGAAAAGTCGGGCCTCGAGAATGCGTCGCGCAAAACGCAGATCGACCCGATTACCGGCAACGAAGTGTTCACGATGCATGCCTGCGGCCACGATGTTCACATCACCAGCCTGGTGGGCACCGCCCGCCAGATGGCCGCACGCAGGGACGACTGGAGCGGCACGCTCATGCTGCTCGTGCAGCCTGCGGAGGAGCGCGGCCTGGGCGCAAGGATGATGCGCGAGGACGATATCTGGCAGCGCTTCGGCAAGCCGGATTATGCCCTTGCGTTCCACGTGAACTCACTGGACGTCGCGGGCAAGGTCAACATCACGCCGAGCCCGTTCGCCGGAGCCGATTCGGTGGACATCATCATCCACGGCGTCGGCGCACACGGGGCGCACCCGTATGCCGGCAAGGACCCGATCGTCCTCGGCAGCCAGATCGTGCTGGCGCTGCAGACGCTCGTCGCGCGTGAACTACCACCAAGATGGCCCGGCGTCGTTACTGTCGGCTCTTTTCACTCGGGAACCAAGCACAACATAATTTCCGACCGGGCACATCTTCAGTTGACAGTGCGAAATACAAGTCCTGAAACTCGGGAGATTCTTCTCGACGGCATCAAGCGCATCGCGGAGAACATGGGACGAGTGGCCGGCCTTCCGGAAGACAAGTTGCCCGAGGTGATCGTGGCCGAGCGCGAGGCCGTGCCCCCGACCGTCAACACGCCCGGGCTGACCGAGCGCATTACGACCGCCTGGGAGAACTCACTCGGTGGTGGACATGTAATCTCGAACCTGACCAAGGGCATGGGTGCCGAGGACTTTCCTTTCTTCGTTATCGATCCGGAGATCCCGTCGGTGTACTGGCAGATCGGCGGCACGCCGAAGGCGGCATTCGATGCCGCGGCCGCGGGTGGCCCGCCGGTGCCGAGCCATCACTCGCCGTTGTTCAAGATATCGCCGGAGCCCTCGGTCCGGGCGGGTGTCGAGTCGACGGTTGTCGCGCTGATGGCGTTAATGGCCGTGGAGTAATCGGGAAGCCGGGGATCAGTCGTCGTCCGTCTCGACGTCGAAGTCCTCGAGCATTTCCTCGCCCCCGGTGCTCTTCAGGAGTATTTCGACCTTCTGCTCGGCGTCCTTGAGCGCTGCCTGGCAGCTGCGCGTGAGCTTGATGCCGTCCTCGAATTTCTTCATTGCCTTCTCCAGCGGCAGGTCGCCGGATTCGAGCTCCTCGACCAGGGTTTCGAGGTCGCTGAGGGCTTTTTCGAGGTCGATTGCTTGCTTCGTGCTCATGGCGCATCCTGTGGCTGCTCGCGTGGCTACGCTACCTCCCGCCCGCGGCAGCGTCAATGCTCTCAGCCGCCCCGGCGCAGGCTGGTTGCGGCGTTGACAACGCTGAGGCCGGGGCATAGAGTGAGCACTCCTTAGACTCAGTCTAATTGCAAATCAATCTCAATTGAGAGGGGAAACCATGTCACTGAAAGGCAGCAAAACCGAACAAAATCTCAAAGACGCCTTCGCGGGTGAGTCCCAGGCGAATCGCCGCTATCTCTACTTTGCCGCCAAGGCTGACGTCGAGGGCTACAACGATGTAGCCGCCGTATTCCGTTCCACTGCAGAAGGTGAGACGGGCCATGCACACGGCCACCTCGAGTACCTGGAAGAGGTTGGTGATCCCGCCACCGGCTTGCCGATCGGCTCGACCGCCGAGAATCTCGCGTCCGCGATCGCCGGCGAGACCCACGAGTATACGGACATGTATCCCGGAATGGCGAAAGCCGCCCGCGAAGAGGATTTCGATGAGATCGCCGACTGGTTCGAGACGCTGGCCAAGGCGGAGCGTTCACACGCCAACCGCTTCCAGAAAGCTCTCGATACACTCGACGACTGATCTTCACAAGGAAAGCCGGGCGTAAAGCCCGGCTTTTTTCGCCATGTCCAACTCCGAAGTTCGTCGCGAGGGCAGCCTCGAGGCGCCCACGCGTCACCCGATCGACTGGCAATCCGAACAATTTTATGACGAAAAGGCTCTGTTCGAGGAACTCGAACGGGTCTTCGACATTTGTCACGGTTGCCGGCGCTGTTTCAACCTGTGCCATTCCTTCCCGACGCTGTTCGACGCGATCGACGAGTCGGAGAGCATGGAACTCGATACCGTGCCGAAGTCGGTGTACTGGGACGTCGTCGACCACTGTTACCTGTGCGACATGTGTTATATGACCAAGTGTCCCTATGTGCCGCCGCACGAATGGAACATCGACTTTCCGCACCTGATGCTGCGCGCAAAGGCGGCGCGGTTCCGCAAGCAGGGTGCGTCGATGCGCGACAAAGTACTCGCGGCGACGGATGCCGTCAGCAGGTTCGCGGGTATCCCGGTGATCGCGCAGGTGGTCAATGCGACCAACCGCAGCAAGTTAGGCCGCAGGATGCTCGAAGGCGCGCTCGGGGTTCATCATGCAGCGCCAGTGCCCGACTACCATTCGAAGAACGCGCGCAAGCGCCTCAAGCACCTTCGCGGGCAATCAAGCGTCAACGGCGAGGCCACGGAGAGCACCCGCGGCAAGGTGGTTCTCTACACGACCTGTTACGGCAACCGCAACAGGCCCGAGATGGACGTCGACCTGGTCGCCGTGTACGAGCACAACGGCATCGAGGTGGCGCTGGCCGAGAGAGAGTCCTGCTGCGGCATGGCGAAGCTCGAACTCGGTGACATCGAGGCCGTGGTGAAGGCGAAGGAGATCAACATCCCGGTGCTTGCTGCCTGGGTCGAGAAGGGCTATGACATCGTGACGCCGATTCCGTCGTGCACGCTGATGTACAAGCAGGAACTGCCGCTCATGTTCCCGGACGATGAGGGCGTCAAGAAAGTGCAGGCGGCCATGTATGATCCCTTCGAGTACCTGATGTTGCGCCACAAGGACGGCAAGTTGAACACGGAGTTCGCGCGGTCGCTCGGCAAGGTGTCGTACCAGGTGCCCTGCCATCTGCGGGTGCAGAACATCGGTCTCAAGACGCGTGACGTCCTGCAGCTGGTGCCGGACACGACCGTCGATGCGATCGAACGCTGCTCGGGTCACGACGGCACTTACGCGGTGAAAAAGGAATTTCACGAGATATCGAAGAAGATCGCACGGCCCGTCGTGAACAAGGTTAAGAAGAGCGAAGCCGATCATTTCGTCAGCGACTGCCCGATGGCGTCCGACCAGATAGCGCAGGACCTCGACGAATACTCCGCCGGCCACCCGATGAGCCTGCTCCGGCAAGCGTACGGAATATGAATGCCATGCAAAAACTGACAAGAGACGACCTGTATAGCCTCGAACAGTACTCCGATATCCGGGACGAGTTTCGCAACCAGGTCCTGGCGCACAAGCGCAACCGGCGTGTCGAACTCGGCACCAATGCTGCGCTGTATTTCGAAGACCGCTTGACGATGCAGTACCAGATCCAGGAGATGCTGCGTATCGAGCGCATTTTCGAGGCGGCAGGCATCAATGACGAACTCGAGGCTTACAATCCGCTGATCCCCGATGGCTCGAACTGGAAGGCGACCTTCATGGTGGAGTTTCCGGACGTCGAGGAAAGGCGGGCGATGCTGGCGCAGTTGATCGGCATCGAAGACAAGGTCTTCGTCCGGGTCGACGGCTTCGATCGCGTTTACGCGATCGCCGACGAGGACCTAGAGCGTTCCGACGAGAAGAAGACGTCCGCGGTGCATTTCATGCGTTTCGAGCTCTCTTCGGACGAGGTCGTGGCACTGAAGGCCGGCGCCTTGCTCGGTGCCGGCATCGAGCACGACAATTACAAGGTCGAGATATCACCGTTGCCTGAGAACGTCCGGCAATCCTTGATCGGCGACCTGGACTAGGCGTTGCGCTTCATTCTCTCGCGACCGCGATTTCGCGGATGCAGCGCTATGGCAATCAGGCTAGAATTCCGGGCGTGAATTCGCTTGGCAGCTTCACTTGATGACGACATCTTATGACGCCAGGGACATCGAAGTCCTGAGCGGGCTCGAACCCGTACGACGCCGGCCGGGAATGTATACCGACACTTCCCGGCCCAATCATCTCGCCCACGAGGTCATCGACAACAGCGTTGACGAGGCGCTTGCAGGCCACTGCAAGAAGATCGATGTGACCATCCACAAGGACGGCTCGCTCGAGGTCGCCGATGACGGCCGCGGCATGCCTGTCGACAAGCACCCGAAAGAGAAATTGCCCGGTGTGGAAGTGATCCTCACCAAGCTGCATGCGGGTGGCAAGTTCTCGAGCAAGAACTACCAGTTCTCCGGCGGCCTGCACGGCGTGGGCGTATCCGTCGTGAACGCGCTCTCGAAGAATCTCGAAGTCTGGATCCGGCGCGGCGGCAAGGAATACAACATGAGCTTTGCCGGCGGCAGGAAGCGCGGCAAGCTGGAGGAAGTCGGCAAGGTAGGCAAGGCAAACACGGGAACCACGATTCGCTTCTGGCCCGATCCGCAGTACTTCGATTCGCCGAAGATCTCGGTGTCGCGGTTGAAGCACGCCCTGCGTGCCAAGGCGGTCTTGTGTCCCGGGCTGGTCGTGCGGCTCACCATCGAGCAACCGAAAGAAAAGATCGAGTGGTGTTACTCGGGCGGGCTCGAAGAATACCTCCTCGAGGCGGTCGGCGCTGTCGAGGTGTTGCCGGCGGAACCTTACTCGGGAAGCGTTACGGGCAAGAACGAGGCGGTGGATTGGGCGCTCACCTGGACCGTGCAGGGCGGCCAGGCTGTCAGCGAGAGCTACGTCAACCTGATTCCGACACCGCAGGGCGGCACGCACGTCAATGGATTGCGTACCGGCCTCACCAATGCCCTGCGCGAATTCTGCGACTTTCGCAACCTGCTGCCGCGCGGCGTTTCGATTGCGCCCGAAGACGTCTGGGACGGTCTCAGTTTCGTGCTCAGCGCGAAGCTCGGGGACCCGCAGTTTTCGGGTCAAACCAAGGAACGGCTCTCGTCGAGGGAGTCAGCGGCGTTTATTGCGGGCATTATCAAGGACAATTTCGGGATCTGGCTGAACCAGCACCCGGAGACCGGCGACCAGATTGCACAGCTTGCGATCTTGAAGGCGCAGAAGCGCCTGAAGGCCGCCAAGAAAGTCGTCCGCAAGAAGGTCGTTTCCGGCCCGGCCCTGCCTGGCAAGCTGGCCGACTGCACGTCCCAGGAACCGGAACTGTGCGAGATATTCCTCGTCGAGGGCGACTCTGCGGGTGGTTCCGCAAAGCAGGCACGCGATCGCACGACGCAGGCAATCATGCCGTTGCGCGGCAAGATCCTGAACACCTGGGAAGTGGATGCGGGGGAGATCCTCGCTTCGCAGGAAGTACACGATATCAGCGTCGCTCTCGGCGTGGACCCGGGCGGCGATGGTCTCGAGGGGCTCCGCTACCACAAGGTTTGTATTCTCGCGGATGCCGACTCTGACGGCCTGCATATCGCCACGCTGCTCTGTGCCCTGTTCCTGCGGCATTTCCGCGAGCTCGTGCTGGCCGGCCACGTTTACGTGGCAATGCCGCCCCTGTATCGAATCGATGTCGGCAAGGAAGTCTTCTATGCGCTCGACGACAGCGAGCGCAAGGGCATACTCGACCGCATCGAGGCGGAAAGGATCCGCGGCAAGGTGTCCGTCACGCGTTTCAAGGGACTCGGTGAGATGAATCCCGCGCAGCTGCGTGAGACGACGATGAATCGCGATACGCGCCGGCTGGTGCAGTTGACGGTGAACTCTAGCGACAAGACGGAACAGACGCTGGACATGCTGCTTGCCAAGAAGCGGGCGAAAGACCGCCGCGAATGGCTGGAGCTCAAAGGAAATCTGGCGGAAATCTGATTTTGTGTACCGGGCTTGAAACCAAGGAGAGCCCGGCAGAGGTATAGATGGCATGCAGAACAGCCTGAATCTCGAGGGCGTCGAACAGCAGTCCCTCAAGGAGTACACGGAGAAGGCGTACCTCGACTACTCCATGTACGTGATCCTCGACCGTGCACTGCCGCAGATCGGCGACGGGCTCAAGCCCGTGCAGCGGCGCATTATCTACGCGATGAGCGAACTCGGCCTGTCGGCGAGTTCCAAACCCAAGAAATCGGCGCGTACCGTCGGCGACGTGATCGGCAAGTACCACCCGCACGGCGACTCGGCGTGTTACGAGGCGATGGTGCTCATGGCACAGGAGTTCTCCTATCGCTATACGATCGTCGACGGCCAGGGCAACTGGGGATCGACCGACGATCCCAAGTCCTTTGCGGCAATGCGCTATACGGAGTCACGCCTCGCGCCGTATGCGAAGAGCCTGCTGCAGGAACTGGGGCAGGGCACGGTCGACTGGGTGCCGAACTTCGACGGGATGCTGGACGAGCCGGTGGTACTGCCGGCAAGGTTGCCCAACCTGCTCCTGAACGGCACCACCGGTATCGCGGTCGGCCTGTCGACCGATGTGCCACCGCATAATCTCAGGGAAGTCGCGAGCGCGCTCATGCACCTGCTCGACGAGCCGAAGGCCACCGTCGCACAGCTCATGAAGCACATCAAGGGCCCCGATTTCCCCACCGGCGGCGAGCTCGTGTCGCCGCGAGACGATATCAGGCAGATCTACGCAACGGGTGGTGGCACGCTGCGGCTGCGGGCCTCCTACAAGGTTGACAACGGCGACATCGTCGTCACGTCGCTGCCGTACCAGGTATCCGGCAGCAAGGTACTGGAGCAGATTGCGACACAGATGCGTGCAAAAAAGCTGCCCCAGGTCGACGATCTGCGCGACGAGTCGGATCACGAGGAGCCGATCAGGCTGGTCATCAGCAAGAAGCGTGGCGTCGACGTCGAGCAGCTGATGTCGCACCTGTTCTCGACGACCTCGCTGGAGCGCACGGTGCGCGTCAACATGAACGTGATCGACCTCGAAGGACGCCCGAGGACGTTCAACCTCGTCGACATGTTGAAAGAGTGGCTGAAGTTCCGGCGCGAAACGGTCAAGCGGCGCCTGCAGAATCGCCTGCAGATCGTCATCGACCGCCTGCATATCCTGGACGGGCTGCTGGTCGCGTATCTCAATATCGACGAGGTCATCCATATCATCCGCACAGAGGACGAACCCAAGCCCGTGCTCATGAAGCGCTTCGAGCTCACCGACGTGCAGGCCGAAGCGATTCTTAACCTGCGGCTCCGCAACCTCGCGAAACTCGAGGAGATGAAGATTCGCGGCGAACAGGACGAACTCACTGAAGAGCGCGATGTCCTCGAGAAGACGCTGAACAGTGCCGCGAGGCTCAAGACGCTCATCAAGAAGGAGATCCTCGAAGACGCGGAAACCTATGGTGACGAGCGGCGAACCCTGATCGTTGAACGCGAGGCCGCTCAGGCGCTGGACGATACCCAGCTCGTCGCCAGCGAGCCGGTTACCGTCATTCTGTCGCAGCGCGGTTACGCCCGGGCAGCCAAGGGGCATGAGGTCGATGCGACGTCGCTCTCCTACAAGTCGGGCGACGGCTTCCTCGCGTCGGCGCAGGGCCGTAGCAACCAGCTGGCGATGTTCATCGACAGCACCGGGCGCGTCTATTCCGTGGTGGCGCACACGCTGCCGTCGGCGAGAGGGCAGGGCGAGCCGCTATCGTCGCGATTCAAGCCACCGGACGGCGCTGAATTCTGCGGAACGATGATTGGCGACGGTGATCAGAAGTATCTGCTTGCGAGCGATGCCGGTTACGGCTTTATCGCGAAGCTCGAGGATCTCGTGTCGCGCAACAAGGCCGGCAAGGCGATATTGCGCGTGCCCGCAGGCGGCAAGGCCGTGGTACCGGCACCGGTTCCGCGGGATACGGAGTGCCTGATCGCGGCCGTGAGTTCTATCGGCCGGCTTCTGATGTTCGAGATGGACGAGTTGCCCGAACTTGCGAAGGGTAAGGGCAACAAGCTGATCAACATTCCCGGCAAGAAGTACCAGGGCGGTGAGGAGCGCATGGTTGCTGCCACGGTCGTTCCCGAGGATGGCGACCTGCAGGTTTATTCGGGCAAGCGCATGATGACCGTCAGGTGGGCCGATTCCGAGCCCTATTACGGCGAGCGGGCATTGCGCGGCGCACTGCTGCCGCGCGGCTGGCGCAACGTCGACCGGCTAGTGGGCATCAAACCCGAATGAGCTCCTGGTGTAGCTAGCGGGCCCGGGCGCCGCCCCTGTCCTGCGGCATCTCGACGGTCTTGTCTTCGTCCTCGCCGCTCGCTGCAACGTCGCGATCGTTACCGTTGTCGTCGTTTTGTGCATCGAGCGTTGTCGCCAGGTCGAGCTCCGACAGGTTCGTCAGCCGCATCGCGGTGGACGTGTCATCTTCGAAACCGACGATCTTGCCGGCGTCGGTGTCCGGCTCATCGTCCAAGCTGGCGATCGCGGTCAGCTCGTCCTCGCCGATGGTCTCTGTGAGTTCCGACGCCGCTTTCTCGATTTTCGCGTCAAGCATCTGCCTGGCTGTCAGTTCGTCCTCATAATCGCGCTCGAGGATTCCCTGGCCGATTTCATCGATGATCGTATAGTCGTCGTTGATCAGTGTTTGCCCGGTATCGTCGACTGGCACGGCCCTGAGGTCGCGCTCGGTGACTTCGGCCGGGTCGGGCATCTTGGTCGCGTCGACGACCATCGAGATGTCGTAATCGTCATCGTCTTCCGGCAGCACCTCGTCGTCGACAACGAGATATTCCTCCGGCCTTTCGGGCGGCTGAATGATATCGGTCTCCGAACTCGTATCCTCGGTGCTCGCCGTCTCCGAAAGTTGGGTGTCGAGATCCATCGTGGCGGCGAATACAAAATCCCGGTTGACTTCGACGTCGGCGGACTCATGGAATCCCGTACCGTCGATCAGGTCTACATCCAGTTCGAGGTTCTCCTCGGTCGGCGAATCGTCCGACAGGTCGAAGTCCACGTTATCGTAAGGTGGCCTGATCTCGTGAACGGTGATCTCGGACTCGGGCATCGTAATGGGGGCCGCGCTTTCGGCCTGCGGCGGTGTCCGGTCGTCTGCGCCGACGGGGGTCGAGCGGAAGCGCTCGCGCAGCTTCGGCCAGAACAACAGGTAGGCACCGAATGCCGAGATGAGGGCTACGACGGCCCAGATAAGCTGGTTCCAGGTTGACCCTGCGGGGTCCGGTGTGCCGACGATGCGTGTTCCGGCGCTCGGTTTCACGACCCTCGCCGGCTCCGCGTTCGGCCGTGCGGGTGCCACGTCGGCGGCAGCAGATTCGTCCACCACGATGTCGCCGGAAACGAGGCCCGCGTAAGCAGCCGAGTAGTCGGCGTCCGCGGCAGTCTCCTCTGCGATGGCCTCGGCAGTAGCGGCCGAATCTGTGGCCGTCCCGGTGGCACCGTCTGCGCCGCTTTCACGCGCGTCCGGAAGGGATTCGGCTGCAGGGATCTGAATCTTTGCGTCTGGCTGGAGCGTCTCCGCACCCTGGTACGATTCGGCGGCGCCTTCGCGTGTATCCGCTGTTGCGACGCCTGCCACTGCGACGTCGGTGCCGTCGGCGAACGAGGGAATGTCGAGCCAGCTCCCGGCCTTCAGCCTGTCGGGGTTGCCGCCGATGAACGCACCCGGATTGGCATCGAGGATCGCTGCCATTGCGGTGGCACCAGCCACGTCGCTGGCCTCGAGGCGGCCCACGATGCCCGACAGTGAATCGCCCGGCTGCACTCGGTAGCGGGAGTCCTGGGTGACGGGCGCCGTTGCCGGAAGCGGCCCTGGCGCCGGCCTCGCGACCGGGGCTGCGGCGCTTGCGACAACCGCCTTGGCCATCGACCGCCGTTCCACAGGCGCTACTCTTTGCGGCGGGTCGATGAACATCAGGTAGTTGCGGCTTACGTGAGCAGAGTGGCGGCAGTCGACCACGATATTGGCGGACAACACCGGCTCCATGACCGGCGATGTGCCCGTGATCGTTATGACCCCTTTCGATACGCTTGCCGTCGCATTGCGCGGGCCGGGCAGGCCGCCGCCGGCCGAGCGCACCGCTATGCAGCGATCATCGATGACCTCGCTCGGGCTTAGCGCATAGGCGATGCTCGCGCGCAGCGGCTGCCCGAGGGTCGATTGCACCTGAAGTTCTCCGAGCTCGAGTGCTGCCGCGGAACCAACGGCGAGCCCGCTGCCGGCGGCAACGAGAGCGGGTAATGCCGCCTTGCTCGTCCTGGCCCGGCGCTTGCCCGGCGCCTTGTCAGAATACTTTCGTATCTTCACTGCATTGTACCTCGGTGCTCTCGTGCGGCGTTCAGGTTACGAGCGCCGTTCCGTTCCGTCTACGCGCCGATTCGACGTTTTCTGTAGAAAAAACCCTCGATCGGGCGTTTCGATTCGAATATGTGAAAGCCGTCACACTCCCCGGTCTTCGCCTACCCCGCATTCGCTGCGGCCAGTTCCTCGAGCGTCCTTTTCCTGACACTGTCCGTCCTGTCCTGCAATACGACCTCCGGCTCGTGCACGTAGTGTCCCTGCATGTAATCGAGGCCCAGCTGGAACAGGACCGCCATGGCGTTCGCATTCTCGACCCGCTCGGCGACCGATTTGATGTTGCGTTTCTCCGCCGCTCGCACGATGCGCTGCACGGCATCCTGCATGGCGGTGTCGGTCATTAACGTATGCATCAGTTCGCCGTCGATCTTGATGTAGTCCGGTTTGAGGATGTCGAGGATCTGGAAGCGATCCCGGTCGATGCCGTAATGCTCGAGCGCGAAACCGACGCCGAGTTTTTTCAGTTCGCCCACCATGTCGCGCGTCTGCTTGATGTGCCGTGCGGCATCACGTTCCGGTAGCTGCGTGACCAGGCGTGAGCAGTCGAACTTGCGTTCGTCGAATTCACGTTGCATCCACCCGGCGGTGCTCTTGTCCACGATCGACTGCCGCGACAGTCTTACGAAGACGCGATCGACACTGCACTGTTCGCAGAAATCGATTGCTGCCCTGATCATCCAGCGGTCGATGTCCTTCATCATGTTGTTGCGCTCCGCTGCCGGGATGAATTCGGACGGGAGCACGGGGGTTCCCTGCTCGTCGACCATGCGCACGAGCAAGTCGTACATCTCGATGGAATCCCGTCGCAATCCCGCGATCGGCAGCTGTGCGAGCATGAAGCGGTCGTCCATGAACGCTGATTTCAGGCGAGTGACCCAGATCGCATCGAATTCCTTCTGCTTCGTATCTTCATGCGCGGACTCGTTCAGGAAGCAGGTATTGCCGCCTGCTCCGCTGCCCAGCCGATAAGCGTCGACCGTGGCGGCCACGAGTTCTTCGAGATTGCTGAAGAGGTCGGTTACGGCGCACACACCGATCGTGCAGGTGATCTGGGTCGACTTGTCGCCGACGTCGAAGGTGGTCTTGCTGATGTGATCCGCGAGTTGCTTGCCCCAAACCTGGCCGTCTCCCGCGTTGCCGCGCTCGAGCAGCACCATGAGCGACGTGCCTTCGAAGCGGCCGGCTACGTCACGTGGGTGCATGCGCTTGCGTATCTCCTCGCCGAACTGTGCGAGCACTTCCTCCGAATGAAGGATGCCAATCTTCTTCTGTACTTCGGCGAACTTGTCGATCTTGATGTACGCCAGCACGTGCAGGCCCGACTTCGGCTTACTCTGCAGACGCTTGCCAAGTCGCTCGATGAATTGGCCGCGGTGATAGAACAGGGTCGTCGGATCGCGTTTCAGAGCATCGTGGACGAGCGCGGTCGGCTCCTTCTTCGATTCGTCGCGGGGGGCGATGAGTACGTGGACGCAAGGGGTGTTGTCGAAATCCATGCGCCGGAGTTCGAGCTCGAGCTGATCGCGCCGGCCGCTGTCGAGGTGCGGCCTGGCCTGAAGTTTCTCGTCTTTCGCCCATTTGCCTTTGATGGCGGCGTTCAGCGCTCCCTTCAGCGCCGCATGACTCTGTGAATCGAAGCTATCCATGAGCGGCATGCCGCGAAGCTCGTCGAGGCCGGCGTACTTGAAGAGCTTCAGCCAGGCGTCGTTCGCCTCGACCACGATGCCTTCATGGGCGACGGCGATGGCGGCCGTCGACGATTGCATGTAGTTGCGAATCTGGCGCTTGTATTCGCTCGCCGACGCGATCGTCGAATTGAGGGCGCGCTCGGCGCGCAAGGCGCGCAGCTCGCGGGTCACCACGTATTCCAGCCGATTTCGGAGCCCGGTCGAAACGAGGTCACGGGCACCGTGGCGCATCGCCTCCTCGATGCTCGTCTCGTCCGCCGAGTGGCGCAATGCGATTACCGGGACTTCCGGATCGAAGCGCTCCTTCCGCTTGATGATCTGGCGGATACCCTCGGGGTAGCGGTCGCAGTTGACGATAATGAGTTCTACCCGCTCGGCCGCCAGCGTGTCGTCGAGCTTGTTGGGTCTATCGATCCAGTGGCAATAGGCGGCATGGCCGCCGTCACGGAGCGTGCCGTTGATCAGGGCCACGTCGTCCTGATCCTGTGACAACACGGCGATAGTAATGCTGTGGCGGTCGTACAATGCGCGGTC
This sequence comes from Woeseiaceae bacterium, assembly GCA_041559075.1. Lineage (GTDB taxonomy): Bacteria > Pseudomonadota > Gammaproteobacteria > Steroidobacterales > Woeseiaceae > UBA1847. The sequence continues at coordinate 6,607 of JBFFEB010000034.1, read as the reverse complement.
CTTGCGTGCTTCCGGACGGCGATCCGGATTTCCTTGTTCTGTCAATAACGCCGGATTGAGCGATGTTCAAAGACTATCCGTCGGCGATTTACCATACTGTGACCCGGTTCTAGGTTCGGCAGCCCTCCCGAGCCAGCCCTCGATCAGGAACGTCTCTGCAAGAGTGGTAGGAGCGGTTCTCGAACCGCGACAGGGTGTCGGCTCGGCCCGCCGGCTCCCATGTGGGCAATTTTCTGTAGAATAGCGCCTCGCCGAAAACCCCCGGATACCGCAATGGCAAGCTACAGCACCAACGAATTCCGATCAGGCCTGAAGATCCTGATCGACAAGGACCCCTGCATTATTGTCGAGAACGAGTTCGTCAAGCCCGGCAAAGGGCAGGCCTTCAATCGCGTCAGGATCAGGAACCTCAAGACCGGCAAGGTCGTCGACAAGACCTTTAAATCGGGCGAGTCGGTGGAAGCTGCCGACGTCATGGATACCGAGATGCAGTTTCTCTATTCCGACGGCGAATTCTGGCATTTCATGGTGCCGGATAACTTCGAGCAGTATGCCGCCGATGCCAGTGCCGTGGGTGATGCGAAGGACTGGCTGAGCGATGGCGACATGTGCCAGATCACGCTCTGGAACAACGCGCCGCTGATCGTCGAGCCGCCAAATTTCGTCGAACTCGAGATCGTCGAAACCGATCCCGGTGTCAAGGGGGATACCGCGAGTGGCGGCGTCAAGCCGGCCAAGCTGTCCACGGGAGCAGTCGTTCGTGTGCCCCTGTTCGTCGATCAGGGTGAGGTCATAAAGGTCGACACGCGCTCGAAAGAGTACGTCAGCCGGGTCAAATAAGGCCTACAGGAAACCACGGCCCGACCGCAGCCCGCAATAGGTCGCGCATAGCCGCTCGATACCGGCCTGGTCGTCCCGGCTGAAACGATCCGGTGACGGGCTGTCGATGTCGAGAACGCCGACCAGCGCGCCGTCGATGATGAGCGGGACCACGATCTCGGAACGCGACGCGGCGTCGCAGACGATGTGGCCGGGGAATGCGTGCACGTCGGCGACCCGCTGCGTTTCCAACGTGGCCGCGGCTGTTCCACACACGCCACTGCCCATGGCAATGTGGACGCACGCGGGCTGCCCCTGGAAGGGGCCAAGCACGAGCTCGTTGCCGCGCAGCACATAGATACCGAGCCAGTTCACGTCGTCGAGCGCGTTGTAGAGCAGGGCAACGAAATTGGCGGCGCTCGCCAGCCCATCCGGCTCATCGCGGAGCAGCGCATCGGCCTGCGATTGCAGCATCCTGTAATCGGTCATGGTTCCTCAGTCTTCCGTGCCTTCGAAGGCGAATGTCAGGACGTCACGTATGTGTTCCGCGCCGGCAGCGATCATGAGGAGACGCTCGAAGCCAACTGCAACGCCAGCGCACTCCGGGAGTCCGGACTCTAGCGCCGCCAGCAGCGGTTCGTCCACCGGAAGCGGTTCCCGCACCGTGGCACGGCGTTTCTCGAGATCCGCCAGCATTCGCCGCCGTTGCTCGGCCGGGTCGCACAGCTCCACGAAGCCGTTGGCGAGTTCCACCCCGGCGTAAAACACCTCGAAGCGATCCGCTAACCTGTTGTCCGCCGGGCAGGTTCGCGCCAAGGCGGCCTGGCTTGCCGGAAAGTGGCGCAATACGGTGATCCGGCTGCCATCGAAACCGGGAACGACGCGCATGGAGAGGAGCAGGTCGAGCCATGCCTCGCGATCGTTGCCGAGGCTTGCGCGCAATCCGGCGTCGGCAGACGCGGCTTGCGCGAGGTCATCGATCCCTGCCACGAGCGGATCCACGCCGGCAAACCGCCGGAACGCCGCGCCGTATTCGAACGTCTCGGCTTCGAGCAGGCCGGGCTGCGCCAGGAGATCGGCGATGAATGCGACGGTCTCGACGATCATTTCCTCGAGGCCGAAACCGTGCCGATACCATTCCACCATCGTGAACTCGGGCTGATGTAGCCGGCCGGTCTCGCCGCCGCGGAACACGCGGCAAACCCCGTAGATGTCCGGATAACCGTCGGCGAGAAGCCGCTTCATATACGACTCCGGCGACGTCTGCAGATAAAGCCTGACATCGTCGCGGACCGCGATGCGCAGGCTGTCGATATTGGCATCCGTCGCGGTGTAGCGGCTGAGCGCGGGCGTGGCGACTTCGAGCACGTCCCGGGAGCGGAAGAAGCGCTGCGCCCGCTCGAGCATTTCGGCACGGAGCCGCGCCACGGCGACCCCTGATGACGCTCGCCAGGTCACGTTCCCGATGTCGCCAGTTCGCCGATCGCCTTGCCCATGACCATTGTCGCCCCGGCCTCGAAGTCGTCGTGCCACGTGCAGCTGTTCTTCGGTAGCAGCACGATCACGGTGGATCCCATGTTGAACCAGCCGAGCAGGCCGCCCTTGCTGACCTCGCGTGGTGCGGTCGAGATATCGATGCGCTCCACCACGCCCGATTTCCGCGGCCGAATCTCCCCGCTCCAGGGTGTCGAGATGCTGCCCACGTTCAGCGCGCCGACGAGCACGACCATCATCGGGCCGAAAGCGGTCCTGAAATGCAGGTTGAGGCGTTCATTCCGGCTGAACAGGCCGGGCACGTGGGCGGCGGTCGCGCTGTTCACACTGAACAGGTCGCCCGGCACGTAATGTGCCGCAACCAGTTCGCCGGCTGCCGGAGCATGGACCCGGTGGTAGTTGTAAGGAGCGAGATAGATCGTCGCGAAAGCGCCACCGTCGAACTCGCTCGCGTTGTCCAGGTCCGCCGCGAGCAGTTCTTCGAGCGTGTAATCGATGCCTTTGGCCTGCAGCATCCGGTTGCCGCGCAGCGTTCCGGCCTGGCTCAGCGTGCCGTCGGCGGGTGATACGATGACTTTCGGGTCCGGATCGATCGGGCGTGCGCCGTCTTTCAGCTCGCGTACGAAAAAGTCGTTCAAGGTCGAGAAATCCCCGGGCACCCGGCCGCTGACCTCATCGAGCCTGATGCCATAGAGTTTCACGAAGCCGCGAATCAGGGCGTCCTTGACGGCCGCGACGCGCACGCGTGCGAGCCGGTACACGACCGCGGTCAGCCAGTATTTCGGCAGCAGGTACTGGGAGTAAGCGAAAAGTCGGGACACCATGTGCGAGGTACCTTATATCTATTCCATCGCGGTCGTGAATTCCGCGCTGACGCTCAGCAGCAATGCGTCGCCGGAGTAAAAGTTGAGCGTGATCGTCCGGGGTTCACCGACCGGCCGCATGAGCATGAGGTGCCTGCCACCGCGCTCGAAGACCACCGTTTCGCCATTCGCGATCTCGAGCACGGGGATCGCGCGCATCCGGGCGATGCCATCCTCGACGACCGTCTCGTGCATTTCGACCGAGCCGTATTCGGGGCTGGAGACACGAGTGATGCGGATGTCGTTCCCGGAGCGATTGGCAATTTGCAGGTACCCGGCCGCCATCGGCATCCCGGCACCGGGCGCGGTCACGACAACGCCGGTCGCGACGACCGGCGGGCCTTCGTTGCCGCCGCAGCCTGCGGCGAGAGTCAGTGTGACAATGGTTACAAAGAGGCGTTTCATGATTCGCCAGCCATGATCAGCGGCAAGTCGTGCACCAGGTCTGCGACGGTGTGCGGCGCGCTGAACAATGCCTTCAGTCGGCCCCGGGGGTCGATGACGAGCACGGCGGTGGAGTGGTCCACGCCGTAGGTGGTTGCTTCGCCACCCGCTTTCTGAAAGAAGATGCCGAGCGCGTCCGTCAGCTTGCGAATCTCCGCGAGTTCCCCGGTCAGGCCGAGATTATCTTCACCGAAGTAGGCGATGTAGCGCGCCATGGCCTCGGGCGTGTCGCGCTCGGGATCGACACTCACCAGCACCACCCGCGGCGAGGGCTGCTGACCCTGCGCTTCGAGCTGGCGCTTTGCCTGACCGAGCACCGTCATTGTCGCCGGGCAGATGTCGGGGCAGTTGGTGAAGCCGAAGAACACGAGGTCCCATTGCCCTTCGAATACACCCCTGCCTGCGGGTGCGCCGTCCTGGTCCACTAGCGCGAAGTCGGGCAACGTGTTGCCGGCAGGCAGCATCGTGGCGGCCCGCGGCACGGCCGGCCCGGTCGAATCGCGCAACGCGAGCATGAGCCCAGCGGCAACCGCGATGCCGAGTACGAGGCCGATCAGGAGATTTCTGGGTCGCATGAGTTCCGGGAAAGAAAGCGTCAGAGGGCGCGATTCTACAGCAGCCGTGTGAGATTATGAGATGGATCGCTTAATCGGCGATGCAAGCGCGGGTGAGGCAGTGACAGGTAGCGAGCAAGACCCCCTGGACGTGGAGCAACTGATCCGGCGGACGGCGGAGCGGTTTGCCGCCGCGCACCTCCAGTACGGACACGGCACGGACAACCCCCTGGACGAGGCGGCGTGGCTGGTCTTCGCACACCTGGGCCTGTCACACGACGACGCACCGGCAGCCTATTCGCGACCCGTCACGGCAACGGAGCTCGAGGACATCGAGGCGCTCGTGACACGCCGGATTCGCGAGCACGTGCCGGTCGCCTATCTCGTCAACGAGGCGTGGTTCGCGGGTCTGCGTTTCTACGTCGATCGGCGCGTGCTGATTCCTCGTTCCCCGATCGCGGAACTGATACACGCGCGCTTTGCACCCTGGGCAGATCCGGGTAGCGTGCGGACGATCGCCGACCTCGGCACCGGCAGCGGCTGCATCGCGGTCGCGCTCGCAAAAGCGTTTCCGGATGCCGCAGTGGATGCAGTGGACATCTCGGACGATGCGCTCGCGGTGGCCGCGATCAATGTCGATGCGCACGGCGTTGGCGACCGCGTCCGCCTCGTCCGGTCGAACTTCTTCGAGGGCCTCGAGGGGCGCCGCTACGACCTCATCGTGAGCAATCCGCCCTACGTCGACCGCGCAGACATGGCGTCACTCCCAGAGGAGTTCCGACACGAGCCGACGCTCGGCCTCGCCGCCGGCGACGATGGTCTGGATTCGGTGAAACTCATCCTGCATGATGCGTCGCGATTCCTGTCCGACGATGGAATACTGGTGTGCGAAGTCGGCAACAGCCAGCAGGCGCTGGAACTGGCCTATCCGGATGTTGCATTTGTCTGGCTGACGTTCGAGCATGGCGGACAGGGCGTCTTTTTGCTGACTGCCGGAGATTTGAAGGGTGTCGGGTAACAGTTTCGGAACACTGTTCGTCGTAACGACGTTCGGCGAGAGTCACGGCCGCGCGCTGGGGTGCATCGTGGACGGCTGTCCCCCGGGCCTGCCGCTCCGGGAGGTGGACATCCAGGCGGACCTCGACCGCCGCCGTCCGGGGCGTTCGCGCCATACCACGCAGCGCAACGAGCCGGATCAGGTACAGATACTGTCGGGTGTGTTCGAGGGCCTGACCACCGGCACGCCGATCGGCCTGCTCATCGAGAACAAGGACCAGCGCTCGAAGGATTACGGCGATATCAAGGACAAGTTTCGCCCCGGACATGCGGACTATACCTATCAGCAGAAGTATGGCATTCGCGACTACCGCGGCGGGGGCCGCTCGTCGGCGCGGGAAACGACGATGCGCGTCGCGGCCGGCGCGATTGCGCGCAAGTACCTGCGCGCGCGCTTGGGCGTCGAGATTCGCGGTTACCTGTCTCAGCTGGGCCCGATCGAACTCGGAGCCACCGATCTCGGGGCGGTGGACGACAACCCGTTCTTCTGCGCCGACCCCTCGCGCTTAGGCGAACTCGAGACTTTCATGGACGAACTCCGGGCGCAGGGTGACTCGATCGGGGCGAAGATCAGCGTGCTGGCGCGAAGCATGCCGGTCGGCCTCGGTGAACCGGTTTTCGACAAGCTGGAAGCGGACCTGGCCCGGGGCCTCATGAGCATCAACGCCGTGAAGGGTGTCGAGATCGGTGCAGGGTTCGCGGCGGTGATGCAGCGCGGCAGCGAGCATCGTGACGAGATGTCCGGCACCGGTTTCGCGAAGAACGACGCCGGTGGCACGCTCGGCGGTATTTCCTCCGGGCAGGATCTGCTCGCAAGCATTGCGTTGAAGCCCACGTCGAACATCGCCGTGCCGGGCAAGACGATCGACCGGAGCGGCGCGGACACCGAGATCGTGACGAAAGGCCGCCACGATCCGTGCGTCGGCTTGCGTGCCACGCCGATTGCCGAGGCCATGGTCGCGCTCGTCCTGATGGATCATTATTTGCGCAATCGTGCACAGAACGCCGACGTGCAGTCGGAAACACCACCCATACAGCAGACAGGACAATGACAGATCGATTTGATGTTGCCGTCGTCGGCGCCACGGGCGTCGTCGGCGAGGCCATGCTCGAAATACTGGCAGAGCGGAAGTTCCCTGTGGGCGAGGTTTACGCGCTCGCGAGCGAGCGTTCCGTCGGCAGGACAGTTGCATTTGGCAATGTGGAGCTGGCGGTCGACGACCTTGCCGGTTTCGATTTCTCGAAGGTGCAGATCGGCCTGTTCTCGGCCGGGGGATCCATCTCCGCCGAGTACGCGCCGCGCGCGGCCGAAGCCGGTTGCGTGGTCATCGATAATACCTCGCACTTCCGCTACGACGACGACATACCGCTCGTCGT
>JBFFEB010000033.1:0-35881 GCA_041559075.1 Woeseiaceae bacterium | reverse complement strand
GTCATACCAGCACGCACGGCGCGTTCGGCGCCCTCGCCTTCGGCATCGGCACGACGGAGGTCGGGCACGTGCTGGCAACGCAGTGCCTGCTGCAGCGCAAGCCGAGGTCGCTGGCGGTCGAAGTCGACGGGCGTCTGCCACCCGGCGTCACCGCGAAGGACGTGATCCTCGCCATCATCGGCGAAATCGGGGTCGGCGGCGGCACCGGTCACGTCATCGAATACCGCGGTGACGCTGTCCGGGCGCTCGACATGGAGGGACGCATGACGATCTGCAACATGTCGATCGAAGCCGGCGCCCGGGCAGGCCTTATCGGACCGGACGAAACGACCTTCGAGTACCTGGCTGGCCGGCCGCGTGTGCCCCGGGACGAGGCCTGGGGTGAAGCGGTGCGGCGTTGGCGCGGCCTGTGCAGCGACGAAGATGCGCAGTTCGACCGTACCGTCACAATCGACGCGACGGCGCTGCAGCCCATGGTTACGTTCGGCACCAATCCCGGCATGGTCGTCGGAGTGAACGATCCCGTGCCCGCGGCGAACGATGCGAGCTTCCGCAAGGCGCTCGACTACATGAAAATCATTCCGGGCAAGCCCATGTCGGAGAACCCAGTCGATGTCGTATTCGTCGGCAGCTGCACCAACGGGCGGCTGTCCGACCTCGAGGAGGCGGCGGCGATTCTCGAGGGACGAAAAGTGGCGGACGGCGTACGCATGCTCGTGGTGCCCGGATCACAGCAGGTGAAACGGCGTGCGGAGGAACTCGGCCTGCACCGTATTTTCACCGCCGCGGGCGCGGAGTGGCGCGAATCCGGTTGCTCGATGTGCCTCGGTATGAATGGCGACACGGTCGCAGCGGGGCAGCTCAGCGTCAGTACCAGCAACCGCAATTTCGAGGGCCGGCAAGGCATCGGCGCGCGCACCGTACTCGCGAGCCCGGCGACGGCGGCAGCTTCCGCGGTGATGGGACGCGTCGCCGATCCGCGCAATCTCACCTGACGAGTCAACCATGGATGCACTCACCTCGCTGCGATCACGAACCGTCGTCCTGCCGATACGCGACATCGATACCGACCAGATCATTCCGGCGCGATTTCTGACCACGACGACCCGGGAGGGTCTTGGCACTGCGCTGTTCCACGACCTTCGCTATGATCAGGGCGGCGGCGAGCGTGGCGATTTTCCACTCAACGATCCCGCGAGCCGGGACTGCGAAATCCTCGTCACCGGCAACAACTTCGGCTGTGGGTCGTCGCGCGAGCACGCGCCTTGGGCCCTGCTGGACTACGGTATTCGGGCCGTCATCTCGACCGAGTTTGCGGATATATTTCGAAATAATTCGTTAAAAAACGGATTGTTACCTATTACTGTCGACGTCGATACGCTTGCATGGCTGATCGCGAATCCCGGCGTAGAGCTGCACATCGACGTGGCGGCGTCGCAGTTAACGCTTCCCGACGGCCGCGTCGTCGAGTACCCGATCGATGCGTTTGCACGCTATTGCCTGACGCAGGGCATCGACCAGCTCGGGTATCTGCGGCAACAGGCAGATGCGATCGCGAGATTCGAGGAGAGACGTCCATGGAAGCCGTGATCACCGTGCTCGCAGGGGACGGGATCGGCCCCGAGGTAGCCGCGGCCGGGCGCGCGGTGCTGGAGCGGGTCGCGCAGCGTCACGGTCATCACTTCGAATTCAGCGACCAGCTGATCGGCGGCGCGGCAATCGATGCCGTCGGCGTGCCCCTGCCCGCCGAAACGGTCGCGAGCTGCGAGGATAGCGCCGCGGTTCTGCTTGGTGCGGTCGGCGGCCCGAAATGGTCCGATCCCAATGCGCCGGTGCGGCCGGAACAGGGCTTGCTGCGGTTGCGTTCGGTACTCGGCGTATTTGCGAACCTGCGGCCGGTGAAGATCTATCCGGAACTCGCCGGTGCATCGCCGCTCAGGGCCGAGATTCTGGAGGGTGTGGATATCGTCGTGGTGCGGGAACTCACCGGCGGCATCTACTTTGGTGACAAGACGCGCGACGAGGATTCGGCGAGCGACCTGTGCCGTTATCACGTCCACGAAGTCGAGCGCATCGTGCGCGTCGCAGCCGCACTCGCTCGCGACCGCCGCGGAAAGCTCTGCTCGATCGACAAAGCCAATGTCCTGGAGACCTCCAGGTTGTGGCGCGATGTGACGGATCGCGTCATGGCAGCCGAATTCCCGGAGATCGAGCTCGAAACCCTGCTGGTCGATGCCGCGGCCATGCACCTGCTCAGCCGCCCGTCGGATTTCGACGTGATGGTCACGGAGAACATGTTCGGCGACATCCTGACCGACGAAGCGTCGATGCTGGCGGGGTCACTCGGGATGCTGCCGTCAGCCTCGCTCGGCGAGAGCGCTCGCGGCCTGTATGAGCCGATTCATGGATCAGCCCCCGATATCGCCGGTCGGGGTATCGCCAACCCCTGCGGTACCATCGCGAGCGTCGCGATGCTGCTGCGCCACAGCCTCGGCCTCGAGGAAGAAGCGAACGCCGTCGAGCAGGCGATCGCGAACGTTATCCGTGCCGGCGGCCGTACCGCCGATATCGTGACCACAGGCGATGCACAGCTAACGACGGCCGAGATGACCGCAGCCATCGTCGCAAAACTCGACTAGCCGTACCGGCATCGCAGCGGGAACCGGATCGGGCTCACTCGGAGCTGGGACGGAACAGTCTCCTGACCTGATCTTCGGGAAGTTCAGCGACGCGGAACCCTGATGCGCCGATGACCGTCTCGGCGGCCGTCATCGAGTTGACGATCGCCTCTTCGGTCGCCTGCACGGTAGCCGTGAACACGGCGGTCAGCGCGTTGTTGGGATGCACGGACACCTCCGAAACCTCCGTTTCGTCGATTCCTCCGCGGTTCGCAGTCGAGAACGCGACAAAGATATCCCCGGACCCTGCGGTACTGATTGCGCCAAGCCGTCCCAGGGCGAGGGAGGGTCGCTTTGCTACGCGCCCGAGCTGATGCGGCAGCAATGGCGCGTCGGTGGCAACGATCACGATGATCGAGCCGTCGCGGGTTGCCGCGGGTCTGCTTATATTGCCCGGCGCGTCGCAGTAAGGATACGAGGGATCATGGCGCGGAATGGCGCTGTCAGTGAAGCAATGCTCCCCGACGGGCAGCAGGTGCCCGACCTGCCGGCCGCCGAGCCTCAGGTCGTCTCCATCCCAGTTGTAATTGCACTGTACGAGCACACCGAGCGTGTACTGCCGCCCGCCCGATTCGAAGCGCCGGGAAGCGGTCCCGATACCGCCCTTGAAGCCATTGCAGACCATGCCGGTACCGCCACCAACGGCGCCTTCCTCGACGGGACCTGGGCCAGCCTTGGCCATGGCCTCGAGCGCATGAGCGCGGGTGACGTGGAAGCCGTTGATGTCGTTGAGGGCGCCGTCGTAGGTCTCCGCGACTACGGGAGCATGCCAATCGGCCGGCCAGCCTTTGCGAACCATCCACGCGACGGCCGCATCACGGACCACGCCGACGCTGTGAGTATTGGTTATGGCTATGGGACCTTCTATCAGGCCACGTTCCTCGAGCCAGGTGGTACCGGTCATTTCGCCGGACGCATTCAGAGTGAACCAGCCGGCAAAGACGCCCGTTGTCGAATCGCCGCCGCGAGGATGGACAACCGTGACCCCGGTGCGGACCGGTCCTGTGCCGACGACGAGTGGTCCTTCGCCCTGCACCAGCGTGACGTGGCCGACCTCGACGCCGGCCACGTCGGTGATTGCATTCAGGGTGCCCGGCTGTCCCGCAAAGGGAATCCCGAGATCACGTGCCCTGCTGCCGTCGGCGCGTGCGGCATGCGCAGCGGCAAGGCAGACCAGAAGAACCGGCAACAATGTGTTGCCGCGCGATATCGTGCGCATGATTCAGGGTTTCCTTACAAAATCCGCAATTTAGCCGAAAACAGCGACCGCTTCAGGCGTTCGTGTGGCTCGCGCCACCGCCAGGGCCCGCAGCACGTCATCCACGAGGTCTTCGCTCGCCTCGAGCCCGACCGACAGCCGGATGAGGCTCTGACTGATGCCGGCCTCCTGAAGGGCTGTGGCACTCACCGGCGCATGGGTCATCGACGGCGGGTGACATACCAGGCTCTCTACGCCGCCGAGCGACTCGGCGAGCGAGAAATAACGGAGGCTGTCAACGAAAGCCCGCACCGCCTCTTCGCCGCCATCGAGTTCGAAACTAATCATGCCCCCGAAGCCACTCTGCTGCCTCCTGGCAATGTCGTGTCCGGGGTGCGATTCGAGCCCCGGGTAATACACTCGACAGACCCCGTCCTGTTCGCCGAGCACGCGGGCGAGCCGGCTCGCCGTCTCTTCATGCTGGCGCATGCGGACCTGCAGTGTGCGGAGACCGCGTAGGGTGAGGAAACTGTCGAACGGCGCACCGGTGGCGCCGATGCAGTTTGCCCACCACGTGAGTTCCTCGGCGAGCTGCGGTGTCGCGGCGACGAGGGCCCCTCCGACGACATCGCTGTGCCCATTGATGTACTTGGTCGTCGAATGCACCACGATATCCGCGCCGAGCGCGATGGGTTGCTGCAGCGCCGGCGACAGGAAAGTGTTATCCACGGCGTAGATCGCGCCGCACTCCTGTGCGAGCTTCGCAACCTTTTCGATATCTACGATCCTCAACAGCGGGTTGGACGGCGTTTCCGTGAGAATCAGCCGTGGCCTGCGTGAACAGGCTTCCGCCAGTGCACGCTCGTCCGTCTGGTCGACGAACAGGACGTCGAAGTGGCCCTTGCGCCCGAGCGCCTCGTAGAGACGGTACGTGCCGCCGTAGCAGTCGTGAGGCACGACGAGCAGGTCACCCAGCTCCAGCAGTTGCACCATCACGTTCAGCGCCGCCATCCCCGAAGCTGTTACCACGGCGCCTGCGGCGCCTTCGAGCGTGGTCAGTGCCTCGCCGAGTGCATCGCGGGTCGGGTTGCCGGAGCGCGTGTAGTCATACTGCCGCTTCTGTCCAAAACCGGCAAATGCGTAGTTCGAGGACAGGTGCAGCGGCGGTACGACGGCGCCGTGCTGCGCGTCCGACTCGATGGCCGTACGCACCGCGCGCGTCGCCCTGGAAGCTTCTGAGGTCATGTTCGGTCTCCGCGGAATGTTCCAATGCCAAAAGGTCTCATCGGAACCCTGCGGAACCGCAAGGGAGGGTGTCGTGCCCTTCAGCTTTGTCCCTTGGACAGCGTGTTGCACCGACACTCATCTCTCGGAGGTATCACCTCCGCAGGAGTTGGCACCTTTTCAGGATGGTTGGTCCCGAAGGTTGCCCCGGCTTCAAAGGGCCTTTCCCTCAGCCGGTCTCGATGAGTAACGCGGAGTTTAGGCTCCGTGGTGTCAGGCCGTCAAGCACTACGACCCGACTTTGGTCGAAAATATTAAGTTTCAACAGTAACTTGCGCACTGCGATCGCGCCTGGCGCAGCCAGGGCTTGCCATTTTCAAGGTGATGTAATAACGTATTAATGTGTTAATACGTTATTACAACCATGAAACCCAACCGGCAGGAAAGCGATACCGAGCAGGCCATTAACGAGGAGGCGTTGTTCCGGGCCATTGTCAGCCTGCGGGATACCGCCGAGTGCGGCAATTTCCTGCGCGACCTTTGCACGCCCGCGGAACTACAGGCGCTCGTGGACCGTTGGCACGTGGTTGAACTCTTGCAGAAGAAACTGCCCTACCGCCGTATTCACGACCTCACAGGCGTCAGCGTCACGACCATCGGCCGCGTCGCCCGCTTCCTGACGGACGGTTTCGGTGGTTACCAGGCCGCACTCGACCGAGCCGGTGTCGCCACGGACAACAACTCGCACTGAGGAAGGATCGCATGGACAAGAGCAAGCAACGCATCAAGATTGCGGTGCAAAAAACCGGACGCCTGACCGATCACTCCCTCGACCTGATCGAGCGATGCGGCCTCAAGTTCACCCAGAGCAAGGACCAATTGTTCTGCTACGGCGAGAACATGCCGATCGACCTGCTGCTGGTTCGCGACGACGACATACCGGGCCTGGTGGCGGACGATATCTGCGACCTCGGAATCGTCGGCCTCAACGTGGTCGAAGAGAAGCGTCTCGGCCGCGTATTCGAAGGTCGGCCTGCCCTGTTCGACCGCGTGTACGACCTGGATTTCGGCCATTGTCGCCTGTCGATTGCGGCGCCGGACGAAATCCCCTACACGGGTCTCAAGTCGCTGGAAAACTGTGTTATAGCAACAAGTTATGTCTCACTATTGAGAGATTTTCTAGATCGTAACGGGATCGCTGCGAGGATCGAGTATTTCTCGGGCGCCGTCGAGATTGCTCCCAAGCTCGGCAAGGCCGACTTCATATGCGACCTGGTCTCCACAGGCAGCACGCTGGTCGCAAACGGTCTCAGCGAACGCGAAGTGCTGCTCGAGAGCGAGGCCGTCATCATCCAGACGCGCGCGCCCCTGCCCGACGACAAGCAGCAACTCGTCGACCGGATCCTGCAGCGCCTGGACGGGGTGCTGCAGGTTCACGAGAGCAAATACATCATGCTGCACGCGCCGCGCAAGGCCCTGGACGAGATACGCAGGCTGCTGCCTGGCAGCGAGGCGCCGACCGTCATTCCGCTGGAGGGCACCAATGACAAGGTCGCCGTGCATGCCGTCTGCCGGGAAAACGTGTTCTGGGAGACGCTCGAGAACCTGAAGGCCGCGGGCGCAAGTTCCCTCTTGGTATTGCCTGTCGAGAAAATGCTGGTCTGAGCGATGCCGTTGCAACGCGCCAGATGGAATTCCCTTGACGCCGCCGGCCGGCAGTCGCTGCTGCGGCGACCTGCCGTGGCAGGCGACGCCGCGATTCGGGAGGCGGTGCTCCGGATCGTCGCCGACGTCCGGGACCGGGGCGACGATGCGCTCCGCGATCTGACCGCGCAGCTCGACCGAGCAGTGCTCGGGGATCTGCGGGTGTCGCGCGAGGAAATGGATGCGGCAGTCGGTATGCTGCCGTCCCCGGCGGTGGAAGCCATCGACCTCGCCATCGGCAACGTGCGCAGTTTCCACGAGGCGCAGCGGGCGCCCGATGTACGGGTTGAGACCATGCCGGGTGTGCGTTGTGAGCGCGTAAGCCGGCCGATCGACGCGGTCGGCCTTTACGTGCCCGCCGGAACGGCGCCGCTGCCCTCTGCCGCCATCATGCTCGCGGTGCCGGCAGTTATCGCGGGCTGCGCTACGCGCATCGTTTGCACTCCCCCCCGACCGGACGGCCGCGCGGATCCCGCCGTGGTGGTCGCATCGGCACGTGCGGGGGTCACCGACATTTTCAAGATAGGCGGCGCGCAGGCGATTGCCGCCATGGCTTACGGCACAGAGAGCGTGCCCAAGGTCAGCAAGGTATTCGGCCCCGGAAACGCCTGGGTGACCTGTGCCAAGTCGGTGGTGTCTTCGGACCCGGACGGCGCGGCGATCGATATGCCGGCAGGGCCATCCGAAGTGCTGGTTATCGCCGACGATTCGGCGTCGCCCGAGTTCGTTGCCTCGGATCTGCTGTCGCAGGCAGAGCATGGCGTCGACTCGCAGGTCGTGCTGGTGACGACGAGTGACTACGTAGCCGATGCCGTCGAGGCAGCGATCCAGGAACAGCTGGAGTCGCTCTCCCGGGCCGCGATCGCTCGCGGCTCGCTGCAGCATGCGCGACTGGTCATTGTTGATGATCTTCGATCCGCCGTCGAGGTGAGCAACGGCTATGCGCCTGAACACCTGATTCTGCAATGCCGTGATGCGCGGGCGCTGGTGCCCGCTATCAGCACTGCGGGCTCGGTGTTCGTGGGGGAATGGACTCCGGAGTCGGTCGGGGATTACTGCAGTGGTACCAACCATGTTCTGCCAACCTATGGCTACGCGCGCAGTTACAGCGGCCTGGGTCTCGACCAGTTCATGCGCGGCATGACGGTTCAGGAATTGACGCGTGAAGGGCTGCAAGGACTGTCGGAGGCCGTCGTTACGTTGGCCGGTCTCGAAGGCCTCGACGCCCATGCAGCCGCGGTCACGCGGCGCCTGCGAGGCCGGTCGTGACGATCGCGGCACTGGCGCGGCCGGAGTTGCAGGCGCTGCAGCCCTACCAAGCAGCGCAGCAGGTGGACGATACGATTCGCCTGAACGCCAATGAGGCGCCCTGGAGCAGTAGCGCGGACCGCTTTCGCCGGCCGCTGAACCGGTACCCCGAGATTCGCCCTGCGGGGCTCGTGCGGTCGCTCGGCGATTATTTCTGCTGCGACCCGGCGCGCCTGCTGGTGACGCGAGGTACCAGCGAAGCCATCGACCTGCTGATCCGTGCATTTTGCCGGGAAGGCAAGGACAACATCGTAACCACGACGCCGACGTTCTCCATGTACGCTCACTACGCGACCATCCAGGGCGCGGCCCACCGTGCCGTCGAGACGCTGCCCGCTCACGATTTCGCAATCGACACCGATGCGATCCTGAGCGCCTGCGACGACCGCACGCGCCTGGTCTTCGTCTGCTCACCGAACAACCCGACGGGGACCCTCGTGCCCCGCCCGGCCCTGATCGACCTGCTCGAACGACGCGGCGACAAGTCCGCAATCGTCGTTGACGAGGCATACATCGAGTTCTCCGGGGAGCCGTCGGCCGTCGAGCTGCTCGACCGGTATCCGAACCTGGTCGTGCTGCGCACGCTGTCGAAAGCGCTGGCGTTTGCCGGCGCACGCTGTGGCGCCGTGATGGGGCCGGCCGATGTGATCGGGATCCTCAATGCGATCCAGGCGCCTTACGCGATGTCTACCCCGGTCGTCGAATGTGTCGAGGATGCCCTGCGGTCGTCGGCTATCGGTGAAGCGAGAGCCCGCATTGCCGAGATCGTCGCCGAGCGCGAACGGCTGATGACGGCGATCTCCGCGTTCAGCTGCGTCGGGAATGTCTGGCCGAGTGCGGCGAACTTCTTCCTGGTCAGGGTTACAGACAGTGAGGCCGTCCTGCGCGAAGCGCGCGATTGCGGCATCCTGCTGCGGGATTTCGGCAAGAGCTTGCCGAATTGCATTCGCATCACGGTGGGCGAGCAGTCTGAGAACGATCGTCTGCTCGCGTTGTTTGCCGGGATCGACGGGATTGCGCCATGACGATGAAAGTGCTGTTTATCGATCGGGACGGGACGCTCATCGAGGAGCCCCACGACAACCAGGTGGACTCGATCGACAAAGTCAGGCTGGTGCGCGGAGTGATTCCCGCCCTGCTCGAGCTTGCGAACAACGGATACCGCTTCATCATGGTCAGCAACCAGGACGGGCTGGGCACCGAGTCCTTCCCGCTCGAGCACTTCGAAGCCTGCCACCAGCACGTGATCGCACTGTTCGAGTCACAGGGCATTACCTTCGACGAGACCTTTATTTGCCCTCACTTCGACGGCGACGGCTGCGACTGCCGGAAACCACGCACGGGTTTGCTCACGCGGTTCCTCGCACGCAACCACCTGGACGGCATGAAATCCGCGGTCATCGGCGATCGAAAGACGGACCTCGAGCTCGCGGAGCGGCTCGGATTGCGTGGCTTCCTTGTCGACCCGGATGCGTCCTACGAGACGAGCTGGGCCGGGATCGTCGCCGCGCTTTGTGCGGGCGACCGCAGTGCCGAGGTGGAGAGGACGACCCGCGAAACGACCATCCGGGCACGCGTCGATCTCGATACCGTGGGGCGGATCGAAGTGCAGACAGGCATCGGCTTTTTCGATCATATGCTCGAACAGATCGCGAAGCATGGCGCTTTCAGCCTCTCGCTTCGCTGTGATGGCGACCTGCACGTCGATGAACATCACACGGTCGAGGACGTTGCGATCGTACTCGGCAGTGCGCTGCGAGAAGCCCTGGGCGACAAGCGTGGCATCGGTCGCTACGGTTTTGTCCTGCCGATGGATGAGAGCGCCGCAAGGGTCGCGCTCGATCTGTCCGGGCGCGCCAGCTTCGTCTTCGACGCCTCCTTCCCGCGCGATTCGGTAGGCGAGATGTCGACCGAGATGGTGAGCCACTTCTTCCGCTCGCTTGCCGAGTCGCTCGGCGCGGCTCTGCACGTCTCGGTCACGGGCGAAAATACCCACCACATGGTCGAAGCCTGCTTCAAAGGTGTTGGCCGCAGCCTGCGACAGGCGATACGACAGGATGGCGCGGAGCTTCCGACGACCAAAGGGACGTTGAGCTGACATGGCCGGACCCGTTGCCATCATCGACAGCGGCGGTGCCAATATCGCTTCGTTGCTGTTCGCGCTGGAGCGGCTCGGATTCGCCGCCTGTCTGACGACGGATGCCGCCATAATCAGGCGCGCGGACAGGGTCATCCTGCCTGGCGTTGGCGCTGCAGCGGATGCCATGCAGCGCCTCCGGGACAGCGGCCTCGTGGACGTGATCCGCGCCCTGCAACAGCCGGTACTCGGTATCTGCCTCGGCATGCAATTGCTTGCCGAGGCCTCCGAGGAGGAAGACGTCGACTGCCTGGGCATCATTCCCGGCGTGGCACGGCGACTGCCGGTGGCAGAGGGGTTTCCGGTGCCTAATATGGGCTGGTGCCCAGTCACGCGAGTCGCCGCCACGCCGCTGTTTGACGGCATCGCCGATGGCAGCTACTTCTACTTCGTTCACAGCTACGCCCTGCCCCCAACGGAATATACATTGGCGACGGCGCATCATGCGGATGCGTTCTCTGCAGTCATCGGGCGCAACAATTTCATCGCCGCGCAGTTCCACCCGGAACGTTCCTCGACTGATGGTGCCCGATTGCTGCGGAATTTCCTGGAGATGCGCCAGTGAAAATCATCCCGGCTATCGATCTGTACGGCGGCAAATGCGTGCGCCTGTACAAGGGTAAGTTCGACAAGGTCACTCACTACAGCGATCAGCCGCTGGATGTCGCCCGGTCGTATGCCGATATGAACGTGGACGACCTGCACATTGTCGACCTCGATGGCGCACGCACCGGCTCGCAGCAGAATGCCCTTGTCGTTCGTCATGTGTGTGCGAACACGCCATTGTCCGTGCAGCTCGGCGGCGGCATTCGTCAGGAGGAGCAGGTCAGGCAGTGGTTCGATGCCGGTGTTGCACGCTGCGTTATTGGAAGCGTTGCCGTGACCGAGCCGGCCCGCGTCGAAGCCTGGTTCGAGGAGTTCGGAGTGGATCGCATCGTGCTGGCACTGGACGTTACGATCGACGCAGCGGGTCCGGTGCTCGCGACACACGGTTGGGCAAAGTCCAGCAGCCTGAGCCTCTGGGACCTGATGGATCGTTATGCGTCGATCGGGGCAAGGCACCTCCTGTGCACCGATATCGGGCGTGATGGCGCTATGTCAGGCCCGAACGTCGATTTATACGCCGAAATATTGCGCCACTACCCGCACGTCTCCCTGCAGGCATCCGGCGGTGTTCGCGATATTGCCGACATTGAGAGGCTCCGGGATCTCGGGGTACCGGCGGCCATCACCGGCAAGGCTCTACTGGACGGCAAGATCAGTACTGCGGAGGTAAACTCATTCCTGCAAAGCGCATAATTCCGTGCCTGGACGTGCGCGACGGTGTCGTCGTCAAGGGCGTGCAGTTCCGTAATCACCGCATCGTCGGCGAAATCGTGGAACTTGCACAGCGTTACCGTGACGAGGGCGCTGACGAACTCGTGTTCTACGACATCACCGCGAGTCCTGACGGGCGTTCGGTCGATCGTGCGTGGGTCAGCCGGGTCGCAGCGGTGATCGATATTCCGTTCTGCGTCGCCGGCGGAATTCGCAGCATCGCGGACGCCGAGGAGGTGCTCAATAAGGGCGCAGACAAGATATCCGTCAATACGCCGGCGCTCGAGGACCCGGGACTCATTTCGCGTCTCGCCCGGCGCTTCGGCACCCAGTGCGTCGTCCTGGGCGTCGATAGCCGCGAGCAGGAAGGTGGCTATCATGTCTATCAAAATACGGGAGATCCGGACAAGACGACTGCCGCAATGCGCCTGACGACGGAGTGGATCCTCGAGGCTCAGGACCGCGGTGCGGGCGAAGTCGTACTGAACTGCATGAACCAGGATGGCGTCCGCGACGGCTACGACAACGGACAGCTGCGAACGGTTCGGGATATCTGCCGCGTGCCGCTTATCGCTTCCGGTGGTGCCGGGGCGATCGAGCATTTCCGCGACGTCTTTCGCACCGCCGATGTCGATGGCGCGCTGGCAGCCAGTGTCTTCCACAGCGCGGAAATCGACATTCGCGACCTAAAGACCTGGCTCCGCGACGAAGGAATCGCGGTAAGACCTCCAGGAGGCAAGTATGAGCAGTAGCGGCCTCGATTTCCTGGCGACACTCGAAACGGTCATCCGCGATCGTCTCGCCAATCCCGACAATGGCAGCTACACCGCCAGCCTCGCCGCAAGCGGGACCCAGCGCATCGCCCAGAAGGTCGGCGAAGAGGGGGTGGAACTGGCGCTAGCCTCTGTCGTGGGGAATCGGGGTGAGGTGATCGGCGAAGCGGCCGATCTCGTCTATCACCTGCTGGTGTTGTTGCAGACGCAGGGACTCGGTCTCGCCGACGTCGTGGCGCACCTGGAGCAACGGCATTCGAAGCGAGCGTAGGGGGGGGTCTCGAACCGCGATCAGCGGCGTACCAGGGCGCTCTCCTAAGGAGAAGACGGTTCGTTCAGCGCAAGCGCCCGCTGGTAGGCCGGACGTGCAAGGCAGCGGTCCCCATACGCCCGGAGCACGGCTGAGTCGGGCATCATGTCGAACATGCGCATGAATACGACGCTGGACCCCAGCATCACGTCGGCGGCGGTAAATCGCTCGCCAAGTACCCAGTCCTTGCCTTCGATACCACTTTCCAGTGTCTCGAGCATCAGGTCGAAGTCGCCCCAACCCGATCGAAAGCGGTTCGTCTCCACTCCGTGGAACTTCTCGGACATGCTCGGTTCTATTACGGCGGGCGTGTACATGAGCCAGTAGAGGAACTTGCCGCGAGCCGGTTCGTCTATCGCGGGCGCGAGCGTTCCGGCTCCGTAACGGTCGGCAATATACAGGCAGATTGCTGCGGACTCCGACATCCTGGTGTCGCCGTCGACGAGGGCCGGGACCTTTCCCATCGGACTCGCGTCGAGAAATTCAGCGGTATTCTCGCGATCCGGGCCCTGCAGGTTCACGAGTTCCCGCTCGTAATCGACACCGGCCTCCTCGAGCATCCAGAGTGCGCGCGTCGAACGCGTCTGCGGTGACCAGTAGAGCTTAATCCTGTGTCCTCCTCCGTTCAGATGACGACTTCCGGTGCTACTTCGCGGCGATTGTAGTGCGAGCTCATCACGTAGCCGTAAGCGCCGGCATTGGCGATCAGGATGACGTCGCCCTCGCGGGACGGCGGCAGCAGCCGATCGGTACCGAGGCGATCACCTGTCTCGCAGATTGGTCCCACGATGGTTGCCGTTTCGCTCGGTGCCTCACCGGCGCGGGTCAGATTGACGATTTCGTGATACGCGCCGTAGAGCGCGGGTCTGATCAGGGAGTTCATGCCGGTGCCTACGCCGATGTAACGCATGTCGCCTTTACCTTTGACCTGGGTGACGTGAGTCAGAAGCACACCGGCGCGAGCCACGAGATAGCGTCCTGGTTCCATCCAGATGGCGTACTGGGGATAGCTTTCGCGGACCTCAGCGAGCAGTTCATCCAGCTTTTGTAGGTCGAACGGCCGGTCACCGGGTTTTTCCGCAACGCCGATGCCGCCACCGAGGTCGATTGCCGCAACGTAAGGGAAACGCTGCGCGATGCCCACGAGTTTAACGGCGACGCTGCGCCACGCTTCGGGGTCCTGCACGCCGCTGCCGCTGTGCGCGTGAATGCCCACAACGTCCACACCGGTCTCGCGGGTCAGCTTTTCGAGTTCGTCGACTTCGAACAGCGGCACACCGAATTTCGAGTGCATGCCGGCCGTCTTGACGTGTTCGTGGTGGCCTCTGCCCTGCCCCGGATCCATACGCACGAAGATCCTGCGTCCGGCGAATAGCTCCGGCCATGCCTGCAGCGGATACAGGTTGTCCAGCGTTACCAGCAGTCCCTTGTCGAGGGCCCAGGCATATTCGCCGCGCGGCGCAAAATTCGGCGTGAACAGGATGCGATCGAGGTCAATGCCGGGGATTACTCCCTGCAGCCACTCGACCTCGCCCGGCGATACGCACTCGAAATCGCACCCCTCAGCATCCAGCAGGCGGATGAGTTCCGGATTGAAATTGGCTTTTACCGCGTACAACACTCGATCGACGTTTTTCAGGCCGAGCATGACGCGTGCAGCGGCGCGTACGCTGTCCCTGTCGTACACGTACGCATTCAGCTTCCCGGCCGCGATATCGAGCAACTGCTCGCGCTTGTTCATCCACCACAAATCGGGCGTGTGAGCGACAGCGGTTTCGGCGTGGAACAACTGTTCCCAGCTGGCACCGAAGGCCGGACTGCCGCCCGTTTTACGAATGATTGACGAATGCAGCTTCCGAACCAGCTTGGCGCCCTGCTGCTCGTCGATGACGAAGCTCAGGTTCAGGTCGTTGGCCGCCTGCGACATAAGGTGGATACGCTCTTCCTCGAAGACTTCGAGCGCCGGCGCCAGGCGCGACAGGAAGGTACGAATCTTGCGCCCGACCAGGCTGACGGCGGAGCACCGCGTGATCAGCCTTACGTTGCAAAGTGGTTCGAGGTCTGCCACCAGTGCCTGCAGGATGTCCTCGCCCGGTTCCCCGTCAGGGGTGTCGATCGAGACCGTCACGTTCGTCTCGGAGGTCGAGATGAGGTCGACCGAAACGCCGTTATCGCTGAACACGGTGAACGCGCGGGCCAGAAACCCGACTTCGTGCCACATGCCCACGCTGTCCATCGACACCAGTGTGAGCCCGCTGCGGATACAGATGCCCTTGACCTGCGGTTCGACTTCCTCGGTGACCGAGGAGATGACCGTCCCTTCGAGTTCCGCGTGGGTCGTGCAACGAATGAACAGCGGAATACGGGATGGACGCAGCGGCGACAGGCAGCGCGGATGCAGCACCTTGCTGCCAGCGGATGCGAGTTCCTGAGCCTCGTCGAAATGCAGCGCGACCAGCAGCCTCGCTGACGGCACCACGTGGGGATTCGCGGTGAACATCCCGGGAACGTCGGTCCATATCTCGAGCCGGCGTGCCTGGATTTTGGCCGCCATGTAGGCCGCGGACGTATCCGACCCGCCGCGCCCCAGCAGCACGGTCTCGCCCTGAGGGTTGCGGGCAATGAAGCCCTGCGTCAGTACCACCTTGCCCAGGCTGGCCATTCGCGCCTGCAGCGCGGCATCGGGCGCGTGTTCGCAGGTCGCGGACAGGTAACTGCGGCTGTGACCACGATTCTTGCGGCTGGAGCTTACCAGGATTTCGCGCGCGTCCACCCAGTCCGTCGGTATGCCAACCCGCTCCAGGTAAGCCGCACCGAGGCGCGTAGACATGAGCTCGCCCAAGGCCATTATTCGCACCCGGACACGCACGCTGACTTCGCGTACCAGGCGAATCCCGGCGATCAACTGGTCGAGTTCCTCCAGGTAATCGTCGAGCAGTGCGGGACCGTCGAGGTCCAGTTCACTGGCGAGGTCGTAATGGCGCTGGCGGATTTCGGCAAGTCCATCGGTCGGGCCGCCCGATGCCGCGGATTCCAGCAACGCGGCCAGCGCATTGGACACCCCTTGCAGAGCCGAGTGGACGACGACCGGCTTGAGGCCGTCCGCGAGCCGGTTACGCACAAGCTGGGCGATGGTTTCCCAGCAGGCAACCGACGAAACGCTGGTGCCGCCGAACTTCATCACGACCCAGTCCGAGGCCGCGATCTCGGGTGATGCTCCCAAGGCGCCGCTGGCTTCGAAACCCGCTTCCCTGATCATGCTGCTGCCGTACCCTGTCTTTCACCCGGACAAAAAAAACCCGCCAGGATGTCCTCGCGGGCTCGTTGACAACGTCCGGACTTTATCGCTAGCCGGTACTGCTGCCATTGGCGCCCGCGCACCTCTGGCGCGCCATTTGTTTTATGAGTTCTTGCGCGTCCGCAAAGGGAACGCGTCGGCACTTTACGCGGGCGTCGGAAAAAACCATGCGCAGAGTACAGCGGACCGCGCCCAAAAGGTCAAGTAGATCAAGGTCAAGAGTCCCACTCCGGAGGCAGGGTGACGGCGCCCCTCGACGCCGACGCCACCTCGGCGCGGTATTTTGCAAGGGCTCCGCGGCGCACCGCCGATGGCGGACGCTGCCAGCGTTCCCGCCGCCGGGCCATTTCCTCGTCGTCGATGGCGGCGTTTATCTGCTTGGTTTGCGCATCGATCACGATGGCATCGCCATCCTCGATGAGTGCAATCGGCCCGCCCATGGCGGCTTCCGGCGAGATATGCCCGACCACGAATCCATGGCTGCCGCCCGAAAAGCGGCCATCCGTGATCAGCGCAACGTCGGCACCGAGACCCTTGCCCATGATCGCGGAGGTGGGCGACAACATCTCCCGCATCCCGGGCCCGCCTTTCGGCCCTTCGTAGCGGATGACGATTACGTCACCGCCCCTGATCGAGTTGTCCAGTATGGCCTGCAGCGCGTCTTCTTCCGCTTGGAAAACGCGCGCCCTGCCCTCGAAGCGCAGCCCCTCCTTGCCACTGATCTTCGCTACCGCACCCTCCGGAGCCACGTTGCCGTAAAGAATCGCGAGATGACTGTCCGGCTTGATCGGGTTGTCGAAATCGCGAACGATATCCTGCCCCTCGGGGTAATCGTCGACGTCCGAGAGGTTCTCGGCGAGCGTCTTGCCCGTCACCGTCATGCAATCGCCATGGAGAAGTCCGCGGTCCAGCAGTCGCTTCATCAGTGGTTGAATTCCGCCGATCTCGATCAGTTCCGCCATCAGGTAACGACCACTGGGTTTTACGTCGGTCAGCACAGGAACCCTGGCCCCTATGCGGGTGAAGTCGTCGAGCCCGAGTTCCACGCCTGCCTCGTGCGCCATCGCGATGAGGTGCAATACCGCGTTCGTCGACCCCCCCAGGGCGATCACGACCGTGATCGCATTCTCGAAAGCCTCCATGGTCATGATGTCGAGCGGCTTGATGTCATTCCTTATCAGGTTCATCACCGCTTCGCCGGCGCGCCGGCAGTCCTCCTTCTTCTGATCGGAGACCGCCTCCTGCGCCGAACTGTTAGCGAGACTCATACCCAGCGCTTCGATGGCCGAGGCCATCGTGTTCGCCGTGTACATCCCGCCGCAGGCGCCGGGACCGGGAATGGCCGTCTGCTCGACTTCGAGTAATTCCGCATCACTGATCTTGCCGCCGGACAGCGCACCGACGGCCTCGAAGACGGAAACGATATCGCGACGATTCTTGCCGGGCCGTATCGTGCCGCCATAAACGAAGACGGCCGGACGATTGAGGCGCGCCATGGCCATGACGCAGGCCGGCATGTTCTTGTCGCAGCCGCCGATCGCCACGAGGCCGTCGAAGCCCTCCGCAGCCGTTACAGCCTCGATGGAATCCGCAATAATTTCGCGGGACACGAGCGAGTAACGCATGCCCGGTGTACCCATGGAAATGCCGTCGGAGACACTGATCGTGTTGAACACGACGCCCTTGCCGCCCGCCGTGTCGGCGGACTGCGCCGCTTCCCGGGCCAGCGCGTCGATATGCATGTTGCATGGCGTCACCATGCTCCAGGTTGATGCGATGCCGATCTGCGGCCGGTCGAAGTCCTCTTCACTGAAGCCGACAGCCCGCAGCATCGCCCTGCTCGGCGCGTGTTCATTGCCATCGACGACGACGCGCGAATAGCGTCGCAATTCTTTTTCGCTCATACGGTGCGCTCTTTAGGTTACGGGATAACCTGGTACCGGTGTCGCAGTCTAGCAATGAATCGCCGAAGCGCGAAGGGCCGCCGGCGCGCAGCCTAGTCGTCGTCGCGAATCATGACGGCGACCCGGTTGTGAACGCCTTCCAGCTGGCTAGTGCTGTCCGAAGCGAGTTCGACCACGAATGCTTCGTCCCCCTCGACCTGGGCGTCCTGAACGAGCGGTATGAGGATCCTCGCGGAGCGTTGCCCCGGACCGAAGACCACGATTCCATTTCCCGGCGGGAAGAAGTCTTCGCGCGCGCTCGCAGTAATGTCGATGACCCGGGTGCTCACGACGAGTCGCGTATCGTCGGGATTGAAGCGAACCAGGTCGACCTGCACGGCGGGATCACGCTCACGCACGGAAACCTGGTCGACGGCAAAAGCGACCGTGTTGGCGGGCAGCTCCGCTTCGAACTGACGCTGGTCGTCGTCCTCGAGAACGAGGTCGATTGTCGCCAGCGTGACAGCGGCCGTATCGGCCTCTCGAATCTTCAGCGTCGACATCTGGTCGGCCTCGCGGCTTTGATCGGATGCCATCGAAAGCGTTACTCTCGCGCGGGATGCTCCCGGCAGGAACTCGACATACCCGCCGTTGGATATCTCGAATTGACCGGAGCGCCACGGCGAGCGGTTTCCGCTGAAGCCGACTTCCTCGAGCCTCAGTGTCATCGGCAGTTCCAGTGGCTCGGGCCGCACGATTTCCACGATGACCGAGCGACCGTCTTCGCGCAGGGTGACCGACGTCACCCCGGGACTGTAGGAGGCCGTATCGATTCTGATTTCGAAGTCAGGGCTCACCAGCTCCGCCAGGTCGAGCAATTCGAGCTCCGGCTGGGTATCCTGCGTTTCAACGGCCTGGCCTGTCTCGGGATCCCCGCTTGGCGGGGCGGGCGTTTCGTCCGGTGGCGATGATTCGCCCGGATCCTCGGACTCGGCAATCGCCGGCTCGGGAATCGGTTCGGGCAAGGCTACCGGCACGATCTCCTCCGCGGGCGGAGCCCGGAGCTCGCCGGATTCCGTGAACGGTGAATCGAGGCCGCGAAGTACCTCGTCGATGATCCCGAACTGGTAGCCGGCGATGCCCAACAATGACAACAAGGCGATCAGCGCTAAGACCCACTTGAGCGAGCCGCCACTGTCCTGAAACCGGACATGGTCAGTAATGTCGGGCTCGACGGCTCTCTCTTCCGGCCTGTACCCGAGGGCTTCCAGGAAGCCATTCATGGAATCGAAGCGGGTAACCCGCGAATAGGACAGGGCCTTGCGCAGCGCGGCCCACTGCTCGTCGCTGACGCCTGCAAGGCGCTGCGGCGACATGCCCGCCTCCGCTGCTTCGGCGGCATTGCGAGGACCGAAGACCCGGTAACCAGCGACTAGCCTGTAGAGCAGGCATGCCAGTGAAAAGACGTCGTCGGCGGGGACAGGATCATCGCCGGTAAGTACCTGCATGCTCGAGTAAGCCGGCGTGAGCGCACCGAGCACCGCCGGATCGAAATCCGTGCTGTCGACTCTCTGCTGCTGCTGAATCCTTGCCACGCCGAAATCAAACAGCTTGGCAGCGCCGCTCGGCAGGATCATGATGTTACCCGGTTTTACGTCTGCATGGACGATGCCGCAACGGTGCGCGTACTCCAGCGCTTTGCCGATCTGCCGGACGATCCGGAACGAGGTCTCGATATCGATCCTGCGGCTGTCGGGAGAATCCAGGATGTCGGCGAGCGTACGCCCTTGCAGCCACTCCATGACGATGAAGTAGAGGTCTTCGTCACGATCCAAATCGATGAACCGCACGATATTCGCGTGAGTGAGGCAGCGGCTCTTCGCGGCCTCTTGTTGCAGTGCCCGAAGCGCGCTGATATTTCTTGCAAGCCGAGGCGACACGACTTTGATGGCAACCCAGGGCTCCTGCGAGCCCGCTTCCGCCAAGCGCCGGTCGAGCGCCTTGTAAACGACACCCATGCTGCCGCCGGATACCCGCTTCTGGAGCACGAAGCGGTCTCGGAGTATCGACCCGACCTGGACCCGCGCGTCCGCGTCCTCGGGTTCGGATACGTCGGTCGCGATGACATCCGTACTACCGAACGGATCATCGGCCGGGTCGTCGGCCGTTCGCGTGGCGGCAGGCCCTGCCGGAGCGTCCTGCCAAACGGCCGTGGTGTTGCACGTCGGCACCTGCTCCGTCACGTAGCGATCGAGCATCGACTTGACGAGCTCGTACGTTTCCTCGCGCAATGCGCCGGAGTCAAATCGTTCCTGCACGATGCGCCGGATTTCCAATTCGCTGCCTTCATTCGCTTCGATCAGGCGGCCGAGAGCCTCCCTGATCTCGGCGAGCATCTGAACTTCGTTCTCTTTGCGGGCAAGCCGGTCGTCGAGGCTGCTGAGCTGGTCAGCGAAGGACGCGCGCAAGTTGTCTAATTCGGCACTCATGGTCCTTCAAATTGGCAGTGAGTCTCGTCTGCTATACACCGGTCCGGCAATTCTAGCGGTTATGTCGACGGTGCATGTGGAACTGGTCATCAGATTACCTTGCCGGGATTCAGCAGCCCGTGCGGATCCAGGGCTTTCTTGAGCCGCCGCATCAGCTCGACTTCCTCGGTGCTGCGATACTTGTTGAGCCATGCGCGTTTCGTGACGCCCACTCCGTGCTCCGCACTGAAACTGCCGCCGAGCTCGGCAACCAGATCGTAAATCGCCGTCGTGAGGCCCTCGATCCGGCCGGCGTCGCCGGCCAGTGACTCCGGGACCGTAAGGTTATAGTGCAAATTGCCGTCGCCCACGTGGCCGAAAATGACCGGCTTCACCGCGGGTTCATGCTTCGAAAGGCGCTCGGCGCAGCGCTTCAGAAACTCCTGCAAGCGCCCGACCGGCACCGATACGTCGTGCTTGATGCTCGGCCCCTCGTATTTCTGTGCCTCCGAGATGGCGTGTCGGGCACGCCAGATCGCCTCGGCTTCCGCGATATTCTTGGCAATCACTGCGTCGAGCAGCAGACCGCTCTCGATTCCTCCCTCCAGGACCTTTTCGACCAACTCGTCAGCCGCATCGCTCGCGACCTCCGAGAGCACGAACCATTCGCCCGCCAGCTCGAACGGCAATGTCACGGCGTTTATATGGCGCTCGACGAGTTCGAATGCAAAGCCCGAGATCAGTTCGAACGACTCAATGCGGTCGCCGAGACTGCCCCGCATTCGTGCGAGCAGCGATACGGCGCTGCCGGCGTCCGGCACCGTAACCAGCAGCGTAGTGGTTCTTCCGGGATCCGGATAGAGCCTGAGCGCGGCGGCAGTGATGATCCCGAGCGTGCCTTCGCTGCCGATGAACAGGTGCTTGAGATCGTAGCCCGCGGTGTCCTTGTGGAGAGTGCGCAGCCCCCTGATAATGCTGCCGTCAGCCATCACGACCTCCAGCCCGAGTACCTGCTGTCGTGCCGTACCGTATCGAATGACGTTGATCCCTCCGGCATTGGTTGAGAGATTGCCGCCGATCTGGCAACTCCCCTCGGCGCTGAGGCTTAGCGGGAAGTAACAACCCACCTCCCGCGCCGCCTCCTGCACCGTCGCGAGGATGCAACCGGCCTCTGCGATAACGGAGAAGTCGTCGGCATCGATGGAGCGGATCCGGTTGAGCCGCGCCAAAGACAGGATAAGCTGCTGCCCGGACTCGTCCGGTATCGCCCCCCCGCAAAGGCCCGTGTTCCCGCCTTGCGGCACGACCGCGACGCCGGCACGTGCGCACAGCTTGACCACCTCTGCGACCTGCGCGGTGTTGCCGGGCAACGCCATCGCGACTGCGCGGCCGTGCAGGATATCGCGCCACTCCGTTACGTGCGGCTCCAGTGCTTCTGCATCGGTAACGCAGGCACTGTCGCCGACAATGGCGGCAAGTTCCGCAAGAAATCTGTCAGTCGTCGACAATGGCCTGCTCCGCAAATGTCGCCCAGTCGATGTTGCTGCCGCAGAAAACCAGCACGACACGCGATCCCGCCAACGAATCTCGCAGCGGCCCCAATAGAGTTGCCGTCGACGCTGCGCACGCCGGTTCGACGGCGATCTTCATGTTCTGGAACAGGAATCCCATCGCTTTGCGCAAGTCAACGTCCTCTACCTCCACCAGGTGATCGACGTTGGTGCGGCACAGTTCGAAGGAGTACGGCATCGCGTAAGGGGCGCCGAGGCTGTCCGCAATACTCCGTACCCGGTCAATGCTGCGCGGCTCCCCGGCGTCGAAGCTGAGACGCATCGTGTTCGCACCGCGGGGTTCGACGCCGATGATCGTTACCGATGGCCGCAGCTGCCTGACGGCGTTGGCGATGCCCGCCATGAGTCCGCCGCCGCCGATCGGGACGACCAGCGCGTCGAAATCGTCGAGCTGTTCGCAGATTTCGAGTCCGATCGTGCCTGTCCCGGTTGCGACCGCGGGCCCTTCGAACGGATGCACGAAATAACGCCCTTCTTCCTTTTCGATGCGCTTCGCAACCGCGAACGCCTCGTGCACGTCGTCGACCACCACGACCTCGCCGCCGTAAGCCCTGCAGGCTTCAATGCGGTACGGATTGGCCGAACCCGTCATGACGACCTTTGCCGTGCTCCCGAGCACTTTCGCCGCGAACGCCGTGGCGATGGCGTGGTTGCCCGCGCTGACCGCCGTTACGCCCTTTTGCAGTTGTCGGTGGGACAGCCCATGCAGGTTGGCGAGCGCACCGCGGGCCTTGAACGTACCGGTTCGCTGCAGGAATTCCAGCTTGCCCCAGACTCGCGTCCCGTTGTCGAGTGCGAGTTCGATAGCGCCGCAACGTAGCAGCGGCGTCGTATAAACGCTGTTGCCAAGTGCCCGCCGCAGGGCGCGCACCTCGTCGATCACTGGAGCTGCTGCTGTCATGACGGACGGTGTGCGCTGCCGCTCAGAGTTATGTAAAACGCTTCGTTCATGCGGCTGTTCCGGGTTCGGAAATTCCTGTTCCATCAGTTGCTTTCAGATTGAACTTGCGCTGCATCCTAGACTGCATTAATTTGGTTCGTCGGTACCCGGTCAGTCAATGTCAGTCGCCACGGGGAGTCAAGAGTTGGCCGCTGGCCCTTTGCTACGAGTCGGTACAACAGTGACACGCGAACTCTAGTGAATAACATAGTGACGCGAAAGTCGCTTTGGGCACAAGAATGGAACTAGACGAATTGTCTCAATCCGGTATTCGGCGCATTGCCGACTATTCGCCGTACCTGGATCAGCTGGCCGGCCTTGCGCAGGAAATGGGTCTGCGACAGCGCAGCAACCTAGTTCATCTCGAACGCTGTCTTCACGACCACTGGTCGCTCGGCCAGAACAACCTGCTGAGCTGGGCGCCGCTCGACGAAGGCATCCTCATCCTGGTCTTGCCGCACTATGCGATCGCGGAGTTCACGTCGTCGCAGTCGGGCACCCATCCGCCGAGGGTATCGCCAGTATTCATCACGGAACTCATCTCCGGCAATCGCCAGCTCAATTTCCAGCAGATGCAGAAGGTCTCGAGGCTGCTCGATGTCAAGCCGGTCTACGTACCGCTGCGACAAGCCCTATCCGGGCACCCGGTCGAGACGCAGATCATCGAGAAGATGATCCGGCGTTATGGCATCAGCTATGTCGCGAGCCGCGCGGTTACGCTGTTCGATATCGTGGGCTTCAGTCTGCTTACACCGTTCGAGCAGATGACGCAGCTGAACAGCCTGTCGTATTCGTTGAACTCGGCTCACGCCAAGATGCTGGACCAGGATGTGGGCATCAATTTCGCGCGCTCCTCCAGCGGTGACGGCTTCTATGTGTGGAATCGTGATGACGGGCTGGAAGCCAACGTCAACCTGTACCATTTCATGCACATCGTGCTCGCCGATAATGCCATTGCAAGAAGCAAGGCGGCATCGAAAGCCGTGCCTCGATTGCGCGCCTGTTTCCACGTTGGCAGTTGCTACGAGTTCCACCAGGCTGAGGGCCTGAATCCAACCATGCACGATTACATCGTCGGTGACGTCACCATCGAGCTTGCGCGCATGATAGAAGGTGCACTTCCTGGGCAGATACTCGTTGGTGAGTTCCTCGCGAATCACTCGCAGTCTAATCCGGATCCTACTCAGACACAGGCGCACATCGATGCCGTCACCTTCCTGAAGCGCGCACAAGGTAACCTGTCCAAGCTCAGCGGGCTGGAGTTTTCCGGGGAACGGGTAACCGCTATCAAGTGCTACCTTACCGGTGAGAACATGGGTGGTGGCGAGTTCAGTATTCGGCGCCTGACCATCAAAGACAAGCATGGTCTTTCGCGCGTCGCGTACAACGCCAAAGTGAACATCTACCGCGAGAACACGCAGCCGATTCTTCTGGGTATCGAAGACCGCAAGCTGGCCGAGGCGCGGCAGCCCGCCTGAAGTTTTCCCGAAGCGGGTAAAGATTGATTTCGTAGGAGCGTTTCTTGAGCCGCGATCGCGCGCCGAGGCGCAGTCCTGCAAGCGCAATGTCATCCTCAACAGGAATCTCTTGCGGGTGCGCACC
Organism: Woeseiaceae bacterium; assembly: GCA_041559075.1. Classification (GTDB taxonomy): domain Bacteria; phylum Pseudomonadota; class Gammaproteobacteria; order Steroidobacterales; family Woeseiaceae; genus UBA1847. The sequence continues at coordinate 11,470 of JBFFEB010000033.1, read as the reverse complement.
TGTTCCGTCAGGACAAGAAACGACGGGCGGGCCCCTGCACGAGGGTACCCGTCTTTTCTTGAATGGTCGGGGCGGGGAGATTCGAACTCCCGACCCCCACAACCCCATTGTGGTGCGCTACCAGGCTGCGCTACGCCCCGACCGGAATCAAACTTGGTTTGTTGGGCACGCTCATTAAGCGGGCGGCAATCATAACTGCCATCAGGGAATTAGAAAAGCAAATGATCAGCGCCGCAGTATCTTAAGAACTTGTTCAAGTTCCAGGCGTAATTGCTTGATAATTTGTTGACTTTGCGAAACATCAGATTTTGCCTGGTCGCCCATCAACCGCTGCCTCGCGCCGCCGATAGTGAAACCTTCGTCATACAGCAGGCTGCGAATCTGCCGGATAATCAGCACATCCTGACGCTGGTAATAACGTCGGTTTCCCCGACGCTTGACAGGCTTGAGTTGTGGGAACTCCTGCTCCCAATACCTGAGCACGTGCGGCTTCACCGCACACAAGTCGCTCACTTCTCCGATTGTGAAGTAACGCTTGCCAGGAATTGGTGGTAGTTCGTCGTTATTCCCCGGTTCCAGCATAGGCTTCGACGCGTGCTTTTAGTTTTTGTCCCGGGCGGAATGTGACAACTCGACGAGCCGAGATGGGAATCTCTTCGCCTGTTTTTGGATTCCTGCCAGGACGTTCTTTTTTATCGCGTAGATCAAAGTTCCCGAAACCGGAAAGCTTGACCTGCTCCCCAACTGCCAATGACGCTCGCAGCTCTTCGAAGTACATGTCGACAAGCTCGCGGGCTTCACGCTTGTTCAAACCGAGTTCGTTGAACAGCGACTCCGCCATGTCTGCTTTTGTCAGTGCCATTCGTGCTAGTCTCTCAATTCTGCGCCGAAGGTGTCGCGCAACTGCTGCACGGCCGCGGCATGAGCGGCGTCCGCATCATCGTCAGTAAGGGTGCGCGATGTTTCCTGCAAAATCAAGCTTATTGCGACGCTTTTTAGCCCAGCTTCTATTCCCGAGCCTCTGTAGATGTCAAAAATCCTGACATCCCGCATCAGTTCCGGTGCCGTTGCGGCAACCGCCTGAACCAGTTCGTCGGCGGAGACTGCCTCCTTCACGAGGACAGCGATGTCGCGTCGAATAACCGGGAATCGCGACACCGGCTTCGCCACCGGTGCCGACGATGCGAGCGCCGCCATTGCGTCTACTTCGAAAACATAACCATCGCGCTTGAGCTCGAGGCTCTTCGCGACGCGCGGATGGAGCTTACCGATCAGGCCGATGTCGCGGCCGTCGCGCAGGATTCTTGCCGCCTGGCCAGATTGCAGCGCCGGATGCTCGAGAGGCTGGAATGCGACATCGGACACATCCCCTGCGAGCTTAAGCACAGCGACCAGGTCTGCTTTGATGTCGAATATATCAATCGCTTGCGATTGGACACCCCACTGCTCCGGCTGCGCACTGCCACACGCGATCGCGGCTATTCGTACGACCTCGTGCGGCGCTTCCAGCGTACCGTGGAAAGACTTTCCGATTTCGAAAAGGCGTACCCGATCCTGTTGGCGAGCGATATTGGCCGCTGCGCTCGAAACGAGTCCGGGCAACAGCGACGAACGCATCACCGACATTTCGGTCGAGATCGGGTTACTTAAGACGAGCTCGGAACTACCTTCTGTAAACGGAGCGTTACTCCGCTCGTCGATAAAGCTGTAGGTGATTGCCTCTTCGTAGTCCCGTGCGACGAGCGTAGCGGAAACCCGTTCGAGGTCCACGACCGACTCCGTCACCGCGTGAAGTGGCGATGCGGCGATTTCGGTCGTTTCGGGGACCGAGTCGTAGCCATGGATCCGAACGATCTCCTCGATCAGATCCACCTCGGAAGTAATGTCAAATCGATAGCTCGGCGCGACGACTTCCCAGCCCTCGTCGTTCCCGCTCACGGAGAGCCCGAGGCGGCCCAGCACAGCCGATACCCGGTTGTCCGGGAGTTCGAGACCGAGAAGCAAGGACACGCGCGAGCGCCTCAGTTTGATCGGCTCGCGGCGCGGCAGATGCGACTCCGCCACCTGGTGCACGAGTGGCCCCGCCTCCCCGCCCGCGATCTCGAGCAGCAATTGTGTGGCGCGTTCGACGGCGCGCGCCTGGCCGTCGTAATCGACGCCGCGCTCGAATCGCAACGAGGCATCGGTATGCATGCCGTAGGAACGCGCCCGTCCGGCCATGAATGCCTGCGGCCAGAACGCCGCTTCGAAAAAGACATCGGTGGTTTCATCGCTGACCGCGGTGCTCAGGCCACCCATGATTCCGGCGAGGCCGATAGCGCCGCTGTCGTCTGCAATGACCAGCGTATCGTCGTTGACGGCAATTTCCTTTTCGTCGAGCAACGTCAGCTTCTCGCCCTGCCTGGCCAGCCGCGGCCGAATGGCACCCGTTACCCGTGCCGCGTCATATGCGTGCAGTGGCTGACCCAGTTCGAGCATGACGTAATTGGTGATATCGACAACTGGCGAGATACCGCGCAGCCCGGATCGCCGCAGGCGTTCCAGCATCCACAGCGGGGATGTCGCCGACGGATCAATGTTACGTATAAGGCGGCCCGCAAAACTCGGGCAACCTTCGGGCAGCGGAATCTCGACGGGCAGCGTGTCTTCGACGCAGGCCGGCACGGGCGCAATATCAGCCGTCTTGAGCGGCGCTCCGGTCAGCGCAGAGATATCCCGTGCCACGCCCAGGACGCTGAAGCAATCGCCGCGGTTGGGCGTCAGGTCGAGATCGAATACCGTATCGGGCAGGCCTAGATAGTCGGTCAGCGGTGCGCCGGGCGGGGCATCGTCGGACAGTTCGAGGATACCGTCAGACTCCTCGCCCAGACCGAGTTCAATGGCCGAGCAAAGCATGCCGTTGGAAACGATGCCCCGGATCTTGCTCTTGCGGAGCTTGATACCGTTCGGCAGCGTGACGCCGGGTAAGGCCAGCGGGCTTTTCATCCCCGCCTTTACGTTTGGCGCACCGCAGACAACATCGATCGTGACGTCGCCACCGGTGCTCACTTCACAGACGCTCAAGCGGTCGGCATCGGGATGCTTTTCGGCCGAGACAACCTCGGCCACGACGACACCGTCGAGTCCGGCGCCTTCGACGTCCACAGCGTCCACTTCCAGACCCAGCATTGTCAGCTGGTGCTCCAGCGCCTTCGAATCGAGGTCCGGATCGACCCATTTTCGCAGCCATGACTCTACGATCTTCATGGCGTCTACCTGAATTGCCGGAGGAAGCGCAGGTCGTTTTCAAAAAACGTGCGCAGGTCAGTCACGCCATAGCGCAGCATGGCGAGCCGTTCGATGCCCATGCCGAAGGCGTAACCCGTGAATTCTTCGGAGTCGACACCGGCGGCCTCGAGCACATTCGGATGCACCATGCCGCAGCCCAGGATCTCGAGCCACTTGCCTTCTTCCCATAGCACGTCCACTTCTGCCGACGGCTCGGTAAACGGGAAATACGACGGCCGGAAGCGCAGTTCGGCTTTGCGCTCGAAATAGACCTCCACGAACTGGTGCAAAACGGCCTTGAGATTCGCGAAACTTATGCCGCGGTCGACCACCAGGCCCTCCACCTGGTGGAACATGGGCGTATGGGTCTGATCGGAGTCGCAGCGATACACGCGCCCCGGCGCAATGATGCGGATGGGTGCGCCCTCTTCGACCATGGAGCGTATTTGCACGGGCGAGGTGTGCGTACGGAGCAGCCGTCCGCCCGGGAAGTAGAACGTATCGTGCATGGCACGCGCCGGATGGTCGTCGGGAATGTTCAGCGCCGTGAAGTTGTGGAAATCGTCCTCGATCTCGGGCCCCGAACGCACGCCGAAACCGGCGTTCCTGAAGATCGTCTCGATGCGGGACATGGCCCGGGATACAGGATGGCGTCCGCCGATGCCGTAGCCGCGCCCCGGCAGCGTGACATCGACCGCATCCTTGGCCAGCCGGTCCTGCAACGCCGCCGCCTCGAGCGCTTCGCGTCGGGCATTGAGGCACCCGATGACATCCTGCTTGGCCCGGTTGATCTCCTGGCCGGCGGCGGGGCGTTCCTCGGGCGGGAGCTGGCTCAACGACTTGAGTCGCGCGGTCAATTGCCCTTTCTTGCCGAGGTAGGAAACCCGCACCGCATCCAGCGCGGCAAGATCGCTAGCCGCATCGATTTCCGATGCGGCCGCTTCGACCAGTTCACTGAGTGCCTGCATCTTCCAGGTCCCCGGGGCGAGTTAGCGCTTGTCCGGTCCGGAGTCAGCTGTTCTGTGTGAGGGCTGCTTTCGCCTGTTCGGCAATCGCTCCGAAGCCTTCCGGATCATGCACTGCAATGTCTGCAAGCACCTTCCGGTCGACATCGATATTGGCCAGGTTCAGGCCATTGATCAGCCGGCTGTACGACAGGCCATGCAGGCGAGCCGCGGCATTGATGCGCGTGATCCACAATGCGCGGAACTGGCGCTTGCGCTGCCGACGATCGCGATAGGCATACTGCCCCGCCTTGATGACGGCCTGCTTGGCGGTCTTGTAAAGTTTGCTGCGAGCGCCGTAATAGCCCTTGGCTTCCCCGAGGACCTTCTTATGGCGTGCCTTGGCGGTAACGCCGCGCTTAACTCGTGCCATTTCTCAATCTCCTCTCAAGTGTAGGGGAGCATGCGACGCACGCCCTTCACATCGGCGTCGGCGATCTGCTCGGTGCTACCGAGGTGACGCTTACGCTTCGATGGCTTCTTCGTAAGAATGTGATTGAGGTGGGACTGGGCGCGCTTGTAGCCACCCTTGCCCGTTCGGCGGAAGCGCTTGGCGGCGCCCCGATTGGTCTTCATCTTCGACATTTTGTCGTCTCCACTTTACTGGCCATGCCACGTACCGGACCTCGTCTCGAGTGTCCGGCCGCTGCAGGCGGGGACAGCCCTGGGCACGCGCCCCTGGGCAACACTTACTTCTTTTTTGGTGACATCACCATGATCATCTGCCGCCCTTCCATCTGCGGCATCTGTTCGACGACACCGTATTCCTCCAGGTCATCTCTGACCCGGGCCAGCAAATTCGCCCCCAGTTCCTGGTGCGCCATTTCCCGGCCTCTGAAACGCAAGGTGATCTTGGTCTTGTCGCCGTGCTCGAGAAACTCGATGAGCTTTCGCAGCTTGACCCTGTAGTCACCTTCTTCCGTCCCTGGACGGAACTTGATTTCCTTTACGTGAACCTGTTTTTGCTTGCGTCGGGCCGACTGGGCTTTCTTGTTCTGTTCAAACAAGTACTTGCCGAAGTCCATGATGCGACATACCGGCGGATCCGCCGTAGGCGCAACCTCTACGAGATCGAGGCCTTCGTCCCGAGCCAGGTCAATCGCCCTCGCAACCGACATGACCCCTCTTTGCTCGCCGACCGAATCAATGACCCGCACTTCGCGAGCATCGATCTCTTCGTTTCGCCTTACGCGCTTGTTGACTGCGATCCCAGTGTCCTCCTCAAAACAACAGGTAACCACGCAGCCGCCATGCGGCAGCTGCACGGGAACGCGATTCTATAGACCCTGACGGCAAGAAACAACCGGGAGAACCCCGATTTCTTCAAAGGAATCAGTCGTTTTGTTGCCCAAAAGGGACAACCCCGGAAGGTTTGGTGGGCGATGGTGGTTTCGAACCACCGACCTCCACGATGTCAACGTGGCGCTCTACCCCTGAGCTAATCGCCCCAAAACGAGCCGGCCCGCCGCAGCGGGCGGCATACGATACTCAAGCGCCTGCCGCGGTGCAAGCGCTTCATCCCGCTTTGAGGTCCGGCAGCCCCAGGCCTTCCTGGCGGATGCGCTGAATCTCGTCCCTGAGACGCGCGGCCTCCTCGAATTCCAGGTCGCGCGCATGCCTCAGCATCTGCTTTTCGAGCTTCGTCGCCTTCTTCATGAGCTGTTCCGGAGACATGGACGCATACGCGGTGGCGTCCTCGGCGACGTGCCGTCGCGTACCCTTTGGCGCCGGGTACGCGGCCTCCATGATGTCCGCCACCCGTTTGACGATGGTTGCCGGCGTGATGCCGTGGGCCGCGTTGTGTGCCAGCTGGCGTTCCCGGCGCCGGTCGGTTTCGTCGATGGCCCGCTGCATCGATCCCGTCACCCCGTCGGCATAAAGGATCGCGGTGCCATGAATATTGCGCGCGGCGCGGCCTATCGTCTGTATCAGGGACCGGTCGGACCGCAGGAACCCCTCCTTGTCGGCATCCAGGATCGCCACCAGCGATACTTCCGGCATGTCGAGACCTTCCCGCAACAGGTTGATACCGACGAGGACATCGAAGGCTCCCAGCCTGAGATCGCGGATGATCTCCGTCCGCTCCACCGTGCCGATATCGGAATGCAGGTAGCGTACCCGCACCTGGTGCTCCCCTAGATAATCAGTAAGGTCCTCCGCCATGCGCTTGGTGAGTGTCGTTACGAGCACGCGTTCGGCGGCCTCGACCCGTTTGCGGATTTCGGAAAGCAGGTCGTCGACCTGGGTCCGCGCCGGCCGCACCTCCACCGCCGGGTCGACGAGGCCTGTGGGCCGCACCAGCTGTTCGACCACGTTGTCAGCCTGTTCGATCTCGTAAGGCCCGGGCGTCGCCGATACGTAGACCATCTGCGGGGACAGCCGCTCGAACTCGTCGAAGCGCAGCGGCCGGTTGTCGAGCGCGGACGGCAGGCGAAAGCCGTATTCGACAAGGGTCTCTTTCCTGGAGCGGTCGCCGCGGTACATGCCGCCGAGCTGCGGTACCGTCACGTGGCTTTCGTCGATAATCAGTAGTGCATCGTCCGGCACGTAATCGAACAGGCACGGCGGCGGTTCTCCGGCAGCCCGGCCGGACAGGTAGCGGGAATAGTTCTCGATGCCGGAGCAGTAACCAAGCTCTCTGATCATCTCCAGATCAAATAAAGTTCGTTGCTCAAGTCTCTGGGCTTCCAACAACTTCTCGTGCTCTCGCAGGTACCCGAGGCGATCCTTGAGTTCAATCCTGATCTGCTCGCAGGCCTTTAGCAGGGTCTCTCGCGGCGTGACGTAATGCGTCTTCGGGAAGATCGTCAGCCGCGCTACGCGCCGGGTCACCTCGCCCGTCAGCGGATCGAAATAGGACAGTGACTCGATCTCGTCGTCGAACAGCTCGATACGCACCGCGTCACGGTCCGACTCGGCCGGGAACACGTCGATGATGTCGCCGCGGACGCGGTACATACCCTGTGAGAAGTCCAGTTCATTGCGCTGGTACTGCAGCTCGGCCAGCCGGCGCAGGATCGTGCGCTGGTCGACCCGGTCGCCGCGCACCAGATGCAACACCATGCTGAAGTAGGCCTCGGGGTCGCCGAGGCCGTATATCGCGGAGACCGTGGCGACAATGACCGCGTCGCGCCGCTCGATGAGCGCCTTGGTCGCCGACAGCCGCATCTGTTCGATGTGCTGGTTGATGGAGGCGTCTTTCTCGATGTAAGTGTCCGAACTCGGCACGTAGGCTTCCGGTTGGTAGTAGTCGTAGTAGGAAACGAAATACTCCACGGCATTTCTCGGGAAGAATTCGCGCATTTCGCCATACAGTTGCGCGGCCAGTGTCTTGTTGGGCGCGAGGATGATCGCGGGCCGCTGCACGCGCTCGATGACATTGGCCATCGTATAGGTCTTTCCGGAGCCGGTGACGCCGAGCAGAATCTGCCTTGCCAATCCGTCCTCGAGACCTTCCACCAGCGCGGCAATCGCCTCGCCCTGGTCACCGGCCGGCCGGTAGTCGGAGACGAGCTGCAGGGTATCTCGATCGTCGGCCGAGGATTCCTTGGGCAGGGTTGTAGATTCACGTACCATTTGGCGTCCATACCGCGGAGGCAACCAGTGAGTTTATCAGTTTCGCCACGCATGGCGCGGGTTAGGCCGTCGCCGACCGGCGCGGTAATGGCACTCGTGACCGAGCTGCGCTCCCAGGGACGCGACATCATCAGCCTGGGTACCGGGGAACCGGACTTCGATACGCCGAAGCACATCCGGGATGCCGCCGTCGCCGCCATATCGGCCGGAGAAACCCGTTATACCCCCATCGACGGCACGGCCGCGCTGAAGTCTGCAATCCAGGGTAAGTTTGCGCGCGAGAACGGCCTGCAGTACGAGACGTCGGCCATTATCGTGACGTGCGGCGGCAAGCAGGCGCTTTTCAACGTCTGCATGGCGCTCCTGAATCCGGGTGACGAAGCGGTCATTGCGGCGCCCTTCTGGGTGTCCTACCCCGATATGGTGCTGCTCGCCGAGGGCGAGCCCGTGATCATCGAGACCGGCATCGAGCAGCAATTCAAGATGACCCCGGCTCAACTGGAAGCCGCGCTGAATGACCGGACCCGGCTGATCATGCTCAACAGTCCGTGCAATCCGACCGGCGCGAGCTACACGCGGTCCGAATTGCAGGCGCTCGGCGCCGTGCTCGAGGATTATCCCGGTGTCGTAATCGTCTCCGACGATATTTACGAGCACATCTACTGGGCGGACGACCCGTTCGTCACGTTCGCAGCGGCCTGTCCCACGCTGTTTGATCGCACCGTGACTGTTAACGGCGTTTCCAAGGCTTACGCGATGACCGGCTGGCGCATCGGTTACGCGGGTGGCCCCGAATGGCTCATCGCCGCCATGAAGACCGTGCAGAGCCAGAGCACCTCGAATCCCTGCAGCGTGTCCCAGGCGGCCGCACGGGCTGCCCTCGAGGGTGACCAGGGCCCGGTGCAGAAGATGCGAGACGCCTACAGGGTGCGCCACGACTACCTCGTCGGCGCATTGAACGGTGTTCCCGGCATGCAGTGCCGGGCGGCTGAAGGCGCCTTCTACGCGTTTCCGAGGGTGCAGGACGCGGTCGACCGGCTCGGCCTTGCCGACGACACCGCGCTCGCGGAAATGCTGATAAGGGACGCGGGGGTCGCATGTGTACCGGGCGCGGCGTTCGGGGCGCCCGGCTACCTGCGAATGTCGTTTGCATGCTCCCTCGAAGTGCTGGAGGAGGCCATCAAGCGACTGAATCGGGTACTCGCGGCTTGACTTCACCTGGGTGCTGAACGAGAATCCCCGCCCTCTTGAGTAAGCCGGAATCCGCAGGGATTCCAGCCAAATACCTTTCCCCGGTAGCTCAGTTGGTAGAGCGGTTGACTGTTAATCAATTGGTCGCTGGTTCGAGTCCGGCCCGGGGAGCCAAATTCCTGAGAAGGCCTCGTTCTCGAGGCCTTATTCGTTTCTGTGGCAGGGCGAGCACGCCGGACGGCTTGTCTCGCGTCGCGAAGCGCTGCCGCACCGCCTGTGGGAGCGGCGCTCGAGCTGCGATCCGTTCCCGGTCCGCCGAGAATCGCACCCGTCAGGGAGCCCACAACGCGGGGTCGAGCCAGAAATCCGGGAGATGCAGGGTTCCACTCAAGGGTTCTGCCGCGACCCCAAAACGCTGCGACTGCCAGGCATCGGCCCACTTCGCAGGTATCGGGTACGGCGTCTTGACCGAACGCTCCGGCGAAAACCCGAAGCGACCGTAGTACGCCGGGTCCCCAAGTACGTAAGCCGCCTGGACGCCCAGCCCCTTGAGCCGCTCGAGTCCGGCGTGAACGAGTGCGGAGCCTATGCCCTGCTTCTGGCGATCCGGCGCAACGGCGAGCGGTGCCAGCAATGCGGCCCGATCTCGCCCTCCGTTCAGAGCGCAGCGTGTGAAGATGATATTCCCCGAGATTCGCGAATCTTCGACGGCGACGAGCGAGATCGTGATCGCGGGTTTCAGCAACAGGATGCGCACAAGCTGAAGCAGGTCCTCATCCGGGAAAGCAAGCGGATAAAGGGCCTCGATCGACCGCGAATCGGCCGGAACGCTTTCCCTTATCCGGACAGGCGCTTCTTCGGACGCAGCGCTCACTTGGGCCGAACAGAATCCTCAATGGTCTCGCTCGACACGTCGGAAATCGAGCTGAGTCTGTCCACCTGTTCCTTTCCCTCTCGGATTGAGCGCTCGAGAAGTTTCCGGGTTTCACTTTCGAGGCAGTGCTCTTTCTCGAGATCGAGGAACGCCAGCTGGAGCTGGTTCATGAGGTTATTCAGGATGTGTTGTGTCGAACGCACAGTCGCGACGTAAACGGCGTGCTTCTCTTGCTCCGATTTCCTGATCTTCCCGGCCCGGTCGTCGGCAAAGAAGCCGAAGCCGATGATCAGCACGATGATCAGCAGGCGCATCGAGAATTCATTGTGGTCCGACGGCATGATCTCGAAGAATTTCTCGTGATAGACGAAGCGATGAACCGCGGACTCCGCAATCCAGTACACCAGGGCCAGGCCAAGTGCCATCGACCTAAATTTGTATCGGTCCATCCGCCGCTCGCTCATTCCGGGAATCGCCATCGGAGCATTGTACGAAACTGATTGTGCAGTGATCGCCCGGTTCCACAATTGCGGGATGTGCCTAGGGCATGCAGGCGTCCGGGCGAGATTGAGGCCCGTCTTTTTCTATATATTTCCGTAGCTTGAAGGCATGCGTCCATTGGTCGCGGCGGTTCCCTTGACGGCCAGCACGACGACCCCGACCCCAGTACTCCAACTTTCATGGCGTTGCTCAGTCGACGATGACCAGTTCATCCATCAGGTGGTCGGCCCCGTAAACGGTTTCGAGCGCCTCTAGCATTATCGCGCTGTCGACACCAACGGTCCGGTTCGTGGTCGGGTCGAACCAGTAATCCCCGGCGATGGAATGGATGTTCCCGTCAAATGCGAGGCCCACCAGGCTGCCGTCTGCGGCGACGATGGGGCTGCCCGAGTTGCCACCGGTAATGTCGGTTGTGGCGACGAAGTTGAACGGTGTATCGGCATCGAGGTCTTCCCTTGCTGCCTGCCAGGTATCCGGCAACATGAAAGGGCGCTGGCCGGTTGCCCGTTCGAACAGCCGGCTCGTGCGAGTAAACGGATCGACCATTTCGCCCTTCTCCTCCCAACCTTCGACGGCGCCATAAGTTATGCGTAACGTGAAGGTCGCATCCGGATACGTGTCCGATCCGTAAATCCGAAAGCGCGCGTCTGCAATCTTTTCCTCTCCGCGGATCAGCAGTGCTTCCACCTCGTCTTCATATCGTGTCCGCAGCGCACGGGATTCGGGATCGATAGCCAGCGCCAGCCTGATCATCGGATCGTCACTCGTTTTTACCGCCTCGACGCCGCCTTCCCAGAGTGCCATTCGAACCCCGGGGTCTTGCAACCGACTACCATCGACGAGCGTGGCAGCCAGAGCTTCCGGCGACTCCTTGCCCAGAATCCGTTGCACATACTTGCTGTCGGGCCCGAGCCACTCGCGCATCTTTTCCAGCGCGAACGCCAGGCGGAGTTTCTCGTACTCTTTGTCGACCGGTCGCTCCGCGGCCAGCCGCTGCTCGACCTGCGGCAGGGCTGCGTCCGTGTACTCGCGCATCCGCTCGCCGTTCGGTAACTCG
>JBFFEB010000032.1:0-37320 GCA_041559075.1 Woeseiaceae bacterium | reverse complement strand
GTATGCGGGCTCTTCGCGGTGAGGCTGACGCCGGATGTCTGGCAATGCGTTCGCAGCATCAGCGAGCGTGGGTCGCTCGGCGAAAACTTCTCGGCCATGAGCGTCGACCACAACAGTCGTGCGGCGCGCAGCTTCGCCACTTCCATGAAGAAATTCATGCCGATCGCGAAAAAGAATGACAGCCGAGGCGCGAAAGCATCCACGTCGAGGCCACTGTCGATCGCTGCGCGTACGTACTCGATGCCGTCGGCGATCGTGTACGCCAGTTCCTGGGCACAGGTCGCGCCGGCTTCCTGCATGTGGTACCCGGAAATGGATATCGAGTTGAAGCGGGGCATGTTCGCGGATGTGTAGGCAATGATATCGGACACGATCCGCATGGACGGCGTGGGAGGATAGATATACGTGTTGCGAACCATGAACTCCTTGAGGATATCGTTCTGCAGGGTCCCTGCGAGTTGCGCGGGCGTGACGCCCTGTTCCTCGCCGGCGACGATGTACATCGCCATGATTGGCAATGCGGCACCGTTCATGGTCATGGAAACCGACATCTTGTCGAGCGGAATTCCGTCGAACAGGATCTTCATGTCCTCGACGCTGTCGATCGCAACGCCCGCCTTGCCCACGTCACCGACGACACGCGGGTGATCCGAGTCGTAGCCGCGATGCGTCGCGAGGTCGAAGGCGACTGACAGCCCGGTCTGGCCAGCCGCCAGGTTCTTCCTGTAGAAGGCGTTGGATTCCTCGGCCGTGGAGAAACCGGCATACTGGCGTACCGTCCACGGACGGCCCGCGTACATCGTCGCCCGGGGTCCACGGACGAATGGCGCCATGCCCGGGAGCGAGTCGAGATGGTCGACGTCCCCGAGATCTTCCGCCGTGTAAAGCGGCCTTACCGCGATCCCTTCCGGCGTGTCCCAGATCAGCTCATCGGGCGACCGGCCTTTGCATTCCTTGCTCGCCAGTTCGCGCCAGTCGTCAATCGATTTCTTTGGAAACTTAGTCATCGTGGGCTGCGCTCTCTGACGCGGCTGCACGCGCCGCGATTATTGCTTGTTATTGAAACCCCCAAGTATAAGACAGAACGGAAACGCATGATTATCCAAGTGCTGTAGCGCTTTAACGCCATGGGAAGAGCAAGTAGTCTGTGGCGCGGCACAGGCGGCATGAACGAGACCATAGTCTAATGATTACCCGAATCGTCAGGATGCACTTCCGGCAGGAGGAACGAGAGGCCTTCCTGGATATTTTCAATGCGTCCAAGCACTTAATCCGGCAGTTCGATGGGTGCCGGTACTTGCGCCTCTACAACGAGGCCGCTCGCCCCGATGTCTTCTTCACGTTCAGCGTCTGGACTTCGGCCGCGCACCTCGACGCCTACAGGAACTCGAAACTGTTCCAGGATACCTGGGCCGATACGAAGGCCTTGTTCGCTGACAAGCCGCAAGCGTGGTCCCTGGAGGAGTTGGAAACGGTCTAAGCAGTTGCATGCCCCAGGGCGACGGTGTCGAGCGTCGTCGTTGAAAATCGCAGGGAAATACGGGTAATCCCGGCTAGCTAAACGCCCTCACTGGTCGTCTAATCAGAATCGATATTGCAGGGTGCAATAGGGAGTAAGGCAGTGACCAAGTGGGAAGAATGGGAGCGCATACACGCCGAGCAAGATGCCAGGGACCGCAATATCGTCCTCGCGGTGTTGGCGATAATCGCGGTAATAGCGATCGTATCGACCCTGACCGCGACCTAGCACTTGCCGGTCAGCGCGGGAGCGGCGCATCCCGCGGTTTCGATGACGGCTGATTTCACCCGCAAGCCTGCGCCACGGCGAGAGTTCCCCAGCGCTCGCAAAGATTCCTGCAATCTATGGCCTCCTTCACCGACCTAGGTGTCAGCCCGGACATTACAGCCGGATGGCCCGCTCGAATGATGCGGCGATCAGGTCGCCGACGCCACCGATCGCAGCGATGATCAGCGCCTCCTGTGGCGCCGTGTCGTCGAGCTGCGCAAAGCCGTTGAACGTCGAACCGTTGAGCCTGTCGTCGGGGCCCGTGCAGCTTTCGTACTGCAGCACAACGTTGTAGAGATTCGAGGCCAGGGTAATCACGCTGACACGACCATTGACAACACAGCCGGTCGTCGCGTCCTGGAGGAAAAGCTGGCCGTCGGCGGCGATGCTCAACACGTTGTCTGCCAGCGTTCGATAGTTGCCGGATACCGTCTCGAGGGAGGAATCGCGGTCGTAAACGGGATCGAATTCGAGTGTCAGAGTTTCGGTGAATTCGAGATCACCGCGGGTCTTGCAGGACAGCGTCAGATCCATGCTTACGCGCTCGACCAGGCTGCCCGTAAAATTGCAGTTCGCGAGCGTCGTGCTATCGGCGAAGGGCTGGTCGATAGGCGTCACCAGGTCGAAGGGGCTTGCCACCCGTGTCTCCGGGGTGAGATACCCGGAGCCCTGGTTGCGCACGCCATCGACGTACTGGAAAGAGCCGTTGGTGGACACCAGGAGCAGCACATCCCGGCCTGCGGCGTCCGTGCCCCTCCACGTGCCGGCGGGCCACGCCAGGGGCAGTATCTCGACGGAGCACTCGCCGCTCAACCAGGCTTCGTTGTAGCGGCAATCGGGCCCGCTATCCGTCGAAACACTGCAGCCGGCCATTACCAGGGAAAACCCAAGCAGCCGCAATGTCATGCTGACTGTTCCAAAGGTGCTCGTGTTCATCGCGTCTATGCCTTCTTGCTATCCGAACCGGCAACAAGGATGACGCGTCCACCATTCCCTTACCTGACGGCCTGGTGATGAAGGACTGATGCTTTTCTGCGGGCGCACTCCGTCCGGATAACGGGCTGATGAGAGACCGGGTTCTGCAACCCCGGCGGGGGCAGCGATAACTGCCCGGACATCGGGAAACCGGCTATAATTGGCGAACTGTTACCGGGCCAGTCAGAAGCTCGGCATTGGGGAGAAAATAAATGAGAAACCTGTTCAAAGGAGCGGTGGCGCTCCAGTGTTGCGTATTGCTGATCGTCGCCGGTACGGCCCAGGCAGCCGACGAGCCTGCCGAAGTATTCGTGTACGGCACGTACTCTGTCTGCGATCTGACCGGGCAGGATCGTGCCGACGAGATCTTCATGCAGCTCGACAAGCCCATCTATGATGCGGCCGTGGCCGATGGCACCCTGTCCAGCTACAGCTATTACGCGCATCACACGGGAGGAAAGTGGCGCCGGGGAATGTTCTTCGTCGCACCGTCGATCGCGGAATTGCTGGATGCACAGAAAAAGATCGGCGATCAGATCGATGCGAAGAACCCTGACCTGAACACCGAGGCTTCGCAGATCTGTAATGAGCACGAGGATTATATCTGGCGCAGCGTCGCCGGAAAAACCGGCAAGGCGGAGCCCGGTAATGCGGTGTTCTCGGTGTACTTCGTATGCGACAGTCGTGAATCCCAGGCCGACGCGCTCGTGGAGCAGGTGATCGCGCCCGTTTACGACAAGATGGTGGATGATGAGAAGCTCACGTCCTGGGGGTACCTGGAGCACATCGTCGGCGGGCACGTGCGCCGTATTGCCACCATGAGCGCCACGGACATGAAGTCGCTGATGGCTGCGCGTTCGGAGATCAACCAGACGCTATCGGACAATCCGCTCGCCGAGGCGTTCACCGGGATCTGCAGTGCGCACGAAGACTACATGTGGGAAGTAAAGGCTCGCGGCTCTCGCTGACGCGGGCCCTGCCAGGGCAGAAGATCGGACCCGGCGTCAGCCGGGTCCTCCGGGCAGTCGCTGCTACTGCGCCTAGCGGCGCCGCGCTGCGAGTAATGCCGCTAACGTCGTGACAGGCGGACAGCATGCGCGGCGCAACACCGATCGTATCCCACGGCACCCTGCAGGAGGGTTACCATTTCCTGGAGACGGCCACGTCTGTGCCATTACCGGTCGACGACGTTTTTGCCTTTTTCGCCAACGCCGAAAACCTGCAACGCATTACGCCGCCCGAACTCGCCTTTCGGATCCTGACTCCGACCCCGATCGACATGGGGGAGGGAACGATTATCGACTATCGGCTGCGCCTGTTCGGAGTACCCTTGAACTGGCGCACCCGGATCGTCCGATGGCAGCCCAATGACCAGTTCATCGACGAACAGGTACGCGGGCCTTACAGCAGCTGGAGGCATCTGCACACGTTTGCAGAGCACGAGAACGGGACGCGCATGACCGACCGTGTGGAGTACCGGTTGCCGCTCGAGCCTGCCGGCGCTCTGGCCTTGCCCCTGGTCCGGCGACAGCTGGACCGTATCTTCCGCTACCGCGCGGGCGCGATCCGGCGCGTAATTCGGGCACCGTGACTTCGAGTACCAGGCCACAGGTAGTCGCAGTCCTCTCAGGACAGTCACCTGGTCGCGCCTAAGGGGATACTCAAAGACGCTGTCCCCAAACGACTGATGGAGTATGATCTCGACGATTTGACTGCCGGACACCGACCATCAGTAACCAGATACAGGACTGGCTCGACGAACTGCCCGACGCCTTCAAGGCATACAGCGGCGGCAGCGACATCGACGAAGTGGAGTGCATCGTCCCGGACCTCGCGGGCATGTCGCGCGGCAAGGCGATGCCGGCGAAAAAGTTCAGCCCCGACCACGTTATCCACCTGCCGGTCTCGATTTTCTACCAGACGATATCGGGCACAGACGTCGAGATGGACATCGACAACCAGTGGGCCGAGGGCGACCTCGTGCTGCGGCCCGACATGTCGACGGCGAAGGCTGTGCCCTGGGCGAAAGAACCGACGCTGCAGGTGATCCACGACCTCTACAGCCAGGACGGCGTGCCGGTCGGCATCGCACCGCGACAGGTGCTGAAGAACGTCATCCGGCTCTACGCCGAGCACGGCTGGGCACCCGTGGTTTCGCCCGAGCTGGAGTTCTACCTCATCAAGCCCAACACCGATCCGAACGAACCGATCGAGGCACCCATGGGCAGGACGGGGCGCCGCCGCACGAGCAGGCAGTCCTACTCCATGTCGGCGGTCGACGACTACGGCCCGGTCATCGATACGATCTACCAGTTCGCCGAGGATGCCGGCCTCGCCATCGACACGGTTATCCAGGAAGACGGCGCCGGGCAGGTCGAGATCAACCTCAGCCACGGCGATCCGCTGCTGCTCGCGGACCAGGTGTTCTACTTCAAGCGAATCATTCGCGAAGCGGCGCTGAACCATGACATGTTCGCCACGTTCATGGCCAAGCCCATGCGCGACCAGCCGGGCTCGGCCATGCACGTGCACCAGAGCATCGTGGACGTCGCGACCGGCAAGAACCTGTTCAGCGACGCGGACGGCACCGAGAGCGAGTTCTTCCGCCACTTCATCGGCGGGAGTCAGCATTACCTGCCGCAGGCGTTGCCGATTATCGCACCCTACGTGAATAGCTACCGACGGTTTCTCGACGAGGAATCCAGCGCGCCGACGAATTTTGCGTGGGGCTATGACAACCGAGCGACCGGCCTGCGCGTGCCGAACGCACGCCCGGAAGACCGGCGGCTCGAGAACCGCGTCGTCGGCGTGGACGCGAACCCGTATCTCGCGATCGCCGTCGGCCTGACCTGTGGCTACCTGGGGCTCGTGCAGGGGATCGAGCCGGGGCCGCCCGAGGCCGGCGAGCCGGATGAGGACGCTTACCGGATTCCGCTGACGCTCGACGAGGCGTTGACGACGTTCGAAGCGGCCACGGATATCCACAGGATCCTTGGCGAGCATTTCTGCATGATCTTCGACGAGATCAAGCGCGAGGAGATGCGACTGTTCCACCGCGAGATCAGCCCCTGGGAGCGCGAGCACCTGCTGCTGAACGTCTGAAGCGATCTACCGGCCGGCGAGAGAATCGGTGCGCGCGGCCAGCACCGCAGTAGCCTTTCGGCATTCCATGTAGGATGCCGCGGCGTACGCGGTGATAACGGGCATCGGCGTTACCGAGCTGTCCGCTCCTGCCCCGTTTCTGAAGGCGTCGGCGTCGCTGCTCGGCGCTCAACCCGGCTCGAGGTCCTTCACGATGCCGGGTAGGAGCATACCGTTCTTCAGGACGACGGCACCCGCGGCCGGGTCGTCGAGAAGGTCCAGGTGGCCGTCGAGGTCGGCGTACTCGACAGCCGGATGCGCCAGCGCAAAATGCAGCGCCGCGGCGATGCCCAGCGCGCTCTCGTCCATGCATCCGACCATCACCTCGATCCGGGCGGACCTAGCGACGCTCGCGATCTCCATGGCGGGGCCGATCCCGCCACACTTCATGAGCTTTACATTGATCATGTCGGCGAGGCCGCCGCGCGCAATACGGAAGGCATCGCGCAGACCCATCAGGCTCTCGTCCGCCATGATCGGCACCGGTGCTTTGCGCGTGACCCTTGCCAGCTTGTCGAGCGCCGCACGCGGGGTCGGCTGTTCGACCAGTTCGAGGCGCGCCCGACGCGTGGCGTCGATGAACCGCAACGAGTCGTTCACCCCGTAGCCCTGGTTGGCGTCGAACCTGAGCGCGATCCTGTCGCCGACAGCGTCACGCACCGCGAGCACGCGCTCAATGTCGTCATCGACGTCGATCCCGCCCTTGAGTTTCAGTGCGCGAAAACCCTGTTGCGCGAAGTCGCGGGCGCGACGCACGGTGTCGGCTTCATCCAGGATGCCGATGGTGACGCTGGTGGCAATGCGGTCGCGGAAGCCACCGAGTAGCTGGTAAACGGGCAGTCCGGCGAGCCTCGCGAGGATGTCGTAGAGTGCCATGTCAACGCCTGCGCGCGCGCCGGGGGCGTCCGGCAGCAGATGCTTCACCCGTTCGCGCAGCCGGGTCACGAAGCGCGGATCCGCGCCGGTCAGGGCCTCTCTTGCCGGACCGTCGAGCGCGCCGAGTACGCTCTCCGGCGTCTCACCGCAGACGGGCTCGTCCGGGTTGACGCAACCGAGGCCGACCACCCCCTTGTCCGTCTCGATTCGAAGGAAGATGTTGGGTGCGTGATCGATTTGCTCGTACGCAACCGTGTACGGTTCCGCGAGCCGCAGATTGACGAGCCAGGCCTTTAGACGGGTGATTCGCAACTCAGTAACGGCGCTGGTGGATCTCGTCGAGCGACAGGCCTCGCAGGTCTTCGATGAACTCGACGAGATTCTCGACCATGATACGCCACATCTCGCGGCCCTTTTCCGCGGTAGCGAGCGTCGGGTCGCCGAGCACGCCCGATTCCGAGATTCTTTTCGTGTGCGCGTACCAGCCGACACTACGCTTGGAGGTGAAGTCGAGGTAATGGCTGGAGAAGCGCGGGATCGCGGGTTTCGCGAGATCCATCCTCACCAGTTCCGGCCGCAGTGCGAGGGTCGTCGACGTCTCGACCTCGCCGGCGTGGACGTCATTGGGTGTTTCGGTGAGCTTGTCGATGTCGGTGTCGCTCGATTCCCCGGTGTCGACCGCCGTGAAGATGCCCGTGTCCCGGTTGATCATCTGCGCAGCAAAATGCAGCGCCGCCGAATTGCCGCCGTGCCCGTTGATAACCAGCAGCTTCGTGATCCCGTTGCGTGCAACAGCGACTCCGATATCGTAAACCATACGCGACAGCGTGTCGGGGCTGACGCTCAGCGTGCCCGGAAAATCGTCGTGGTGGTAGGAAACGCCGTAGGCGATCAGTGGCAGCACGATGGGCCGCGGATGGCTGCAGGCGGCCGCTACGTCGTCGCATATCCGCTCCGCATCCCAAGCGTCGGTGTCGAGGGGCAGGTGCGGGCCGTGTTGCTCGATCGCGCCGACCGGGAGCAGCGCCACGTCCATTTCCCGGAAGCGCTTTTCGGCCTCCGGCCAGGTCAGTGGGCCGAGCCGGACGTGGTTGGTGTCGCCAGGTGTCGCCTCGCTGTGCCGCCGGTCGAAGGCGTACGGCCGGCGGATGGCTGCCTGCGACAGCGGGTCGGTCCTGACCCAGGTGCGGCCACGCCGTTCGACGGCGCCGTCGGCGTGTTCCAGGAAGATGCGGTACAGGCGCTGGCGGAGGTCGGCCGGCACGGTGTCGTGGGGCGAACGCTCGGGGTCGAAGCGCAGTGCCAGCACCTCTGGATGGGCGGTGGCCGGCGTCGTGAGCTGCACGAGCCCTTTCCCGGCGAGGAGATGCAGCAAGTGTTGTGCGGCGGGACGCTCCTGGTGAATGCCCTGCCCGGGCAGCGCTTCGAGGCAGGACGCAGCGTGCGACGGCGAATAGCCGCACTGCGCGGGATCCGCGCCGAGCGCGGTGAGCATGGAAACCACGCGGCGGCACTTCTCGCATCGGCCGCAGGGCCGTACCCGGTCACCTTCGACGTGCGCCGCATGGCATGAGACCTGCAGCCGCAGGAGTTCCGGATAACGCTCGGAAAGGACCTTCTCGATCAGGAGTTCGGACAGCGGGCGCAGCACGGAGAACTGCACGAGGTTCCAGTTCTTGCGCTGGTAGTATCGCGTTAGTGCTTCGTCGAACCAGCGGCTCTGGTCGTAGACGGCGCCGTAGTGGGTGATGCCGCTGTGACTCTGTCGCGAAGAGGTGTCGAACTCGTTGCCGAGGATTACGCGGCCAATGCCGCGGCGGCGTGCCAGGGGCAATGCGCCGAAGATGAACAGGGCGACCGTCCACAGCCGGATCGGGTAGATGTCTGCGCGCACGCGCGCGTGGTCTTTACGGACGAACGGCAGGTGCGACAGCATCCACACGAACAGGCGATCCGAGTTCGTCCAGACCCGCGCGGAGCGCGGAACGTGTACCTCGAAGTGGCGCCATGCATTCAGTGCCGTGAACCAGTGGCGGCCGGACTCGTTGACAAACAGCGGGTGGACCTCGGTGCCGATTTCGTTCAGCAGCCCGTAGGTCAGCAGGCTGTCCTTGCCACCGCTCGAGAGTACCGCGACCCTGTCCGGCGACGTGTCCCAGGATGCCGCGACCTTTTCCGAGTCGTCCGGAAACAGCAGCTTCGCCTGCAGGTAGGTCTCGAGGCGCGACGCAGGGAGACTGGCTGCCGGGCCGGTGAGGAACGGGTTTGCAGTGAGGAACTTGTCGACGTAGATCTCGCGGGCGGTGTGCGCCGCATATTTGGTAAGGAAGCGGCGGTCGTGCCTGTCCAGCATGCCGTGCAGGACGATCTCCCGGCAGAAAAGCCCGTAGTTAAGTGCCGGCTGCGCCATCATCATTGCGGCGAGATTGCGATCGGCCGCGTCGGCCGGGTCGAAGACGGTTTCGTTGTAGTGGTATTCGTAGTCGGTCGAGTGAGTCTCCCCGCCGACGGTCACGCGGTACGTCGCGGTGACTCGCTCAGGCTCCACCTTGGGCGGGTCGACTTCGAGCCGGTCGATGACGAGCAGTTCCCGGAGAGATCCCGGTTTCGCAGGGGTGTTGGCGTTCATCGGTGTGTTGCCAGGCCCAGCCGCAATGCGAGTACTTCCGCGAGTGCGTCGGCGCCGCCGAAGAGTACATCGAACGCGGGCAAGCCGGTCTCGGCGGAGAGCTCCGCGAGGACCCTCGGTATCTCGTCCTGGGCCAGGCCTTCATGGTTGAGGGTAATTGCTGCCACCGGCTTGTCGGACACGATCTCGATGGCGGCGATCTGTCGCGCGAGCGGATGCAGCGGGTAGTCGGGGAAGCCGTCATAAGTGCTGCGTGTTGGGGCATGCTGCAGTACGATGAGATGTGGGCGGCTGGCGGCCAGCAATTCGTAACCACCGGGATAGGCCGGGTTCATCAGGCTGCCCTGGCCCTCGAGGATGATCACTTCCGGGCGCTGTTCGTTCCACGCGGACCAGACCGCATGCTCGATCTCGCCGGCCATGAAGTCGCTGACCAGTGAATCGACAACGGTGCCGTAACGGACACCCTGCAGCCAGGATGTCTGGCCCGTGCCGATCAGCTCCGAGCTGGTACCACGCGCCTCGAAGCCCTCGACGAGGCGCACCGCCGTCGTGCGCTTGCCGATCGCCGAGTCGGTGCCGAGGACGGCGATGATCTTCGAAGTGACTTCCTCGATCTTGCCCGTGAAAGCGTGCAGGTCGCTGCGAGGTGGCCCCCGCCGGATGTCGCGGATGACGACGCCCGATCGTTTTGCCGCCGCGGCCAACCCGGGATCGTCTGACAGGAAATCGTGCAGCCCGGCGTCGACGTTGAGGCCGGAGTGCAGGGCCGTCACCAGGTCCGCGCGGGCAAAGCCGGGCAGTCGGCCACCGTCCGGGGCCAGGCCGAATACGAGGTGTGTAGCGGAGACGCCGGCCGAGTGCGCGGCCTGCATGCCTTCCGCAATGTTGGCTACGACCGGTATGCCATTCGCTTCGCCGTCGAGGCACGCGCCGGCGTCATGTCCGGCGAGCGTGGAATCGATGACCGCGCGCACCCGGTAACGGCGCGAGAAGCGCACGAGGCCGTGCGCCGTCTTGCCGTAGGTATTGCCGAAGCCGCCTTCGCAGTAGACGATGGCGTCGCCTTCGAAAGGCACGAAGGAACTCATACCCTGCGCCCGGTCAGTATTGCGACGTAGCGGTCGCCGCGCAGAGGTCGCTTCGCGTGCCAGCTCAGTAGCGAGTGCAGTCCGGCCGTCGATGCCGGGAGCACGCTCAGGCCCTGGGCGTCGCGCAGCAGTCGCGAGTAACGGCTCAGTGTGCGGTCGCTGGCGTAGTCGGCCCAGCCACCGCTGTCCCTGACGGCGGCCAGCGCGAGGTCGCCGTCGATCGAGTGCCAGTTGACCAGCGGTTCATTGATCTCGGTTTCGCGGATCTTGGCAGGGTCGAGGTCGGCACAGTGGTCGGCGCCGCTCAGGAACGCGGCGATGATCGGGTTCTGCTTGTAGGTGCTGCCGGCGACCATGTGCGGCACTCGGGACGTCTTGTCGCGCCGGTAGAGGCTCAGGAAGCCGCGGTAGATGCCCGCGAGCAACGTGCCGTTGGACACCGGCACGGCAACCGCGGCGGGCGCGTCGCGCATGTCGTCATAAATCTCGCGCGCAATCTCGCCGTACGCGGCGAGCTGCAGGGCGGTGTTGTTGCCGCCCGGATTTGCGTCGTACCAGTCTCTCTGGCTCGCGGCTTCGCTCGACGCCTGCACGGCCGCCTCGTAGTCGCCGGAAACGCGCACGATTTCGGCGTTGTAGCGGGTCATCTCCGGTAGCCGCTTGGCGGCGTATTCCTCGGGGATGTAGACGATACACCGAATCCCCGCGAGGCTGGCGGCCAGCGCGGTCGCAGCGCCGTAGTTGCCGCAGGTCGCGAGCGTCATGCAGTCGAAGCCGCGGCGCAGCGCGTCTTTCGCCTGCGCAAACGCGATACGGTCCTTCTGGGTGCCGGACGGATTGCCGCCCTCGAATTTGACGTACAGCTGGCGCAGGTTCGTCTCGCGTTCGATGTTGCGGACACGGGTCAGGTCCGTGTCGCCGACCTCTGCATCGATCAGGTCCTCGAACGCGGCGACGCGTTCCAGCAACGGATAATGAGTATCGGTGGCAATGCGCTGCAGGGCGGCTGCTTCCGCTGGCACGCTGGTCCATGCCGCTTCCGCTTGCTCAAAATCCGGCCGCGGTGAAGCTAATTCGCCACCGGGCTCTGGGCGGAGTTGTTTCGAATCGGTCTGCAACGTGTCCTCAAATCAGCAGCAGAGCACGCTGCTTCGACTGCGACACCGAATAACCGGATAAACGTGGCGCAAAAGCGCGGCCGGCGCAATACGAATCTTCGCTTATTCGCAATATCGCAATCAGGAGACAATGTTCTCAATTGCCCGCCGCTTGGGGTCGCTGTCCCCCGGGAGGGCCGGTCTTGACATAGAGTGTTCAGTCCCCAATACACCAGCATGATCGAGCCGATAATCGCGGGACGATGAGCACGCAGGCCTTGCACCGGCATGCGCCGGATCCCGGCAAGACCCGAGATGCCGCCGGCTTGGAGCTGTTGCGCCTGGCACGTGCCTCGATCGAGCACGGACTCGTCTACGGGCGGCCTTTACCGGTCGATAACGATGCATTGCCCCGGGCGCTGGCGGCGATGGCGGCGACTTTCACTACCCTGCGCTTCCAGGGCCAGCTGCGTGGCTGTTGCGGAACGCTCGAGCCGGTGCGCACGCTTGCGGAGGACGTGGCTTACTCCGCGTTCAGGGCCGCATTCCGCGACGTGCGCTTCGACCCCGTCGGCAAACACGAACTGGCTGCCATCAGGCTGGAGGTCTCAGTGCTTTCGCCACTGGAACCGATACGCTTCTCACGTGAAGCCGATCTGGTCGGCGGCCTGACGCCGGGCATCGATGGGCTGGTCATCATCGCCGAAGGCCGCCGTGCGACGTTACTGCCGAAAGTCTGGGAGATGCTGCCTGATCCGCAGCAGTTCCTTGCTGCGCTAAAGACGAAGTGCGGCCTGTCGGGGACGTACTGGTCGGAGCGGCTCGAGTTCCAGCGGTACCGGACCACGTCGTACGCGGAAGAATAGGTGAGCTTTGGCACCAGGCGGGCCTCATGATTCGCCTGGTATTTGAAGCCACTATCCCCAAATTGACTGCCAGCCGATCCAGAGGAAGAACGCCAACGTGGCGAGCAGCACGACGACGGTCGCCGGCCGGTTGCGAAAGCGCTTGCCGACCCAGTCGGCACGACCGTTCAAGACCAGGAGTGCGATCGCGAGGAACGGGATGATAGTGGCGCCGATGACGGCGTACAGTTTCTGGATATCCTGGAATCGCCAGAAGAGACCCACCATCGGTGCGATCGCCAGTGCGAACAGGTAGCCCCGGTAGGCCGGCGAGCGGGTATCGATCGCCGCATCTGCCGATGCCCTTCCGTCTTCGCGCAGCAGGCCGAGCGTGTCCGCGAACAGGTAGGGCACCGCCTGCCATACGCCGAGCAGGCTGCTGAATACGGCGCCGGCGGCGCCGACGAGGAACAGCCATTTACCGAACTGGCCCAGCGGCTCGACCAGCTGATCGGACAGACGCACGAGCAAGGTTGCGCCGCGGCCCTCGATCTCGATCGTGCTGCCGATGATGACCATGGCGACACCAAACAGCGCGGTGATCGCATAGCCGGCGGCCAGGTCGATGCGGCAGGTTTTCAGGAATCCGCCGCCCGTCCGGCCTTCCTCCCGGATCCAGTAGCCATAACAGAGCACGGTGAGCGTGCCGCCGATGCCGCCCATCAGCGCGACGGTCCAGCTCAATCCCTGGCCGCCGGCGTCCGGTATCGCGGGCACGACGAGGCCCTTCAACACCTGGCCGGTGCCGGGCCACAGCAGTACGGCCGTCACGATGACCGTGACGAACATGACGCCGATGCAAACCCGCATCACCTTGTCGAAGAGTTCGTAGCCCCCGGCGAGGACGAGGCCCAGGCCGACGAGGCTCGCGAGCGCGCCGAAGACGACCTTGCCGTGCTTGGGGTCGTCGAAAATCGGGACCATCGCGTGCAGGGTCACGCCGCAGGCGCTCATCAGCGCCGACGCGACGAAGAACGACCAGATGACGAGGTAAGGCAGGAAGAACCAGCCCACCGGGCGGCCTATGCGGTGCACGAGTCCTTCGAGCAGGGTGTCCCCGGTGGCCAGCTGCCAGCGCGCGAGGCCTTCCGTTACCACGTACTTCAGGAACGCGCCCACGACCGCCGCCCAGAGCACGGCCGTGCCCAGGATGCTGCCCGTGAAGCTCGCGGTCGCGAGGTCGCCTGCGCCGATGCCCGTTGCCGCCACCAAGAGGCCTGGCCCGAGAACCGCCCACAAGCCGGCGTTTCCGTTCTTATCGTTCATAGCTGCCGTGCGAAGTCCTCGGTCGCCCGGTCACTGCAACGATTCGTGCCGTACCCAGTCCACTTCCATGACCCATTCGCCGTCCATCGGCGCATCATTGATCTTCGCGAAATTGAGTATGGCAAACATCGGCTCCGCAAAATCATCGGCGCGGCCGGCGAGACGATAGACCTCGGCTCCGTCACGCGCAAAGACCAGGTCTTCCTCCCGCCATTCCACCGAGTATTCGTGGTACTCGGTGAGATCGGCCTTCAGCGCCATCTGGCCGCTCTCCCAGTCACCGCCGTCGCAGTGGCCGAGGTTTTCGATGATGCGAGCCACGTAATGCTCCGGGCCACCGTCGCTGTGGTGTTCGAAGATGTCGATTTCCCCCGAGCCCGGCATCGGCCAGCAGACGTTCTCGTCTTTCTCGTCGACCGGGGGCTCGTTGTTGCGGGCGCCGAGCAACCACCAGGCCGGGAACATACCGTCCTGTCCGGGATCGTGTACGCGCAGCCTGGCCGTCCATCGGCCACGGGAGAATTCCTGACGGTTTTTCGATGCGATTCGTCCAGCCACGTAGGGCGTGTCGGGATGCTGTTCGCCGGTCTTGCTCATGTTGTCGCATAAGCGCGGCTCGCCGACATTGATGACTCGGAGCTTGAGCGTGCCGTCGCTGACTTCACGCGTGCCGAGTGCGCCGTTGCGCAGGTAACACTGATCCTCGTTATTGACCCACAGCAACTGGTCCTGCCAGTTGTGGGGATCAAAGAATTCGAAGTCGTCGAAGAAGTCTACCTGCCACGCAGGTTCGGGGGGATTTTCCGAGTCACGAGCGCCGCATGCGCCGAGCAGCGTGACAAGCATGAGGACGAACAGTCGGGACAATGATCTCATCACGCCGCTACTCGAACTCGAGCCCGGCGCCGACCGCGCGGGCCAGGTAGATGCTTCGGAAGTCATGGCTCTCATCAAAGTACTCCGTCGATGGCAGGGGCTTTGTGGCGCGGGAAGCCGGTAAGACCCCCATAGTAAAACATAGGGCCGCAACGGAAATGAATACAACGAATGGCTGTGCCTCGCGAAGTGACACGCTACATCGGTTGCGCCGTTCAGAACATGGAGCAGGGTCAGCGACGGCGCGAAGCCTCAGCCAACGAGGCCCAGCAACAGGAACCCAGTCGCTGCGATTGCGGCCGCGATCAGGGCATAGGGCAACTGCGTTCGCACATGGTCGATATGATCCGTTGCCGAGGCCATGGATGCCAGCACGGTGGTGTCGCTGATCGGCGATGCGTGGTCGCCGAATATTGCGCCGGAGATGGCGGCGGCGAGCATCAGCGGCACGGGGAGGCCGAGCGTCGCCGCTATCGGCACGGCAATCGGAATCATGATGGCGAAGGTGCCCCAGCTCGATCCGACGGAAAAGGCGATAAAGGCGGATACGATGAAGACGATGGGCGCGAGGAGCACTGGCGAGATATTGCCGCTCACGAGGTTGGCCACATAGACACCGGTGCCGAGCTCACCGGCAACGTCGCCCAGCGCAAGCGCGAGAAGCAAAATGACGGCGATGGGCAGAAGGTCGCCGGCGCCTTTCATGAACACCTGCATGAGATCGGGCACCGAGCTGCCGCCGTCGGCAAGCGTCATGATCCAGGCGACAGCGATCCCGAAGGAGACGGACCAGAGGACGGACACCGAGCCCGAGCCCTGGATGATATTGCCGTTGCCCGTGATATACAGGGAGACCGGCATCATGATCACCATGGCGAGTATGGGCAAAGCCATCAACCAGGCCGACGGTATGCCTTCTTCGTCATCGGCATGCTGCTCGGCCGAGACATCGACCAGCGGCACGGCGCCAGGCCAGAGGACGTCACCCCCCTTCGTTCTTGCCTCGGCCATTTTCATCGGGCCGATATTGATGTTCTTCCAGATCACGACGCCTGCGAGCAGGATCGCTGCAATGGCGTACAGGTTGAGTGGCACGGCCGCGATGAACGTCTGCAGGGGATTCTCGACGCCAGTCGATGCAACCAGGCTGATGATGAAGGCGCCCCAGGCATTGAGCGGAATCATCACGCAGACTGGCGCCGACGTGGCGTCGATAAGATAGGCAAGTTTCTCTCTCGAAACCCTGTAACGATCGAATAGCGGGCGACTGACCGAGCCGGCGACGAGCAGGGTGATGCTCGACTCGACGAAAATAACGAGGCCCGTTGCCCATGCCAGAATCTGCGCACGAAAGCCGTTGTGCACCCATCGCCGGCTCTCGAGGTAATGAACGAAACCTCGCACGCCGCCGGAATGCTCGATCGTGCCGATCAGGGATCCGACAAGGAGCGTAAAAATCAATACCCGGGCGTCGCCCGCATTGGTGAGGACATTGATCGTACCGTCGAGACTGTCGGCGAGCCCCGCCAGCGGATTGAACTGGTTCAGCAAGGTATGTCCCGTCCAGATACCCGCAGCCAGCGAGGGAATGACCTGCTTGCTCCCGATCGCGAGCACGATCGCGAGCACGGGCGGCAGGACCGAATACCAGGCCGGGTCACTCATCGGCAAATCCCGGCAGCAGCCGTGCGATTGGTCGTGTTGCCAGGAAGCATGTGCAATGATTGCCGTTGTTATGGAGAGCGGCCCCCATTAAACCACACGAGTAGGGCGTGCCGGCGCCCGTTGCGGGCCAGGCGATGCAGCGAACGTCGACGAGGAGCAGGTCAATGGAAATTTCGGTTCTGGGGGCGGGCGCAGGCGGCACGACGATAGCCTTCGACTGTGCCGCGCACGGACATCATGTGCGGCTGTTCGATTTTCCCGCGTTCCCGGACAACATTGCCGCGGTTGCGAGCCAAGAGGGCATCCATGCCGAGGGCGACATCGAGGGTTTCGGGGCTATCGCGTATGCGGGTCACGACATCGACGCGGCGCTCGGGGACTCGGAACTCATCTACGTGGTAGGTCCCGCGTACAGTACCGGGCCATTCGGTGCAGCGGTCGCCGGCAAGCTGAGGCCGGAACAGACGGTGGTCGTGACGCCGGGTTCCTGCGGGGGCGCGCTGGCGTTCAAGAAGGCAGCCGGCCTGGAAATCGATGACCACACGGTGACTGTGGCTGAAACGTCGACCCTGCATTACGCGGTTCGCCTGATCGAGCCGGGCAGAGTCCGCGTGTTCCTCAAGCTCCGCGCAGGCAACCTGCTCGCCGCACTGCCGGCCACGCGGACGGACACGGTCTTGCGCCTGATACACGATGTCTACCCGGGCATGGAGCAGGCTGAGAGCGTCATGCAAACCAGCCTGCAGAATGCCAATCCGATCATTCATCCTGCCGTAACGTTGACCAACGCGGCACGCATCGAACAAACCGGCGGCGATTTTCTGTTCTACGAAGAAGGTGTGAGCGATGCGACGGGCCGTCTCATCGAGGCACTGGACAAGGAGCGGATTGCGATCGGCAGGAAGCTGGGCATCCGCGTCGTACCGGACCCCGAGCTTGCGGTGCGCCAGGGCTACATGCTCGCCGACGATTACGGCGAGGCCTATCGCACGGCGCCCGGCTTTCTCGGCATCAGTGCCCAGCCCCGGCTGGACCACCGGTACCTGAACGAAGACGTCGGCTACGGTCTCGTCTTCCTGTCCAGTCTCGGCCGCCAGGTCGGCATCGACACGCCGACGATCGATGCGGTGATACGGATCACGTCTGTGCTCATGGCGCGGGACTACGCGGCCGAGGCGATCCGCACCCCCGAATCGCTGGGTATTGCGAAACTGTCGGCCGGGGAGCTGGGCAGACTATGACGGCACCCGGGTTACGCGTGCATGTTGACGACAATCCGGCCGCGCACCTGGCCGGCGAGCATCGTCGGCGCCAGGTCGGGCAGGTCGTTCAAGGGGGCCGCTGTCATCATGGAATGATAGCGTGAGCATACGGTGGGGCGGATGATCGGTTGGACCAGTCACCAGGGCGATCACAGGGAAGAGGGCCGAGTTCCCGGTGCAGTCTCGCGGAAAGGAGCCCCGCAAACCCGGTCGGCTCTGCCGCGAGAGAGTGCAGTATCATTTATCCCGGAAGCGGAGCTCCAGAGAATGAAGCAGGACTACCTACAGATGCGGGTGCTCGAACTGGCGCCGCAGGTTTACGCCTCCGGGCAGTTGTTCGAGTCCGACCTGCAGCTACTGGCCAAGCAGGGCGTGCGCAGCATCGTGAATACCCGGCCGGATAACGAGTCGGAGGGACAGCCACCGTCGGCGGACCTTGCGAAAGCGGCTGAGGCATTCGGGATAACGGTCGTGCACTTTCCCGTCGATCCGGGATCGATCACCCGGGAAATCGCCGCGTCGTTCATGAAGGCCTGCGACCACCTCGACCGGCCGCTGATGGTCTGCAGCCAATCGGGCGGCCAGTCGACAAAGATCTGGGAAACGGCCGAGTCGTTCTAGGTTCTGCTGGTTGCGTCTCTTATCCGCTTGGCCCGCGCGCTACGACGAGCCCGGCACCGATGAGCGCGATGGTTGCCACGCACCAACCATACGCGAAGCGTGCGCGAGACAGCGAACTTATGCGTAACTCTTTAGCCATTCGACGACTTTATGACGGGTTCGCGGCGATGCTGGATACCGAGTTCACACTCGAGGAGACACTGCCGTATTACGTCGGACGCCTGCATTATTACCAGCGACTCTGCGCCGGCGCCCTGAGCCGTTCCGTCTCTGCAACCCTGCTACTCGGCGAGCAGGCCGCGATGAGCTGCCGGCAATGGCCAGCGCAGCTGCCCGGGCTGGACAATGTACTGCCGGCCTAGAGCGGCTAAGCTTGTTCGTCGAGAGACTGGCGTGACAGCGCCTGTGTTGGTTGTCGGAGCGTTACTGATGACGATTCCCGGTTCGCCGCCTGGTTCCTCTGCTTCTGAAAGCGAGGCGACACGCATGCTGGCGGACTTCGCCTCGGAGCAGGTCGGGCCCGACTGGTACGTCGTCAATGACAACGTGATGGGGGGTCGCAGCGAGGGCGATTTCAGGCTACAGCACGGCGAGCTGTACTTTGCCGGCCGGACGAACACGGACGGAGGCGGTTTCAGTTCGATCCGCACGGAAACCATTGGGGTCGACCTGTCGCAGTACAGGGGAATCCGCCTGCGGTTGAAGGGCGATGGCCGGCGCTATACCTGGCGCCTGACGACCGGCGCGCGCTGGCGGGGCCGGGAAATCGGTTACTGGGCCGACTTCGACACGATTGATGGTGCCTGGGTCACGGTAGACATTCCTTTTGCGCGTTTCATTCCACAGTTCAGGGGAACACGTCTCGACGGGCCCGAACTCGACCCAGGGCAGATTACGGGCATGGGCCTGATGATCTACGACAAGCTTGACGGCCCTTTCGAATTGCGGCTGGCGAGCGTGCAGGCGTATTAGCCGGGGTGAGGGTGGCTCGCCTGGGCGCGTGACCGGGCTGCGGTTAGAGAGCCGCGCCCGACGGAGCCGTTGATTCCGCCGATCGCGTACCCAAATTAGTGCCATGCGCTACAAGGACTACTACGCCGTCATGGGCATCAACCGAGATGCCACGCAGGACGAGGTCAAGCGTGCCTACCGCAGGCTTGCGCGCAAGTACCACCCGGACGTAAGCAAGGAGCCGGATGCCGAGGCGCGCTTCAAGGAGCTCGGCGAGGCCTACGAGGTCCTTAAAGACCCGGAGAAGCGGGCAGCGTACGACGGGCTCGGCACGAAATGGCAGGCGGGGCAGGATTTCCGACCGCCACCGGACTGGAACGAGGGTTTCGAGTTCCATGGTGGCGGATTCACTCGCGGCGCCCCGGAAGACTTCAGCGACTTCTTCGACACCCTGTTCGGGCGCGGTGCGACAGGCGCACCGTTCACCCGCACGTCGGGACGAGCGTTCCATGCCAGGGGCGAGGACACCTACGCGAAGATACTGATCGATCTCGAAGATGCCTATAGCGGCAAGACCCGGACCGTCACCCTCGAGCAT
Source organism: Woeseiaceae bacterium (assembly GCA_041559075.1). GTDB lineage: Bacteria > Pseudomonadota > Gammaproteobacteria > Steroidobacterales > Woeseiaceae > UBA1847. Next base: position 17,581 of record JBFFEB010000032.1, on the reverse strand, counting down.
ACCGAGGTCGGCCCCGACCGCAGGCCGTCCGTCAAGCAGCGGACATTGAACGTGCGCGTTCCGAAGGGCGTGCGGCAGGGTCAGCACATCCGGCTGGCAGGACAGGGAAGCCCGGGGATCGGCAGGGGCGAGCGTGGCGATCTTTATCTCGAAGTCGAGTTCAGGCCGCATCGCTATTACCGGGTCGAAGGCAAGGACGTATTCATCGATCTCCCCGTTGCCCCCTGGGAAGCGGCGCTGGGTGGCACCGTCAAGGTACAGACGCCGTCGGGGTACGTAGACCTGACCATACCGCCGAATTCCGCGAACGGCCGCAAGCTGCGCCTCAAGGACCGCGGCATTCCCGCGAAACAGCCGGGCGACCTCTTCGTCGTCCTGAACGTTGCTCTGCCGAAAGCCGACACGGATGCGGCCAAAGCCGCGTACGCAGACTTCGCGCGCGCCTTCCAGTTCGATCCGCGCACCGAGCTCGGGATGTGACCGATGACGAGCAGAGAGACCAAGAAAACGACGCTGGTCGGGACCATTCTCGAGGAAGAGGTCGTGCTGAGCCTGGGCGAGCTTTGTCGCGCGTCACGCCTGTCGGCTGAACGTGTCATCGAGCTCGCCGAGGAAGGCGTAATCGAACCGATCGGGAGAGGACCCGAGACCTGGCGCTTTCGCGGCGTGAGCCTGCGGCGCATTCGCTGCGCGGAACGGCTCGAAGAAGACCTCGGTGTGAATACGGCCGGTGCCGCTCTGGTCCTGGATCTCCTGGAGGAAGTCGAGCGGCTGCGGGCCCGCCTCGACCGGTTCGAAACCTAGCGCCGCGCGTTCGCCCCGACCGTCCGTTCCAAGCCATAATCGCACGATGGCGTCGATATTCAGCGAACTCATACGCCGCAAGGTGCTTAGAAGCGCGGTGCTGTATCTTGCGGCCGCGTGGTTGATCCTGCAGGTTGCCGACCTCGTGCTCGACGCGTTCGATGCCTCGCCAGCTGTAATGCGCGTGCTGATCGTCGGTTTCACCGCCGGGTTCCCGGTGTTCCTCCTGCTGTCGTGGTTCTACGAATTCAAAGGCGCGCGCCTCGTGAAGGATTCCGGTGAGACCCCGGACTCCCGGCAACGCTGGTCGTCCCGAGTGGCCAATGTCGCGATCGCCGTGCTGGCCGTGCTCGGCCTCGGTATCTATCTTTTCTCGCAGACTCCGACGGTGCGCCATCCGGGCAACGGCGACGCGCGCGGTGCCGAGACGCCGGACGCGGGCTATGCTATCGCGGTCCTGCCGTTGGCAAATATCAGCGACGATCCGGCCGACGAGTACCTGGCCGATGGTCTCACCGAAGAACTCCTCAACGTCCTCACCTCGGTGCCGCAGTTGCGGGTTACCGCGCGAGCGTCGTCGTTTGCGCTCAAGAGCACCGACCAGGACGTTCGAAGTACCGGTGAACAGCTGGGTGTCGATCACGTCATTGCCGGCAGTGTCAGGAAGGACGGAGATCAATTGAGAATCTCGGTCCGACTCGACAACGCCGGCACCGGCCATACGCTCTGGTCGGCGACGTACGATCGCGAACTCAAGGAGATCTTCGATATACAGAAGGACATTGCCGAGCGCGTGTCCGGCACGCTGCAACTGTCGCTGTTCACCAACCCCATACCTATCATCAGGCGGACCGCTCCCGATGCTTATTCTGCCTACTTGCGTGCCTTGCGCCTGTATCGAATCGGCGGCAAAGACGCTTACGCGGAAGCAGTCAACGAGCTGGAAACGGTACTGGAACTGGACGAGGAATACGCTCCCGCCTGGTCATTGCTGTCGTCGGTGCGGCACAACCAGGCAGTCATCGGCGCAGTGGACTATGTCGAGGGACACGAGATGGCGCGTGCGGAGATCGAGCGTGCGCTGGCGATCGATCCGAATTATGCCTATGCCATCTCGTCGCGGGCATGGCTCGCCATGTCGTATGAACGCGATTTTCGCGGCGCCGCAGGTTACTTCCGGCGGGCACTGGAACTCGCACCCAATGACGCCGCCATCCTCGGCAGCCAGGCCGTCCTGGCGCGGCTGCTGGGCAGGCCTGACCGGGCAGTGGAATTGACGAACCGGAGCATCGCCCGGAATCCCCTGTCAGCGTCGGGCTTCATCAACCTGTCGGACCAGCTGTATCAATGGCATCACTATGCAGAGGCTGCGGAGGCTGCACGGCGCGCATTGCAACTCGCTCCAGGCAACACGAGTGCGATAGTCAATCTCGCGGTCACGCAGCTCTTTCTCGAGGAACCGCAAGCTGCGATCGAATCGGTCGCAACGGTCGACACACCGTTCTATGTGCAGTTCATCGATGCGCTCGCCGAGTTCGATCTCGGCGACCAGGCAGCCGCGGATGCCGCGCTCGGCAAGCTCATCGAGGACTACGCGGACCAGCGTGCGGTCTACATCGCGGCAATTCATGCCTATCAAGGCGAAAAGAGCGACGCGTTCCAATGGTTGCAGCGAGCCATCGACGAACGGCAGCGAATACTCGCCATGCGCACGGAACCGCTCTTCGATAACCTGCGAGACGATCCTCGCTGGCAGCGGGTCCTCGAACAGCTCGGGCTATCGGATCAGCAGGTGGCAGGCATCGAGGTGTGACACCGGCCGATCGTATCGGCCGGACGCCATGCCCGCCTAGTACAACATGCTCGCCATTCGTCGGCGATACTGGCCGACCCGTGGGTCGTCACCGAGCAGATCGAATACCTTCAGCAGCGTATTGCGGCCGGCGTCGTCGCCGAAGTTGCGGTCTTTCCGCATCAGTTCGAGTAACAGCTCCGCGGCTCTGTCGTAGTCCTGCTCGACCACCTTGCGCTGCGCAAGCTGGAAGCGTGCTTGGTGATCGTCCGGATCGGCGGCGAGCCTCGTTTCGAGTTCCGCTGCAGCGGGGGCATCGGCCAGCTGGCCCTCGAAGTACAGGTGGCTGCGCAGGGCCGCGACTTCGGGGTTTGCCTGCTCGCTTGCGGGCAGTTCATCCAGTATTGCTTCGGCGGCGGCGACGTCGCCCGCAGCCGCCTGCGCCCCGGCAAGGACCAGGAGGACGCGCGGATTGTCGGGGTCCGCTTCGCGGGCCTGGTTCAGCAATGCAATCGCGGCATCGGCATCCCCGGCGGCGAGCTTTTGGCGTGCCCTTTGCACGGTCGCATCGGATTCCCGCGCCACGTGACGATCGATGAATTCCCGCACCGTGCGCTCAGGCTGCGCGCCCAGGAACTCGTCCACCGGCTGGCCGTTGCGGAACAGCTTGACGTTCGGGATGCTGCGGATTCCGAACTGTGCAGCAATCTCCTGTTCGTCCTCGGTGTTCAGTTTGCCGAGCAGGAACTTGCCCTGGTACTCCTCGGCGAGCTTCGCGAGGATCGGCATGAGGACCTGGCATGGTTGACACCAGCTGGCCCAGAAGTCGATCAGCACCGGGACATTGAACGAGGCCTCCATGACCTGCGCATAGTTCTCCCGGGTAACGTCGATGATGTAAGGCGAGTTGGCCATGGTCATTCCCTGTCTTGCAGCACCGTCTGCCGTTGATCCAAGAAGTAGGGGAATCCGCCCGAATTGCAATGCCCGCCCTCACCGACAGCGCCGGGAGGGCGGACCGTTACACCGCGTGCGGGGGCTACTGTTCGAGAGTGTCGCCAGCCAGGGCCTCGTCCAGCATCTCGACCAGCTGGTCGCGCGTGTAGCTGTAAGGGCCCCAGGTGTTCAGCTGCACGAGCTCGTTGATCTGCGTGCGAATGGTCCACTGTTGTTCTCCCTCGTTCGGGACGACCATGTAGCGGCGCAGCGGCTTGTCGTCGAACAGGGCGTGCATGAAGGCTTCGGAAACCTCGTCCGGCTCCTTGTACGAGAGTTCACGCTCAGCAGTCTTATCGTAAGCCTGTTTCATCTCCTCGCTGATCCCGCCTTCCGCCGCTTTTGCCTTCTCTATCCTGCGGGCCGCGCTGCTGCGCCGGATGTGCGACTTGTAATTGCCAGGTTCCACGACGCTGACCATGACGCCGAGCGGCTCCATCTCCGTCGCGAAGGAGTCGGTGAACGCCTCGATCCAGTGCTTGCTGCCGCTGTAGGCGCCGAAGCCGGGGATCGCCGAGCCCGTTCCGGCGATCGAGCCGGTCGTGATGATGCGACCCTTGGACTCGATGACCATCGGCGCGAACGCTTTCGTCGTGCGGTAAACACCTTCCACGTTCACTTTGTAGACGAACGTCTGGTCCTCGATCGGCGTGTCGACGATCGGGCCACCGCCGCCGACGCCGGCGTTGTTGACCAGGGCATAGAGGCCGGTGCCTTTGTTCTTTATCAACTCGACAGCGGCGTCGACCTGGTCCTGCTTCGTCACGTCGAGCCGCACGGCCGTGACGTTCTCGATCGCGTCGAGCTCCGCGAGATCCGCATCCTTACGCGCACCGGCGTAGACGTGGTAGCCGTTCCCGGCCAGTGTTTCCGTGAGATGCCGGCCGATGCCCGTGCTTGCGCCGGTGACCAGGATCGACTTCTGTTCGTCAGCGGCGAAGGACGGTGGCGCCGCGAAGACGATGACCACGGCAACGACAAACCGGAAGAGCTTGTTCATGGAGTTCCCCTATGATTGTTGAGCGCGGTGACGTTAGCACAACCGGGGAAGGCAGGGGGCTGTCAAGGCTGCAGCATTTTCGGGAGCGCGTCTGCAACCGCGAGGTCCGGGAGGGAGCATACTGTCCGAAACCTGTGGAAAGTTCGTGAGGTATGCTCCCCGCACCGGGTGAATGATGACGAGTTCCTCGTTTTTGCCTAATCGACCTGTTGAAAAGTTATCTCGGCAACCTTGCCAACGTTAATGTCGAAGGGATTGCCTTCGGCCGGCTCGGTGAACGTCACTCCACCGTCGCAGGAGAATGCCGCTTCGTAGCTGCCCTCGAGGAGAAAACCGATCTCGTACTCCAAACCGAGGTTCGCATCGGTGTCATCGACCGGGCTCGGGATAGCCGAGGCTTCCGAATCGCCAACCCAGAGATCGGGTTCACCCACATTGTTGTCGGCGAAGAGGTAAACGGCCGGCTCGCAGGGATCCAGGTCTGCAAGAGCGGCTGACACCGAACCCCGCACGGCGCCGACTTTGGTATTGTCCACCAGCTTGACGTGGGGTTTGAGGATTACATCCGGGTGGAGGTCCGGCGGCTCCACAATCGAGCGCATCAGGTCCCACTCTGCCGTGAAACTGACAGAGCCGTTGGCGGGCACCGTGAAGCCACTGAACTTCAGCCCCGACTGGTCGCCGCTGGGTATAAAGAGGTTGTGGGTCGTCTTCCCATCCTTGGAAGCGATGTACGAAGCATCGCCAATACAGCCTGATGACTCACTGTCGTCACCCAAGCCTCCGTTGCTGCCCTCGTCTGCGTCGACAACCAGCCGCATCCATACGTATTCGCCGGCATCAACTGGCTGCTCGAACAGAAGTGGAAAGGCGTTCATGCCCTGGAAATCGAGAAGGTTGACGTTGCTCCCGGATAGTGGGTAAGTCTTTACCGGCCCGTCTCCGGCCGGCTTCAGTTCGACGACGTCGAATGCAATACAGACTTTGCCGACATCGTGGATAGGATCGTCGCTGACGCCCAGCGACAGCAGCCCGGTCTCACCCGAGCTGGAAGAGCCGCCGCAGGCAACGAGCCCGGCGGAAGCAATTAAGACGATAATCGCCTGAAAAATGGCTTTCATGGCATTTCCTTGTGCGAAGTGATGATATGGATTGCCGCCAGCCCGGAGTCCTTCCCGGACGGATCCACGGAACGTGCGGAATAGCCGGCCTCTGCCAGGTTCAACGGAGAGCGACCTTTACGAGTTTCACCGGTTTTTCATAAGACTGAAGAATCAACCTCTTTAAACCTTGGTGCTTGCCCGCCTACAATGCGCGAAACCGACCCCGGGGGTGCGTGTGGATCATTACGGCTTGCTGAGCCTGTTACCGACCGTCTTCGTCATCACGACTGCGGTACTAACGCACCGGCCCGTCGCGGCGCTGCTGGTCGGGGTCGTTATCGGTATTGTGTTGCTCGACCCGACGGCGGCCGTAAGCACCTTCTCCGAGATCATGCTGGAGGTCATGCAGGACGAGACCATCGGCTGGGTCATCATGGTCTGCGGGCTCATGGGCAGCCTGATCTACATACTGATCAGGACGGGCGGCGCTTCCGCGTTTGCGCGCAAGATGGCCGAGCACGCGAATACCCGAAACAAGTCCATGCTGGTCACCTGGTTTCTCGGCATGGTGCTCTTCATCGACGACTACCTGAACGCGATTGCGATCGGCAACTCGATGAAGAAGGTCACCGACAAGTTCAAGGTATCGCGGGCGATGCTGTCCTATGTCGTCGACTCGACTGCGGCACCGACCTGCGTGCTGGTGCCGATTTCCACGTGGGCCGTGTTCTTCGCCGCGGTGCTGGAGGGTACCGGCGCGGCCGCGGTCGGCGAGGGGATGAGGATGTACATCTCCGGTATCCCCTTCATGTTCTACCCCATCGTCGCGTTGCTGCTCGTGCCGCTCGTCGCGACCGGACGGTTTCCACTCATCGGCCCGATGAGGGCCGCCGAGGAACTGGCGCAGCAGGGCATCGCCGCGATGGAGCCCGTCGACCAGATCGAGGTCGTCGACGGGCGGGTCGACGAGAACGGGCAGCCGCGCAGCAACATCTGGGTATTCCTCGTGCCGCTGCTCGCGCTGATCGGCTTCTCCTGGTACTTCGACATCGACCTGCTGCGCGGCATCATCGCCACGCTGGCGGTCACGATCCCGATGGTCGTCATGATGAAGTTACTTGGCGCCTACGAGGCGCTCGACGGGGTGCTCGAGGGCTTCAAAGTCATGATCCCGCCGCTCGCGATCGTCGTGGTCGCGTTCATGTTCAAGACCGTCAACGACCAGCTCGGGCTGCCGCAGTACGTCATCGAGTCCGTGCAACCGCTGATGTCACCGTTGCTATACCCGGTCATCGTGTTCCTGACCATGGCGCTGGTGTCGTTCGCAACGGGCTCGTCCTGGGGTGTGTTCGCCATCGCGATCCCGATCGTCATGCCGCTCGGTGCCGCGATGGGTGTGCCGACCGCGCTCACCATCGGTGCCCTGCTGTCGGCGAGTTCCTTCGGCAGCCATGCCTGTTTCTATGGCGATGCGACAGTGCTGTCGGCCCAGAGCAGCGGGATCAACGTCATGGAGCATGCGCTGACGCAGCTGCCTTACGCGCTGATCGCCGCAGCCGTGGCGGCGATCGGGTACGTCGCTTACGCGTCCGTGGTTCTCTGACGACCGTCTAACTCGCAACGAGCTCGAACTCGCGGCGCAGCGTATCCAGCAATTCCCGACCCTGCGCCTCGGCCATCTCGACGAGCGGCGGCCGCACGTTGGCCCAGCGCGCGTCACCCGTCGTGAGCGCGAGCAGCCGCTTCTGCGCAGGGATCGGGGCACAATCCTGCATCGCCAGCCGGAAGCGCTTCACGTCCTGGTGTAATTCGCGTGCCATGTCGGCATTGCCGTCGAACCAGGCTTCGATAACTTTCGCGATTGCGCGGCCGTTGAGATTCGCCGTCGCCGAGATGCAGCCGGGCGCGCCGAGCTCGAGCGCCTCGACGAGCGGCAATTCAGAGCCCGGGTAGACGATGAGCCCGTCGATGTCGAGCAGTGCGCGGGTGTTATCCCACTCGCCCGAGCTGTCCTTGATGCCGACGATCTGTTCGGGGAATTCAGCATGCAGGCGAGCAGCGAGCGTCACCGGGATGCCGACGACTGCGATCGGCGGGATGTGGTAGAGGAAGATGCGGGCGTCCTCGCCGATAGCCGCGATGAGCTGGACGAAATGCCGGTAAAGGCCCTCCTCGCCAACGCTCTTGTAATAGAAGGGCGGCAGCGTCATGACACCCTCACAGCCCAGGTCCAGGCAGGCGCGCGAGAGCCGCGCCGCGTCCGCGACGTTCGAGAGCCCCGTCCCCGGGATCATCAGCGCGGGATCGATGCCCGCGTCGACGAGCGTCCGAATGGCCGTGATGCGCTCGTCGATGCCGACGGACAGGGCCTCCCCCGTGGTGCCGAAGGGCACGAGCCCGGCGCAGCCCTGCGCGAGCAGCTGCCGCGCGTGCGCCACGTAAAGATCGGTGGCCACCGTCATATCGTCGTTGAAAGGCGTGAGGAGCGGTACCAGCACGCCGCGCCGCGGGTAATGGGTCATGTGGAGGGATCTTGGGTTCTTGAGCATGTCCAGGAACGGCAGATTCTATCGCGAATGCAAGCCACAACCCATCGCGCGCGGTACCATGGTCATTGCCATGACCACCCGCAGGAATGAACCCCGTACGAGGTCGCTCTCCGGTCTGCACCTGTTGCTGACGTACGAGTGCAATTACGAATGCGATCACTGTTTCGTCTGGGGTGGGCCGTCGCAGACGGGAACGATGACCCTGGAGACCGTCGAGCGCATTCTCGACGAGGCGCGTGCGCTGGGCAGCGTCGAATGGATCTACTTCGAGGGCGGAGAGCCTTTTCTCTATTACGACACACTTGTAGCCGGCGTGAGCCTGGCGCGAGAGTCCGGCTTCAGGGTCGGGCTCGTCAGCAATGCTTATTGGGCTGACTCGGAGGCCGGGGCACTGGAGCGGCTGCACCCCTTTGCCGGTCTCGTGGACGATCTTTCCATCAGCAGTGACGCCTACCATGGCAAAGAGGACGGTGTTACCGGCCCCGACCTCGCGCGCGCGGCGGCGCGCAAGCTCGGTATCCCCGTGGACTTCATCAGCGTGGCCGCGCCCGAAGCGACCAACGTTACTGGCTCGGCCGGTAAGCTTCCGCCCGGCGAATCGGCCGTCCTGTTCCGCGGCCGTGCTGCGGAGAAACTCGCGTCTCGTGTCGCGACAAGGCCGTGGGCGCAGTTCGATCGTTGCCCCTGGGAAGACCTGCGCGCACCCGAACGCGTGCATGTCGACCCGTTCGGCAACCTGCACGTCTGCCAGGGCATCTCCATCGGCAACTTGTTGCGGCGTTCTCTGCCCGAGATCATGCGCAACTACGAGGCAGACGATCACCCGATCGTCGGTCCCCTGCTTGCCGGCGGCCCGGCCGAGATCGTTCGCCGTTATGGCGTTTCCCACAGAGACGGCTATGCCGACCATTGCCACCTGTGCTACGAGACACGGCAACAGTTGCGGGGGCGCTTTCCCGAGGCCCTCACTCCCGACCAGATGTACGGCGTCCGCAGTTAGGCGTGTGCGCGCAGGCGCCTGTCACGCAGCCGCACTGACGCGAAACCGACCGCGAGCGCGGCGAGCAGGCAGTAGACGCCGAACCAGGTCATCTGTGTCGGCAGGCGAATGCCGCGATCGATCAATGTGCCCGTCAGGCCCGGTCCCGCCGCGGTCGCGAAGACCATCGCCGCGACGATGCTCGAACGGATCGAACCGAGGTGGGCCGTCCCGTAGATCTCGGGCCAGACCGCGCCGAACAGCGTGGACGAGAACCCATAGCTGATGCCGAGCAGCACCATGCCCGCCAGCAAGGATACTGGCGGCCCACTGGCGGCGAACACGAAGCAGGTCGCCGCAAGCGGCAACAGGAAAACAGGCAGCACGGTCGCGGCACGAAAGCGATCGATGATGACGCCGCCCAGCAGGGCGAACGTGACCGTCGTAAGCGCCATGACCGACAGCGACATTGCATAGTAATGCGGCGGCCAGCCGTTCAGCGCGGTCAGGTAATCCTGGTGGTAGAAGATGATCGTGCCGATGAAGGGCGGCGCCAGCACGCCGGTCAGCAAGATCCAGAAGATCGGATCGCGCAACACTTCCGCACGCGTCCAGTGCCGTTGCTCCGGCAGTTCAGCATGCTCGTCGAGGTGCTGCCTGCCGGTGCGCGGCCGGCTGAATGCCCAGTACGCAAATGGCAGCCCGACAAGCATCAGCGCGACGGCGCCGGCTACCCAGCCCGCCTGGTAACCGTAGCTGGCGGCCAGGCCTGTAAACGCCAAGAGCAGTGTCGCTTCGCCGCCCTGGTGGCCGAGCACCACGAGCGACACAGCGCGGCCGCGCTGCGCCGCGAACCAGCGGCCGGTTGCCGTCAGCGCAATGTGGGTCATCATGCCCTGCCCGAAAAGGCGCAGCAGGAAGATCGCCACCGCGAGAACCACGACCGACGGCGCGTAAGCGGCCATCAGGGTTGCCGCCGCGAGGATCGGCACCACAATCAGTATGCTGCGGTGCTCTGGAACGACGTCCACGAGGCGGCCGAGAAACGGCAGGCACAGTGCGCTTGCCAGGGTTGCAAACATATACAGCCTGCCGAATTCGCCATGACTGAGGTCGAAGGCTGCCTGCCACTCTGCGATCGATGCCGACACGAAAAAGGTCTGCCCGAAGCTCGAGAAATAGGTGAGCAGGAAGCCACCCGCGATCCAGCGAAAATTCTGCTTCAGAAAGGCGTACATGGGATGATCGTGGACGAGGTATTAAGACTTGGCCAGCGTGATCGCGAGTATCTCGTCCAGCCGCTTGGTGATGCGGCGAAACTCTCCGTGCAACGCGTCGCGTTCCTCTGCCCGGTTGGCCGCAAGCAGGCCCCGGTAGGTCGCGAGCTGCAGGCCGGTCTGGTAGAGCGACTTCGAAATGGACTCGGCCGAAAACACACGTCCCTGCAGCAGTTGTTGCTTGCCGGTCTTCAGGCACTGCGACAGGAAACCACCCTCATCGTCGACGTCATCGGTGCCGGCATCCGCGAGCACTCCGGCCACGATACGGTAGGCGTCGACGAAGGAGCGCAGTATGCCGTGTGCGACGAGCAGCTGGGCGTTATCCAATGCGCCGCGAACGCTGGCTTCGTCTTGCCGAACGATACTCTCCCAGTCTGCGAATCGCTCGTTCACGCGCTTCTCGATCTCCTGCCTGTAATCGGCCCGTCGCGGAAAGTAGAACTCGAATTTGAACAGTTCCCTCAATTCGCTCGCCCGCGCATGGAAAGCCTCGACGGGATCGTTGGCGTCGCCTGCCGCGTCGAGCAACGCGATCTCGACGAATGCATCGAGGATGAAATAGTGGATTGCGGTATTGCGGTAATAAGCCGCATTCAGGTGCTGGTCGGGACTGATCGTGTATAGCCGCTCCGTACCTTCGTCGAGATAGGTGACGATGCCGGTCGCGTTGAGGTCGGCGAGCGTCGCGAGCACCGTGTCTGCATTCTGGAAGTTCGAGCGTCCGACGATCTCGAGATGGCGGCGCCGGATGAGCGCAGCGCCGGCGCGGGCCAGCCCCTGTATCTCGGCGAGGCTCTGGGCGCGGTTCCCCGCGGCAAGCAGTATCAGCGTGATGATTGCCGTGGCCGTGATCGGCGTCGCCGCGTTCATGCGCACCGCGACCTCGAAAGCCAGCGTTGCGACGAGCGTCTGCTTGCGCTGCTCGTCGACGTCTTCCTCGAGTTCCTCGGGCTCGACCAGCTCCCTCACCGTTACGCCCTCGCCAAACCGCAGGTGGATCTGCCCGCGCGGCCGGCCACGCCGGAGGAAACGCAGCGGCCATGTGAGACCCTCTGGCTTCTTCTTCTGGCCGCGCTGTTCGATCGAGTAATCCTCGACCTCGGTGATCTGATCGTAAGCGACGCTGACGGGTATGAACGTTACGTCGTAGAGCCGGGTTCTCTGAATTGACTCGAAGACGTAGTTGAACAGGCCGAAGCGCGGCGGCAGTAGCTTGCCGGTACGCGACCGCGTGCCCTCCAATGCCCACAGCAGCGAGAAACGTTTCTCGATCAGGTAATCGATGTAGCGACGAAACGTCGACTTGTAGATCTCGTTGTCCTGGAACGAGCGCCGCAGGAAGATGATGCCGGAGCGCCGGGCGAGGGTGCCCAGGCCCGGCGTGTTCAGGTTGATACCGCCGAACGTGAGCGGCAGCGGCAGATCCGCATCGAACAGCACCAGCGACAGCGCCATGGTGTCGAGCATCGACTTGTGACTGATCAGGAAGACGACCGGGCGCGTGGCCATGGTCTCCGCGACCCGTTCCAGCTGCGTCTCGTCCACGTCGATGGTCGAGTCGTGGTGGCTGCGACAGGCTGAGCGATACAGGGCGTTGATCATCTCGAGCGTGAACGGTGTCTGGGTCGCCGCCATCTCGCGCAGGTAACGCTCGGCTTGCCTGAAGACGTCCGGCATGGAGCGGTCGCGCTGCTGCGCGATGTTGGCCATCAGGCCGCGGAAGTCGGCATTGGCGAAAACCTCGCCGGACAGGATGCGAGGCACCTTGTAACGCGCACCGCGGAAGATCCGCTCGGAGCGTTCCAGCGCGATGAGCGCCTGGTTGGCAACGAACTGCTCGAATTGGTCGTCCTCGATCGCAGCCTCGACCTGGCGCGTGCGCATGTCATGAAGCCACGCGCCGTCTCCGACGATCCAGGCACGCCTCTCGGGACGATGTTTCGCGAGCCACCGCCGCCGGGCCCGGCCGGGTTCGGTGAGCCGCCCGGGAACGAGGTCCAGAAGGGTGCGGTCGCGGCGCCCCTCCGACGCCGGCAGCCAGGCGATGCGCAATGGCTGCAGCCAGACGGCATCCGTCTTCCGCGTCAGGGCGGAGAGCCAGTCACTGCCGCGGCCTCTCGGCAACTCGGCAAACGAATAGTGGGTCGGGGAATCGGCCCGCGGCCTCGTAGATTCGACCCATTCCCGCAAAAGGCCGGCCTCAAAGGCGTCGCGCGCGTCGAGCACGAACACGATCGTTGCATGCTGAATCTCGGGCCAGGGCGAGCGGCTGTCGCGGTTTTTCATCGCTTCCCTTGCGAGACTTCCCCACCGAATGCCTTCCAGGCCTCGAAGCCGCCGCCAATGTGGCAGGTCTTAAGCCCCATCTTCTGGGCGATGTCCGCCGCGAGCGCGGAGCGCCAGCCCAGGTTGCAAAAGAAGACGAACTCCTTCGGTTCCGCAAACACGGTGTGATGGTAGGGACTGTCCGGATCGATCCAGAACTCGAGCAGGCCGCGCGGGCAGTGGAAGGCGCCCGGTATGCCGCCTTCGCGCTTCAGTTCCCTGACGTCACGCAGGTCGACGAACACAGCGTCGTCCGAATCCAGCATGCCCATCGCCTCTTGCGCTGTAATCGTTCGTATCCTTGCCTCGGCGGCTGCGACCAGCTCCCTGTACCCAAGCTTGCTCATCTTGCCCCCCGGATCCAATACCGGCCACACTCCAGCACGAAATTGTACCCTCCGCGGGCATCGAGTGGTCCTTTGCGGCGCTTTTGTCTCGCGAACGCGCTAGAATTTCCCCTCCTTCTACCTGACAGGAAGAAAACCAATGAAACAGCTTACGCACTTGATCAAGCCGCTCACCGGCCTGGTGCTGTTCGGCTCACTGCTGGCACTGGCGGCGTGCGGCGGGGAACAGCAACAGCAGCAGCAAGGGGCTGCGGCGCCGGCGGAAACCCAGGCAGAGAAGGAAGCGATTGTCTGGAAATTGGCCCAGACATGGGGGACAGGATTCCCGATCTTTGGCGACGCGGTCATCAAGATGGCCGACATGGTCAAGGAGATGTCCGGCGGAGAACTCGAAATACGTATCGATTCGTCGAACAAACACAAGGCCGCCTTCGGCATCCTCGACATGGTCAAGGCAGGCCAGTACGAGATGGGTCACTCGGCATCCTATTACTGGAAGGGCAAGGAGCCCAGCACGATGTTCTTCTCTACCATGCCGTTCGGCATGATCGCCCCGGAGCAGTATGCCTGGTTCTACTATGGCGGCGGCATGGACCTGATGAAAAAGGTCTACGACAAGCACGGCGTCTATTCCTTCCCCGGTGGCAACACGAGTAACCAGATGGGCGGCTGGTTCCGTAAGGAGATCAATACGCTGGACGACCTGCAGGGCCTCAAGATGCGTATACCGGGCTTCGCCGGAGAGGTGCTGTCCAAGCTGGGCGTCGTCGTGACGAACATTGCCCCGGGCGAACTCTATACCGCACTCGATCGCGGCACCATCGATGCCCTGGAATGGGTGGGACCATCGCTGGACTTGAATATGGGCTTCCAGAAAGTGGCGCCTTACTACTACACAGGTTGGCATGAGCCTGCGACGGAACTGCAGTTCATGGTGAACAAGGAGGCCTTCGACAGTCTGCCGGCGCACCTGCAGGCGATCCTGGTCACGGCGATGCAGTATGCGGCGTACGATATGTACGCCCATTCCTATCACGAGAGCGCGGTCAACTGGGCTTCGATCGAAAAGGAATTTCCGGACGTCAGTATCCACACATTCCCGCCAGAGATCATCACCGAGATGAAGCGAATCAACGATGAACTGCTGGAGGAAAGTGCAGCCAACGATCCGCTGTTCAAGGAAGTCCTCGATTCACAGAGGGCGTACATCAAGATGGCACGCAAGTGGACCGAGATTTCTGATTATGCGTACCTCAAGGACAATCTCGAATAGTCTCGTTCAGACTCCCGGCTTCGGCCGGGAGTCCTTCGCTGTGATATAACAACACCGTATGCTCCTCAGGCTCGAGACATTTTTCGATCGCTTCTCCGACGTGATGGGGTGGATCGCGGGCGTCCTCAACCTGGCCATGCTGATCAACGTCTTCTACGACGCGATCATGCGCTATTTCTTCAAGACCGGATCGATCGCACTGCAGGAGATGGAGTGGCACCTGTTCGCGATGGTGTTCCTGTTCGGTATCGCTTACGGCCTCAAGGAAGACGGACACGTGCGTGTCGATGTCCTGTACGATCGTTTTTCACCGCGCAACAAGGCTATCGTCAACATTGCTGGTACCATCCTGCTCATTTTGCCCCTGAGTGTACTGATCGTCGAGGGTTCCATCTGGTACGTGCAGGAGGCATATACCTCGGGCGAGGTCAGCGGTGACCCAGGTGGCCTGCCATATCGCTGGCTGATCAAGCTGGTAATCCCGGCATCGTTCGTGTTCCTCGTCGTCTCGGCGATCGGCTTCATGATCCACAACCTCAACATCTTTCTGGGCATCGTGGCTCCACCGGAGCGGCAGAAGGAGGCCTTTTAGTGGCGTGCGCGTATCCGGTTCCGCTCGACAGGAGCGCTGACCGATGATCGGGCTGATCATGTTCGCCGTCGCGCTGCTGCTGCTGCTCGTCGGCTTTCCCGTGGCGTTTACCTTTGGCGGGGTCGCGGTCTTTTTCGGGTTACTGGCCGAGGGGCCGGACATCTTTGCGCTGATGCCGCATCGTATCTGGTCCATCATGAATAACACGATCCTGATGGCGATCCCGCTGTTCATCTTCATGGGCATCGTCCTGCAGAAGTCGGACCTGGCCGAGCGGCTGCTCGAGTCGATGGGCTTCCTGTTCGGGGAGGTACGTGGCGGCATTGCCATCTCGACGATCCTGGTCGGTGCATTGCTGGCGGCGTCCACCGGTGTCGTCGGCGCCAGCGTGGTGGCGATGGGTGTCATCTCGCTGCCGGTCATGCTCAAGTACAGCTACGACAAGCGGTTGGCGACAGGCACGATCTGTGCCGCGGGTACCCTCGGCCAGATCATCCCGCCGTCCATCATCCTCATTATCCTCGGCGACGTATTTCAGGAGCCCGTAGGCGACCTGTTCAAGGCGGCGTTATGGCCCGGCCTGTCGTTGGTCGCCTTCTACACGGTCTACATCGTGATCGTCACGCTGCTCAAGAAAGACCTGGCGCCGCCTATCCGTCTCGAGGAGATGACCGGTACCAAGAAGCACCAGGTGTGGCGGGCGCTGAAAGCGGTCATCCCTCCGCTGGTGCTGATCGTCCTGGTGCTCGGCTCGATCCTGACAGGCGTGGCCACGCCGACGGAATCGTCCTCGGTCGGCGGCGTCGGCGCCATCCTGCTGGCGGCGTTCTACGGCCGTTTCTCGGTGCGCATGGTCTGGGAGAGCTCGCTCGAGACCGTCAAGATCACGGCCATGGTATTCGCGATCCTGATCGGTGCGACCGCCTTCTCGATGGTTTTCACCTACACGGGTGGCGACTATATCGTCGAAGAGTTCATGACGAGCCTGCCCGGTGAGGAGTGGGGCTTCCTGATCCTGTCGATGCTCGCCATCATGGTGCTGGGCTTCTTCATCGATTTCGTCGAGATCTCCTACATCGTGGTGCCGATCCTGGTGCCCATTGCGGCCGCACTGGGCATCAATCCGGTCTGGTATGCCATCCTGATCGCGATGAACCTGCAGACATCGTTCCTGACGCCGCCGTTCGGCTTCAGTCTTTTCTACCTCAAGGGTGTCGCGCCGCCCGACGTACGGACTACAGACATCTATTACGGTGTCGTACCTTTCATCGTCCTGCAGATGATCGTGCTGGGCATCCTGGTGGTCTTTCCCCAGTGGTTCGGTTTCTCGCCGCATTAAGCGGAAACGATATTCTCTCGCTGAGGTAATCGATGCGTGCATGGATCGTGCTGGCGGCTCTGACCCTGGTGGCTTGCCAGAACGCTGAGGCGCCGATATCGCAGGAGCTGTCGGGCTTCGAAAAGTTCGAGGGTTTCCTCGACATGTACTGGGACGAATCGGCGGGCCGTCTGCTCCTTGCCGTCGAGAGGTTCGATGAACCGTTCCTGTACCAGTCTTCGCTCGCGCGCGGCGTGGGCTCGAACGACCTGTTGCTCGACCGCGGGAAACTGGGCGCAACGCGGGTCGTCGAATTTCAGCGTTCCGGTCCCAGGGTGCTGCTCATCCAGAACAATCTCGACTTCCGTGCCGGCAACGACGATGAAGACGAGCGTCGCACGGTGGAGCAGTCGTTCGCGAGGTCGGCCGTCTGGGGATTCGACGCTCTCGGTAAGGCGGGTGATGCGGTTATCGTCGACGCGACCGATTTCCTCCTCCGCGATGCGTACGGGATCTCGGCCAGGCTGCGCGAGCTGGGGGAGGGCGACTACGCAACCGATCCCGGGCGCTCGGCGATCTATCTGCCCCGGACCAAGGCGTTCCCAGATAACTCCGAAGCGGAAGCCGTCGTCACGTTCACGGGCCGGCCTGCCGGAAGATTCTTGCCCACGGTTGTTCCAGACCCGGGCACCGTCACCGTTCATATGCACCACTCGTTCGTGCGGCTGCCGGACGGCCACTACGAGCCGCTGCCTTTCGACCCGCGGGCCGGGCTCGTCGGGCTCGACCACGAGGCCGAGCATACGGGATTCCTGGACTACGCGACGCCAATCGGGGAGTCGCTGCGGGTCGATTACGCGCGGCGGCACCGGCTCGAGAAGAAAGATCCGGCGGCCGACGTCAGCGAGCCGATGGAGCCGATCGTCTACTACGTCGATCGCGGCGCACCCGAGCCCGTCCGGACCGCGTTGATCGAAGGTGCGTCGTGGTGGAACGAGGCCTTCGAGGCGGCGGGTTACAGGAATGCGTTCCGTGTCGAACTCCTGCCCGAGAATGCGGATCCGATGGACGTTCGCTACAATACCATCCAGTGGGTGCACCGATCGACGCGCGGCTGGTCTTACGGCTACTCCGTGTTCGATCCGCGCACCAGCGAGATCATCAAGGGGCACGTGACGCTCGGCTCGCTGCGCGTGCGGCAGGATTACCTCCTCGCCGAGGGC
>JBFFEB010000031.1:0-38230 GCA_041559075.1 Woeseiaceae bacterium | reverse complement strand
TCCTGATGGCGGTCTGGCGACGCAAACCGAAGCGGAAGGTGCTGATCCATTCCGATCAGGGAACTCAGTACGGGAGCAATGACTGGCTGCGCTTCTGCCGTGATCACGATCTCGAGCCGAGTATGAGTCGACGCGGCAACTACTGGGATAACGCTGTGGTCGAATCGTTCTTTAGCAGTTTAAAGAAAGAGAGGATCAAGAAACGCATCTACAAAACACGCGAGCTGGCGCGTGCCGATGTCTTCGACTACATCGAAGTGTTTTACAATTGAAAACGCCGACACAGCCACCTGGGCGGTGTCAGCCCCGAGGCCTTTGAGCAAGCCTCATTTTGAGGGTCCGGTGTGTCGTCAGATCGGGGGAAGTCCAGATTGTAGTTTTCCGGCCGACTCGCGGCGCGACCCAACACGATTCGTGCGAGACAGCAGACCTTGCGACTGCGGTGGGCGCCCATGGGTCCACGCTGTGGCGTCCCTTCTTATTCTTCCATCACGTCCGACCAATCCGGATTGCGCCGGTACTGTGCCAGCACATACGAACACTGTGGCACGATCCTGATCCCGGCGCTGCGCGCATCGGCAACGAGCCGTTCAACCAGCGCCCTGGCGACCCCCGTGCCGCGCAGGCTGTCGTCCACGCCGGTGTGATCGGCGATGATCTTCGTCGGCGACATGCGTGAGTAAGTCAGTCGGCCGCTACCATCTTTTCCTTCGATATGCGCCTCGTACCGGCCCCGGGACTCGCTCTCGCTGTGGGTGATCGTGATTGCCTGGCTCATCATGAAACTCCTGTTCAGTAACGACCTCAGCGCCGGCCGAGGTGCTGGTCGATGATCGCCCGATAGACGTTCGCACCGATACCGATCAGCTCGTCTGGAAAATCGTAGCCATCGTCGTGCAGTTGTGGCTGGCTCGTGCCCGATCCGAGGCCGAAGAATGCTCCCTCGAATGCCGTGGTGAAATGGCCGAAGTCCTCGGACCAGCGGAACGGCTCGTCGAGCCAGCGGATGTCGGCGCATGCCGATGCAGCGGCGGCCGCGATTGTCGCCACGCAGTTATCATCCGACTCGGTTGCTGCAAACGTCTCGTGCCACGAGAGCTCGTGCTCGAGCCCTCCATCCTCCGCAAGTCGTGCGGCCCGCGTGGCAAGTTCTTCACGGACCTTCTCAAGGTCGTTTGTCCTGTGCGCACGAATCACGCCCATCACGATGCCTTCGCCAGGGGTCGTGCCGAAATTTGGGCCCTTCTCTGCAGTTCCCAGTTGCGCGTAGCTGACGGTTCCCAGTACGGGCGCCGAGACCGAGTCCGATAGCGTGGCGTTGAAACGGTTGACCGCATCGATCAGCCCGGTCACCGCCGGGGATGGACTGACCCCGTGCTCCGGGTAGCTCGAGTGCGAGGTCCTGCCGCGGTACCTTACGATGAAGCCGACCGACCCCTGGGCAAACAGCCCCCTGCGCAACAGTACCTGCCCGAGCGGGTACTTGGGGACGTTGTGGAACGCGTAGACGTAATCGGGCGCATCGAGCGCCTGGAAGCGCGGATCGGCCAGTACCGCCGATGCGCCAGTACCGGTCTCCTCGGCCGGCTGGAACAGCAGGTAGACCTTGCCGTGCGCAACGGGTTGCGCATTCAGGCCCTCGGCGACGGCGACCAGCGTCGCCATGTGGCCGTCGTGTCCGCACTTGTGAGATACGCCGGAGACCTTCGAGCGGTGCCTGAACGTGTTGCTTTCCTGTACGGGCAGCGCGTCTAGTTCCGCGCGGATGAGTACGACGGGGCCCGGTACACCGCTGTCGTAAACGGCACAGAGCCCCGTCTGCATCGTGCCGAGCCGGTCAACGATCGCGGTCGGACGGGTCGCGGCGAGCCGCGCCACGATTGCCGCTGCGGTTTCGTGCTCATGCTCCGATAACTCGGGACGGGCGTGAAGTTGCCGGCGGAAGTCGGCGATTTCGTCAGCGTTGGTTGCGCACATACCTGAAATTTCCCTTTGCAATCATCGTCATCTTAGCTCCGCCGGCGCCGGATTTCGCCCCGGCCGGCTTTCTGGTTTGCAGCCGGCCCGTGCCTCGGGCTACCTTGCATGCTGACTGCCAGGGGGTTGCATGCAAACCATCGGAAATGCGATGAACGTGTGGGCCGCATTCATGTGGGGCACGCCGCTAGTAGTGCTGCTCGTGGGCGGCGGTCTCTTCTTCGTGCTGCACTCCCGCGCATTGCCATACCGTTACTTCCGCCACGGTTTAGCCATTCTGGGCGGCAAGTACGATGCACAATCCGGAAGCCAGGGCGATATCTCGCACTACAAGGCGCTTGCGACGGCCTTATCTGGCACGCTGGGTATGGGCAACATCACTGGCGTTGCGGTCGCGATCACGGTCGGCGGGCCCGGAGCGATCTTCTGGATGTGGGTCACGGCCATCGTGGGTGTCGCGACGAAGTTCTATACGGCGTCGCTCGCGGTCATGTTCCGCGGGCCGGACGATGCGGGCCATTACCAGGGCGGACCGATGTATGTCATCCGAGAGGCGTTGCCCCGGCACTTCATGCCGCTGGCATGGCTGTTCGCCGTCGCTGGCCTGTTCGGCACGCTCCCCGTATTCCAGGTCAACCAGCTGGTGCAGGTCCTGCGCGACTTCGTCGCGATTCCCGCGGGCGTGACCGCGGTCGATGATCACTTCACGTTCGACCTGCTTACGGGAATCGTCCTCAGTGCGCTCGTGTTCGCGGTCATCATCGGCCGTATCCAGCGCATCGCGGCCGTAACCAGCCGCGTCGTACCGTTCATGGTCGTGTTCTACTTCATCATCACTGCCGCAGTGCTTTTTATCCATGCGGATTCGATACCGGGCGCGCTCAAGCTGATCGTCGAGGAGGCGTTCCGCGGCCAGGCGGTCGCGGGCGGTGCGCTGGGTACGGTCATACTGATCGGCGTGCAACGCGGCGCGTTTTCAAACGAAGCCGGTATCGGCACGGAGGCCCTGGCCCATGGTGCCGCGAAGACTGACGAGCCGATCCGCGAGGGTGTCGTGGCCATGATCGGCCCCATCGTCGATACGCTGATCGTGTGCACCTGTACGGCGCTTGCCATCCTCGTAACCGGCGTCTGGCAGGGCGACGCAGTCGGCGCGAGCCTTACGACGCTCGCCTTCGAAAACACGTTTCCCGGCATCGGCGGCTACCTGCTCGTGGTGATGGTCTTCTTCCTGAGCATGAGCACCGTCCTCACGTTCAGCTACTACGGTAGCAAGTGCGCGGGTTTCCTGTTCGGAACGCGCTTCGAGTCATGGTACATCTGGTTTTACGTCGGCCTCATCACTCTGGGATCGGTCGCGTCGCTGCGCGCCGTCATCGGGCTGCTCGACGGCATGTACGCGACGATGGCGATTCCGACCATGATCTCGACGCTGATACTGGCGCCGAAGGTCCGCGAGGCGGCGAGTGACTACTTCGCGCGGCTGAAGGCAGAGGATCAGCGCTGAGCCGTGGCCGGCAATACTCGTCGTAAAGGTCGTTCGTTGATTGGCGCGTGCAGCAGCGCCGCCACGATCGATAATGCGACACCGGTCCACCATACGGCGTCATAGGTGCCTGTGCGGTCGTAGAGGTAGCCGCCGAGCCATACGCCGAGGAAGCTGCCGAACTGGTGGCTCAGGAAAACGATGCCGAACAGCGTCGCCATGAAGCGCAGTCCGAAGACCTGCGCGACGATCCCGGAGGTGAGCGGGACGGTGGACAGCCAGAGTATGCCCATCACGGCAGCGAACGCGTAGATCGTCGCCGGGGTCTTGGCGGCGAGCAGCAGGCCCGCGATCGCGAGCGCACGAAGCGAGTAGATCACGACCAGCCCGTTCTTCTTCGGCCAGCGCTGGCCGGCGAGGCCCGAAAGGAAAGAGCCCAAGATATTGAACAAGCCGATGATCGCTATTGCGAAGGCGCCGACCTGTGGTGCGAGCCCGAGATCCCTGACGTATGCCGGGAAGTGCACACTGATGAAAGCAACGTGGAAGCCGCAGACGAAGAAACCGAGCGTCAGCAGCACGTAGCCGCGGTGTCGTGCGGCCTCGACGATTGCTTCGCCGAGACCCTGTTCTATCCGCGCATCGCCGGCCGCATCGGCATTGCCCGGCAGCACGAACGCGAGCGGCACGATGAAGAGGACCGATGCGGCAAGGAAGAAGAGCGCTGAATCCCAGCCGTACTGCGCGATGACCAGCTGACTGAGCGGCGAGAATATCACCTGGCCGAGCGAGCCCGCCGACGTACCGATACCGAGCACCAGCGACTGCCGCCCGGGATCGACGACTCGCGCCATGGCCGCCAACGCGATAGAGAACGATGTCAACGCGATGCCGAGGCCGGTCAGCACGCCGCCGAACAGGGTCAGGCCGAGACTGCTGGTGGTCGTCGCCATCCCCGCAGTACCCAGTCCGTAGACCACCGCGCCGACGGCGAGCACGCGGCTTGGGCCGTAACGGTCGGCCAGCATGCTCGCGAAAGGTACGCCGAACCCCCAGACGAGATTCTGGACTGCCAAGGCGAAAGCGAAAGTCTCACGCCCCCAGCCGCGTGCGCTGGTCATGGGTTCGAGCAGCAGTCCGTAGGCCGAGCGCGCCCCGAAGCCGAGCAGCGCGATCAGGCAGCCGGCGGCGATCACCAGCAGCGGGGTTCTCCAGTTCCCCGTCGGGCGGCGCGTTTCTTTGGCGGGATTACCCATAAGTCTCGGAATCCTATACCCAAAATGTGTCGCAGGTCCCAGATTATGTCGGTTTCGGTGACTTATCCTGTTCAGGCTTGGGCAAAAGCGCAGGACCCATGAGGTCGTGCGCCAACATCAGCAGGTACCGTCATGCAAAACAAATCAGCCGTTTTCGCCGCTGTCTTGGCGTGCTTTTCCGCGCCGGGCGCAATGGGCCAACAGGCCAGCACCGAGGCCACAGCCCCGAACGGACTCGAGATCGAGATCCAGTCGCCGTCTCCCGACTTCGTCGCGAATTCAGGCGAGAAAGTCATCGAGGTGGAAGGCATTGCCTCGACCATTGGCGGGGTCAAATACATCGACATGATGTTCGTGATGGATACCTCCACGAGCCTGCGCAGTACGGATCCGAAAGACTATCGCTCCGTGGGCGCCATCGGGCTCGTCGAGAACCTCTCGCCCCGCAGCGATATCAAGATCGGTGTCGTGAGCTTCGACAGCCGTGGCGAGCTCGTGCAGCCGATGACGTCGGACCGCGGGCTGGTCGTGCAAGCCCTGCGTGACATGCCGCGCTCCGGGAGCACGAATCTCGCCGCCGGTATCAAGACGGCGCTGAGAGAACTCGAGGCCCACGGGCGTCCCGGTTCGTCGCGCGTGATCATGTTGTTCACGGACGGCAAGTCGAATCGGCGGGCGGCGCACTCTGCCGCCATCAAGGCCCACGGCCAGGACGCTACCATCCAGACACTGTTGCTAGGATCAAGCAAGACCGGCACGGAGATTCTAGACGAGATCTCCTGGGCCACCGGCGGCAGCCTGGTCCGCGTCGACGATCCGTCGATGCTGCCGCAGGCGTTTCTCGACCTGCGCACGACCGGCGTGGATACGGTGACGCTAAGTGTGAACGGATCCGCGCCCTTGCCGGCGAAACTCGCCGGCGGAACATTTGTTGGCAGCGTACCGCTTGCGACTGGTGATAATCGCATCGTCGCACTCGCTACCAGCATCGATGGCCGGACGCAGGAATCGTCCATCACCGTCACGGTCCGCGATGCAAGTTGCGCGGCCCTCGAGGTGGCAGCCGTGAAGGCCGGCCGCGAAATCGTGTCGCTGGAGAACAAGTCTGTCGAGATTGTCGTCGATGCATCGCGGAGCATGTGGGGCCGCATGGACGGACAGCCCAAGATGTCGGTTGCCAAGGAGATCCTATGGGACGTCTCTCACTGGTTCCCGGAAGACCTCAATCTCGCGCTGCGCGCATACGGTAGTACCAGCCCGAGCGAGAGCGCGGACTGCGCCGACTCGGCGTTGCTGGTGCCGTTCGCTGACGAAAACCGCGGACCGATCCGCGGCGCCATCGAAGGCCTGCGGCCGCTCGGCCAGACACCCATCGCTTACGCCCTGCAGCAGGCGGGCCGGGATTTCGGTGTGCGAAACGACGACCGCGCCGTCGTGCTGGTGACGGACGGCATCGAGAGCTGCGGCGGAGACCCGGTGCAGGCGGCTCGTGATCTCCGTGACCAGGGCATCATCGTGCACGTGATCGGCTTCGGCCTGGGAAGCGCCGCCGACGAAGACACGGGGAGCCTGCAGTCCATCGCCTGGGCATCGGGCGGCCGCTACGTCACCGCGGGCAGCGCCGAGGAACTGAAGGCCGCGCTGGCGCAGACGGTCGCAACGTCGTACAGCGTGTACAAAGGCAGCACGGAGATCGCGAACGGTTCGTTGGGTTCGGGCTCGCCGCTGTACCTGCCCGAAGGCAAATATCGGGTCGAACTCCACAGCTCGCCGCCGCAGAGCCTGTCGGTCAGCCTGTCGCCGCGGGATCGCGTAATCCTGACGCTGGAGAAAGCAGGCGACCACGTATCCCGGCATGAGCACCGTGAGCAGATCGGCTACCGCTCTTGCGAGCAAATGGTCGCGAAGATCGAGCGCCTCGAAGCCGGGCAGGAGGCGCTGCACACGGCTACCGAGGAACCATTCACGACGACGGCCGACTGAATTGCTTCCAGCCGGTACTTCCGGAGAGTCGCTATCCGGGTGTGCATTCGTTCGATCCCGGCACGGACTCCGATTCCGCCGATTTAGGTAACCCCTTATTCCAATTTGTACATCCGGCGAGTACGGTTCCTGATTGCGACCGTTGACCTGCGCCCGATCCGGGCCGCCTGATGATGTCCGAGTTCGAGCGCACGGTGTGAGTGACCCAGTGCGATTCCATGCGAGCTCCAGCCGCCCGATTTCGAAGTCCACGCGGCCGGTTTGCGATCTCCGGCTGCCTCCCGCAATGCACCATTTGCCCATCGATTTCGTAGCGCATAGTAATCGATATAATCAATTACCATTCGATCAAACATCCGATTTAGTATATCGGACGAACGCTACGTTCTTTCCCCAAGGGAGTAAAACAATGCTCAAACGAACGATACCCATGTTTGCCGCTGTGGCGGTAGCGATGTCACCGATGGTGTCATCGGACTTCGCGCATGCAGAAGGCATGGCGAAGCCCAACAAATTCTGGTGGCCCGAGCAGGTCGACCTGAGTCCGCTTCGCGATCACGGCGCCACCTCCAATCCACTCGGCGAGGATTTCAACTACGCCGAGGCCTTCGCGGCGCTCGATCTCGATGCCGTGAAAACGGACATAACGGACGTGATGACTACCTCGCAGGACTGGTGGCCGGCCGACTGGGGTCACTACGGAGGCTTGTTCATCCGGATGGCCTGGCACAGCGCCGGCACGTACCGCACGCTCGACGGCCGCGGCGGCGCCGACGGCGGCCAGCAGCGTTTCGACCCGCTCGCCAGCTGGCCCGACAACGCCAACCTCGACAAGGCGCGCCGCCTGCTGTGGCCCGTGAAGCAGAAATACGGTAACAGCCTCTCCTGGGCCGACCTGATGGTGCTGGCGGGCAACGTCGCGCTGGAAGACATGGGCTTCGAGACCTTCGGATTTGCTGGCGGCCGCGCGGACGACTGGGAAGCCGACCTCGTCTACTGGGGCCCCGAAACTCAGTGGCTCGCGGACGAGCGCTACGAAGGCGATCGCGAACTCGAGAAGCCGCTCGCAGCCGTGCAGATGGGGCTGATCTACGTCAATCCGGAAGGGCCGAACGGCAATCCGGATCCGGCACTGGCTGCGCACGATATTCGCGAGACCTTCGGCCGAATGGCGATGAACGACGAGGAAACCGTCGCGCTCATCGCGGGTGGCCATACGCTCGGCAAGATGCACGGCGCTCACAACCCCGCGGATTGCGTCGGCCCCGAGCCCGGAGCCGCGGGCGTCGAAGAGCAGGGCATGGGCTGGAAGAGCAAGTGCGGCAAGGGCAATGCCGAGGACACGGTGACCAGCGGTCTCGAGGGCGCATGGACCGTTACGCCTACGAAGTGGAGCATGAATTACCTGCAGAACCTGTTTGCGTTCGAGTGGGTGAAGACGAAGAGCCCGGCCGGTGCGACCCAGTGGATTCCGAAGAATCCCGAAGCCGCGAACATGGTGCCGGACGCGCACGTTCCCGGTAAGCGCAATGCGCCCGTCATGCTGACGACGGACCTGTCGCTGCGGTTCGACCCGGAGTACGAAAAGATCTCTAGGCGGTTCCTGAAGAACCCCGCTGAGTTCGAGGATGCGTTCGCCAGGGCATGGTTCAAGCTGACGCACCGCGACATGGGCCCGCGCGCCCGCTACGTCGGCGGTCCCGACGAAGTGCTGATCTGGCAGGATCCCGTGCCACCGGTCGATCACAAGCTCATCGACCAGGACGACGTCACTGCGCTTAAGAACGAAGTACTCGAATCGGGTCTCAGCATTCCGGCGCTCATCCGCACGGCCTGGGCATCGGCGTCGACCTATCGTGACACCGACATGCGTGGCGGTGCGAACGGGGCACGGATCCGGCTCGCGCCGCAGGTGAGCTGGGACGTGAACAACCCGAGCGAGCTCGAGGATGTGCTGAATACCCTCGGCCGCATCCAGCGCGAGTTCAACCGCGCGCAGAAGGGCGGCAAGAAGGTATCGATGGCCGACATGATCGTGCTGGCCGGCGATGCAGCTGTCGCGCACGCCGCGAAGAAGGCAGGCCACGAAGTGAAGATCCCCTTCACGCCCGGCCGCACGGATGCAACGCAGGAGCAGACCGACATCGCGTCGTTCGAAGTGCTGCGCCCGAAAGCCGACGCGTTCCGTAACTACTACGGCGAAGGCAACTACCGGTCGCCAATCGACATGATGGTCGACAAGGCCGACACGCTCGCCCTGACGGTGCCTGAAATGACCGTCCTGGTGGGTGGCATGCGCGCCCTCGGCGCGAATGCCGGTGACTCGAAGCACGGTATTCTCACGAGCGAGCCGGGCACGCTGAGCAACGACTTCTTCGTGAACCTGCTCGGCATGGACACGGACTGGACGAAGTCGGAGAAGGAAGCGGGCGTCTACGAGGGCCGCGACCGCGAAAGCGGCAAGGTAACGTGGACGGCCACGCCCGTCGACCTCGTGTTCGGGGCGCACTCGGAGCTGCGTACGATTGCCGAAGTGTATGCGTCGAACGGCGGCGAAGAGAAGTTCGTGAACGACTTCGTCGCTGCCTGGAACAAGGTGATGATGCTCGACCGTTTCGACGTCGCGCAGCATCAGCACGGCACGGCGGTGGCCAGCCGCTGATTGCCGGCTCAATGACTGGAGCAAGCGAACGGCGGCGCGCAATGCGCCGCCGTCTTTTTTTGTAACGGGGGGTCAGCCGCCCTCGATAGCAGCCAGCGGCACCTCCGCGACAGTTTCCAGCGCGGCCGTGCTCCAGTAGACGAACACGCTCTCGTCGGGGAACCGGAATACCAGGCCCTGGTCGCCAAGGCTGAGCTCGCGCCGGACCTCGTTGCCCTGCTGGTCGCGATAGCTACCAGGGCCGTCGCCGACCGGTGCCAGGTCGTGCGTCACGCCGTCTTCGCGCGTGATGGTCACGTAGCCCTGCCGCTGCGAGAACGTGCAGCCGATCATTTTGTCGGTGTGATCGGAGCCAGCCGGGTAGATATCGCACCGTGCGTCGGTCCAGTCGGCAAACGACGGCGCAGCCAATGTAATGCAAAGCAACGGCAGTGCCCTGCAATGAGTCTGCTTCGTAACCGCCCCGGCGGTTTTTACCCGAGAGCTTGAATATAACTCAATGGTCCGGGCAGCGGTGGACCTCGATGGTCGCATGGACGATGCCCAGTCCCGCGGGGATTCTCGAGCGGTAATCGGCCGGCGCCCGCGGGTTGTCGCTGACGATCGCAAGGTCCGCGGCATAGATGCCGGGCCCGATGCTCCAGCAGTGCAGGTCCGTGACGCGGTCATCAGTATTGCGCTCGAGCGACGCCCTGATCGCCGCCAGCGTATCGTCGTCGGCCTGCCGGTCGAGCAGCACCCGGGCGGACTCCTTGATGAGCCCATACGACCATCGCGAAACGAGCGCCGCACCGACGATGCCCATGAAGGGGTCGAGCCAGTTCAGCCCGTAGAACTTGGCAGAGAGCAGCGCGACGATCGCGAGTACCGAGGTGAGTGCGTCGGCGAGGACGTGCAGGTAGGCCGCGCGCAGGTTGTGGTCGTGATGATGAGCATGGCCGTGGTCGTGGGCGTGATGGTGGTGATGATCGTTCGGCGTTGCGGCGAATATCCAGGCGCTCAGGCCGTTTACAACCAGGCCGACGACGGCGACCACCAGGGCCTGATCGTAGGAGATCTCGACCGGGGATATGAACCGCGACGTGCTCTCCGTCACCATGATCACCGCGAAGCCGAGCAACAGGACCGCGCTGGCGAATCCGGCGAGGCTGTTCAGCTTGCCGGTACCGAAGGAGAAACGCTGGTCCGCCGCCAGCCGGCGGGCGATGACGTACGCGAGGAAAGCGATGCCGAGCGCCGCGGCGTGCGAAGCCATGTGCAGGCCGTCGGCGAGCAATGCCATCGAGCCGTAGACCAGCCCGGCGGCGATCTCCACGACCATCATCGTCGACGTGATCGCCACCACGATCAGCGTCCGGCGCTCGCCGGGCCGCACCCGATCCTGCGCAAATACGTGGTCATGTTGCCAGCGTTCGGCGTCTGTCTTGTGCATCGGCGCTTCTGGAAACTCAGTCGACGGAGATTATAAATACATCCTTCTGATCTTGTTCGATGCGTATCCTCACGGGCATAAACGCTTCGATGATGCCGATGTTCGTGAGCGTGTGTTGTGTGGGCTGCGGCGTCGTGAAGCGGCCGCCGCCCGCGATCGCCATCGGCAAGAGCAACTGGTCCGCGAGATGCGCGTCGACCGCGGCACCGCCGGCCAGGTAATCGGCAACCGTTGCCGCCACGCCTTCGGCGACGGTCTCGGCAGCCAGCCCCTTCAATCCGAAACCCGTGAATACTTCGGACAGATTCTCGAATTCGAGTTCGACGATGACGGCGTTGCCGGGACCGGTACCCTCCTCGTCCTCGCACGCATGGAGAATCCCGGAAGGCCAGCCGAGGGCGTCACCGAGTGTCTGCAGTTCCCGTTGCGCGATACTCAACGGCAGGCGCGAGACAATCGCGACAGCCTGCCTGCGGAGCAGGGCACCCCGGCGGCACAGCTCTATCGCCGTCAGCCCGGCGGACTTCCCGATAGTCAGTTCGATCCGCCCGCCGCCGGCAGGGTAGAACCCGCGCCGGATCAATCGCGTCTCGATGTGGGCGCCCATGCGTCGCAACAACGGCAGGTAGCTGCCGGCAAGGAATTCGTACGGCGGGCTCATGGGGTTGTGCGTACCGCCGTCGATGGAGACCTGGAACGGCTTGTCCGCATGCAGCAACGCCGGGATCAGTGTCTGCGCGATGAGGGTGGTGCTGCCGGCCGTGCCGACATCGAAGGTATGACGGCCACCTTGCAGGTCGCCGGGGGCGAACGTCAACTCCGTGGCACCGAGTCCCGCGCCTTCCACGATCGCGGATGACACGGCTTGCGCGGCCCGGACCGCTGTCAGGTGTTGCCATCGCAGCCCGGGCTTTGCGCGCCGCGCGCGGATATTGAATAGGCGAAAAGCCTGCCCCGTGACGATCGACAGGCTAAGCGCCGACCGCAGGACCTGCCCGCCGCCTTCGCCCCGGGATCCGTCAATCGCGAGCATGCTGGACCGAGCCTCGAATCGCCGCCAGACCGGCCGTCGGGATCAGGATACACCGATCCTACATTTCCATTCCGGCCATCGGCCGGGCCCGTTCCTGTTCTTCCTCTATCTCTGTCATCGTTGCCTCGGTCAGCAGCAGCACGCTAGCGATCGATACAGCGTTTTCGAGCGCAATGCGAACGACCTTTGTCGGATCCACGATGCCGTGCTCGACCAGGTCCACGTACTCGTTTCGGGCCGCATCGAATCCGATCGCGCCCTCGCTTTCGAGCATGCGGGCAACGACGACTCCGCCGTCCACGGCCGAGTTCTCGGCGATCTGTCGGGTGGGGGCCGTGAGTGCGCGCCGCAGTATCTTGAGCCCGGTTTTCTCGTCGCCTTCCGCGCGCTCCTCCTCTTTCGCAACGGCCGCGACGCACTTCAGCAGGGCCAGACCGCCGCCGGGCACCATGCCCTCTTCGACGGCTGCCCTGGTTGCGCTGATGGCATCGTCGAGCGCCTCCTTGCGGCTTTTCATCTCCGCTTCAGACGGCGCACCGACGCGAATGACGGCCACGCCGCTGGACAGGCGCGCGAGGCGCTCGTCGAGTTTCTCGCGGTCGTAGTCGCTGGTCGTCCTGTCGATCTCGGCCTCGATCTGGCGGATGCGCGCGTCGATGGCGGCCTTGTCGCCGCCGCCCCCGACGATCGTCGTTTTCTCCTTGTCGGCAATTACGCGCTTCGCCGTACCCAATTGGGCAATTGTCATCTTGTCGAGGGCTGTGCCGAGTTCCTCGCTGACGAGTTCCGCACCAGTGAGTACCGCGATGTCCTGCAACATGGCCTTGCGCCGGTCACCAAAACCGGGCGCCTTGACGGCGAGGCTCCGGAATACACCGCGCAACTGGTTCACCACCAGAGTGGCCAGCACGTCACGGTCGACGTCCTCGGCGATGAACAGTATCGGCTTGCCGGTTTTCACCAGCTCGTCCAGCAGCGGTATCAGGTCGTTCAGGCTGGAGACCTTTCGGTCGGACAGCAGGATCAGCGGGTCGTCCAGCACGGCTTCCATGTTCTCCGTGTCGGTGACGAAGTACGGTGACAGGTATCCGCGGTCGAATTGCATTCCTTCGACGACCTCGAGCTGGGTCTCGGTCGTCTTCGATTCCTCGACCGTGATTACGCCCTTGTCGCCGATCCTGTCCATCGCGTCGGCGACGAGTTCGCCAATACTGGCGTCGTTGTGCGCGGAAATGCTCGCGACCTGGGCTTTGTCCTTGCGGCTCCTGACGGGCTTCGCCATCCGCTCGAGTTCGTCGAGTGCAACACCGACGCCGCGGTCGAGGCCGCGCTTGATGTCGATTGCGCTGGTCCCGGCGACGACGTTGCGCATCCCTTCCGCCAAAATCGCGTGTGCAAGCAGCGTCGACGTACTGGTGCCGTCGCCAACCACGTCGCCGGTCTTCTCGGCGGCCTGCCTCAACATCTGGGCTCCCAGGTCTTCTTCGGCGTCTTCGAGCACAAGTTCCTTGGCTATGGTCACGCCATCGTTACAGACGATCGGCGATCCCCATTTTTTCTTGATCAGTACCGATTTCGACTTGGGTCCGAGCGTTACTCGGACAGCATCGGCCAGGGCGCTGGCTCCCCTCAGGACCTTTTCTCTGGCCTCTTCACGGAAGGATAGTTTCTTGTAGGACATCGCTTGCCCTCCCTGCGCTGACAACATTCACCGCCCGTGCGGCGGCACCGGCAATCCTGTCTCCGAATATTGGGGTGGCTGCGGTCGCGAAAATACGTACATTTGCGGAGGGCGGGCAGCAGGTTCGAGACGAATTTGCTACTTTCGAATGCGGCATGCGGGCCGGCAACAGGGACTGGCGATGTCACGATCGAAGAAATTCTGGGACCGGATCGCGAAACGATACGCGAAGAAACCCGTCGCCAACGAAGCCGCGTACCAGCGCAAGCTGGCGAAAACGCGCGGGTATCTTTGCCCCGACATGGAAGTACTCGAGATCGGTTGCGGCACGGGATCGACGGCTATCGCGCATGCGCCGTACGTTAGTCACATCCGCGCCACCGACCTATCGGACAAGATGATCGCGATCGCGCAAGACAAGGCCGCCGCGGCCGGCGTGCAGAACGTGACCTTCGAGGCACGCGCCGTCGAGGACATCGACGCAGCAAAGGAATCGGTCGACGCGGTGCTCGCGCTGAGTCTCCTGCACCTGGTCGACGACAGGGAGGACGTCATCGACCGGATCCACGCCATGCTGCGTCCGGGCGGCATATTCGTCAGCAATACCGTCTGTCTCGGCGACAATATGAAGTGGTTCCGGTTCGTCGGGCCCATTGGCCGCCGGCTCGGGGTGTTTCCGCTCGTGCGCATATTCACGCGACACGAGCTGGAGGAGAGCCTGAAGCACGCGGGCTTCGAGATCGACCATGCATGGCAGCCCGACATGGCGGTAGTCTTCATCATTGCGCGCAAAGCGTGACAGAGGAGCGATGTGATGCGGCAGACGACCGACCTTTACGACGACCATGAAGACATCTGCAAGACCTGCGCGACCCAGTTCCGGGATTTCGGCGGGCGCCGCCGCTTCTTCGGCCGGATCCGGACCGTCAGGTGCTTCCACGACAACGTGCTGTTCCGGCAGCTGCTCGGCGAACCCGGCGACGGTTGCGTGATCGTGGTCGATGGCGGGGGATCGACTGCGCGAGCCCTTATGGGCGATATGCTGGCGGCGAGAGGATGCGACAACGGTTGGGCGGGGGTCATCATCAACGGTGCCATCCGCGACTCGGCCGAAATCGCCGACATCGATATCGGCGTAAAGGCCCTCGGTGTTAATCCTGCCAAGAGCGAGAAAAAAGGGGACGGAGAGACGGACGTGGAGCTGAATTTCGGTGATGCCCGTTTCCGGCCGGGCGAATGGGTCTACTGCGACGAGGATGGCATCCTGGTCTCCCCCGAACGGATCGAGTAAAGCGGGACTCTGCTGTCAACCAGGACGCCGCTGCCGCGATTGACCCCTAGCGGATACGATCCGGGGCAAGACCGTGCCCGTCGGATACGTGTCAGTCCCTAGGCCCCTGTGGGTTACCGAGATTTGGCTGGGGGCGTCGGGTCGTTAGTATCTGTTCGATCGCTTTCGATTTACGGGGTCCAGCGCAATTACCCGCCATATCGCCCGACCGCAAACTGCGGAGTCTCGAGCAACTGCCGGCGCGAGGAGCCCGTCGGAGCAGGTTCGTGAGCTTGCGGCAATTGCCCCTGGTGCCACCAAGGACGAGTTGCTGCTCAAACTGCTGTCGGCGTTGACCGCGATCCTGGGCGCGCGGCGCGCCTACGTAACTGAGAATTTTGATCCGGGCATGTCCCGCACCATCGCATCGTGGGAAGACGGCAAGCCGGGTGCGGTGCGTGAATACGCGTTGAATGGCACGCCGTGTGAAGCGGTGATGAGCCATGGCGTCCAGATTGTCGATTGCGAGCTGGGAAGGCGCTACGAGTTGGAGCGGTCGAGCATCGGCTACGGCTGCGAGAGTTTCGTTGGCAGCCCGATTGTCAACCGTGAGGGTGAGAAGATCGGCCAGGTCTGCGTCTTCGGGGCCAAGCCACTGCACGACCCGGAAATGGCCAGTGCGCTGGTCTCGCTGGCGGCTGTCAGGGTATCCGCGGAGTTGGAACATCGTCAGCAGCAGGCGGCGCTGGCGAGATCCGAGGCCTACTCGAAGGCGATCGTCGCGACGGCTGCCGAGGGCATCATCACGCTCGATGCCCGAGGGCGGATCGAATCGGTCAATCGCGCTGCCGAAAAGATGTTCGGCTACGAAGCCCGGGAGTTGATCGGCAGGAACATCAACGTGCTGATGCCAGAGCCGTATCGCGACGAGCATAAAAGCTACATCAGGCGCTACGTTGCGACCGGCGAAGGCACGATTTGCGGCGCAGGTCGCGAGGTCCCAGCGCAGAGGAAAGACGGCACCGAATTCCCAATCTACCTTGCTGCCAGTGAAGTCGCCCTGGACGGGGAGCGATGTTTCGCCGGGATCATGCGTGACATCTCTGATCAGAAGAAAGCCGAGGAATCGCGCAAGGCAGTCGAGCAACGTTTCCGCGCGGTGTTCGAGCAACGACATCAGCTGTCGGGAATATTGAGTGCCGCGGGCAGGGTGCTCGAGGCCAACCGGAAGTCACGGGAATTCGGTGGCGAGGAAGGCGAATCGGTGACCGGCCGTTTCTACTGGGAGCTCCCTTGGTGGCGTCATTCCTCCGAGACGCAGCGGCGTGTGCGCGATGCAATCATCTCCGCCGCAAACGGAGAGACCGTCAGGTTCGAGGTGACGCGCCCGCGCGCAGACGGCCAGCTGGCCATCCTCGATTTTTCGGTTCGCCCGATCATGGATAGCGAGGAAAAGCCTGTTTTTCTCGTTACCGAGAGTCACGACATCACCGACCAGAGGCAAGCAGAAGAGGAAGCGCGGCAACATCGTGCTCGTGTTGCGCATGTTGCGCGCCTTAGCACGCTCGGCGAGATGGCAGCCGGTATCGCGCATGAAATCAACCAGCCACTCACTGCAATCTCGCTGTTTGCCCAGGCCGGTCGGCGCCTGGTGGAAAGCGGCAATTTCGAGCGCATGGAAGAGATATGCCTCAAGTTGAATGAGCATGCATTGCGAGCGAGCGAGGTCGTGGAGCGCATGCAGACCATGGCCCGGCAGGGCGAAAGCGTAAAACAGATCGTCGATTGCAACGACCTGATCGAGACGGCCGTGAAGCTCGCCGAGTCCGAGGCGCGAATCTACGATTTCCAGATCGATTTCCAGAAAAGCCGGGACCTGGAGCCGGTGTCGGTCGACGCGGTTCAGGTTCAGCAGGTAGCGCTCAACCTTCTGCGCAATGCGATGGAGGCCATGGCCGACTCGGATGCTGAGTCGCGAATCGTCTCGATTAGAACCGATACGCGTGGGGACGGGCAGATCGAGATCTCCGTAAGCGACAAGGGGTGCGGCGTGCCGGAGTCCGATGCCGATAAGCTGTTCACACCATTTTCGACAACCAAATCGTCCGGCATGGGAATGGGCCTTTCCATCAGCCAGGCTATCGTTAGAGCACACGGAGGCAGCATCGGTTTTCGCAACGATGACGGTGGCGGCACGACGTTCTGGTTCACGCTGCCCGCCGCCAACAAGGAAACTCACCATGTATGATCATCAGACAGTCTTTATCGTCGACGACGACGAAGGAGTGCGCGACGGGCTCAGTCTCTTGCTGGCGACCGTTGGTTTGTCGTGCGAGCTGCACGAGTCCGCCCAGGAATTCCTCGGTGCCTATGACGGTGACAAGCGCGGGTGCCTGGTGCTCGACATCCGCATGCCGCGCATGACGGGGCTGGACTTGCAGAAAAAGCTCCAGGCAATGGGTTCTACTTTGCCTATCATATTCATTACCGGTCACGGTGATATTCCGATGGCGGTCGAGGCCATGCGTCGAGGAGCACTCGATTTCATCCGCAAACCGTTCAGGGAGCAAGATCTCCTGGAGCGCATCAACGAAGCGCTGTACATCGACGAAGATGCGCGCAGGAAAGCAATGGATCGACAGGAACTCGCGGAAAAGCTGTCAACCTTGTCGCATAGAGAGAAGGAGGTCTTCGATCGCGTTGCTGACGGCCAAATGAATAAGGTGATCGCCTCGGATCTCGGCATAAGCGAGCGGACGGTTGAGGTTCATCGTGGACAGGTCATGAGGAAGCTCGACGTGCGTACTCTCGCTCAGCTCGTTCGCGTGAAGATCGAAATGGAACAGAGCGCAGCCGCCTGAACAACTGCAAGCGCTCTGCGCGTAATTCCCGCAGGGCACTAAGAGGTGGCCCCAATTCCCTTGTGCGAGGCATCGAGCCCATACTCCGGTTCCAGGCCCATCCAGGTACGAGTAACGGCTCGTGATGCGCGAGAATTTCACGGTCCACGTGGTAGATTACGACCAGGCGATCGCCGACGGTCTGGCGACACTTCTCGGAACCTACGGCATCGAAGTTCTATCGCACCCCAACGCCGAGTCATTCCTGAAGTACCGGCTTCCGCGGCGCTGCCGTAATAGTTGCCTGATTACCGAAGCGGACCCTCCCGGACTCAGCAGGACGGCGCTGCTCCGGGAACTACGCGAGCTGCGCGTGAATATCCCGATCCTCATGCTGGTCAGCGCGACTTCGCCAGAACTGTTCGATGCGGCTCTCAGCTCGGACGGGGTGAGCGTGATCCAGAAACCGTGCCTCGACCGGACGTTGATCGACCGGGTTTTGAGCCTCCGTGCCGCGGCGATATGCGAGGCCGATAAGGTCGGGCTCGTGGGGGCACACCAGCGTTAGGCGATATGCGGAACGATCCCCTGGGGGCTATACTGCAGCCACGGGCGTAACGCCGTGCGCACACTAAATGACCAGTCAGTCGCGACGAAAAAGCTCGACCGTACGCGTCGGCATCGCCGACAAGAGCCCGCTTGTCCGGGCGGGTCTCCAGCACCTGTTCGAGAACGACGAGCGTTTCGACCTGGTGACGGTCTGCAACGACGGCAAGTCGTTCCTGGCTTCGCTCGATGGCCAGCCGCTCGACGTCGCGATTTCGGGCTGGGTGATCGAGCCGAGCCGCGGCAAGTACATACTGGACCAGCTTCGCAGCAGACCAGATGCGCCACGTGTCATCATCTATACGGGTGCGGACGACGAGAATATTCCCGTACTCGCGATGGCTCATGGCGCCGCGGCATTCGTATCCAAGCGGGAGGAGACCGAGTATTTGCTGGATACGGTTGCATCGGTGGCGGCCGGCCACATGGTCTTCCCCTTCGTGGACGTGCGCCGACTCCACCTGAATCCGCTGACCACGCTGACGCATCGCGAGATGGAGGTGCTGGCTGCCGCGGCTA
Source organism: Woeseiaceae bacterium (assembly GCA_041559075.1). Lineage (GTDB taxonomy): Bacteria > Pseudomonadota > Gammaproteobacteria > Steroidobacterales > Woeseiaceae > UBA1847. The sequence goes on along the minus strand of JBFFEB010000031.1, from coordinate 19,485 downwards.
CGGGCCAGACTACGAAGGATATTGCCGCCGCGCAGGGCGTAACGGCAAACACCGTGAAATTCCATCTGCGCAACGTGTACGAGAAGCTCGGCGTCAGCAATCGCAGCCAGGCGATCGCGATCTACCTGAAATCCTGACGCACGGAGACCCTGCCCGAAAGGGTGGGTTTTTAGCCACCCTTTTTCCGGCAAGCCACCCGTTCCTTTGCATATGCCATCGCTGCAGCACGGTGGCTAGCATCCTTGTTAAGACGATCCAGTCCGCTCTTCAGGGCTCGCGTCGAGCTGGGGGACACAGACATGCCTAAGTTCCAGACACTTGAAGATTTCTTGGAAAAGGAAAGGCCCGAACACGAAGACGGGCGAGCGGTGCTGCAGCTCTGCCGGCAGCTCAGAACCGCGCTGATCAGGATCTCGACAATCGTAGCCTGCGGACCGCTTGCCGGCGACCTCGCGGCGGCTCAGGACACCAACGCCGACGGCGACGTGCAGAAGAAGCTCGACATCGTCGCACATGACTACATTATCGAAGCACTGAAGGACTCGCAGGCAGCCTGGATGCTGTCCGAGGAGCGTCAGACTCCGATCGAACTGGACCGGACGCGACCGCTGGCTATCGCCGTAGACCCTCTCGACGGATCGTCGAACATCGAGATTAACGCGCCTATCGGCACCATCTTCAGCATCCTGCCGAATCCCGGTCCGGATGCGACGCCCGAAGAAGTGTTCCTGCAGCCCGGCGCGGCCCAGCTTGCAGCGGGTTATTGCATCTACGGACCGCACACCAAGCTGGTGCTGACCGTCGGCAAGGGAACGGAGATGTTCACGTTGGACCCGCTGAACAAGGAGTTTCGCCACACACGGACGGAGACGACCATCCCCGAGACCACGACGGAATTTGCGGTCAATGCCTCCAATGCGCGCCATTGGGAACGCGCGGTCAGGGCCTACTTCGATGATTGCATCGCCGGCGATCCGGGGATACCGCGTGGTAACTACAACATGCGCTGGATCGCCTCGCTGGTGGCGGAGTGCCACCGCATCCTGGTCCGGGGCGGCGTCTTCCTGTATCCGCGGGACAAGCGCGAGGGTTACGAGAAAGGGCGCCTCAGGCTGCTGTATGAAGCCAACCCGATCGCCATGCTCGTCGAACAGGCCGATGGCTACGCCACCACCGGGGAACAGCGCATTCTCGAGGTACAACCCCGCGAGTTTCATCAGCGGATTCCACTGATGTTCGGTTCGCGGAAGGAAATCCGACGCATCGAGGACTATTTCGCGGGCAAGAACATGACCGCGGCGCGGTCGGACCTCTTCCGCGAACACGGCCTTTTCAATCCCTGAGTTCCAGCGGCTGCCGGAGAAGACAATGTCAATAGCGCATCCCATCATTTCGGTTACCGGGTCTTCCGGGGCCGGCACGACGTCGGTCAGGCACACGTTCGAGCAGATCTTCCGCCGCGAGGGAATCAACGCGGCGTTTATCGAGGGCGATGCCTTTCACGCCTATGACCGCGTCGGCATGAAGCGCGTCATGCAGGCGGAAAGCGATAAGGGCAATAATCACTTCAGCCATTTCGGCCCGGAGGCCAATCTGCTAGAACGCCTGGAGGCGACGTTTCGCGAGTTCGGCGAGAGGGGCCGGACGACCACCCGCCATTACATTCACGACGCTAGCGAGGCGCAGTGCTATGGCTCGGCGCCGGGCACTTTCACCGACTGGGAAGAGACGCCGGCCAATGTCGACCTTTTGTTCTACGAGGGGCTACACGGCGCCGTCGTGACGGACGACGTCAATATTGCGCAATACGCCGATCTCAAGATAGGCGTCACCCCGGTCATCAACCTGGAGTGGATACAGAAGCTGCACCGTGACCGTTTCCAGCGCGGCTATGCGCAAGGAACAATCATGGAGACAATCCTCAGGCGCATGCCGGACTACATCAATTACATCTGTCCACAGTTCAGCGCGACGAACGTCAACTTCCAGCGCATACCGACCGTAGATACGTCGAATCCTGCGATCGCAGAATGGATACCGACGGCAGAAGAATCGATGGTCGTCATACGCTTCGCCAATCCACACGGAATCAACTTTTCCTACCTGCTGACGATGATCCCGCACAGCTTCATGTCGCGGGCCAACTCCATCGTGATCCCCGGTGGAAAGCAGGATCTCGCCATGCAGCTGGTGCTGACGCCGCTGATAATGAAACTGATCGAACGCAAGCGGCGGGCAGCCTGAGCCAAGAGGACGGTACATGACCGCATTCGTAAAAAAACATATTCGCGAGCGCGTGGCCGGCAATGAAATGGCAAATGCGGTACGGCTGCTGGCCGCCGACGCCGTGCAGCGCGCGAACTCCGGACACCCGGGCATGCCGATGGGCATGGCGGATGTCGCGACCGTGCTGTTCTCGCGCTTCCTGAAATTCAACCCGAAGGATCCCGACTGGCAGGATCGCGACCGCTTCGTGCTCTCGGCCGGACATGGGTCGATGCTGATCTATTCGCTGCTGCACCTGACAGGCTACGAGGCCATGAGCCTCGAAGAGCTCAAGAACTTCCGCCAGCTCGGTAGCAGGACGGCGGGGCATCCCGAGTATGGGCATGCCCCGGGCATCGAGACGACGACCGGACCGCTCGGGCAGGGTATAACGACAGGAGTCGGCATGGCGCTCGCGGAGCGCATGCTGAACGCTCGCTTCGGCGATGACCTGGTCGATCATTACACCTACGTCCTGGCTGGCGATGGCTGCCTGATGGAGGGCATCAGTCATGAGGCTATTTCGCTGGCAGGCCACCTGCGCCTGTCCAAGCTGATCGTACTTTGGGACGATAACTCGATCAGTATCGACGGCCCGACGGACATCAGCGTTTCCGACGACCAGGCGATGCGTTTCCAAGCATCGAACTGGCATGTGCAGAAAGTGTACGGCCATGACCAGGAAGCGATTGCCGAAGCAATCGAAACCGCTCGGACGCCGGATCGTCCATCGATGATCGCCTGCCGTAGCGTCATCGGTTTCGGGGCGCCGAACAAGGCGGGAACGGCGGATACGCACGGCGCACCGCTGGGTGACGAGGAGATCGCCGCCAGCCGCGAACATCTCGGCTGGCCGCACGAACCTTTCGACATTCCCGGAACGATCCGTGCGCAGTGGGCGGCGGCCGGGCAGCGCAGCCAGGCGGACTACGTGGCCTGGCAGGACCGCCTGGCGCGCGCCGGTAACCGGACCGAGTTCCTGCGCACGACGGCGGGCGAGCTTCCGGACGGCTGGCAGGAGCCGCTCGCGTCACTCAAGCAGAAACTTGTCGAAGAAGCGCCGACGCTGGCGACGCGCAAGGCATCCGGCCAGGTGCTGTCGGTACTGACGGCTGCGGTGCCCGAGATGATCGGCGGTTCCGCTGATCTGACAGGTTCGGTGAACACGAGAACCGGGCAGACCACGCCGATCAGCGCAAACGACTTCGGCGGGCGCTACGTGCATTACGGCGTGAGGGAGCACGCGATGGCGGCTGTAATGAACGGCATGGCGCTGCACGGTGGCTTCATTCCATATGGCGGCACCTTCCTCGTGTTCGCCGATTACATGCGGGCCGCGATGCGCCTGTCTGCGCTGATGGGCCAGAGGGTCGTCTACGTGCTCACGCATGATTCGATCGGCCTGGGCGAGGACGGCCCGACGCACCAGCCGGTGGAGACGCTCGCAACGTTGCGTGCAATGCCGAATTTCAAGGTCTATCGACCGGCGGACGCCGTCGAAACGGCCGAGTGCTGGGCACTCGCGCTACGAGATGACGCGGGACCGTCCGGCATCGTCCTCAGCCGCCAGGGATTACCGGCACTGCGACGCGAATATACGCCGGAGAATCTCTGCGCAAAGGGCGCCTACGTGCTTGCCGAAGCGGGACACCACCGCGAGGTCACGCTGCTGGCGACCGGCTCGGAAGTCGCTGTGGCACTCGCGGCGCGCGACCTGCTGGAGGCAGACGGTATCGGGACGGCTGTCGTTTCCATGCCCTGCTGGGAGCTGTTCGATGGACAGGACACCGACTACCAGGCAATGGTACTCGGGCCCGGCACGATGCGCGTGGCAGTCGAGGCGGCCGTCCGTCTCGGCTGGGATCGCTATATTGGCGAGAACGGCCGTTTCGTCGGCATGGGCGGCTTCGGCGCCTCGGCGCCGGCGGCCGATCTGTACGAGCACTTCGGGATCACAGCGGAGGCCGTCGCCGACGCGGCCAGGGCCGGCTTACGCGAGCGCGATAGCCGAACAGGGGAAACTCCATGGCATTGATATCGGTCCGACAACTGCTGGACCACGCTGCCGAATCCGGCTACGGCGTGCCACTCGACGAGATCGTCCAGGGCATCCGTCACGGTGTCCGCAAGGTCAATATCGACACGGACTGCCGTATGGCAATCACCGGGCAGATGCGCAAGGTCGCTGTCGAGAAGCCAGCGGAGTTCGATCCCCGCAAGTTCCAGCTTCCGGGCTGGGCCGCGATGCGCGACCTGTGCCGCGACCGCTTCGAACGATTCGGGACGGCCGGCAACGCGTCGAGGATAGACATTATTCCTCTGCCGGAAATGGCCGAGCGCTACCGGCTCGGGCAACTCGATCCGAAAACGGGCGGCCGCCGGGATGTGGCCGCATGAATGACCAACAGGTGGGGCTCGTCTGGTGAGGGAAAGTGTCAGGCCGGGTGCCGCCGCCGTGGTCTGGGACCTGGACGGTACTCTGGTCGATTCGGCGGCGGATATCGCAATGTCGCTGAACCGCCTCCTGGTGGAGAACCACCTCGCGGCACTTGACGAACTCCGCATCAGGAACATGATAGGAGAGGGCGTTGCCGTTCTCATCCGACGCGGCTTCGCTGAGCACGGCGACACGCCTGACCGGCAGAGGCTGGAGCAACTGGTCGCGCGATTCCTCGTCATCTATTCGGAGGTTGCGACAGCCTCGACCCGCCTGTTTCCGGGTGCACGACAAGCCCTGAAATCTCTCGGCGATGCTGGGTTGCGGCAGGCAATCTGTACCAACAAGCCCGAGTCCATCACGCGGCAGGTCCTCGCGGGACTCGATATCGCCGATTACTTCGACGTTGTCATCGGCGGCGATTCGCTGCCGCGGAACAAGCCGGACCCGCTGCCGCTGCGCACGGCTCTCGAGAAACTGCAAGCTATGCCGGAACGGTCGCTGATGGTCGGCGACTCAGCGATCGACGTCCAGACGGCGCATGCGGCCGGTGTCCGCGTCGCTTTCGTGACCTTCGGCTACGGCCCGCCGCCGAGACATCCTCATGAACCCGATTACCTGGTCGACGATCTTGCGGATCTGTCGGCAGTGGTCGCTGAGCACTCAACAGGCCAGGTCATTACCTGAACCACTGCGGCACCGGATTCGTTCAGTACTTGTACCAATTTGCAAGCCCGTTCCTCTGTGAAACCGTAGTTCACAGAGGAGACGTGCCACTATCCGACGTGCAGCCGGACGACAAGGTGACACGGGTCAGTTACGGACTCCTGAATCTCACGCATCGAGCGGGCAGCGAGGCGCCGGAACCGCTTGAACCGGGCTGGCGTGGCCGTCGCCAGGGTCCGCGCGCGTCACCCTTTCAGCGTCGCGGCGTCGCTCGATGCCAACGAAGGCGACAAGCGCGTGTGTGGCCGCAACTGGGACGAGCACATCGACAGGGACCTCGTTTGAGGGAAACGCTGTTCCCTGCGATCCTCAGCCCGTCATCTCCTGCCTGTCAGGCGCCGGGCCAGTCGTGTCCGACTTCGAGGCACTCTTCGACGAGCCACTTGAACTCCGTAAAATCGTCGACGATCGCGTCGGGCTGGTGAGGATGCGCGACCGTTCCGGGAAATATCTTGTTGATCCAGGTGTGGTCCCAGCCGGAGGCATTGAAAAACACCGACGTGACCCCGGCGCGCTTTGCAGCAATCACGTCGGTAGTACTGTCGCCGACGTACCAGCAATTCGGTGCGGGCTTTTCGCCGAGATTCTCGAGCGCCTTGAGGATCGGGTCCGGATTGGGTTTGCGCCGGCTGCTATCGTCACCGCAAACAGTTGTTTCGAACAGGTCCACCCATGCGCCGCTGTCGACAATCTCGAGTTCACGCTCGAAGAATTCGCGGTTCCGGTTTGTGAGAATTCCGAGCCTGATTTCGAATGCATTCATCTCGATCAACAGGTCGAGTTCGCCGCCTTCCAGCGGCAGTACCTCGCCGTAATGGTCACGGTAGGCGTTATTGAACGCCTCATGCGCCATGTGTTTCGCCTCGTCGTCGTCACCGAAAAGCACTTCGAATATGTCGGTTCGGGAAATTCTCCTCTCCGCCTTGATTTTGGGATGCAGTCGGCGGTGGGTGCGCACGTAATCGACCAGGCGCGCATCCTCTTGCGTCTTTGCCTGGTCATGGGAAATCAGTGCGTTCATGAGGCCGAGTTCGGGCAGCTGCGGGAGTACGTCGTCGACCGCGTGGTACATCGCATCGAGCGTATCGACCAGCGTCGCGTGCCAATCGAACAGCACGACGCGCGGCGCCACAAGCGCTCTCGCTGCTTCATCCAGTTCGCGTAACATTGCGGCTCGGTTCCTGCTCCCAGTGGGGACTGTCCGGAGTCTATTTTGCCTCAGGCGGAGTTGCGGTCCAGCAGCGTGTCCACGAAGCGGGTTCGCCAGGCGGTGATATCGTTCTTCTTCAGTACCTTCATCATGGCCGAATGACGCTCGCGTCGCTCGTCGAGCGACATCGTAATCGCCGTTGCGATGCCGTCGGCTACGCTATCGCGATCGTACGGATTGACGATGACGGAATCCGTCAGTTCGCAGGCCGCGCCGGCGAGACTGGATAGCACCAGCATGCCAGGATCGACGGGATCCTGCGCCACCACGAATTCTTTCGCCACCAGGTTCATACCGTCCCTGACGGGCGTGACCAGGCCGACGTCTGCGTTGCGAAAGAATCCCATGAGCGGCTTGCGTCCAATACCCTTGTTGAGATACCGAATTGGTACCCAGTCCGACGAAGCGAAGCGCCCGTTGATGCGCCCTGAGTCCTGTTCGAGCTCTGCGCGAATCTCGTCGTAGGTCCGTACCCCTGTGCGTGTCGGCGGCGCGATCTGCATCAGGGTGACATTGTTCTGGGCATTGGGGTATTTCTCGAGCAGCCGCTCGTAGGAAAGGAATCGCTGGTGCAGCCCCTTGCTGTAGTCGAGCCGATCGACGCCGATGATGAGCTGCCGCTCGTCGAGGCTCTTGACCATTCTTCGTACCGCCTTGGTCGTGTTCGCTTCGGCTGACAATGCCTGGATTTCCGCGACGTCTACGCCGATAGGGAAAACGTCGGCGATCAGGATGCCACCGTGCAGCTTGATCCTGTTCCTGTCGACGAATTCCGCATCGATGATGGGTTCCTGCAGGCAAGTCTTGAACGCGGCAAGGTCACGCGCTGTATGAAAGCCAAGCACGTCGTAGGCGCAGAGAGATCGCAGCAGATACTCGTGTCCGGGCACTGCCCGCAATGCCTCGAAGGTCGGGAACGGTACGTGCAGGAAGAACCCGATCGGGTTGTCGATGCCGGCGCTGCGCAACTCGGCTGCCAGCGGGATCAGGTGATAATCGTGTACCCAGACAACGTCATCCGGGCGCAACATCGAGGCGAGTTTGCGTGCGAACAGGGCGTTGACGCGACAATACGCGTCGAAGTCCTCAGTGTCGTACCTCAGGAAATCGAGCAGGTAATGGCAGACCGGCCAGAGTACCCGGTTGCTGTAACCATTGTAATAATGTTCGAAGTCGGACGCGTTCAGCGCTATCGTTGCGAACTCGATGTTGTCCTTGCGAACGACGTTTACGTCTGAATCCGACTTCTCCGTCAGTTTGCCGCTCCAGCCGAACCACATGCCGCCCTGGTCTCTCAGCGCAGCGAGAATGCCGACTGCAAGGCCGCCCGCAGCTGCACCGTGCTTCTTCGGCATTGCCACGCGGTTTGAAACGATAATCAGTCGTTTGTCTGCTTGCTCCCTCATGACTGCTATTCCAGTTTACAGTGATTCCTCCCAGGAGCGGCTCAACCTGACCGCTGCGTTGATTATGCCGGCCATGCTGTAGGTCTGGGGGAAGTTGCCCCACAGAGCGCCTGTTTCCGGATCGATATCCTCGGACAGGAGCCCGAGCGGGTTGCGCAACGACAGCATGTTCTCGAACAGCTCCCTGGCCTCGGCCTTGCGGCCTATGCTGGCCAGGGCGTCGATGTACCAGAACGTGCAGATGTTGAATGCATTTTCCGGTTCGCCGAAGTCATCGGCCGCGATGTACCGGAACATGTGACTGCCCCGAAGCAGGTGCCTGCCGATGCATTCAACGGTGGACACGAATCGCGGGTCGTCGACGTCGATGAAACCGAGATCGTGCATCGTCAATAGACTTGCATCCATCTCGGGCCGGCCGAAGCTTTCGGTAAACGACTCCTGCTCCGGATCCCAGGCTCTATCAAGAATATCGGCACGGATCTCGCCGGCCATCTTGCGCCAGTAGTCCGCGCGTTTGTCTTCGCCGAGCTTGCGCGCAATCTTGGCCAGGCGATCGCAGGCAGCCCAACACATGATGCTGGAGAAGGTGTGTACTCGCTGTCGGCCCCGATATTCCCATAGTCCGGCGTCCGGCTTGTCGTATTTCTCGCGCGCCCAATTCCCGAGTGCTTCGAGGCGCTTGAATTCCGCGAGCGTGCCCGACTTTATCAGCCGGCTGTCGAAGAAGAACTGCGTAACCGCCAGCACCACGGCACCGTAGACGTCGTGCTGCACTTGCTCATAGGCCTGGTTGCCGCGGCGCACCGGCGGCATACCCTGGTAGCCCGATAGTGACTCGACGATCTGCTCGTCAGTCAGCGACCGGCCGCTGATGCCATACAGCGGTTTGAGTTCCTCGTCGCCCGCTTCGGCGGCAATATTCATGATATAAGCGAGGTATCGTTCCATAGTGACCGTGGTGCCGAGCCGGTTCAGCGCCTGCACGACGAAATAACTGTCTCGCAGCCAGCAGAAACGATAGTCCCAGTTACGCCCGCTATTCGCCGCCTCCGGAATCGATGTGGTCAGCGCGGCTACCACGGCGCCCGTGTCCTCGAAGGTGCAGAGTTTGAGCGTGATTGCCGCGCGAATGACGGCCTCCTGCCATTCGAACGGGATCGAGAGCCCGCGCGACCAAGACTGCCAGTAGTCGCGCGTAGCGCGAAAATGGGTGTGGAAGGCATCGGCGCACGACTCGGGGATGGTCTCGTTAGGGCCGAGAATCAGATGCAGCGGCCGATCGAGGACGAAAGCGCTCTCCTCGATCACGTGCGTCAGTGCGGCGTCGGTCGTGAGCCGCAGCGTCGTGTCGGAGCATAGGTAGCTGATGTGGTTACTGCCGTGGGTCGATTCGCAGGGTTTCGCGCCGTAGTCGTGAGCTGGCCGCAGCCGGATCCTTATGCGCGGCGCGCCGGATTCCGGCACGATACGCCGCAGCAGCATCATGGGCGTGAACATGCGCCCGACGTACTCATACCGGGGCGCGCAATCCGTGATGCGAACCGCGCCGCCGTTCTTGTCATACAGGGTCGTGTCGAGGATCGCGGTATTCGTCTGGTAGGCTTGCTCGCTGTGCGAAAAGTTGACCAGTTCGACCTCGAAAAAGCCAGGCAGGTCGGTTTCGCTGCCATCGCGCAGGAGACGGCAGAACACCGGGTCCGAATCGAATTGCGGCAGGCAAGCCCATACCATCGTGGCCCGTTCGTCGATGAGCGATGCCACCTGGCAGTTGCCGATCAAACCGATATTGAGACTGGACAAGAACGCTCTCCCTGTTGTTCGTTAGCTTGATACGCGCCGTGCAATCGACTCGAGCCAGCGCCGCACCGCAGCGACGTCCGTCAGTGAATACGCAGCCTCACTGTCGCGACTGTCACCGACCCTAACCGTGATGCCGTCCAGCGCATTGACGACACGGAAGCCGTCTTCGTCCGTCACGTCGTCGCCGACGAATACCGCGCGGCGGCCCGCGAAAGGGTCTCGCTGCATCATCTCTGTGATTGCAGCGCCCTTGTGATGTTCTTTCGGTGCGAACTCGAACACCATTTTACCGGCAATCAGACGAAAGTCCTGCCGAAGCTCCGGCAACAGCCCGTGCACCAATCTCGTGCATTGCTGCTCGAGCTGCGGTGCGCGCCGGTAGTGCAGCGATACACCGCCGCGTTTCTCTTCGAGCAGCAATCCCGGATCGGAGCCTGCAAACACGCGTAGTTGTTCGAGAATCGACGCTGGAAGCGGCCAGTTCGTGCTCGTGACAGTGCCACTGGGGTGCAGCCGCAGTTCGGCACCATGGCCCCCTGCGGCGGCAAACCTGGCACCCCCGAATATATGATCGAGATCGGCGACGGGGCGGCCACTGATCAGCGACAGTGCGCCGCCGAGGCCTTCGGCAAGGCGCGTCAGCAGAGCGACGAGCGAAGGATCCGCCCTTACGCCCGCTGGATGGTCCTCTATCTCGAGGAGGGTTCCGTCGACATCCAGGAACAAGGCGAGCCTGGAAGGCTCCAGGTTATCGGGCGGCGCCGGCATCGCGTTACTGTACCGTGCGGGCCACCACTTGTCGCATCGAAGCGCCGGCGGCCAGACTCCCGTCGCGCGAACCGAAATGATTCCTTCCATTCGTTTGCCAGTCTGCTATAGTCCGCCCCGTCCTGGCGCACATCGGTCTGCGCCATTGCCTCCGCGCCGCACTTCTGCGGTCTCCGGAGCTCACCCGGAATCCTCGCCTGGATCGAAACTCTTGCGGCACCGAGCCGTGATTGTGTCAGGCGGATTCGGAGCATTTATCCAGTGTTTTTCAATGAACTTGGCCTCACGGCCGAACTGCTTCGTGCGGTCGAACAACAGGGCTACACCCGTGCAACGCCGATTCAGCAGCAGGCAATACCCAATATTCTCGCCGGCAATGACGTGCTCGCGGGTGCCCAGACGGGCACCGGCAAGACGGCCGGTTTCACCTTGCCGTTGCTGCAACGGCTACAGCAGGGCAGCGTTAACCGCCGGCGGATTCGCGCCCTCGTACTGACGCCCACGCGAGAACTGGCGGCACAGGTTGCGGACAGCATTCGCGCCTATGGGCGGCATCTGCCGTTTCGCACTGCCGTCATCTACGGCGGGGTGAGCATCAATACGCAGATAGCTAACCTGCGCAAGGGCGTAGACGTTGTCGTGGCGACACCCGGCAGGCTGCTCGATCATCTGCAGCAGAGAACCATCAATCTCGACGCGATCGAGATTCTGGTGCTCGACGAGGCGGACCGCATGCTCGATATGGGCTTTATTCGGGACATCCGCAAGATATTGAAAGTGCTTCCCGAGGATCGTCAAAACCTGTTGTTCTCTGCAACCTTCTCTGCGGAGATCAGGCGCCTGGCAACCGACCTGCTGAATGCGCCGGTCGAGATACAGGTTGCCGTAAACGGACGGCCCGCAGAGGGCATCAGGCAGATCGTTCACCCGGTCGACCGCAGCCGCAAGCGGGAGCTCCTGTCACACAAGATTGGCACGGAAAACTGGCAACAAGTGCTGGTCTTCACGCGCACCAAGCACGGTGCGAACAGGCTGGCCGCGCAGCTCGAGGCCGATGGCCTGAACTCGGCAGCCCTACACGGCAATAAATCGCAGGCAGCCCGCGTTCGGGCCCTGAACGACTTCAAGACCGGGAAGGTACGTGTACTGGTAGCGACGGATGTCGCGGCGCGTGGGCTCGACATCGCGCGCCTGCCGCATGTCGTCAATTTCGAGCTGCCGCATGTGCCGGAAGACTACGTCCACCGCATCGGGCGGACGGCCCGTGCCGGTCACGAAGGTCACGCGGTATCGCTTGTTTGCGTCGACGAGCACAAATTACTCGCGAATATCGAGAAGCTGCTGCGGAAGAAAATCAGCCGGGAGACGGTCCCGGGATACCTGCCGGATGCGCGGATCAAGGCGGAGCCGATCTCGAAAGGTTGTGCACAACGCCCGGCGGGTAAAAGGGATAGCGGTCGCAAGCGGCCGCCACTGGCAAACGGCCGAAAACGTCGTACCGGCGGGGGGCATGTCGCCGCGCACTAAATAATGAGAGTATTGGCGCCGAACCAGAATCGGGGCCCGATACTCGAAACATTCATGTCGCGTGGTTGGAAGTTCATCGCATCGTGCATGCTGTTGGCGGCATGCACGACCTCAGAGCCCGTCATCGACGCACAGATGATGCGCGTCGACGGCGAAATGCCCGCCGATTTCAGTGGCTCGTGGGAGCGGGACTACTCGCGAGGCGACGACGTCAACCAGGTATTGCGCGATATCTATTACTACCTTAGCCGCACCTCCGCGGACCGGGCCTATACGACGCGCCCCGGGCCGGTGCAGCCCTCGTCGAGGGACATGGCATCGATTCGTGCGCTTGCTCGTCTCGCCGAACTCATTACCCGGCCGCAGGTGCTGACGATCTCCCAGAACGAGCAGGAGATCACGGTCGAGCGAAAGGATGACTTTTCGCTCCTGTGCGCATTTTATGACGGCGTGGCTAAAGGCACGGAGAGCGACTACGGCACCGAGATCTGCGGCTGGGACGGTGACCAACTGGTGTCCCACCTTGTATTGCCGGATGGTCTCCAGGTGACCCACCGGTTCACCGTTTCAGAAGACCGCGAGCAGCTGCGCGTGGTCACCACCGTTTCCTCCACCGCAGCCCGTGTTCCATTCACGCTGAGCCGCATCTACCGGAAATTCGAGCGCTTGCCGCCCGACTTCAACTGCATCGAGACGTTGAGCATGAAACGGGTCTGCAGCACCGGCGAGATCGAGCTGTGAGCAGCGGTGTAAGGTACGCGTGGCCGCTAGTGCTCGGCTTGCTGATGCAGTGGCCGGTGGCTGCATGGTCGGGCAGCGTGCAGACGCTCAACGTCTCGATTTCCGTGTTCGATCCGGGAGTGCCGGCCGACAGGTCGTTGCATCGCAACCTGAAGGTTTTTCCGCGAATTCGAGCCATCGAGGCCAGGTTCCTGCCGTTTGTGCTGCGCGAAACTCTCGTTGGCAGTGGAGGGTGGGGTGCCGTGAGGGTCGTGAGCGAGCCGGACACAGCTGCCGAAGTCGCGATCAACGGTATCATCATCCAATCGGACGGAGAGCGCCTCGAACTGAGCGTGCGCGCAGTCGACGCCACCGGGCGCCTGTGGTTCGAACGCAATTTCGCCCGCAGGCTGACCGAGGGGGGTACCGGTCCGGGCAACGCACCCGCTGCGTCACCGTTCCAGGGTCTCTATGATGAGATCTCGCGGGCCCTGCGGGAGGCCCGTCAACTGCTCGACGACCACGAGTTGGCGCGCATTACCGAAACTTCGTTGCTGCGCTACGCGGCGGAACTCGCGCCGTCCGCGTTCGGGCAATACCTGGAAACAGACGAGCAGGGGATGCATGTGCTGCGGCGCCTGCCGGCGCGAGACGATCCGATGCTCGACAGGATAGAGCGGATACGCCTGACGGAGTATGTGATCACCGATACCGTCGACGCAAAGTTCCGCGAGCTGCACGAGGAGATCGGATCGACCTATGCGCTATGGCGTGAGTACCGGCGCAAATCAGTCGAGTACGAGCAGCAGAATGCACGTCGAGCGCAGAAAACCGAGGCCGATGCGCCGCCCGGCAGCTACCAGGCGATCAAGGCCCTGTACGACAATTACAAGTGGGACCGGGTCACCGCACAGGAGCAGGATCGGCTGGCGATCGCGTTCAACAATGAAGTCGGGCCGGTCGTCGATGCGATGGAGAAACGCATCGACGAACTCGAGAGCTGGGTCGACGAAAAGTATGCCGAATGGCACAGACTCCTCGAAGAGCTCTTCGAGGTTGAGGCCGAGCTGAACCGGCCGCGCTCATAGGAGCGCGACGGGTTCGCGGTTCGAGAACCGCTGCTACGGCGAATCGTTCGCCTGTATCAGCGCGCCTCGCCGCGCGACCGCTGTTATTTGATGTCGACGAGTTCGATGTCGAAGCTGAGTGCCCGGCCTGCGAGCGGGTGATTGGCATCGACCGTGATGGTCTCGTCCGTCACCGCCGTCACCATGAACTGTGTGACCTGGCCGTCGGGGCCGCTGCTCTGCAGTGCCATTCCTGTCTTCGGATCCAGGTCGTCCGGCAATACGCTGCGATCGACCTCCTGGACCAGTTGTTCGTGCCGCTGCCCGTAGGCTTCGTCGGGCTCGATTCTGACGCTCTTGCTGTCGCCGACAGCCATCCCCTCGACGGCCTTGTCGAAGCCGGGGATGACCTGGCCGCTGCCGACTTCGAATTCGAGCGGTTCCCGGCCCTGTGACGAGTCGAACTGGGTGCCGTCTTCGAGGGTGCCGGTGTAGTGAATTTGTACGGTGTCTCCGGATTTTGCGTGGCTCATGTAAACGCTCCGAGTGCTGGGGTTCGTGGTGTTGCCGTCAGATGCACTGGCCTGTGGCACCAATGGAAAGGGCCCCATCGGGGCCCTTTCTGTTTCATGCGAAGATCTGGATCACAGGGCAACGATGTTAGCTGCCTGAGGCCCTTTCTGTCCCTGGGTAATCTCGAACTGGACCTTCTGGCCTTCAACAAGAGTCTTGAAGCCTTCGCCCTGAATAGCGCTGAAGTGCGCGAACACGTCGGGGCCATTCTCCTGCGCGATGAAGCCGAAACCTTTGGCCTCGTTGAACCATTTCACGGTACCTGTTGTGGTAGACATAGTTTTTTCCTGATTAAACATTGGTAACAGCCCTCTTCAGAGGGCCGGTCTGGCCAGAAGTGTTGCTTGTACGTATGAAAGACCGGACGAGGTACTACGGGAGAAACTTCTCAAGGAACTTCGAAAGGGTGTGCATAGTGAAAAGCGCACTTACAGGCATCATTAAGTATATGAGCTCCGGGGCACGAGTCAAGCAACCCATGCCCGAAACCGGCAACCCGGCCGAGATGGAATAGCCTCTATTGTCGGGCTCCGAGCGGGGTTACGGCCCCCAGTCGAGCTCGTCTTCCTCGACTTCGAGGCGTACCCGGCTCCAGTCCATGCGGATGTCGTCGGGCTCGCCTTTCACGTTCAGTTTGAAATTGCCGAGGTTGAGTTCACTCGCCGGCTGCATCAGCAGCTGCGCCATGCTCTGTGCCGCTTCATGGGTTTCCAGCATGCGGGACTGCCAGCGGCCGAATACTTTCGGATTGTCCGCGTACGCCTCCGTCAGGCCAGTCCGGATGAACGGGAATATGATGCAGCAGGAGCTAACCATGTCCGACGCGCTGCCGAGATTGACACGCAGGACTTCGGGCAGCCTCAGTACCGCCCAGTTTGCGACCACGTACCCGGGTACGGCAATGCCGGGCTCGATGGCCTGCATGGACGATACGTAAACGAGTTGCAGGGGTTTCTTGTGGTACACGGCCTCGCCGGCCCAGAGATGCGTCCACGAGACGAACCCGTAGATCTTGGTATCCATGACAAGACGCGACTCCCGCAGGTTGTCCATGAACGACTGGCGCACCCGCACACGGCGTTCCGCGCGGCTCTCGCCCTCTTTTTCCGGCAGAGCGCGGCCGAACCGATAGCCTCCCTCCGAGAGCCCCGAGTTGCAGACAATAATGTCGGGGCTCTTGCCGCCCATGTGCTCGATGATATAGCTGCGCGAGGCCCAAAGGTCGGAGAGGCTGGTCACGTCGGCCTGCAGGGCAAATGCGTCCACACCCTGTTGGCGGATGGCGTCGACGAGGTCGAACCCGTCCCGGTAGCTGCTGTGGAAGTGAACCCCGACACACTCCGCACCGTTGGCGGCGGCGGCCAATGCCAAAGCTTGTCCGATGCCGCCGTCTTTCCCGGAGCCCGTTATGAGGACCCGCTTGCCGGCAAAGGCGGATTGGTACTCTTCGCCAAATTCGAATTTGCTAATGTCCGCCGTGAACGCCATTGTATTCCCCTCCGGTATCGTTATTTTCTCCCGCTGGCAAGGGTACCTCAGAATCCTGGCTGCTTGGGAAGGTCTTAGCCGATAGTCTAACGTGAGGGACGAGGAGCCTCGTTGCGGCTCACGCGAGTACCGAAAGGTCGGCGAACACGATGTAGATCGCCAGCACGACCAGCGCCAGGATCAGCCCCAGTCTGCGCGCATGTGCCCAGGGTGTCATGTCGACTGCTTTCACGTCGATTTGCTGCCACTCTTCATCCAGTGGCGAGAGTTCACCGATTACCAGCATCAGCAGCACGAGGTAGGCGAACACGAGGCCCAGGAAATGGAACTCGTGCAGGGAATCGACGATCAGCGCCAGTGGCGGCACGAAGTAGCCGGCGGCGATCACAGCGAAGCCCGAAACGAGCGCGATCTTGGCCGCCGACGGTGGTACGCGCCGCGTCAGCATGCCTACCAGGACGACCGAGAAGATCGGTATGAAGTAGATACCGTTCATCTTCTGCAGGTACGAGAAGATACTGTCCTGGCCGGCCAGCAGCGGCGCCAGCGCCATCGAGAAGATTGCGATCGACCAGCCGAAGACCTTGCCCGAGCGAACCACCTGTTCGTTGGTCGCATTTCGGTTAACGACGCTGCGGTACAGTCCCAGGCTGAACAGCGTACAGGTGCTGTTCAGCGCCGAATTGAAGCTGGACAGGATCGCACCCATCATCACTGCTGCGAAGAACCCGGCGAAGGCGGTCGGCAAGACCGTGTTGACCAGCATGCCGTAGGCGTGGTCGGCCCGTACGTCCTTGCCAGCGAACATCGCGAACGCAATCATCCCCGGGATCACGAGGTACATCGGACCGAAGAGCTTGAGGAAACCGGTTGCCAGCACGCCTTTCTGGCCCTCGGCCAGTGAGCTGGCACCGAAAGTGCGCTGGATGATCTGCTGGTTCGTGGTCCAGTAAAACAGGTGCAGCAGCAGGACGCCGCTGAAAACGGTGCCGATGGGCACCGAGCTGTCCGCGCCGCCGATGGAATTGAAGCGGTCCTCGTTGCCGCGTGCGAGCGCGGCGAGTCCCTCGGTGAGGCTGCCGTCACCGAGTGCCTTGAGACCGAACCAGGTGATCATCAGCCCGCCGGCGAGCAGGCCGATGCCATTCAACAGGTCCGAGACCGCAACCGTCCTCAGGCCGCCGAAAAGGGCATAGAGTGAGCCGATGATCCCGACGAGCCAGACGATGACCCACAGTGTCTGCTGGTGCGATTGCAGCCCCAGCATGCTCTGCACGTCGAGGATACCGATAAGGCCTGTCGCACCCGTGTAAAGGATTATCGGCAGCAGGATCACCGCGTATGCGAGGAGAAAGATCAGGTCAGTGATCATCCGGGTCTGGTGGTCGAACCGAATCTCGAGGTATTCCGGGACCGTGGATACGCCACTTTTCAGGAACCTCGGCAGGAAGAACAGTGCCATGCATACCAGCGCGAGGACGGCGACGACCTCCCAGACCATGACCGAGAAGCCGTATGTGAACGCGGCACCGTTCAGGCCGACCATCTGTTCGGTGGACAGGTTGGTAAGCAGCAGCGATCCTGCGATGAGCGGCCATGTCAGGCTTCTTCCCGCCAGAAAGTAACCCTCACTGGTTGCATGGTCGTCCTTGCGCGTCAGCCACCAGGTGATTGCCGCGACGAGGCCGGTAAAGAACAGGAAAGAGACCAGGATCATGGTGCGTACTTCTCACAACGACAGCGTCCGGATTATGCATTAGCATACGCATGCAGGCGAATTGCCGAGGCCATGCGATGAACATTGCAAGCTGGTCGTTGCCATTGCTTTCCTGCGCAATCCTGCTTTGTGCCGGGACGATAGCGGTTTTCGGCGTCAGGATGACCCGCGCGGCACGCGACCTGGCACATCGTACCGGAATGGGTGAGGTCCTCGTCGGCGCGGTCCTCGTGGGCGCGGCGACATCACTCTCCGGTATCACCACATCCGTGACCGCTGCCTGGTCGGGCCACGCCGGCCTTGCGGTGAGCAACGCGTTGGGCGGTATCGCTGCACAGACAGCGTTTCTTGCCATCGCAGATATCGTCTACCGGCGTGCCAACCTGGAACATGCTGCCGCATCCGTCGAGAACCTCGTTATGTGCGCTTTTCTTTTGTGTCTGCTTGGCATCCATGTCGCGGGAGCCGCAACCCGGTCGCTTTCGTTCTTTGGAATCCACCCTGCGACAGCGCTTCTCGTGATCGGCTATCTATTCGGGCTATTCGTCCTGATGAAGACGCATCGTGCGCCCATGTGGATACCCCGGCACACGGGTGACACGCGCCCGGAGCAAGCCGGCTATCGGAACCGGCGGCGGGGCACCATGACAGAGCTCTGGCTCACTTTCGCCGCAGCCACGGTTGCTGTCACCGCATCAGGCTGGTTGCTGGCACAGGTTGCGGTACCTTTCGCTGTGAGAACGGGTCTCTCCGAGAGCTTCATCGGCGGTACGCTCACCGCCATTGCGACGTCTCTGCCCGAACTCATCATTGCCGTGACGGCCGTTCGGATGGGCGCCCTGAACCTGGCAGTCGGCGATATCGTGGGTGGGAATGCATTCGACACCCTGTTTATCGCGGTCTCGGACATAGCCTACCGGGCGGGCCCGATCTACGGCTCGATCTCCGGCGCCGAACTACTGTGGCTGGCAATCAGTATCCTGATGACAGCCGTGCTGCTCATGGGTCTGCTATACAGGGAGCGGCATGGCATAGGGAACATAGGCGTCGAAAGCGTACTCCTGGCCATTATCTACCTGGGGGGGGCGAGCCTGGTGTTCTGGTTGGCGTGACGGCCCACTGGGGGCTGAAACCGTTCTGAAAAATTCATCGTTGTCACTCGAGGAAACCGACGATGTTCGGACAGAGATTTCACAAGTTCATCAAAGACATTATTGATCGAACATTATTCCTGCAGATGGTTAGCGCCCTCGGTGTACTGTGGTTGGCCTTCTCCGCGGCCATGTACTTCGTGGAGCGCGATTCCGCGGGCAGTTCGATCCGGTCGCTCGGCGACGCCCTTTACTGGGGCATCGCCGCGCTGTCCACGGCCGGCATCGCGGATACGCCGGTTTCAGGGGTGTCGAAGCTGATTGGCGGGGTCTGGATCATCATCGGCTCCGTGCTGTTCTTCGGCATTATCGTGAGCACGGTTACCGCTTACTTCATGCGGCCGCTGCAGCGGCCGCCGGATCAGATCATCGAGTCCATCGAGTACAGCCTCGAGGAACTCGACCGGCTCTCGCTCGAGGAACTCGATCTTCTTAAGGAGACCGTCGATACGCTGATCGAGCACGTGGAGCACATCAAGAGCCGCCGCAAATAGGTGCGCCGGCGGCTGCCGTTTCAGTTCGTTTCGGCGACGGTCCCGACGCCGGCTGCGTCGAGTTCCCTCTCGAGCCGCTCGGTCTCGGCGCTGCGGCCTTTCGAGAGTGGCGCAAAGCAGTACGCGATTCTAC
>JBFFEB010000030.1:0-38964 GCA_041559075.1 Woeseiaceae bacterium | reverse complement strand
CCTGTACGCAACCGACCGCAGACCCGCGAGCGAAGACGACAACGAGAAATACTACGTCAACGACCGGGGCCAGCTCGTGCGGCTCGGAGTGGCAAGGATTTCCCTGCACGACGCGGACGTCGACTGGGATGAGTTACGGCAGATATCGCTGTCGAAGGCTCGTCCGAAGGACTACCCGATCCGGGTCACCGGCGTGACCGAGTACGGTATCCTGGAGGATACGATACCCGGCTTTGCGAGGCGCGAAGACTACGGAGATGACCTGCTCGACGGCGACGAGGAGTTCGCTGCGGCGGTCAACGCGCAGCTCGAGCGGTCGAAGCGCAAGCATGTTTACATCTATGTGCACGGCTACAAGGTCGTGTTCGAAAACCCGATGCTGGTGGCAGCCGAGCTGTGGCACTTCCTCGGCTACGACGGCGTAATGGTTGGTTTCGCCTGGCCGTCAACGCCGAACACGTGGGCCTATTTCCGGGACACCGATACGTCAAACGGCTACGCGCGGCACCTGCGCAAGTTCCTGGAGTTCCTGGCCGAGCAAACGGATGCCGAAGAAATCCACATCATCGCGTACAGTAACGGCACCAGGCTGGTCGCCCGGGCATTCGAACAGCTGGCACTGATGAACGACGAAAAACCACGAGAAGAGATACTGGCGCGGCACAGGTTAGGCAACCTCGTGATGGTCGGCAGCGACCTGGATCGACAAGTGTTCGCGGCTTACCTCGCTGACGGCGCGCTCGACGTGCCGCGGCACATGAGCATCTACGTCTCCGAGAAAGATAAAGCGCTTGGTTTTGCGCGCTGGTTGACGAGACGCGATCGACTGGGACAGGTGATCGCGGAGGAACAGCTCACGCCGGGAGGGCGGCGCTTCCTCGAAGAACGCCGTGACCATATCAGCGTGATCGATGTAACGGATGCCGAGGGCGCGAGCACCGGAAACGGGCATGGCTATTTTCGAAAAAGCCCCTGGGCCAGCAGCGACATTCTCATGATGCTGATGTACGGGCTTTCGCCGGAGCAGCGCGGCTTGCAGCTGAAGGCCAATATGCCCGTCTACGAGTTTCCGCAGGACTATATCCAACGCTTGTGGGAAGCCGTTGCGGAAGTCGATTCGGCTTTCGGGACGAACTACCGGGCGCTCGAGAATGAGGCCGACAAGCAGGAGCCGTAGGATGGTCGGGTAGTTGGTCGAGATACTCAAATCCAGCGTACGACACGGCATCTCTCTTGCAGCAGTCTTTGCCGGAGCGACGCTTTTGACAGCTTCTGCTCATGCCGCCGACGAACTGGATATGACGGCTGAACTTACTCCTTTCAGTTTGCGGCTGGGAGTGTACGACATGAACCTGTCGACCGAGGTTCGTGTCGATGGCCGCGGAGGGGCAATCGGTACGCGCCTGAACTTCGAAAAAGATCTCAATCTCGATGATCACAAGGACACGTTCAACGCGGCGCTTCGCTGGCGGTTCAAGGAACGACACTTCCTCGAACTGGAGTACTTTCGACTCGATCGAAGCGGATTCCGCAGGCTCGACGGCGAGATCCGATTCGGCGAGAACGTGTTTCCGATCGGCGCGGACATCCGCTCTTCGTTCACGACGGAAGTTACCCGGCTGGGCTACTCCTATCGAATCGTGCGTAACCGGGACTGGGGCCTCGCTGTAGGTGCAGGATTGCATGTAACTCGGCTCCGGGCGACGCTGACGGAAGTGGCGTTCGATAATATTGACGTGCCAATCGACGAAACCGAGATCGCAAAGGTCACAGCCCCCCTGCCGGTAATCGGTCTTGGCGGCGCCCGGCGACTGGGACAAAAATGGGCGTTACTTGCGCGCGCCCAGGTCTTCTCCGTGGAGATCGATGATATCGACGGCACGATCACGCACGGGGCCCTGTATTTCGAACACGATACATTCGACCGCTTCGGGTTCGGGTTCGGCTACGACTGGTTCGTGGTCGACGTCAAGACCGAAGAGCAGTTCTGGCGCGGCAACGCACAGGTGCGGTTCCATGGCCCGATGCTGTTCCTGAAAGGCTCTTTCTAGTTGGTCGCAAGTACCCGTTTGTCCTTCATAGCCAGCCGGTGAACCTGATAGCGTGGTTCATTACGGAAGCCCATCACGATCGTTTGTTCAGAAGTGCACGCTCAAATATATCGCAGCTCGAGTCCCAGCTAGTGACTTCTTGATAGTCGGCACTTCGCTGTGAGATAGCGCGAAGGATAGCGGCGCTGATCGCCTCCGCGTCGGCCGGTTCCACGAGACATTCGGGATGGCTACCCAGCATCCATTCGGTAGCGAGCGTACGTGTTGCGACTAGCGGCACCTTGCAACTCATTGCCTCGTAAAGTTTGACCGGATAGCTGTGGCTGCCGAACGAGGAGACACGATTTGTAACGACGAGGACATCCATACTATTCAGCAAGACCGGGACCTTGTCATCATCGACAAGACCGAGGGACATAATCGTCTTCGGCAGCGGAACATCATGCTAGGTGCGGCCCGAGTGAATGAACCGAACCTCGCGACGCACATTGAGCACAACTGGGATCGCATCGAATAGCGCCTCTCCTCCGCGACTGCGATGCATTGACCCACAATAGCCGCTCAACTGTACGATCCGCTTGTGTGGCTCGACATTGATCTTGCCGGCATCCACAGTGTCGCTATCGACGAGGGCACTCTTCACCGAGACGGCGATCGTCGTATCGTCAACGCTCTCACCGGGGGATCGCGGTGCATCTGCGTTGGGCACAAGCACGAGGCTGAACGTAGCAATGACCGATAAATGAATCGCTGTTTTCATAAGCTCGGTATCTCCACCACTACCGGTAGAATCTCGGGCTCCGATTGCGGGCTACCGTTTTCGTAAACGCCGGTCTATGCTACGTCGGCGTCACCGCAGACCAAGATATTGGGAGAGAATGAAATGCTAGCAAGAATACTTGCCCTGGCGTCGATACTGGTCGTAGCCGTCTTCGCGTACGGCTGCGAGGAGAAGGGTCCCGCCGAAGAAGCGGCCGAGAGGATAGACCACGCCTATTCTGAGGCAAAGGAGAAGGCGAAGGAAGCTGGCGAGAAGATCGAAGAAGCCGGCGAGAAGATCGAAGAGGCACTCGAGGAGGCCGAGGAGGCTCTCAATAGTGACTGATTCCCATCACCCCGGGGCCGGGTCCGATCCGGTATTGGAACCGGAGCCGTTTGGCGCGATGATTCGCTCCTGGCCGGAGGAAACCGGCCTCCCTATCAAGGAGTCAACCAGATGAGTGCTGCAGAACCGACTCGGGCCCGGCCCGGAACCGGCAATGCCGAGTGGCAGGAACGTAAGGTCGCGGCGATCGCGCGCGGCCAGGGCAATATCGCGCCGGTCTACGTCGAACGCGCGATGAACGCCGAACTCTGGGACGTCGAAGGCAAACGCTACATCGATTTCGGTACCGGCATCGCGGTCTGCAACAC
This sequence comes from Woeseiaceae bacterium, assembly GCA_041559075.1. Classification (GTDB taxonomy): domain Bacteria; phylum Pseudomonadota; class Gammaproteobacteria; order Steroidobacterales; family Woeseiaceae; genus UBA1847. The sequence goes on along the minus strand of JBFFEB010000030.1, from coordinate 35,500 downwards.
GGGGCATAGCAACCCGAAAGTGGTTGCGGCCGTGAAGGCGCAGTTGGACAAGTTCAGCCACACCTGTGTCATGGTCACGCCCTACGACACGGCGGTGCGTCTTGCCGAGGCACTCAACGAGCTTGCACCCGGCAGCACCCCCAAGAAGTCCATGTTCGTAACGACGGGTGCCGAGGCAGTCGAAAACTCAATCAAGATAGCACGAGCCCACACAGGGCGCCGAGGCGTCATCGCATTCAGCGGTGGCTTCCACGGTCGCACGTTGCTGGCGATGGGGCTGACCGGCAAGATCACGCCGTACAAGAACCTGTTCGGACCGTTCCCCGGCGAGGTCTACCATTCGCCCTTCCCGATCGACTACCACGGCATCAGCGTCGACGATTCCATCAACGCACTGCATGCATTGTTCAAGGTCGACATCGCTCCGAGCGACGTGGCGGCGATCGTCGTAGAGCCCGTGCAGGGCGAAGGCGGCTTCTACCCTGCGCCGAACGAGTTCATGCAGGCGTTACGGAATATCTGTAACGAGCACGGCATCGTCCTCGTCGCGGACGAGATCCAGACCGGCTTCGGCCGCACCGGCAGGTTTTTCGCGACGGAATACTCGGGCATCGAACCCGACCTGATGACGGTCGCGAAGGGAATCGCCGGCGGCTTCCCGCTCGCCGCAGTCGTCGGCAAAGCCGGGATCATGGACGCGCCGCTGCCGGGAGGTCTCGGCGGGACCTACGCCGGGTCACCGATCGGTTGTGCCGCGGCGCTGGCTGTCATCGAGGTCATCCGGGACGAGGGTCTCGTCGAGCGCGCCAACGCCATCGGCGCCCGCTTCCGGGAGCGCCTGCAAGCATTGAAGGCGAGACACCCCTCGACAATTGGCGAGGTCCGCGCGAATCGCGGCGCGATGATTGCCATAGAGCTGGTCGAGGACGGCGATGTCGACAGGCCAGCTGCGGACCTTACCAGGGCCCTCGTGGCGGCAGCCTATGAGCACGGGCTCGCGCTGCTGTCCTGTGGCGTCAACGGCAACGTCATTCGCTTCCTGCCGGCCCTGACGATCAGCGACGAACTCATCGACGAAGGCTTGGACGTGCTGGAAGCCTGCCTCCCGGAGTTGTTGCAATAGTCGATCGCGGCGTAAGTGAAGCTGTCGTCATTGCCACGGTTCGCGTCGTAACCGACCAGTCCTGCAGCAGCAATCAATGCCCAGTCCAGGTCACCGGAGCGGAACGTGTAGCGTCCCCGGATATCGCCGCGGTACGTCCACGCATATTCGCTCTCGCCCAGGACTGTGCCATAGCTGAGCTGCACGCTCGGACGAAAGGAGAGTTTCGCGGCTACGGGCACGTCTTCGAAGTCCAGCCGGGTTACGCCCACGGTAAGCGGCATGCGAATCGAGTAGACCGCCTTCCCATCATCGGCACCGATCCGGGCCACCTTGCCCGTGCGCAATGTCGGCGCAAGATTCGCGATTAACGCACTCTGCTGGTCGCTGATTTCGTACCAGGCGGTTCCGAAGTAGGACGCATACGCCCAGTGCACCGTGGGCACGGTCGCTTCCTGACCCGAGGCAACACTTACGAACTGCAAGGCACAGCCGATCACCACCCCGACCAGGAAGCGGCGGAATCGGATCCGGTGTGCCATGAGTCTGGCAGCCGTGCGGCCCCCGGTGAGCCCTCAGGCCGACTTCGCCAGCGCCTGGTCGAGATCCGCGATGATGTCGTCGATGTGTTCAATGCCGATACACAGCCGGATCATGTCCGGCGTCACGCCCGCAGACTCCAGCTCGCTTTCGGAGAGCTGGCGGTGCGTCGTCGACGCCGGGTGCGCTGCTAGTGATTTCACGTCGCCGATGTTGACGAGGCGAAGGAACATGTTCAGTGCATCGTAGAACTTGACGCCCGCATCGAAGCCACCCTTGATGCCGAAGGTCATCAGCGCCGAGGGCTTACCGCCTGTGTATTTCTGCGCGAGGTCGTAATAGGGCGAGTCCGGCAGTCCGGCGAACTTCACCCACTCGACGCGCGCGTGGTCCTCGAGGAAACTGGCGACGGCGAGTGCGTTGTCGCAGTGCCGTTCCATGCGCAGCGGCAGCGTCTGCATACCCTGCAGGATCAGGAACGCGTTCATCGGGCTGATCGCCGAGCCCGTATTCCTGAGCGCCACCGTGCGAACGCGACCGATATAAGCCGCTGCGCCGAGCGCCTGCGTGTAGACGACCCCGTGGTAGGAATCCTCGGGCTCGTTCAGCATGTGGAACTTCTTCGGGTGCTTCGCCCACGGGAATTCACCCGAGTCGACGATGACTCCGCCGAGCGAGTTGCCATGGCCACCCATGTACTTGGTCAGGGAGTTGACGACGATGTGTGCGCCCCAGCTGATCGGCTTGATCAGGGCGGGCGTCGCCACCGTGTTGTCGACGATCAGCGGTACCCCGTGAGCTTGCGCCATATCGGCCAGCGCTTCGATGTCCACGATATTGCCGGCCGGGTTGCCGATGGACTCGCAATAGACGGCTGCCGTCCTGTCGTCGACGAGCTTCGCCATCGCGTCCGCACTGTCATCGTCGGCGAATCGGACCTCGATACCGAGCCGCGGCAGCATGTGCTTGAACAGCGTGTAGGTGCCGCCGTAGAGCAGCGGCACCGTCACGATGTTGCTGCCCTGCTCCGCAATGTTCAGGATCGAGTAGTTGACCGCCGCGCTGCCGGCGCTCAGTCCGAGACCCGCGATGCCCTCTTCCAGTGCCGCGCATCGTTCCTCGAGCACCGCGGTCGTCGGGTTCATGATGCGCGTGTAGATGTTGCCTTCGACCTCGAGGTTGAACAGATCCGCGCCGTGTTGCGCGCTGTCGAACTCGTAGGCGACCGTCTGGTAGATGGGCACCGACACGGCCTTGGTAGCGCTGTCAGACTTGAAGCCGGCATGGATTGCGAGTGTCTGGTCTTTCATCTTTACTCCTTCAGGCTCAGGGGGTCGCCGGGATCGACCCCGGGCATGAATTGTTTTTTCCGGTCGAGGTTCGTGACGCCGTACACGAGGCCCAGCCAGTTGTTGATGATGGCTTTCGCCGTGTCGCCCCAGGTGTTGTCCAGTAGACCCTCGACTTCGGTTTCCAGTGTGTCGTCGTACACGGCACCAGTTTCCCGCGCTCGTGCGGCCGCTTCCAGCGCCCCAAGCGCGAAGCGTTTGGCATCGCCTGCAAAATAATTCTCGGGCAGCGGTGGTGGATTGTCGCGTTCATTATTGGCATATCGATATAACTCGCGACGGTATTCCTTCAGCAGGCTGTTGGCATCGTACTCGGGATGCCCCTGCATGTAGAAGACGCGGAACTGGTCCGGGCTCGCTGCCATGTGCACGCCGCCTTCGGCGCTTTCCGCCAGTACTACGAGCCCGGCCGCCTCGAGTTGCGTCCGCGAGATGTCGTTGTACCTGGAGTGCGGCACGTCGAAGCGCGTGTTGATATCCCTGAGCAGCGGGTGATACTTCGCGCTGACACGATGGCTGTAGACACCCCAGCGCTTCTTCGGCAGCGGCTGCCGGTCGATGCCGTGGAAATGCTTCAGCACCGCGTGGGTTGCCAGGCAGGAGCACAGCATCGACGCCACGTTGTCCCACGCCCAGTCCACGACTTCCATCAACGGCGCCCAGAACGCCTCGTTCTCCAGCCGCGGGTTCGCGACGTTCGCACCGGTGATGATGAGCGCGTCGAGCCCCGCATCGCGCAAGCTCTCGAAGTCACTGTAGTAGCGGTCGATGTAACCGACTGCCTTGGCACTGCGCTCGAGGGTCGGCAGGGAAAAAGGGTACACAAAGAACTGCGCGATACGGTTGCAGCTGCCGACCAGGCGGATGAACTGCCGCTCAGTCGCCCGCAGCGCCGCGTCCGGCATCATGTTCAGGAAGCCGATGTGCAGCTCGCGGATATCCTGGTGGACCGCACGATCAAGCGTGAGGACCTCGTGACCCTGGTTCCGCAGGTCACTGAACGTCGGTAGCTTGGAATGGGCGACAAGTGGCATGCGACGGAGTTTAACGCCTTGCCCGGAAATCGGTGAATTCTTCGCGGCACCCCGCGGTAATCAGAGCCCGTACATGAGCGGCAGGACGATCGAAAAGCCGATCCACAGGATCACGATCAACGGAATGCCCACCTTCAGGAAGTCCGCGAAGCGGTAGCCCCCCGTGCTCAGGATGAGCAGGTTGGTCTGGTAGCCGAAAGGTGTGGCGAAGCTCATGTTGGCGCCGTACAGGACGGCGAGGACAAACGGCAGGGGATCCACGCCCAGTTGCTGCGCAGCGGCGATCGCGATTGGCGTGCCGATGACGGCGGCGGCATTGTTGGAGACGATGTTGGTGAGCACCGCCATGATCAGGATGAACAGGCTGAGAATGGCAGCCGTCGGCAATGCCCCGGCGGCACTCACGAAACCGCCCGCCAGGTAATCGGCCATGCCGGTTGCGACCAGGGCCTTGCCCATCGCGAGACTTGCGACGATCAGCATGATGATGGCCACCGGCAGCGAACGCCCGACATCGCGCCAGGACAGGCATCCGAACGCTATCATCATGCCGACACCAATCAAGGCCGCGACGGAAATCGGCAGCACTCCCGTTGCGGCGCTCCCGATCACCAGTAACAAGACGGCCAACGCTCGCTTGGCACGATGCGCCCTGGGAAGCTCGGTCGACCCGTCAACGACGAGCACCTTGTTGTCGGCCTTCGCCGCATCGATCGACGCCCGTGACCCCTGCACGAGAACAACGTCACCTGCACGCAGGCGCACCGAAGCGGGTTCTGCCGCTTCCCGCTCGCCCGGCACACGCGCCCGGTGAACCGCGAGCGGGACCAGTCCGAGGGAAGACCCCATCGACACTTCGGCCAGCGTCCGCAAGTGTAGCGGCGAGTCGGCGGTTACGACGATTTCGGCGAGTTGCTGCCGGCTCCGGTCGCGTTGGCTTGCCGAATCCGGCAGTTCACTCTCAACTCCGCCGACGTCGAGCGAGGCACCTAGCATCACCTCGAAGCGCTTCAGGTTTTCCGGCGTATCCTTGATCCGCAACCGGTCTCCGGGAAGCAGCGTCACCGACGGCAGTCGTGTCAATAGCAACGAATCACCGCGCCGTATCTGGTCCACGCGCATCTTGCGGCCCGTCTTTTCGAGGACATCACTGAAAGACCTCCCCGCCGCGAAACCGCCTTCCCTGATCGTAAGCTGGGAATCGTAGACACGCGGGCGGGTATCCGCCATCGGCATCGGGCGATCCGGCAACAGCCGCGGTACGACCAGCCACACGAACGCCAGGCCGACACCGCCGGCCAGCAGCACCGGCAGCGTAACGTCGAACATGCCGATATCCGCGACCCCGAGGTCCCGGGTGATGCCCACGACCAGCAGGTTGGTGGACGTCCCGATCGTGGTCGACATGCCGCCAATGATCGTTGCGAGTCCCATCGGCAGCAGGAATCGCGATGCCGGCAGCTTGGTGCGCAGTGCAATGCCCACGAGAATGGGGATCATCAATACCACGATCGGCGTGTCGTTGATGAACGCACTCAGGACGAATACCGCGATCAACATCAGAAGGAGAGCCGCTTTAGGCCGCTTCAGCCACTGCCTGCCCGCAAATCGCGCTACCGGCAGCAATGCACCGGTGGTTTCCAGCGCTTTGCCGATGATGACGAGTGAGCAAATCGCGACCAGCGCTTCGTTACCGAACCCGAGCAGAAACTCCGCCGGATCGAGCGGTTCACCATCGACTTCATAGGGGAACAGGTGGAACCCCGCGATCAGTAAGATAATGACGGCGAGGCTGGATGACTCGAGCGGTAGCTTGTCGCGGGTAAAGAGGTAAAGCGCCGTAACGATCAGAACGACGACCGCGATACCGTGTGCATCTGGCGTAATCGTCTGCATACCCACGTCACCCTGGAAAGGTCTGCACGGACACCAGCGCTGCCCAAGCCCTCAATATACCAGTTTCCAGCTGGCGTATTCACTGGCTGCTTGCATGCGGGCAGACCGCGGTCGACAATGATTCGGCACACCCTTGGAGCCATCATGTTGATTTTCCTGACCGCCGTCGGCGTCGTCCTCGTCGTTTCTTTTCTCTGCTCGATCTTCGAGTCCGTGTTGCTGTCGGTCACCCGGCCGCAAATCGAGGTCCTCGGCCGGCGCCACGCGCACGCGGCCAGCCTGCTATCGGGATTCAAGGAAAACATGGACGTCCCTATCGCCGCGATACTGATACTCAACACGGCCGCGCACACGATAGGTGCTGCGGTGGCGGGCGCAAGCTACTCCGAGGTCTTCGACCCGGCCACGCTCTGGATATTCTCTATCCTCTTTACGCTGGCGGTCCTCCTGTTCACTGAGATCATCCCCAAGACCCTTGGCGTGAGCTATGCGACGCTGATCGCCGCGCCCGTTGCTCACGGCATTCAGCTGTTGACAGTCGTTTTGCGCCCGATGGTCGTTGTCAGCGAAGCGATCTCCCGGTCCCTGCGCCGCGATGCCTCGGTGCCCATTACCTCACCCGAAGAGATTCGGCTGCTCGCCTGGCTGGGCCATTTGCGCGGCGCCGTCGGTCCGCTGACGGCCGGGATGGTCGTTGGCGCAACGCAGCTCCGGCACCTGCACGCCGACGACATCATGCTGCCGCGGGAGAATGTGCGCTTCCTTTCGGCCGGCATGAACCGGCACGAGGCGCTGGCCCATGTACGCGAATCGGGGCACAGCCGTTTCCCGTTTACGCCGACCGGTGATTTCGATGACGTCTCCGGCGTGATTCTGGCGAAAGATCTTCTCTACTGGCTGCTACAGAACGACATGCCTGAACCAGACTGGGGTGCGATTCTGCAGGATGCACTGGTTGTCCCGAACAGTGTGCCGCTGCCGCAGCTTCTCCGGACCTACCAGGAAACGCAGCGCCACCTGGCCATCGTCGTGGATGAGTACGGCAGCGTGGAAGGCATCGTTACGCTCGAGGATGTCCTGGAGGAAATCGTCGGTGAGATTCGCGACGAGAGCGACTTGCCGGTCGAAGATTTCCAGGACAAAACGGACGGCACGTTGATCGTTCGCGGCAACGTCGATATGCGCAAGTTGTGCTCGAGACTCGGGATCACCTGGGACCCCGAGCTCGAAGTCTCGACAATCAGCGGACTGGTCACGGAAATCCTGGAACGCATCCCTGTCGTCGGCGACGCCGTCGATTGGGACGGCTATCGCATCGAGGTGCTGCGCGCCGATCGCCGCCGTGCGAAGCTGGTGAGCATTCGTGAGCGCCCGGAGGAGGAACTCCCTCCACGATAGGTACATCTACGTTCCCTCGCGATGCAACGAGCGGCAATTTCGACCGACCGGAGCGCGAGCTGCGCATCCAGCCTGTGCCTGATCCTGCTGTTCTGGCTGTGGCAGCCAATGGGCGGGATCGTCTGGGACGTGGCCGGATCCGCTTTCGGCAGCGCGTTGACCGTGCTGTACTTCCTGGGCTGGGCCGTCGTGCTGTATACGACCTTCCTGATCGACCACTTCGATCTTCTCGGGCTGCGCCAGGCGTGGAATGGCTTCCGTAACCGCAAGCCTCGCGGCCGACACGCGGTAAGGAGGCGATTATGCAACGCAGCAATCAGGCTATCATTCGCCTGAAGCGCTTCGGCGCCGCAAGCTTTGCGTTCTTCTTGCTGAAGGGCATCGCCTGGCTCGTGGCCGGCGCCGCGGTGATCGATAACCTGGTTTGAGCGACGAGTGATATTCACCGCGGTGAGAAACAGGCGCGTACCGTACCGGTACGCGCCTTTCCTGTTACTTTACTCGCTTACCGTATCGGCTAACGCTTTCTTGCAGGCGTCACCGAGCGACTCGCTATTCCCTTCGAGGCAGGAGAGTATCCGGCCTTCACCGGCCTTCACGTCATCACACAAAGTCCTGATCTCCGTCTCGCAACTCTGTGCTACGTAGGCGATGGCCACCGAGAGCTGTTCTAGCAGCGACGCTGCCTGGTACAGGGCATAGCTGCACTGACCGGAGAGCTTGTCTTCGTGTGCTGCGGCACAATGCAGCAACCGTCCCTCGCCCGGCGTCACCTGGCTGCAGTACTGCTTCAGGTCAGCCTCGCAGGAAGTGAGGACATACTCGAGTAACGAGTCCTGTGCGACTGCCGGCGCGGCAATTGCAACCGCGAGAACTCCGAGCGCCACTCTGATTTTCTTGATCATTCTTATCTCCTGAAAATATTAGTCTTTCATCTCGACCTTGAACTTCTGGCCGCCGACCGAGGCTTCGTACATCAGGCCACCCTTGGCTTGCGTGAAAATAGCTACGCCGCCACTGTAGTTCGCATCCGCCGATGCTCCCGCTGTAACGGCCACCGCCGAGGCCTGCGCCCCGAGTTCGTAGTTGCCGCGCTTGAATTCGGCCAGCGCCACATCATCCTTGAAGAAGATGAACTCGCTGTAAGCCTGCCCACCCCACTGGAAGCCGACGGTGAGCTGGGTCAACGTCACCTCGGCCGTGATGTTGCCGCCTTCGTAGAGCAGGCCCTTACCGCGGGCTCCGCCGATGCCGATGCCGCCCTTACCGACGGTAGGGATGATCACGTACGCAACGGCACTGTCGAAGAAACGCTGCATCTTCGGGTCTTTCTCCAGCATCGTCGCCTTGGCTTCCTGTGCCTTCTGGTGGCGCTCTTCAATGTCTTTAGGATCCCACGCGTTCGCCGCTGTCGTCGCCAGCGCGGCGAATGCGCAGATCGTTGCAACTGTCAGTCTGTTCATGTCGTTTTCCCTTTGGTTTCTTCTGTTTCACTAAAACGCCTCGCCGACGGAGAAGTGAATCGCATCACTGTCGCGTGACTTTGCATAGTCGAGGCGCATATTAACGCGTTTCGCCGGCAATACGGAAAAACGCAATCCGGCTCCGTAGCTGGGAATCGATGCGCGGTCCCGGAATCCGCTGAACGAATTGGCAACTTCGCCTGCCCCTCCGAAGGCAACCAGGCCCCATCGTTTCGACATGCGCCAGCGCAGTTCGGCCTGGACAGAGTACGACGCCTCACCGAGGTAGTTAGTTGCCGGGAAACCGCGCAACTTGATCCTGCAGGTATCCCATAGCGGCACGGTCCCCTCTCGAAAGCATCCCAGCGCTTCCCAGACAAGCACGATCGAGTCCGTCATCTCGTGATACGACTTGAAACTTACGTCATAGGACTGGTAGGTGTCGTTACCGCCGATAGCCTCGTCGTGGAACAGGCCCTGGGCCTTGAAATAACGGCCACCGTACGTATTGATCGGCAGGTCGCGGCTGTCGTACTCCGCGGTCAGCCCGATGCCGACGGTGCGCACGTCGTTCGTGTCGAAGTCGACCATTTTGTCACCGAAACCCAAGCTCTGATTGGCATCGACCGTGCGTGCGAAGACACCGGCGTACCAGTTGCCCGATACTTTCCGGGACAGGCGGGCAAAGAAGAACGTGCCATTGATGCGCCAATCCACGCTTGCGGTGCCGCTGTCTTCGTCGGGTGCGAGCAATGACAACCGCAAGTCCGCCGCACCCAGTGCGCCGGTGAATCGCCAGCGATTTTTTCGCCAGTAGTTCTGCTGCACGATCGCGGCCGCACGGCTGTCGTTGGCCGTGTACATCGCGGCAGCCCCGGTTACCGAGGCAGGCTGCGCCTTGCGCTGCTCCTCGGTCTGAGCGTAGAAGTAAGCGGCACCGGCGATCAGCCCGGCATCGAGCGTCGGATCCGATATCGGAATCGGCACAGCGACGAAGTTGCCTTTCTGCAATTTCAGTTTCGACTCGTCTTCCCGGATGTCGGGCGCGACGGACGGCCGCGTATCGGTAACCGAGCCGTCCGTCTGCGCACAGACGACGGGTGCAATCGAAACCAAGCCCAGGACAACGACCTTGCCGAGTATCCCGATCAATTCACTCACAAGTCGGTTGCGGTACAGGCTCCGAACACGGTCACACTCAGTCCATCACGGGCAATCGCCGCGGTCATGCGGCCTGTTTGTTCGTGGATTACGAAGCTGAACGCCCGGCCACCGTCCACGCCCTGCAGGTGAATCAATCCTTCCTTTCGTTCAGACTTCGTGAACTCGGTGGACCGATTCAGGCCGCTCGCCCTGGTGGTGGCAATGACCCCCTTCTTGGTATCGATGATGACGAAATCCGGTATGGAAAGCTCCCAGGAGGGGGCCGCGTAGCATTCGCCCGTCTCGAGGCAGATGTGGGCCTGGCCCGAGGCGCAGATCATGCGATTGACACCGGTGACATCTTCTGACGAGGCCAGGCCGGAAGCGGCCAGCCCGATACCTGCAATAAGTAATTTCTTCATGAGATCCGGACCCCGAGATCAATACTTGACCATGTAGTTCTTGGCTTCGAGACAGACCGAGAACGCTTTCTTGAAGTTCGCCATCTGCTCCTCGGTTGCCTGCTCGCGCTGCTCGGACTGCGCCGCCGCCTGATGCTGCGCCTGTGCCTGAGCTTCCCTGCCCATACGGCGTCCGCGGATCGCCCCCGCCGCCGCGCCCCAAGCGGCGCCCTCGCTGGCATCGTCATTGGCGATCTCACCAATCAGGGCACCTGCCGCGGCGCCTCGAATCGCGCCGCGGGCACCCGAGCCCTGCCCCGCCTGCTGCGCGGCCTGTTGTTCGGCCTGCGCCTGCTGCTGGTCCGCCTCCTTCTGCTTCGCCAGCTCGAACGGGTCGGCGCCGGCGTTGCCGACGGCCCACTCGTAGCATTCCGCCTCGTCTTTCGACTGCTGTGATGCGTCCTGCCCCTCGGTTGGAAACACGTACACCTCCATCGTTGAAGACAGCGACTTGCCCTGGGCGTTTGCTGTTGCGATCAGTCCGACGCTGAAGGCGCCTATGAGCGCGATGGACGATAGTCGATTCATATCTGGACCTCCATCATCAAATTGAAAACGATCTCTTATTTGATCGTCACGGATCAGCCGCACACCTTATCGTATCGATCCATTCGGCGTCTCGATTTTTAACGACTCCGTGTCCACTCGAGGCTCCGCGAATGGTTGATCGATCCGGCGTCGGGACTCATCGCGCCGAGCTTGTCGATTGCCCGCGCTCGTACCACGACTTGCTCGCGTTGACGATCTTCACGACAGACAGCATAACGGGCACCTCGACGAGCACCCCGACCACCGTGGCGAGCGCCGCGCCCGATTCGAAGCCGAACAGTACGATGGCGGTGGCAACCGCCAACTCAAAGAAATTGCTGGCGCCGATCAATGCCGACGGCGCAGCGACGCAGTGTGCGACGCCGAATGCGCGATTGAGCAGGTACGCGAGCCCTGAATTGAAGTAAACCTGTATGAGGATGGGGATCGCCAGCAGCGCGATGATCAGGGGCTGCGTGGTGATCTGTTCGCCCTGGAAGCCGAACAATAGCACCAGCGTCGCGAGCAAAGCGACAAGCGATGCCGGCCCGAGTGTATCGAGCGCGCCTTGCAGCGCCGCTTCGCCCCCGGACGCCAGCAAGCGCCTGCGCAACAGCTGCGCAGTGATGACGGGCACGGCGATGTAGAGCACCACCGAGAGGAACAGCGTTTCCCACGGCACCGCTATCGACGACAGTCCGAGCAGCAGGCCGACGATCGGCGCGAACGCGAAGATCATGATGACGTCGTTGACCGCAACCTGGCTCAGGGTGAAATGCGGCTCACCGTCTGACAGGTTGCTCCAGACGAAAACCATCGCCGTGCAGGGGGCGGCGGCCAGGATGATCAGGCCTGCTATGTAGGAATTCACCTGGTCGGCAGGCAGGTACGGCGCGAACAGGTTGCCGATGAACACCCAGCCGAGAAACGCCATCGAGAACGGCTTGATCGCCCAGTTGATGAAGAGCGTCACGCCGACGCCGCGCCAGTGCTCCCTGACCTGGCCGAGCGCGCCGAAGTCGATCTTGACCAGCATCGGGATGATCATCAGCCAGATGAGCACCGCGACGGGCAGATTGACCTGCGCGACCTCCATTCCGCCGATCCACTGGAAAGCGCCGGAAAAATAGTGGCCGAGGGCGACGCCGACGACGATACAGACGGTCACCCAGAGCGTCAGGTAGCGTTCGAACACACTCACCGTTTAACTCCCTGCCCTTTGTAGGAAATCCCTGATGCGACTGTCCAGGGTCGCGAAGGCCGTCTCGAACGCGGCACACCGCTCCGGGTCAGTTTCGCCGACCCCTGCGGGATCCGCGATGTCCCAGTGCTCGGTCGCGGGGTGGCCCGGCCAGACCGGGCAGGTCTCGCCGGCGGCGCTGTTGCAGACGGTGACGATGTAGTCCATTGCCGGTGCGTCGGGCCCGGCAAACTCGTCCCAGGACTTCGAGCGCAGCCCCTCCGTTCGAAATGCCCGCCGCTGCAGCAATTCCAGCGCCCCGGGATTCACACGGCCCACCGGGTTGCTTCCCGCGCTGAACGCGCGGAACCGACCCTCGCCGAGTCGATTGAGAATGGCTTCGCTCAGTATGCTGCGCGCCGAGTTGCCGGTGCACAGGAATAGCACGCGTTTGGTCTGCTTCGATGTCATAAGCGCCGGATTCTGACCAGAAATCGTTTCAGAAGAAAGACCAATGACCCCTCATGGCCAGAACACGAGCATCGCTACGCCTGTCGCCAGTGCGACCGCGCCAGTGCCAAGTATCCAAGCCCTCAGCTGCGATGAGCCGAGAATCGATGCCGCCAGTATCTTGAACAACAGGTTCGACAGCGTCGCGAGGAAAATCACTCGCCACGCTTCGAAACCGGGCGTTTCCCCTCCGGAGTATAGCTGCGCTACGGAAACGGTAAGCGCGTCGACGTCGGTCAGGCCCGAGACGAAAGCGACTGCGTAGACGGCTTCGGTACCGATGTGTTCGCGGGCGGCTGCGACCCCGAACAGGATGACGACGTAAAGCGCCGCGAATACGAGTGCCTGGCGGATGCGCGCGGGATTCTCGCGTTCCGGCAATTCGCTATCGGTGTTGCTGCGAACGGCACGGAATACCAGGACGCTCAACACCAGCAATATCGCGGTGAAGGTGGCCGCAGGCCCGGCCATGCTCTCGAGCAGGTCGGGTGCGACGACGGCCAGCTCGACGAGGACCCGGCCGTAGACGACCGCACTGGCAACGAGGATGACGAGCGCCGCAACCGGGCCGAGACCGCGTTCCCGCTTCGACAGGCCGGCGTAGCTGATGGTGGTTGCGGTACTCGACACGAGGCCACCGAGCAGCCCGGCCAGCCAGCCGCCGGCGCGTGTGCCGACGAGCCGAAAGGCCACGAAACCCACCAGGTTGATGCCGACGATCAGCACGACCATTAACCATGCCGTAAATGGATTGAATGCCGAGTAAGGGCCGAGATCCTGATCCGGCAGAACGGGAAGAATCACCAGCGCGATCAGCACGAAGCGCACGATGATCTCGAAATCCCGGTCGCCCAGCCGCAGAACCCAGCTGTGCAGCGGCTTCTTCCAGTGCAGCAGCACCATGACGGCGCCGCCCAGCACGATCGCGGGCAACCAGTAGCCGGCTACGGCGGCCGCACCGAGCAGGTACACGATGAATGCTGCAACCAGGGTGGTTATTCCTTCCAGCTTGCGGCGATAAACGTGCAGGATGAGGATGGCGCCAAGCGCCAGCAGGCCGGTGGCAATCAGCCAACCGCCCGTCTCCGGGAGCAGGAGGGCGCATAGACCGCCAAATGCCGCGATCAGGGCGAAGGAACGCACGCCGACGGGTTTGTCCTCGGCCCATTCTCGCTCAAGACCGATGACGAAACCGATCGCGAGCGCGATTCCCAGTCCGATGATCCGGGGGTCGTAGCCGGGATCGAAAGCGAGCACATCAGCCACATCAAGCTCCCGCGCGCCGAGTTCGCACGCATTTAAGAGACTACGCGATAAGGCACCGGCATCGTCTACGTATCTTCCCTCAATTTAAGGCGCACCGGGTGCCCATATGTCTCTCAAAGACAGTTGGTGGCGCGTGCCTTGCAAATTTCCGATCAGCCCCAAATCTAAACAGACACGAGCAGCATTCCAGTGCCGGCGAATCAATCGCCGGCTGTTTTTCTTTCGATTATGAAAAGGGACTGAACTGTGACTATCTACACGCTTCCGAAACTGGACTACGACTACAAGGACCTGGAGCCACATCTTTCCTCGGAAATCCTGGAACTGCACCACGGCAAGCACCACGCGGCGTACGTGGATGGCGCAAACGCGACCCTCGATAATCTCGCCGAGGCGCGTGAATCGGGCGATTACGGCGCATTGAACAAGCTCGAGAAGGATCTTGCTTTCCACCTATCCGGCCACGTTCTGCATTCCATGCTTTGGAAGAATATGAGCCCCAACGGGGGCGGCCAACCGGACGGCAACCTCGCTGCGGCCATCAAGGAATCGTTCGCCTCATTCGACGCCATGCAGAGCCAGCTGTCGGCGGCCGCTATGGGCATCCAGGGCTCCGGATGGGCCAGTCTCGCATGGGACCCGCTGTCCGGCAGCCTGGTCGTCCAGCAGGTTTACGACCATCAGGGCAACGTCGGCAGCGCAACCATCCCGCTGCTCGTCCTGGACATGTGGGAACACGCCTTCTACCTGCAGTACCGCAACGTGAAGGCCAAGTGGGTCGACGCATTCTGGAACCTCGTAAACTGGGATGACGTCGAGAAGCGCCTCGCGGGCGCCAGGAAAACCGACCTCGTACTGGACTGAACGAACACGTCGCCAACAAGGAGTTGAGGGAATGGGTTTGCTGGTTGATGGAGAATGGCGCGACCAATGGTACGACACCAAGTCCACGGGAGGCCGCTTCAAGCGCGACATATCGCGGTTTCGTAACTGGGTCACCGCCGATGGCCGCGCGGGACCCAGCGGCGTGTCCGGTTTCCAGGCGGAGGCAGGCCGGTATCACCTGTACGTTTCCTATGCCTGCCCCTGGGCGCACCGCACCCTCATATTCCGCAAGATCAAAGGCCTCGAAGACTTTATCTCCGTCTCCGTCGTCCACTGGTACATGGCCGAGAACGGCTGGACGTTTGCGGATGGCGACGGCGTGGTCGCCGATCCGATCCATGATGCCGACTACCTGTACCAGGTCTACCAGGCAGCCGACTCGTCCTATACCGGCCGGGTGACGGTTCCGGTCCTTTGGGACACGACGAAGGACACGATCGTCAGCAACGAGTCCGCCGATATCATCCGCATGTTCAACTCGGCGTTCGACACGATCGGAGCGACCGAAGGCGATTACTATCCCGAGCCGCTGCGCGAGGAGATCGATGAAGTCAACGCCCGCGTCTACGACACCGTCAACAACGGCGTTTACAAGGCGGGTTTCGCGACCACGCAGGAAGCCTACGAAGAAGCCGTCGAGCCGCTGTTCGAATCACTCGAATGGCTCGATGGCCGCTTGTCGGCGCGGCGCTACCTGATGGGCGACCAAATCACCGAGGCGGACTGGCGCCTGTTCACGACCCTGTTGCGCTTCGACCCGGTATACGTCGGCCACTTCAAGTGCAACCGCCGACGCATTGTGGATTTCGAGAACCTGTGGCCCTATGTGCGAGACCTGTACCAGGTCCCCGGCGTGGCCGACACGGTGCACATGGACCACATCAAGTCGCACTATTACGCCAGCCACGACACAATCAACCCGACGCGCATCGTGCCGGTCGGCCCCGAAATCGACTATTCGGAGGCGCACGGCCGTGACGCACTATCGGGTTGAGATCGCGTCGGCTAGTCGTAACAGAGCAGTTTCACCTTACGAACGGCGCGGTCGATCGCATCGTCGCTGTCGGCATCGACGAGTTCCTGCTTGGCCGCAGCGCACTCGCTCGCCTCTTCCTGCATCTCCTCGATGATCGCCGCATCTTTCATCACCTCCTGCGATGCGGGATCGCAGGCCGTGGCCGGCGCCCGGCGAATGTTGGCACTGCCGCCGGCTTCCTCGACGAACACGCAGTCGTCGACCCGGATCTCGGTCTGCTCAGTCGCGATCTGGATCATCGTGCCTTCGTTGGTGGTCACCGTGTAGATGCGACCCGGCCGTGTCTTGGAGGCTGCGGCCGCTCCGCCCAGAACGGCGCCGATCGCCGCGTTGCGATCCCTGCGGCTCGAGCCTTTGCTGGATCGCGTCAGCGCGGCGCCGAAAGCGCCACCGACCAGCGCGCCCTTGATCGCGTTGCCGTCATTCAGATCCACGGATTTCATCGCCGTGACGGTACCCGTTCGCACGGTGGCCGACTGGCCGGCGCGTTGGGCATGAGTATCGGGCGCGGCCAGCGTCAGGCTCACGACGACGGCAAGACCGGCGGTTACAAAGCGAAGCATGTTCTTCTCCCTGGATATCGGTGAAATCTTGGCCAATTATGCCCCGACCTGAAGTGCCGGGACTAATCTCTCGAATGCAGGGCCGCCCACTCCTCTCTCGTCAACCGCTCGCGCAGTTCGAAGCGCAGGTCGAGCGCCCGCTCCTGGCTCCGCTCCCAGTCTCGGTTCAGCTGATCGAGCACGGCCTCTATCTCGGCGAGATCAGCCGCGTGGTCGCGGTACGAACGCTTCACCGCTTTGCCGGATGCCGTGAAAGTCTTCTCGAAGGCCTTAGCCTCCTTCCTGAGATTTTTCAGCGTCATCTGCGCGGCCGCGGCGCGCGCCGGGTCCTCGACCACGATCTCGATACGGTCGCCCAGCTCTTCGACCGCCGCGGGCGTGAGCGCACCGGCGCTAATGCCTGCGGCGCCGCCGCCGAAGAAATACCAGTACATGAACGCCCAGAACACGTCAGCCGCCTTGCGCCGCAGCGCCGTAGACCAGTTTCCTTGGCTCGAGCCGCTTCAACTGGAATTTCGAGATGGTCTTCCACTCGTCCGCCGTCGTCGCTGCTTTCATGGCGGCGACGAGGTCGATGGTCTCCTTCTGCGCTGTCGCGCGTTGCTTGTTGAAGTCGGCAAGCAGCGCCTCGAAGTCTTCCCGCCGGGCATCATAATCGGCCGTGAGGGCCGCCATCCTCTCCCTGTGCGCCACCAGGAGCCTGGCATGCTTCTCAACCAGGCGGTCCCTCTCACGCAGGAGTTCCATGAAGCGCTCGGACCGCCCGGTGTCGGCCACGGTTGCACGCACGAGCGCGATCTCCTGTTCGCGGGCGTCAATGATCTGCGCCTGCACTTTGGCCGGGTCGGGGGGCCGCCCGAGTGTAGTGCAGGATATGAGGAGAACCACGGAAAGCGAGGCGCCAGTCGCCAGTGAAAAGCCAGCCAGGGTTTTCATCGAGTGTGCCTCGCGGCTGCGCACGACTTTGTCGCAGGTATTATTCGCAATTGTGCCACCAGTTCTGCCGCCTTACATTCTATTGTTGAAAGGTGATATTGGCATGGGATTGTACAACTCTCCGAAACGTCTCAGAACCCGGAGCCTTCGGCGACGCCGGATCCTGCTGCCGGCGGTTGCGGTCGCCCTCTGGAGCTGCGCCGGTCCGCAGCTGCAGCAGGATGTCGAGCGCCCGGCGCCGAGTTATGCGAGCCCACCAGCGACAACCGGCATACTCGCCGAGATGGCGAGCCGTGTCCACGCGTCCAGCGGCCCCGAGTACTCCGGGTATCACCTGCTCGACGGCAGCCACGAGGCGCTGATCTGGCGGCTGGCACTGATCGACTCTGCGGTCTCGTCGGTCGATATCATGACCTACCTCTGGTACCCGGATGCATCCGGCAGGCTGATCCTCGAGCGGGCGGTACTCGCCGCACGCCGCGGCGTCCGCGTGCGCCTTGTCGTGGACGACCTCATGACGATCGGGCAGGAGCAGCTCCATGCCGACCTCGAGCGGCAAGCGAACATCGAGGTGCGTCTCTTCAACCCCTGGAGCAAACGCAGCCTGTTCGCGCGGGGCGGAGAGATGGTGGCGGAGATGGAGCGCCTGAACACCCGCATGCACGACAAGCTGCTAATCGCCGACGGGCGCGCCGCGATCATTGGCGGACGCAACATCGGCGACCATTACTTCGGCCTGAACAAGAGCTACAACTTCCACGATCTCGACGTACTCGCGATCGGCGAAATGGCGCAGCAGTCGAACGGCATGTTCGACCAGTTCTGGAACAGCGACTGGGTTGCATCGGCGCGGAATCTCACTACGAAACCGAATCCTGAGCGGGCGGCCGCCTCGTGGGCGAAACTGCAGAAAAAGAACCGCGAGGCCGACGTGCTGGCGTCGTTCCCGATCGAGCCGAAGAACTGGACAGCCGAACTGGTGGAACTCGAACCGATGCTGCATCCGGGCACGGGCGATCTCATCTACGACGAAGTATCCGCTGAAGGCATCGCGCAGAGCATGATTGCAAGTATGTTCGCGATATTCGACCGGGCCGAAGAGGAACTGCTGATTACGAATGCCTACATCATCCCCGGTGAGCGCGGCATAGAGTTTCTACGCATGCTCAATGACCGCGGTGTCGACGTTCGCATACTGACGAACTCCCTCGCCTCTCACGACGTGCCTGCCGTCAACAGTCACTACGAACCGTGGCGTGACGACATTCTTCGCACGGGAACGAGACTCTTCGAAGCACGCGCCGATGCAGCCATCCAGTCGCTCGTAGATGTGCCGCCGGTGTCCGCGAAGTTCGTCGGGTTGCATTCGAAAGCCTCGGTCTCGGACGGCCGCCTCGTCTTCATCGGTTCGATGAACCTGGATCCGCGCTCGGGCGCGATCAATACCGAGATGGGCGCCGTCATCGACAGTCCGGGCCTTGGCGGGGAATTGCGGGAGCTGATGTTGAGGGACATGAGCCCCGATAACGCATGGGAGGTATCTCTTGCCGACGACGGCCGTCTGCGATGGACGAACAGCGACGAGACCGTCTACAAGCAACCGACGCGTGGCATCCTGCAGCACGTGATGAACGCGATCTTCAAGGTCGTGCCGAAAGAACAGTTCTGAGCAACGGGCTATGCCCGGCTATGTTGCGATGACAGCACGAGATACACGGCCGGTACGACGAACAGGGTGAACAGCGTGCCGATCGCCAGCCCGGTTGCGATGACCAGCCCGATATTGAAACGGCCCACCGCGCCCGGCCCGGTCGCCAGCAGCAACGGCACCATCGCCACGATCATCGCGACGGTCGTCATCAGGATGGGGCGCAACCGAATCGCCGCCGCTTTCTCGATGGCGTGACGCCGCTCCAGGCCGTCACGCTCCCGTAGCTGGTTGGCGAACTCGACGATCAGGATGCCGTTCTTGGATATCAGGCCGATCAGCGTGATGAGTCCGACCTGCGTGTAGATGTTGACCGTCGCAAAACCGAGCGTCATGAAGATCAGGGCGCCGGCGATGGACATCGGCACGGAGACGAGAATGATCAGCGGATCCCGCCAGCTCTCGAACTGCGCGGCGAGCACGAGATAGATCACGATCAGCGCCAGGAAAAACGTAACCAGTAACGCACTGCCCTGCTCGGCGTACTGCCGCGACTCACCGCCATAATCGATGGAATAGCCGCTCGGCAAAATGCCCGCCGCCGCATTCCTGAGGAAGCCCAGGCCGGTGCCCAGCGAGGATCCCGGCGCCATCGTTCCCTCTACGGTAACCGAGTTCAGCTGCTGAAATTGGGTTCGCTGGCTCGGCTCGACCGACCGCTCGATCCTGATCAGCGCCGACAGCGGCACCTGTTCGCCAGCAGCACCGGAGACATAATAGTCGTCCAGCATAGCCGTCGTGAGACGGAAGTCTCGCTCGAGCTGCGGGATCACCTTGTAGCTGCGGCCCTCGAGATTGAAGCGGTTTATGTAACCCTCGCCCAGCATCACCGACAGCGTGCGGCCGATATCCGCCATCGAGATGCCGAGATCGCCGGCCCGGTCCCGGTCGATCACGAGCGTGGCTCGCGGCCGCGAGAACTCGACGCTCTTCCTCAGGAAACCGAACAGCCCGCTCTGCATCCCGGCGCCGATGAGCTCGTCGGCATACGCATCGATATCCCGGAATCCGCCGTCGGACTGTATGACGAACTGGACCGGCAGGCCGCCGCGATTGCCCGGTAGGCTGGGTCGCGGGAAGACGCCGACCTGCATGCCGGCTATGGTGTTGACGGCGGCCTGAAGATCGGGGAGCACTTCGAGTATGAAGCGATCGCGCTCCGAAGGCGGCTCCATCTTGAATCCGCCGAACATCGTATTCGTGCCGCCCCTGCCCATGAAGAGGAAACTCGTGTGCTCCTCCGGCATGGTCTTGAACTGCTCTATCACCTGGCGGGTGTAGAGTTCGTTGTATTCGATCGTCGCGGTCTGCGGCGTACGCCCCTGCACGAACAGGATGCTCTGGTCCTCGACCGGCGCCAGCTCGCTCGGCGTCATCACGAACATGAAGTAGATGCTGACCAGTACAACCGCTGCGAATGTCAACGTCACCGGCACGTAATCGAGCGTCTGGCTAAGGCGCTTCCGGTAACCCTCCGCGAGACGCTCGAAGAATCGCTCCACAACGGCTTCGAAACGCCCGGGCTCACCCTGCCGGCTCAGCACTTTGGCCGACAGCACGGGCGATAATGTCAGGGCGACCACGCCGGATACGACCACCGCTCCGGCGAGAGCGAAAGCGAATTCCGTAAACAGCGTGCCTACGAGCCCGGACATGAAACCGATGGGCGCGTAGACCGCGACCAGCGTCGTCGTCATCGCGATGACCGGCATGCCGATCTCGCGCGCCGCATCGACGGCAGCGTCGAAGCGCGACTTGCCCATCTCTATGTGCCGGTGCACGTTCTCGACGACGATGATTGCGTCGTCGACGACCAGGCCGATCGCCAAGACCATGGCCAGCAGGGTCAGCAAGTTGACCGAGAAACCCATCAGCAGCATGAGGAACCCGCCACCGATGAGTGACAGCGGCACGGCCAGTCCCGGCACGATTGCCGCGCGCATCGAACCGAGCGACAGGTAAATCACGAACAGGACGATGAGCAGCGCCTCGGCCAGCGTCTTGAAGACTTCCCGGATCGAATCCTCGATGTACTGGCTGGCGTCATAGCCTACCCGTGCCGTCATAACGGCGGGGAGCTGGCTCTGGATCTCCTCCATCGCATCGCGAACGCGTCCCGCCACCGACAGTGGGTTGGCGCCGGGCGCCGGTTCGACCGCTATGACGGTACCCGGCGAGCCGTTGAAGAGGGTGACCGCATCGTAGCTTTCCGAGCCGAGTTCGATGCGCGCGATGTCTTCGAGCCTGACGAGCATGCGGTCGTCCCGGCGCACGACGAGCCGCTGGAAATCCTCTACGGTGGCCACGTCCGTGGTTGCCGACAGGTCGGTCAGGACATACGTGCCCTTGACCTGCCCGGCTGCCGCGAGGAAGTTGTTGGCATTCAGTACGGCGGCGACTTCGGTCGCAGAGACGTCCAGCGCCGCCATCCGTTTCGGGTCCAACCAGACGCGCATTGCGAACGTGCGGCTGCCGAAAAGCTCCGCTCTGGCGACGCCGGCGACAGCCTGAATCTTCGGCTGCACGACACGCAGCAGGTAATCGGTCGTCTCCGACGCGCTCATCTGGTCGCTGTAGAAGACGATGTACATGAGCGCGGACTGGTCGCCCGTGGCCGCGTCAATGACGGGGTCCTCGGACTCGGCCGGCAATTGCCCGCGGCGACTGGCGACCTTGGCCTGGATTTCGGCGACCGCGGCATTCGGGTCGTAATCGAGCTCCATGTACGCCTGGATGACCGACCTGCCCTGCGTACTTTGCGACACGAGGAAATCGATGCCTTCTGCTTCGGCAATCGCCTGCTGCAAGGGCGTCGTGATAAAGCCCTGGATGAGTTCGCTGCTTGCGCCGGGATAGGCCGTGGACACGGTCACGACCGTGTTGCTGATCTCCGGAAATTCACGCACCTCCAGCGCCGCCAGGGAACGCAGGCCGATCACGAGGATCAAGAGGCTGATGACGCTCGCGAGCACCGGGCGCCGGATGAAGTGGTCAGTGAATGTCATTGGCGCGGAGTCAGCGCATCCGGGTCCACGGAATTGTCGACGGAAATCGCCTGGCCGTTGCGCAGCTTGTTGTGGCCGTCGCTGACGATCTCGGCGCCCTCGTCGAGGCCGCTGACGATCTCGACGCGGCCGTCGCGGACCTGGCCGGTCTTTATCTGCGTCAGCGCAACGGTCTTCCTGCCGTCCGCCTCGTTCACGACGAATACCGACTCACCATAGGGGTTATAGGTCACCGCACGCTCGGGCAATGTCAGTACCCTGTCTCTCTCATCGAGGAGAGTGTCGACCTCGGCGAACATGCCCGGCCGCAGCCGCCCGTCGGGGTTCTCGATCAGCGCCCGGATTCGCACGCTGCGCGACGCTGTCTGGATGCTGGGACTGATGGCGTAGATGCTGCCCTCGAATAACGTCTCGGGATACGCCTGCACCCTGACCGTGATCTCCTGGCCGACGTGCAGCTCGGACAGGTAGCGCTCCGGAAGCGAGTACTCGGCATAGATCGGGTCGAGCCCGACCAGCTGCACGATCTCGTCCCCGGGCGCCAGGTACTGGCCGGGATTGATGATGCGGATGCCGAGTTCGCCCGCGAAAGGCGTACGTATCGATTTCTTACGAATCATCGCCTGCTTTGCGGCGATCTCCGCTTCCGTGCGGTCGAGGTGCGCCTGCGCTTCGTCCAGCTCCGATCGCGGACCGAGGTTGTCGCTGACGATCTGCGCGACCCGATTGCGCGTGATCTCCGCAAGACGCCGGTCGGCCTGCAACGCGTCCAGCTCAGCCCGGTCCACCTCGACGTCGAGCTCTACCAGGAGTTCTCCCTGATCCACATGCTGACCGGAGTCGAAATAGATCTTGCGAACGATCCCTGGCACTTCGGCCGCAACCACCACCCCGCGCATGGGCGTGATCGAGCCGATCGCCTCGAGGGCAGGCTGCCAGCGCTCGCTCGTGACGAGCCGGGTGGACACCACCGTTGGGAGAGGACCAACATTTGCGGCCTCCTGATTTCGCATCTGCAGGTATTTCCACCCGAACACGCCGCCGAAAACGAGTGCAAGAAATACGAGTACTACTGCCAGTCTCTTGATCAAGGACTCTTCGCCGAATTGATTGATGCCCTGGAGGTGCCGACTGCAGGCACAGCGGACTCGTTATTGTAACCGACGACTGCCAGCGAACGACGATCGCGTTTGCCCTCGTTGCCGTGGCTGTGACGAGGCCTTCGAAGAAGCGCTGACCGCGAGCAGGGTCGCGGCTGTTTCTCGACCACGCTATACTCAAGCGTGGAGCAAATTTATTAAATTAAACAAGAGCGTGCGTCGTTTTTCCAGAAAACACTGGAGTAAGTGGTCCGGCCCGACCGTGGCCGCCGCCGTGCCCGTGCTGCTGACCCTGCCGCTGCTCACGAGCTGCGCGACCGCGCCGCCCGAAAACGTCGAGAATATTTGCGCGATCTTCGAAGAGAAGCGCGGCTGGTACAAGGCAGCGAAGAAATCGGAAAAGCGCTGGGGCACGCCGACGCATGTGCAGATGTCCATCATCCGCCAGGAATCGACGTTCAGGTTCGACGCCAAACCGCCGCGAACCAAGCTGCTCGGCGTCATCCCGTGGAAGCGCCCGTCGGACGCTTACGGCTATGCGCAGGCACTCGAGAGCACCTGGAAGGCGTACAAGGACGACACGGGAAGACGCTTCGCCGACCGCGACGACTTCGACGACGCTATCGACTTCGTCGGCTGGTATACCCACAACACGCACCGGGCGGTGGGGATTTCCAAGTGGGACCCCTACAACCAGTACCTGGCCTACCACGAGGGTGCGACGGGCTGGAAGCGAGGTACCTACAAGCGCAAGGACTGGCTCAAGGACACCGCGCGCCGCGTCGATTACCGCGCCCGCGAATGGGGTGCCCAGCTGCAACGCTGCGAGGATGACCTCGACTCGGGCTGGTGGATCTTCGGCTGATCACAGCCCCCTTTTCCCGGAGTAAACTGCATCCATGACTGCCTGTAGACGATGGATGACAGCCGCCGTTCTCGCGGCTGCACTCTGGGTCGCCGGTTGTAGCCCGGCAAATGAACCTGTAGAACAAAGACCGCTCGATGCCGCGCCGGCCGTCGAACGCGCGGCTGCCGTCGCGATCCCCGACACCTATGGCGCGCAGGTCGCCGAGGACGTTCTGCGTGCAGGCGGTAATGCCGTCGATGCTGCTGTCGCGGTCGGTTTCTCCATGGCCGTGACGTTCATCGATGCCGGCAATATCGGCGGCGGCGGTTTCATGATGATCTACATGGACGGCGCACCCGCGTTCCTCGACTACCGGGAGACGGCGGCGCTGGCCGCGCACCGCGACATGTACCTCGACGAGCACGGCGAGGTCATCGAAAACGCCAGCCTCATCGGTGCGCAGGCCGCCGGCGTGCCCGGCACCGTTGCCGGACTCTGGGAAGCCCATCAACGCTACGGCAAGTTGCCCTGGAAGGACCTGGTGATGCCGGCGGTCAAGCTGGCGGAGGACGGTTTCCTGCCGGCCAAGGCCCTGGTCGACGACATCCATTCGATGAAGGATTGGTTCGGTGATTCGACCAACTTCTATGCCCACTTCGGCAGCATCAGCACGGAGCAGCCGTTCCGGCAGCCCGAACTCGGCAAGACGCTCCGGCGCATCGCCGAACTGGGACCGGATGACTTCTACCGCGGCGAGACCGCCCGCCTGATCGTGCGGCAGATGGAACGGAGCGGCGGACTGATTACCGCCGAGGACCTCGAACGCTACCGCGCGGTCTGGCGCGAACCGCTGCGGGCCGGATGGCGGGATTTCGAGATCCTCGCCGCACCGCCGCCGAGTTCGGGCGGCTTTGCGCTCATCCAGCTCCTCAAGATGAAGGACTACCTGGCGGACTACTTTGCCGGCGTCCCCCACAACTCGCCGCAGTACATCCATCTCGTCGCGGAGATGGAAAAACGCGTCTTCGCCGACCGAGCCGAGTACCTCGGCGACCCGGACTACATCGACAATCCCGTCGACCAGCTCATCTCCGACGACTACATCGCCCGGCGCGCCCGCGAGGTGAACCCGGACGACGTTTCGCAACTCGAAGCCGTGCGGCCCGGGATCGAGTCCCCGGAAACCACGCACTACTCGATCGTCGACCAGTGGGGCAACGCCGTCTCCAACACGTACACGCTCAACTGGAACTACGGCTGCGGTGTCGTTGTAAAGGGCGCGGGCTTTCTGTTGAACAACGAGATGGACGACTTCAGTGTGAAGCCGGGCGTGCCGAACATTTTCGGCGTAGTAGGAAGCACGGCCAACGAGATCCAGCCGGGCAAGCGCATGCTGTCATCCATGTCACCGACGATCCTGCTCGCTGATGGCAAGGTCGCCATGGTCGTCGGAACGCCGGGTGGCTCGACGATCTTCACCTCCGTGTTCCAGGCCATCGTGAATGTGCTCGACTACGGCATGACACCGTTCGAGGCGGTCGCGGCAACGCGCTTTCATCACCAGCTGCTCCCACCGGACCTGATTACTTACAGCGTCACCCGGCCGTTGCCGCCGACAACGATATCGGTACTGGGCGAAATGGGCTACCGCGCGGAACCGCATCCCTGGGAGTTCGGCGACGTTCAGATCGTGTGGCACGACGACGGCGACTGGGTGCCCGCTTCGGATCCGCGCGACCGCGGCGACTCACGGGTAATCCGTATCGCGCCCTGACCGTGGCGCCCCTAGCGCCGCCTGCCGTTTCGCCGCTCCAGTTCGACCTCGCGGCGGCTGTGCTGTACCCAGAGCACGAAGCCGGAGAGACTCAGGACGATCATGAAAACGGCGACCGCGTCCATGATCAGCGAGCCTGCCTTTGCGAAGATGCGGCCGCTGTGCACGTCGGCGAGTACTCGCTCGACCGTCAGGCCGCGGCCTCGGTACAGCGTCTGCAGCACCTCGAGCTCAGTCGCCTCCGGTCGCGTCGTGGAAGACCACTGCAGGCCGTCCCGTTGACCCGTGTCCCAGTGCTCGAAGTGCGTGATGTCCGGGTCGCTGCGAAAGAGCTTGCCGCCACTCTCGACGATGGCGCGACGCCCGTCACGGCCTACCCGGTCAATCCGCCCCGGCATCCCGGCGGCCGCGTCCATTGCCTCGATGAGTTCGCCGGCCGTCGTCAGGATGTACAAGGTATCGTCCGTGCCGACGAGCACGAGCGGGTCGAGATTCGCAATGCCGGTCAAAACAGTCACGTTCTGCGCGATCTCCTCGTCATCCAGGAACAGCCGTTCACCGATCAGGGTTGCGCGTGAACCGCTATCCGCGAAGCTCGCCGTGGGCGCAGGCGCCTGGATTCCGTAGGCGTCGAGCAACCACGACCAGTCGAGGTAGCGGCGGTCGAGCCCCCAGGCCTCCGCATGGTTCAGCGCAACTCCGGAAAATGAGAGCAGCAGCACGAAAAACACGAGCACGATGCCGAGCCAGCGATGTCCTCGCCGGAGCCAGATACGCAGCCGAGCGCTGCCGTTAGCCTGTGGTCTTGATATTGTCATCCAGCAGCAGCGCGACGCGGGCGATTCGGGTCACGGCAGCCACCGACAGCGTAGCGCCGGTGATACCGTCGATCCGCCGGTCCAAGCGTCCGTCTGCTTCGAGCCGAGCGTCCACGAACTGATCCGTAAAAAACGGATAGCGTACCTCCCAACCGCGGCTCTCGCGAAATTCGAGTACGCGGACATTGTCGATCGCACCGTCGGCAACCGTAACGCCGATGGTTATGGGTAGCTCCTTGCCGATCTCGTCCAGGATCCAGACGCTCTTCGCGCCGTCGTGCCAGTAACGCACCCTCAGCGCCGCGAGCCGATGACCGAGCACGCGCTCCACCGCGTCGCGGAGTTCGCCCGAGATCCACAGCGTGCGCGGCGTCGGCAGTCCGTCGGGAAAGGCGCCGTGGATGTAGTCGTCCGGTTCCATGTAGCGCCCGGCTTCGCCGCCGGGCCCGGCCAAAGCCGGGCCCGGCAATACCAACAGGAGCAGGAATAACAGGCGCAACATGGGATCGCAATCAGTATCAGAAGTTATAACCGAAGCCCAGACTCAGCGAATCGAAATCGCGCACGGCCAGCTCCGGCAGTGAATGATCGCGCATGCGGTAGTCCACCTTCAACACGACCCCCGGGACGGGCCAGTAATTCAAGCCGAACTCGCTCTGCGTGAACTTGTCCTGGTCGCGCGCAGCGTCGAGGTCTTCGTAGCGGGCATAGATGCCCCATTTGTCCGAGAACCTGAGGCTGGGCTCGACGAACCAGCCGTCCTGCCTGTCTGCTCCAGCCGCTTCTACGGCGAAGCCGTCAAAATTCCAGCCGGCGTAGAGCGCGCGCAGGCCGAAGAGGCCACGCTGGAAGATCGCGTGCGCCGTGAACAGGTGTCCTGTATCCAGCCCGTCGCCGGCCACCTGGCTCGGATCGGATTGGTATTGGTAACTTGCCGCGACCTCGACACCGCGGATGCCCGTGTACTTCAGGCGCATCGTGTACGCCAGGTCGTTGGCATTCGCCTCCGCCACCTTCTGGCGTCCGCTGCGGACGCGGAATGCGCTGCTGCCGTCCGTCGGCATCGCAAGGCCCGAGTGCAGGGCGGCATCCCAGCTGAAGCCGCTGCCCACCCTGCCGTTTAGCCCGGCGCCTGCTTCCCACCACGTTGACGGCAGGATGATGCTCTCGACGTCGTTGCGCTCGACGCCATAAAACGTGGTGGGTTCGTGCGTCTCGTTGAGGATGCCGAGCGGCAACAGGAATAGTCCCGTCTTCGCGAAAGTGTTATCGGTCAGTGCATACTCGGCGTAGGCCTGCTCGAGTTCCACCTCGCCCGGCGCGCCGTCGCCCGCCAGCGAATGTTCGAGTTCGAACTCGGAGAAGAACCGCACGCGGTCCGTGAACTCGTGGCCGAAGAACAGCACGAAGCGGTGGAAGTCAATCTCTTTACTGTCGCCGGCGTCGGACATGGTGCTGTTGTAATGCAATTCGCCGTAGCCGCCGATGGTCGTCTTCTGCGCGCCGGTATCGGCAACCGCGAGTGTCTCAACGTAGTCCCCGGTTGCCTCGACGCGGGCCTCGGTCTCGTCGACCCGGTCGTTGGTGGCCGCCATCGCCGCCCTGGCCTCGCCGAGTTCGAGGCGCAGCTCGTCGATCTCGGCCTGTTGCCGCTGGACGATTTCCCAGAGCTCCTCGACGGTGGTGGGTGCCGGCTGGGCATGGCTCGCCATTCCGGCCAGCAGCAGCGTCGCAACCAGCGGCATCGTCTTCCGAATGTTCATGACTGTCTGAATCCCTTTGAGCGGCTCTTGAAGTAGCCTAGGGTATCTTAATGTTAATGACAATCATTCTCATTCGTATAAATACCTATGGCCAGCCCGCTATTGGGCGCGATCCGGGGAATGACGGTCAGATTCCGCGGTTGATGAGCATGTGCACCCAGATGCTCGCGGCATAGCCGAGCGCGATGACCGGCGACCAGCGCAGGTGACGGAAGAACGTGTATTCGCCGCGCGCCTGCCCCATCAGCGCGACGCCGGCCGCGGAACCGATGGACAGCATGCTGCCGCCGACGCCGGCCGTCAGCGTGACCAACAGCCACTGCTGTGTGCCCATGGTCGGATGCATCTCGAGGACCGCCACCATGATCGGTATGTTGTCGACGACAGCCGACATCACGCCAACCAGCACGTTGGCCGTCGTCGGCCCCAGTTCGCCGTAAATGTACGCCGACACGTGCTCCAGGTAGCCGATGAAACTCAGACCGCCAACGCACATGATGACCCCGAAGAAGAACAGCAGCGTATCCCATTCGACGCGCTCGACCTCGCGGAAGCTGTCGAACGGCACGACGTCGCCTGCCTCCCCGTACTGCGGAACGTCGCCCGCCAACGGGACGTGTGTCTTGCGCAGGAAGTAGCCGAAGAACTTGAGATATGCGAGCCCGGTCATCATGCCGAGAAACGCCGGCAGACTCAGAAAGTTGTGGAACGACACCGCGGTTGTGATCGTACAGGCAAACAGAAGCATGATCCGCTTCGCACCACGCTTCATTTGCGTCCTCTCCGCGCTGCCGATCGCCGCCTCTCGAGGCACCGCGATGGACATTACAGACGCCGGAATCAAGAAATTCACCAGTGATGGAATGAACAACGCGAAGAAGGTCTGGAACTCCACGATGCCACGTTGCCAAACCATCAGCGTCGTGATGTCGCCGAAAGGACTGAACGCACCGCCCGCATTGGCGCCGACTACGATATTGATGCAGGCGACACTGATAAATCGGGAGTTGCCTTTGCCAACCGCAAGCACCACCGCGCACATCACGAGCGCAGTCGTGAGATTGTCGATGAGCGGCGATAGAAGGAACGCGAGCGCGCCCGTGATCCAGAACAGCGCCCGGTAGGACAGGTTTCGGCGCACGAGCCAGTCCCGCAACGCGTTGAAGACGTTGCGCTCGCTCATCGAATTCACGTAGGTCATTGCCGTCAGCAGGAACAGAAACAGCTCTGCGAACTCGAGCACGAACTCCTGGACGGCCTCCTCGGCCTCGTGCCCCATTCCGCCCTGCGCGTAGCGGAGTCCGATCATCGCCCAGATGATCCCGGCCCCGAGGATAACTGCCTTGGACTTGCGGAGGCTCGTGTACTCCTCGGTAATCACGAGCGCATAAGCCAGGATGAACACCGCTATTGCAGCGATACCCGTCCACTGAGAAGTAAGATCCACGCGCATTCTCCCGAACCCCGGCCCCAAGGGCCCGGCTGGCGGCGGAATCCTATCGCCGTCAACAGGGTCCGGAAATACGTGTTTGCCGCGCCTTCCGGGGATGCCACCGCGGGGTCAGGGCAGGCGCACGCCCCCGTAGGCGATACCGGTCAGATGCGCCATATCGGTGCTGAACGTCGTGAGGTCTTCTGCGCAGAATTTGCCCAGGTGATCGTGCCCGGCCGCCCTCGCCAACACCGTCATCAACTCGACGGAAGCGCCGAAGAAGCGCGCCAGCCGCTCGGCCGCGACATCGACCGGCAGCCGTTCGCGGAGATGCTCCTTCTGAGTCGCGATGCCGACCGGGCAGTTGTTGGTGTGGCAGGCACGCATGCCGAGGCAGCCGATCGCCTGGATGGCGGCATTGGACACGGCGACTGCATCCGCGCCGAGCGCCATCGCCTTGGCGAAGTCGGCAGGGTGACGCAGCCCGCCGGTGATGACGAGGCACACGCCTGCCGCGTGGCAGGAATCGAGGTGCTTCCGGGCCCTCGCCAGCGCGGGGATCGTCGGCACCGACATGTTGTCGCGGAAGATCAGTGGCGCGGCGCCCGTGCCACCGCCGCGCCCGTCGAGGATAATGTAGTCGACACCGATCTCGAGTGCGGCGTCGATGTCTTTCTCGATGTGTTGCGCCGAGAGCTTGAAGCCGACCGGGATGCCGCCAGTCCGCTCGCGAACCTCGCCTGCAAAGTCCGCGTACTGATCGATCGACGTCCAGTCCGGGAACCGCGCCGGTGATATTGCCGCCTCGCCCTCCTGCAGGCCGCGGACTTCGGCGATCTTCCCTATGACCTTGTTGCCCGGCAAATGGCCGCCCGTACCGGTCTTCGCGCCCTGCCCGCCCTTGAAGTGGAAGGCCTGGGTCTTCGCCACTTTGTCCCAGGAAAAGCCGAACCGTCCCGACGCGAGTTCATAGAAATAACGCGAATTCGCGGACTGCTCCTCGGGCAGCATGCCGCCTTCCCCGGAGCAAATTCCCGTGCCGGCGAGTTCCGCACCTTTTGCCAGCGCAACCTTCGCCTCTTCGGAAAGTGCGCCGAAGCTCATGTCGGATACCAGCAGCGGGATATCGAGCTTCAGCGGCTTTCTTGCATTGGCGCCGATGGTTACGTCTGTGCCGACGGGTTCGTCGTCGAGTAGCGGCAGCCTCTGGAGCTGCGCGACAATGAACTGGATGTCGTCCCATTTCGGCAGCTTGTTGCGCGACACGCCCATCGCCGCTGAAGGGCCGTGATGGCCGGTTTTGCTCAGACCCTCCGATGCGAGCTTTCGGATGAACTTGACGTGGGGCTCGTCGGATGTACCCGTGTGGTCCTGGTAAGCGCCCTGGTAGGCGTCGCGCTGGTATGGCTGCGGATGCTCCCGCGCCCACGCCCTGATCTCGTCCTCATCGACGAGCACCTTGGCGTCCTCTACCCAGCTGCTGAACTTGTGCAGCGTCTCCGAGTTGTTGTACTCGCTCACGCCGGTGTCCAGCCGGTAGTCCCAGTAGTGCACACCGCAGATTAGGTTGTCACCGTCGATGAAGCCATCGGCCATCAGAGCGCCGCGATGCGCACAGCGCCCGTAAAGCACGGAAACCGTGTCGTCGAAACGTACGATCACGAGGTCGACGCCGGCAACGAGGGCGTGTGCCGGCGCACGGTCCCCGAGTTCGTCCCAGTTCGCAATCATCACCTTATTCATCACTTCTCCTCGTTGTTCGCATCTGTCGGATAGCGAGATAGCTGACCGGCAAGCATACCGAGCCGGGCCCGAATCGGCGAACTCGTCGGGCTGGACAGGTGTTTCGCCTATAATGGTCGTTTGACCACGCACTTCCGGACCCCACGCTGTGACCACACGTTCGACCGCGCGATCTTCACGAACCCCTCACCTGTTCAGCCAGTTCGCCCTTATCGCGGCTGTCGTGCTCAACAGCAGCCTGGCGTGGGCCGCATCGCCGATTCCGGCCATTCCGACCGACGGCACGATCTCTTCAGAGCAGATCGTGTCCGCTATTGCGGCGGTGGAAGCTCGTGAAGGACTGGACGACGAGACCCGCGCCAGGGTCATCGACCAGCTTCGCGATGCCCAAGCCCAGCTGCAGAACACGCAGTCGTCGCAGGCCGCGGCGGCGGCTTTCGCCAAATCGCTTCAGACAGCCCCCGCAGAGACTGAGAAACTGCGCCGAACCCTGGATGAGGAGTCACCGGCGCCGACATCGGCCTCTCTTGGCATCGATGACAACACGCCGCTCGCCGACCTCGAACGGGTCCTCGCTACCAAGCTCGCCGAAGTGGCCGCAACGGAGGCCAAGCTTGCCGAGCTCGAATCACAGGTATCGACACAGACTGAGCGTCCCGCGAAGGCGCGCAAACGCATCAACGAACTGCGCGGCGGCATGGATGCGATATCCGCCGTCATAGGTTCGGAGCCACCGCCGGGGGAGCTCGCAATTGTCACCGACGCCCGCAAGCTTGCGGCGGAACTCAAGCTCGACGCGAGAACCGCGGAACTCAATCGTCTCGACCAGGAAATTGTCAGCAACAGCGTAAGACTGGAACTCTTGCGGGCGCAGCGCGACATGGCCGCGCGCTCGCTCGCGAGCCTGCGACGCGAAGTCGAGGTTCTGCAGACCGCGGTAAACGCGAAACGCCAACTAAGCGCCACGCAGGTGCTCCAGGAAACGGCGCTCGCCGAACTCGCGGCCGCAGACAAGCACCCCGTCGTCCGAGAACTCGCGGAGGGTAATGCGGGGCTGACCCGCGAGCTACCCGCGGTAGCCGCTGACATCGAACGTGTCACAAGCGACCTGTCGAACATCGAGGAACAGGCCCGCGATATCGAGCAAAACCTGGCACGCTCCAGGCAACGACTCGAGGTTGGTGGCGTTACCCAGGCCATCGGGCGGCTCTTCGTCGAGGAACGCCGTAGCCTGCCGCAGGTCTCCCAGTACCGGGCCGAGGTTCGCGCGAGACGTCAGATCCTCTCGCAGATCGGGCTCGCCCAGGTACGAATCGAGGAGCAGCGCCGCGACCTGACGGCCTTCGAGAACCGCGTGGAAGAGGCGATGACGGCGGCGAGAGAGGACGTCTCCGACGCGGACGAGCTGCAGTCCATACGTGAAGAGGTCGAGTCCCTGCTAAGGAGCCGACGTGACCTGCTCGGCCAGGTGGCGGCCACCTACACGAGCTATATCCGCGCGCTCGGCGACCTCGATGTCGCCCAACGGCGCCTCCTGGACGTGGCGGAGGAGTACAAGCAGTTCCTCGACCAGCATCTCCTCTGGATTCCGAGCGCTTCGGTATTCTGGCTGCAGGACATCCGCAATCTTGCCCCTGCAATTGTCTGGGTCACGTCACCCACGTCCTGGGTGGAAACTCTCGGTAACCTCGCCGATTCCTTCAGATACAGCCCCTTCAGCATGGTCGCGGCATTGTTTTTGCTTGCGATCGTGTTTCTGCCGCGCCGCGTGCTGGCCCGGCGATTTAAGGAAGTGACCAGCAAGGTCGGGCGCTTGTCGACCGACAGTATCTGGCTGACGCTGCAAGCGCTTCTGATTTCGGCGTTGCGCGCATTGCCCATTCCCGTCCTGCTTGCGGTCGTCGCCTGGGCCTTGACTCGCAGCCCGTCCCATTCGGACTTCACGGCCGCGGTTGCCCAGGCATTGAGCGCGACTGCGCCGTTTCTCTATAACACGTTATTGTTCAGGATCCTGTGTGCAAAGGACGGCGTGCTTCAGGTCCATTTCCGTTGGGGCAGAGACCGGCTTCCGATCATTCGCAGACAACTGGACCGGCTGACTGTTGTCGGCGTGCCGATCGTATTCGCGGCGGTACTCTCGTACGGCTCATCGCTTCCCGAATACCGTGAGAGCCTGGGCCGCGTGGCGTTCGTGATCGTGATGGTCATTATCAGCGGCGTCATCCATGCACTGCTCCACCCGGCGCGTGGTGTCGCAGCCAGCTACTATGCATCGCGGCATGCCCAATGGAGCAGCCGTTTGCGCTGGGTCTGGTACGTGCTGGGCGCCGGCGGCCCGTTGCTGCTCGCATTGGCAGCGCTGGTTGGCTATCTCTATACCGCCGCAACGCTGACCGGCCGTCTCATCGATACCTTCTGGCTCGTTCTCACCATTATCGTGGTCAACCTCGTCATCACCCGGTGGCTGGCGCTTACGAAACAGAAGATCGCCTGGCAGATGGCGATCGATGAACGCGAAGCGCGCGAGGCAGCAGGCGATGAGGATGCGGAATCCGTAGCGCCCGCCATAGAGAGCAAACCGCTCGATCTCGACGCGGTGGACCAGCAATCGACACGCCTGCTCAACGCCGGCCTGTTCTTCGTCGGTGCGCTTGCTGCTTGGGGCATATGGTCTGAAGTCGTGCCCGCGCTCGGCGTCCTCGACCAGGTGTCCCTGTGGTCTCAGACGACTACGATCGATGGCGAAGAGGCCATCGTACCGGTGACGCTTGCCGACCTGCTGTTGGCGATCGTGATTGCCGGGGTCACTGCAATCGCGTCGAAGAACCTGCCTGGCTTGATGGAGATCGCAGTGCTACAGCGAATGGCGCTTCTGCCGGGCAGTCGCTACGCGATCAATACACTGCTGAGATATGTCGTTATTACGGTCGGCACTATCGTGGTTCTCGGCATCGTGGGCTGGCAGTGGTCGCAGATCCAATGGCTGGTCGCGGCACTCAGTGTCGGCCTCGGCTTCGGTCTGCAGGAAATCGTCGCCAACTTCGTATCCGGCCTGGTCATCCTGTTCGAAAGACCCGTGCGCGTCGGAGACACGGTCACGGTAGGAGAGCTTACGGGCACCGTCTCCCGCATTCGCATTCGCGCGACGACGATCACCGACTGGGATCGCAAGGAGATCATCGTCCCGAACAAGTCCTTCATCACCGAGCAGGTCATCAACTGGACGCTGTCGGACCCGATCACCCGCGTAGTGTTAACGGTCGGCGTCTCTTACGGCTCCGATGTGCAACTCGCGCATCGAGTTATAGAGGAAACCCTGCTATCAATGCCCCTCGTACTTGACGACCCGCCGCCAAAAGCCTACTTCGTGGGCTTCGGCGACAGCTCGCTCAACTTCAGGCTAAACGTTTACTCGAGAGAACTGGCGGACCGCTTGCCGCTGACGCATGCCGTGCACGAGGAGATACTCAATGCGTTGCGCAAAAACGGCATCGAGATTCCGTTCCCGCAGCGCGACCTGCACCTGCGGTCCGTGGACGAGAACATCAAGGCGTTTGATCGCAGCTCTGCCGGCAAGGACGAACAGGCCGACTGAACAGCTGTTACATGATCAGCCTTTGAGTATCATCCGGCGGTCGGAATCGACGCGCCCCACGCCGCATTCGACAAAGTCGCCCGGAATGTCGTTCGCGTGAACGTCACGAACCGCCTCCACCAAAGCTGCCAACTCTTCGGGGCTGGTCATCGTGTGCGGGTCAACCGTGTTGGAGATCCTCGTCGTCAGCTCGTCGAAGTCCGGCGGCAGCGTCACTGCGCGCTTGCGCTCGATGCCGATCGCGCTCGCAAATTGGTTGATGCGCGGCCGTACGCGGGTATAGAAGTAGTTACTCTTTTTCCGTCGCCTGCGTGTACAGCTCCAGATATCGTTGCGCCATCGCTTCGGCCGTGAAATCGTGGGAGAACTCCCTGCCGCGAGCACCCATGGATCGTCGCAGGTCCGGATCGTCATAGAGACTCAGG